>NZ_JBHVTN010000002.1:0-171710 GCF_042884655.1 Pseudarthrobacter sp. NPDC058119
AAGTGCACCGCTGATTAGCTACGTTCGGATGGGATAACCGCTGAAAGCATCTAAGCGGGAAGCTCGCTTCAAGATGAGATTTCCATACACTTTATGTGTGAGAGGCCCCCAGCCAGACCACTGGGTTGATAGGCCGGATGTGGAAGCGAGGACTAACGACTCGTGAAGCTGACCGGTACTAATAGGCCAACAACTTACACCACACAGAAACATACATATTCTGCTTGCGTCCACTATGTGGTTCCCAACCAACAACCCCCCAACACGGGCGGTCACGGCACGGAACCAACACAACAAAATACACAACAACACCACAATGTTGTAACCACAAATCTTCCCACCCCCGGACACCCGGGGGAGCGGGTGAAAGGGTTACGGCGGTCATAGCGTGGGGGAAACGCCCGGTCCCATTCCGAACCCGGAAGCTAAGACCCACAGCGCCGATGGTACTGCACCCGGGAGGGTGTGGGAGAGTAGGTCACCGCCGGAACAACTATTACTGGTCGAGGCCCCGAACCACACGGTTCGGGGCCTCCCACATTTAAACCCGGCATACCCGACACCACAGACGACTCGGCGAACCGCCCCGGATTAACGTCACGGGTCGTTTCCGGATGTGGGCGGCCCTGACCGGGTAGTCTGCCGGAATGGCATCCTGGGACGGCAACCGCCTGAGTACGCGGCAGGCTGGGCTCGTGGCAACCTGGCTCCCCGGGGTCCGTCTGGTGGGTGATCTTTCCTGGGACCTCATCGATACTGCGGTTCTCAAGGTGGTAAGCGGGCGCCGGAGATACATCGTCAAGGCCGGCGGTCCTGCCAACCATCACATTCAGCGTGAGATGAGTGCCCACGAATCCTGGGTCCAAGTCTTGTCCCGGCAGAACCGTGCACCAACGCTCATGTACGCGGACCGCCCTGCGAACGTCCTGGTATATAAGTATCTGGAAGGCTGCCTGGTGGAAGGTACCGACGCCGAATATGCCGCGGAGACGTACGTTCAAGCCGGTGCCCTCCTTCGCGCCTTTCACCAGCAGGCTGTGCGCAGCGACCCGGACTATGAGCCGGCCGCCACTGCCCGGGCCCTCGCGTGGCTCGGAGAACCCCACCGCATCAATGCCTCGGCCGCAGAAGAAGCACGGACCATCCTGGGCACCTATGAGCCGCAGCCGGTCGATGTTGTCCCCTCCCACGGTGACTGGCAGCCGCGCAACTGGCTGGTCGACGGGAGCGAGGTAAAGGTCATCGACTTTGGCAGGTTTGACTTCCGGCCGGCTGCCAGCGATTTCTGTCGCCTGGCAGTACAGCAGTGGCGTACAGATCCCCAGCTGGAGTTGGCGTTCTTCTCGGGCTACGGCCCGGATCCCAGGAATAGTCAGCTCTGGAAGATCATGCAGCTGCGCGAAGCCGTTTCCACGGCCGCGTGGGCCTACAAAGTGGGCGATTTCGAGTTCGAAAGACAGGGCCACCAGATGCTCCGCGATGCCCTGGGCAAATTCTGAGGCGCTCTATACCCGGCAGGGGCGTTAGCAGAACAGTTGCAGACGGTGATGGGGCGTTGGCGGGAGAGTTGCGGGTTGTGATGGCGCGTTGGGGGAAAAGGGGCAGGAGATGATGGCGCATCGCGGGGAAGGGCGTCAATAGGTGCCCAAGATTGTTGAACAATCCGCATTTTTAGTGCATTCTTGAAGGACACCAATCCGAGACGGAGATCACAATGCCCAGCATCGACCTGAACAGCGACGTCGGCGAGTCCTTTGGGAACTGGTCCTTCGGCGATGACGCCGCCATTTTCGAGAGTGTATCCAGTGCCAACGTAGCCTGCGGATTCCACGCGGGCGACCCCGTGGGCATCTTGGCCACCTGCCAGGCCGCCGTTAAGGCCGGCGTCACCGTGGGCGCACACCCCGGCTACCGGGACCTGGCCGGATTCGGCCGCCGCTTCGTGGACATGACCCCGGAAGAGCTGACCGCTGACATCGTCTACCAGATCGGCGCCGTCCAGGCCGTGGCCCTCGCCGCCGGAACGGCTGTCCGCTACGTCAAGCCCCATGGCGCCCTCTACAACACCATCGTGAACCACCCCAAGCAGGCCGGAGCAGTGGTCGCTGCCATCCTCGCCGTGGACCCGACGTTGCCCCTGATGGTGCTCCCGAACTCCGAAATCCAGCGCCAGGCCGAAGCGGCCGGCCTCCGGACCGTGGCCGAGGCCTTCGCCGACCGGGCCTACAACCCCGACGGCACCCTGGTCTCCCGCCGCGAACCCGGCGCCGTGCTGCACGAAGTGGCGGACGTCGTCGAACACGTCCTGCGCCTGGCCACCGACGGCGTGGTCCGTGCCATCGACGGATCCCTGGTCCCCGTCAAGGCCGAGAGCATCTGCCTGCACGGTGACACTCCCGGCTCCGTGGCCATGGCCGCTGCCGTCCGCGCCGCACTGGTGGACGCAGGTATCCAGATCCAGAGCTTCGCCTAGCCATGACCGCGCAGCAGCACGAGACCCAAACACCCCCACGCGCCGGCCTGACCGGGATCCGCCCCGCCGGGGACAGGGCCGTCCTAATTGAGCTTCCGTCCCTGGACGCTGTCCTCAGCCTCCAAGCACAGCTCACGGCGCATCCGCAGCCGGGCCAGATCGACGTCATTGCCGCCGCGGAAACCGTGCTGGTCACGGCGGATTCGCCGGAAACCGCCAGGGCACTGGCCGCGCACGTCCGCAGCCTGGACCTCGAGGCACCCGCGGAGACAGAGAGCACGCTGGTCACCATCGACGTGGTGTACGACGGCGAGGACCTGGACGAGGTGGCAGCCCTCACCGGCCTGGACCGCGGGGGAGTGGTGGCAGCGCACACGGGCCAGCTCTGGACGGCTGCTTTCGCCGGCTTTGCCCCGGGCTTCGCCTACCTCACCGGGCAGGATTCCAGCCTGGAGGTGCCCCGCCGCCGCTCGCCGCGCACCGCCGTCCCCGCGGGAGCTGTCGCGCTGGGCGGCGCCTACTCCGCCGTCTACCCCCGGCAATCGCCTGGCGGCTGGCAACTGATCGGCCGGACGGACGCAGCCATGTGGGACCTGGGCCGGGAAAGTCCCGCGCTGGTCCGGCCCGGGGACACTGTCCGGTTCAACGCCGTCCGTGCCCAGGCGACCGTGACCCACCACCAGCAGTCCAGTGCCGGCGCGGCCTCAAAAGAAGCGCAGGCCACCGAAGGCCTCGCCGTCCGCAAGCCCGGGCTCCAGTCCACCATCCAGGACCTGGGCCGCCCCGGCTACGCATCGCTCGGCGTCAGCAGCGCCGGCGCGATGGACCGCGGAGCACTCCGCCGCGCCAACCGCCTGGTGGGCAACGGCGAAGGTGACGCCGGAATCGAACTCCTTTTCGGCGGACTGGAACTGGTTGCCCTCAGTGACCAGGTCCTGGCCGTCACCGGTGCAGCCGTTCCGTTGGAGATCACGCCGCCGGATGAGCCGCGGGATGGGGATGAAAAGCGGACGACGGCGGTACGCCACCCGGTGTGCGACGCCCCCTTTGCCCTCCTGGCAGGGGAGCGGCTGACCGTCGGCACACCCACCGCAGGACTGCGCTCCTACGTGGGTGTCCGCGGCGGACTCGGCGGAGCCGAAGCCCTGGGCAGCCGATCCACGGACACCATGTCCGGCATCGGCCCCGAACCGCTCCAGGCGGGCGCCATCCTGCCCGTACGGGCCCCCAGGCCCGGAAGTATCGTGGGCCACCCGGAGGTCTCAGCGCTTCCGGACCGGAACGAAGCCACCGTGCTGCGCGTGGTCCCCGGACCCCGGCAGGACTGGTTCAGCGGCGAAACCCTGCAGGAGTTCCTCCAGCAGGAATGGACCGTCACGCCACAATCGAGCCGGATCGGACTCAGACTGAATGGCCAGCCCCTCACCCGCTGCCGGGACGGCGAACTGGCGAGCGAAGGAACCGTCCGCGGCGCCGTGCAGGTACCCCCGGAAGGCCAGCCCGTCCTGTTCCTCTCCGACCACCCGGTGACCGGCGGGTACCCGGTGATTGCCGTGGTCGTCCACGCAGACCTGGACAAAGCCGCCCAACTTCCCCCGGGCACCACCGTGCGGTTCGCAGCCGCCACGCTCCCGGCAGAACTGCCCGAAACGCCAAAGGAAAGCCCCCATGCGTAAAGTCCTCATTGCCAACCGCGGCGAAATTGCCGTCCGGATCGCCCGGGCCTGCGACGATGCAGGCCTGGAAAGCGTGGCCGTCTACGCCGATCCCGACGCCGATGCGCTGCACGTCTCCGCCGCCACCGAGGCGTATGCGCTGCCCGGCTCCAGGCCCCAGGACACCTACCTGGACAGTGAAAAAATCCTCGCCATCGCGGTGAAAAGCAGCGCCGATGCCGTCCACCCCGGCTACGGCTTCCTGTCCGAAAACGCCGGCTTCGCCCAGGCGGTCATCGACGCCGGGCTGACCTGGATCGGGCCTTCCCCGGAAACCATCCGGCTCCTGGGCGACAAGGTCAGCGCCCGCGAAGTGGCGGTCCGCGCCGGCGCCCCGCTGGCCCCGGGCAGCGACGGCCCGGTGGCCAGCGCCGCGGAAGTCCGGGCCTTCGCCGAGCAGGTGGGCCTCCCCGTGGCTATCAAGGCTGCCTTCGGCGGCGGCGGCCGCGGCCTGAAGGTGGTCCGGAACCAGGCCGACATCGAGGAAAGCTTCGACTCCGCCGTCCGGGAATCCCTGGCCGCCTTCGGCCGCAGCGAGTGCTACGTGGAGAAGTTCCTGGACCGGCCCCGCCACGTGGAAGCGCAGGTCATCGCCGACACGCACGGCAACGTGGTGGTGGTGGGCACCCGTGACTGTTCGCTGCAGCGCCGCCACCAGAAACTCGTGGAGGAGGCTCCCGCGCCTTTCCTCACCTCCGACCAGCGGGCGGCAATCCATGCCTCGGCAAAGGCCATCTGCCGCGAAGCCGGCTACGTAGGTGCCGGTACGGTGGAGTACCTGCTGGACGGCAGCGGCTTCCTGAGCTTCCTGGAGGTGAACACGCGGCTGCAGGTGGAGCACCCCATCACGGAGGAGACCTCGGGCGTGGACCTGGTGGCAGCCCAGCTGGCTATCGCGGCAGGGGAGAAGCTGCCCATCCTGGAGGACCCGGAACCGCGCGGCCACGCGTTCGAATTCCGGATCAACGCCGAGGACCCGGGCCGCGGCTTCCTGCCCTCCCCGGGCGCCATTACGGAGTTCGAGGTCCCCACCGGGCCCGGGATCCGTTTGGACACCGGTGTCCGGGCAGGTTCCATGGTGCCGGGGCAGTTCGACTCCCTGCTCGCCAAGCTGGTGGTCACCGGGGCAGACCGTCAGCAGGCCCTCCGCCGTGCCCGCCGCGCCCTGCGCGAGTTCCGCATCGGCGGCCTGGCCACCGTGCTGCCGTTCCACCGCGCCGTGGTGGAAGCGCCGGACTTCACGGATGCGGACAGTTTGGACATCTACACCACCTGGATCGAGAGCGAATTCACCACCGCGCTGGAGGCAGACCCTGCCTTCAGCCCCGCCGCGCCCGAGGAGCCGCGCCGGACAATCGGCATCGAGGTGGATGGCAAGCGCATGGAACTGGGCCTCCCCAAGGCACTGCTGGACTCCCTGCTGGACGGCGGCGGCCGGCGAGGTGCCGACGCTGCAGCAGTTCCCGCGGAGGAAGAGGCGGAAAAGAACGACGGCGACCTGCTGGCAACGATGGCCGGCACCGTGGTGAAGTGGCTGGCTGAGCCCGGGGCAAGCGTCGAGGAGGGTGAAACGGTGCTGGTGCTCGAGGCCATGAAGATGGAAACGGCCGTCGCCGCCCACCGCACCGGCACGCTCGGGGAGCAGTTCGCCGCGGCGGGGGACGCCGTCGCGCCCGGCCAAGTGCTCACCATCATCGGGTAGTCGCGTTGCCGGCGCAGTGGCGCGGGCAGGGGCCGATATCGTGGTGCCATGACGTTTGACGAGGTGCTGGCCGATCTCCAGGCCCAGGCCAGGACCACAAAGCACGCCGAAACTGGCCTCTGGGTGGCCGCGCAGCTGCGCAGCCGCATCGAGGCCGGCAAGCTCAAGCCAGGGTCCAAGCTCGCGGAGGAAGCCCTCCGCGAGGCCCTGGGCGTGTCCCGCAACACCCTGCGGGAGGCGTTCACTGCCCTCCACGCCGAGCACATCGTCACCCGCATCCCCAACCGCGGCGTGTTCGTCGCCCACCCCACCGCGGATGACATCCGCGAAATCTACCGCGTCCGCCGCTTCCTGGAACCCGCAGCCGTGCTCTGGGCCGGAGAGGCCCCGCTGGAGCCCCTTGCGGCAATCGTGAAAACCGCGCAGGCCGCCGCCGCGGAGGGGGACATTCCCGGCATGGCCGGCGCCAACCAGGACTTCCACCGCGCTCTGGTGAACCGTGCAGGCAGCGAGCGGCTCAACAGCCTCATGGAGCAGGTCCTGGCCGAGATGCGCCTGGTATTCCACTCCATGGCCGCCAACCCTGCCTTCCATGAGCCGTACGTGCAGGACAACGCCAGGATCGTGGAGCTCCTGCAGGCCGGGGACCGGGCCGCGGCAGCGGACTTCCTGTCCAGCTACCTGGACCGCGCTGAAGCCCAGCTGCTCGCCGCCGTCGAACGATAACCAAAACCCTTCCCGGGGAGGGGTTGCAGGATTGTTGAACAAAACGGTATGCTGTGGATCACACCGTTGTTCTGCAGCTCACAGAACCCTGCAGCTCTGACGTAACCGGGGCTCCCGCCCCTCGGCGCCGCCCAACCATTCAACCGGGGCACGGACGCGCCGGACCCCACTTTTCGCAGACCCGTCACGGGTCCCCTGGGAAGGGATAATCATGCTTGTACTCATCGGGGTGCTGCTGGTGATCGTTGGCTTCGCCATCCGCCTGAACCCCCTGATTGTCGTCACCGTCGCCGGTATCGTCACCGCGCTGCTGGGCGGGATGAATCCCGCCCAGATCCTCGACTCGTTCGGCACCGGCTTCGCCAGCAGCCGCTCGGTCACCATCTTCGTGGCGGTGCTGCCGGTGGTGGGCATCATCGAGTACTTCGGGCTGCAGGAGCAGGCCAAGGTCCTCATCGGCCGGCTGGCCAAACTGACGGCGGGCCGCGTCCTGATCGGCTACCTTGCCGTCCGCCAGCTCACCGCGGCCGTGGGCCTGAACAGCATCGGCGGCCACGCCCAAACGGTCCGCCCGCTGGTTTTCCCCATGGCCGAAGGCGCAGCGCTGCGCCGCTACGGGCACGTTCCGGAAAAGATCAGCGAGAAAATCAAGGGCCACTCCGCCGGTGCCGACAACGTGGGCGTGTTCTTCGGCGAGGACGTCTTCGTGGCCGTAGGCTCCATCCTGCTGATCACCACGTTCGTGGACACCACCTACCACCTGCACCTGGAACCGCTCCAGCTGGCCCTCTGGGCCATCCCCACCGCCATCGCCGCCTTCCTCATCCACGGTTTCCGGCTCCTGCGCCTGGACAAGCAGCTGGACAAGGAATACCGCGAATTTGAGCTCACCGCCCAGAAGGAAACCGCAGGAGAAGCCAAATGATCAACGTTGAAGCCGTCTACTGGCTGATCGGACTGCTGTTTGTCGCCTGGGCATCGCTGATTGCCGCCGATACCAACCACCCCCGCCGCTGGGGCAGCTCGGCCTTCTGGGGCCTGCTGGGCCTGTGCTTCTTCTACAGCACCTGGGTCCAGGCCGGCACCGCACCCGGCTGGATCCTGGGCATCGCGGTTTTGGTCCTGGTGGTCCTGGCATCCACCGGGCTGCTGGGCCACGGAAAGCACCGCACCTCCACCGGCCCGGAACGCGAGGCCTTCGCGAAGCGCTTCGGCAACAAGCTCTTCATCCCGGCCCTGACGCTGCCGCTGGTCACCGTCATCCTGGTCCTTGCAGCCCCCGTGCTGAACATCGGCGGCACCCCGCTGCTGGACCCCAAGAACACCACGCTGGTAGCCCTGGCCATCGGCGCTGTGGCCGCCGTCGTCGTCGCACTCCTGATCCTGAAGCCGAAGAACCCGGCAACGCCCATTTTTGAAAGCCGCCGCATCCTCGAATCAATCGGCTGGGCCGCGCTGCTGCCGCAGATGCTCACCACGCTCGGCATCCTCTTCACCAAGGCCGGGGTGGGCACCGCGGTGGGAACACTCGCCTCCGGACTGTTGCCGAAGGGCTCGCTGATCGCGGGCGTGATCGTCTACTGCGTGGGCATGTTCCTGTTCACCGTGCTGATGGGCAACGGCTTCGCAGCCTTCCCCATCATGACCGCGGCGATCGGCTGGCCCGTGCTGGTGGAGACCTTCCACGGCGATCCCGCCATCGTCTTCGCCATCGGCATGCTGGCCGGTTTCTGCGGCACGCTCTGCACCCCGATGGCCGCCAACTTCAACCTGGTGCCGTCCGCGCTGCTGGAAATGAAGAACAAGTACGGCGTCATCACGGCGCAGGTGGGCACGGCCATCCCGCTGCTGGCGGTCAACATCGCGCTGATGTACTTCCTCGCCTTCCACTAAACCCCTTCGCTCAACCCGGCTTTCAAAGGAGCATGATGGACAACGATCTCCGCGTACAGGCGGCACCGGACTACGCGGCCGTGGTGCTGGGCAACCTCTCCGAGCCTTTCCCGCACTCGGCGCACCACACCCAGGTGTCCGCCGAGGACCGGCCCACCCCCGAGCAGATCCACCCCGCGTTCTACACCTCCTTCGACTGGCACTCCTGCGTGCACATGCACTGGTTGGGGGTGAGCCTGCTGGGCGGCACCCCCGGATCACCCCTTGGCGGGGCTGCTCCGGAAGGAGCGTCCGACGGCGGCGCGGCGGCCTGGGTGGATGGCCCCACCGAGGCGTCGCTTCGGGCAGCGGTGGGCGCCAACCTGAGGCCGGCCAAGCTGGCGGTGGAGCGGGACTACCTGCTGGGCAACCCGTCCTGGGAACGCCCGTACGGCTGGGCGTGGCTGATGCGGCTGGCGGCGACATGCTCCGCGTCCTCCGATGCGCAGCTGCGGGAATGGGGCACTGCGCTGGAACCGCTGGTGGATGCCGTGGCGGACCTCAGTGCCGCCTGGATGCAGAAGGCCCAGTATCCCGTGCGGCACGGCCTGCACACCAACGCTGCCTTCGGCGTGGGCTACATGCTGGACGCGTTCCGCTCCCTGGGCCGCGTTGATGCTGCCAAGGCGTGCGAGGAAGCGGCGCGTGGCTGGTTCGGGAACGACCGCGGCTGGCCGGGCGACTGGGAGCTCAGCGGCCAGGACTTCCTTTCCGCCGGCCTCAGCGAGGCTGACCTGATGCGCCGTGTGCTGTCTGCTGACGACTTTGCTTCCTGGTTTGCGGCGTTCCTCCCGGGGCTTTCCGTGGAGTCGCAGATCCTGCAGCCGGTAAGTGTCACCGATGAAACCGACGGCTACCTGGTGCACCTGCACGGGCTGAACCTGACCCGGGCCGGGCAGGTGGCCCGGATCGTTGCCACGCTTCGGGAGTCCGGGAGTGCCGAGGCTTCCTCCGCCGCTGCCGTGCTAAGCGAGTCGCTGGATCCGCTGCTGAAGGCCGGACTCCTTGGGCTGCAGAGCGGCGACTTCATGTCCACCCACTGGCTGGCCAGCTTCGCGTGGGACGCCCTGGGATCTGTGGCGGCTTTGGACTAAGTTTTTTCGCTGTGCCCAACGGCCCCCTCCGAACGGAGCAGTCACACTCCGTTCCGAGGGGGCTGTTTGTGCATCCTGGAGTGCCGCGCGCTAGTCTTGCTGCACCACGCCGGAGGGCGTGACCTGGGAGCAGCGGGCAGGGTCGTAATGAGCTGACCGTCCGCCCGCGAGCCCAAGGAAGCCGATGCGCCAGCACGTCAGCACCTGCACGTCAGACCCTGCGATGGCAGGGAACGCAGCCCCGCCCAGGCCTCGAAGGAAGCGCACCAAGCATCCGCGGCTGGCTGTGGGGGACAGGGTCCGTTTCGCCGAAGGAACCCTCGCCGGCACCGGCGTGGTGGATGCCGTGACCTCCGACTACTCCATCATCTGGGTCTGGACTGACGAGGGCCAGGGCCGGCGGATGTTCCTGCAGGGTTACGGCAGCATCGTGTCAGCGCTGGAGACCGGCGCTTAGGTACGACGGCGGAGGCCGGGTGGGCGTGGGCGTCCAGCCACGAGCCACGCAAGTCCGCCCACGACGCTTCCGAGGACGATAAGCACCAGCCAGACGTCCCTGCTGAAGATCCGCATGTCGCGTTCGTCTGTTTGGCTGAAGTCGACCAGGCTGTAGGCCCAGATGGCCACGCACGGTAAGAGGACCAGCCAGGGCAGCAACACATCGACACCAGCCACGGTCATAGGACCAGTATGCGCCGGTTCCGGCCCTCGAGCGCGGGCCGTTGGCACTACCCTCCGAGCCGCTCCGGCTGTTCGGCGGCGTGCCGCCTTCGCCGCTCATCAGCCTGGAGGATCCCGTCACGGACCGCGGCGCGGATCACCCCGTACAGGATGTAGAAAAAGACCGCCCCGAAGAGCACATACAGGACAAGTCCGGTCACGTTACCCATCAGCGTGGTCCTCCTCCGGCCAGTACGGCTGAACAGACGCCGCCGCCTGACGCAACGTCCCGCCGTCGAGCATGAGGGACGTTTCCTCCAGGCCGAAGTCCGTCCACTGGCAAACCAGCCGGAGGTCACCGGCGGGCGGCAGTGGCCACAGCCAGAGCGTGCCGCTGCCGGAGAACTCCTCATCGCCACCGCCGCCACCGCCGGCGTTCAGGGCGAGGACCGGAGGTTCCGGGTTGGTCCCCGGTTCCATCAATCCGTAAGGTATCTGGCTGCCGGTGCTGGCCTTTGAACCGTCGGGGAATTCCATGCCGAACATCAGCCCGGTCTGCCGTTCGCTGCGCCCGCGAAAGCCCCTGCCGGGCTGGAAGAACAGCGGCTGCAGATCGTCCCAGTCTCGATCGGATTGATTGGTCCGGCGGAAGACCCAGGACAGGTTGAACAGGCAGCCAGTGGAGAATACGTCCGCGCTTTTGACCGCCACCACCATTCCCGGCGTCCGGCTCACGAACAGGCCCAGGTGGACAACAGCAGGGAGTTCGTAAGCGGGTGCAGCCACCCATGCCGGCGGGACGTGCCTCGTTGACCGCGGCCGGGGCGGCAGGGGAGGGACGGGAAAGTCCTGGAAGAAAGTCATCGGTGGTCCTTGGGTCCGCTGGCTGCGACCGACCAGCGGAACAGGCGGCGCCGCCGCCCTGGATCCCCCAATCCGTCCTTGCCCGGCCAGTCTAGCGGTACGCGTCAGGGCCTGGTGGCCTCCTCAAGGATTTCCAGCAGGTGGCGGTAGGAGTGGCCGGTCGCTTTGGACATTCCCAGTTCACAGGTGCGGTTGGTGGAGGCGTAAGCGTCGAATTCCCGCTCGTTGATCTCACGGGCCTGCCGGTCGGTTGCGGAGTCCGTCAGTTCCGGGTGGAGCAGGCCGCGGTCACCCGCGAACGCGCAGCAACCCCAGTTCAGCGGCACGAACACGTCGTCCGTGACAACACGCGCGATCTCCATAAGCGCAGGGTTGGTCCCCAGCTGGGTGGACGAGCAGGTGGGGTGCAGGGCGATGGAATTCAGCCGGGCGGTGACCGTGAGCTTGCCCAGAACGTGCTGGTGTACGAACTCCACCGAGTCCACAAAGCGCAGCCCGGCGTACCGCTCTTCGCCCGTAGCCGCAAGGCGCTTCATGGTATCCAGGCCCTCCGTGCAGGAGGCGGCATCGCACACCACGGGCAGCTCGCCCCGGCCGCTGGCCTCGTACAACTGGTCCAGGACCTTGGCGGCCATGGCGTCGTAGCCCTGTGAGAAGCCCTTGGACTTCCACGGCGTGCCGCAGCACAGGCTCTCAATGCCTTCCGGAACGCTGACCCGCACACCGGCGCGCTCGCAGAGGTCCAGGAAGGCCTGGGCCGAGCCCTTCCCGGCGCCTCCTGCAGCATCCGCCGGGCCAAACATGGTGCCGATGCAGGCGGGGAAGAACACCGCGATGCTGTCCGGGGCCGGCCGTGCGCTGCGCCTGGAACCACCGCCGGGCAGTACGGCGGAGTAGGCGGGCACCGTCTCCGTCCCCAGCAGGGCGCGGCCGACGGCGGTGGCGGCCTTTGGCAGGGGCGCCGGCAGGGCCTTGGCTACAGTGAGGGCCAGCCCGCCGCCGGCGGTCACGGCGCCCCAGTTTTCGGCGGCCTTGTTCCAGCCAGCCGCGGCGACCGCATTGGCGTTTTCCTTGCGCAGCCGCCGCACCAGGTCCCCGGTGTTGATCAGCACCGGGCAGGCGGTGACGCACATGCCGTCCGCCGCGCAGGTCTGCACGCCGTCGTAGTCGTAGTCCTTGCGCAGGTTGGCCGCGAGGGCGTGGTCGCCGCGTTGCTCAGCGGCAGCGATGTCCCGCCGAAGCACAATGCGTTGGCGCGGAGTAAGCGTGATGTCCTTGCTGGGGCACACCGGTTCGCAGTACCCGCACTCGACGCAGCGGTCCACTTCCTCCTCGACGGTGGGAGCCACCTTCAGGTTCTCGATGTAGGAGAGAGGCTCATCGGCGAGCAGCACGCCCGGGTTCAGGAGGTTAGGCGGGTCGATCAGCCGCTTGATTTCCTGCATCACTGCATAGAGCTCGTCGCCGTACTGGCGGCGGACGAAGGGGGCCATGATGCGGCCGGTGCCGTGCTCGGCCTTGAGTGAACCGCCCGCGCCGAGGACCAGGTCCACCATTTCGTCGGTGAAGGCCTGGTAGCGCAGCAGCTGGGCCGGGTCGTCGAAGCGCTCGTTGAGCATGAAGTGGACGTTTCCGTCCTTGGCGTGCCCGAAGATCACCGATTCCTTGTACTGGTGCTCGTGGAAGAGCCTCGTCAGTTCGCCGCAGGTGCTGGCGAGGGCGGGAACCGGCACAACGATGTCCTCCAGCAGCGCGTTGGTGCCCGATGGGCGGGCGCCGGCAACGGCCGTGTACAGGCCTTTGCGGACGTGCCACAGCGCCGCCCGGTCTTTCGGGTCCGAGGTCAGTGCGAAGGGCGCGGCCAGGTCCAGTGAGTCGAAGAGCTGCTGCGAGCCTGCACGCTTGCCGGACAGCTCGGCGGCGTCCGAGCCCTGGTGTTCCACCAGCAGCGCGGCATGCCCCTGGACCGGCAGGGTGCTGATGGCGGCGGGAGCGTCGGCCGCAGCCTGGGCCACCGTCAACGCTGCCGCGTCCATGAGTTCGATGGTGGCGAGGCCGGTGGACACCAGGTCCGGCAGGGCTCCCATCGCCGCGTCGAGGGTGTTGAAAACCAGCAGCCCGGTGGCGACGGCGGGTTTGACCTCGACGGTGCGGAAAACAGCCTCGGCCACGAAGCCAAGGGTTCCTTCGCTGCCGATCATGAGGTGCGTCAGGATGTCCACGGGGCGTTCGTAGTCCAGGAAGGAGTTCACGCCGTAGCCCATGGTGTTCTTCATGGAGAACAGTGAACGGATGATGCGGACGGACTCGTCGTTGCCCACCACCCGGCGGCGCAGCCTCAGCAGCCCCTCGTGGAGTTCCGGTTCCAGTTCGCGCAACCGCCGGTCGGCGTTGGCATCGGCGGTGTCGATGACCGTGCCCGAGGGCAGCACCAGCACCATTGATTCCAGCGTCCGGTACGTGTTGAACTCGGTGCCGCACGCCATCCCGGAGGAGTTGTTGGCGATGACGCCGCCCACGGTGCAGGCGATTTCGCTGGCAGGATCCGGGCCGAGCTTCCGCCCAAAGGGGGCGAGCCGGGCATTGACGCTGCGCACCGTGGCGCCCGGCTGGACACGGACCCGCGCGCCGCCGTCGAGCACCTCAACGCCGCGGAAATGCTGGCGGGTGTTGATCAGCAGGCTGTCACTCAGGGCCTGGCCCGACAGGCTGGTGCCGCCGGAGCGAAAGGTGGCGGGAAGCCCGAGCTCCCGACTGCGCCGCAGCAGGGCGCCGACGTCCGCGGCATCGCGGGGAGTGGCTACCCCCTGCGGGACCAGGAGGTAATGCGAGGCGTCGTGTGCCATAGCATGGCGGTCCAGGTCCCGCGTGCTGACGGTATCCAGCTCGAGTTGCTCGATGGGGGATTCGGCTCCTGCCGTTGCGGTTCGCATGCGTAACTCCAAAAAACTTAGGTGGTGGTGTGGGCCTGCGGCGCGGTGGCGTCGCCTGCCCGCTGGTAGAACCATTCGATGTGCTCGCGCAGCAGGCGCGCGGCGAGCTCGCCGTCGCGGGATTGCACGGCATCGAAGATTCCGTGGTGTTGGGTGCGCAGGACTTCCAGGACGTCCGGCCAGTCCTCCATGGCGTCCATGGATCCCTTGACATAGTCGACGATTGAACCGCTCAGGGACTCCATGACGGTGGCCATCACCTCGTTGCCCGCAAGCGAACTCAGAGCCACGTGGAACCGGGCGTCCAGCTCGTGGAAGGCTGCCCGGTCCACCTCGGGGTGGTCCATGGCCTCAAGCAACTGGGCCGCCTGTCCGCGCTCCGCGTCGCCGCCCTCGCGCTCCGCGCCGGCGCGGGCAGTCCAGGTTTCCAGGAGGATGCGGGTTTGGACGATGTCCTCGACCGGCAGGCGGTTGCTGGCGACGTGCAGCCGGAGGGCGGAGGAGAGCCCGGCGGACGGATCGGAAACGACGATGGCACCGGAGGTGGGGCCGGAGCCCACCGAACTGCGGACCACGCCCATGGCGTCGAGGATACGGATGGCCTCCCGCACGGACGCCCTGGAGATGCCGTAGCTTTCCGCCAGCGTCCGTTCGCCCGGGAGCCGGTCGCCGACCTTGATCTTGCCGGCCCGCAGGTCCGCTTCAATGTCTTTCAGCAGTGCGTCGTGGGTTCGACGGCGGGGGGCTGCTCCGGCTGCGGCGGTTGTCACGGGCGATCCTCTGGGGTGGGGGAGTGCGGGCCGCGGTGGACCCGCACTCCGGTTTTGCGCGGTTAATGGCCGCGGGTACTGGCTAGGGGAGCATCCAGCCCAGGACGGGGGTGGACTGCAGGAAGACGATGGTGCACAGCACCAGAAGCAACCCCACGCTCCATCCGACTACCTTACGCAGAAGGACCGACTCCTGGCCGTCAAGGTTGACGGCGGTGGCGGCGATGGCGAGGTTCTGCGGGCTGATGAGCTTGCCCACCACCCCGCCCGCCGTATTGCCGGCCACCAGCAGGTTCGGGTCAATGCCGGCATTGACACCGGCGGTCTGTTGCAGCTTGGCAAACAGTGCGTTCGCGGAGGTGTCCGAACCGGTAACGGCCGTGCCCAGCCAGCCGAGCACGGGGGAGAGGAATGCGAAGAAGCTCCCGGTGCCGGCCAGCCACACGCCGATCGAGACCGTCTGGCCCGAGTTGTTCATGACGTAGGCAAGGGCAAGCACCGTGATGATGGTGAGGCCGGCCCAGCGCATCTTGAAGATGGTCCGCCCGATCTCGGCCACAGCGTTGCCTACCGTCATGGGGAAGCGGCCGCGGTCATCGAAGCGGGCGTAGACCGCCGCCACAATCAGGCCCGTGATCAGCAGGAGCGTGCCGGGGCTGGACAACCACTGGAAGACGTAGACCGTGGAGGACAGCGGCTTGCCGTCCGCACCCACCAAGGCGTCGTGGAGGATCGGCCACGGGATCTTGATATCCGTGGCCGCGAGGGCTGCGGGAAGGTCGACGCCGAGCTTCCACAGTTTGGCAATGCCGAACACCACAATGACCAGGAAGTAGGGGAACAGTGCGAGCCAGGTCCGTCCGGGGGTAAGGCGTTCGCCGGCGGCAGTCTCCACAGTGGCGACGTTGCCCGTACCGGCGCTGCGGGTTCCGTTGGTTCGCGGCGTGCCGCCCGCGGCAACAGCCTCCGCGGCCACGCCCAGCCGGTCACGAGCCGCCGCCGTGCCCAGGGGCTTCCACATCCGGAAGAACAGGACAGCCGCGCCCAGGCCGACCAGTGAGGCCATGATGTCGGTGAGTTCGTACGAGAAGAAGTTGGAGCAGAGGAACTGGGCTGCAGCGAAGGAGAAGCCGACGACCAATGCGGCAGGCCAACAGTCCTTTAGGCCTTTGCGGCCGTCCAGGATGAAGAGCAGGATCAGCGGGACGAAGGTTGCCAGCAGCGGCGCCTGGCGGCCCACCATGGAGCCGATGTCCGTCGCGTGCAGGCCAGTCAGCCCGGCGGCGGTGGTGATCGGGATGGCCATGGCGCCGAAGGCGACGGGCGCGGTGTTGGCCACCAGTACGGCGGCGGCGGCCCGCAGCGGAGGAAGGCCGAGGGCCAGCAGCATGGTGGCCGTGATGGCCACCGGAGCGCCGAACCCGGCAAGGGCTTCGAGCAGCCCGCCGAAGCAGAAGGCGATCAGGACACCCTGCAGGCGGACGTCGCCGCCGCCGATGACGTCGAAGACGCGGCGGAGGTCCTCAAAGCGGCCGCTGAGCACCGTCACCTGGTAGAGCCAGACGGCCATGACCACGATCCACAGCACGGGGAAGGCGCCGAAAACGCCGCCCTGGGTTGCGGACAGGAGCGCCAGGCCGGCCGGCATCTTGAACGCCAGGATGCCCACCACCAGGGCCACCAGCAGGGCAAACCCGCCGGCCACGTGGGCTTTGGTTTTGGCGACGGCGAGCAGGAGAAAGAAGGTCAGCAGCGGCAGCAGGGCAACGATGGCCGACCAAGCGACGCTGTTCAGCACCGGGTCAGTGCTGGGGGTGAAGTGGTCCACAGAGTTCCTCCACATTGAGGGTGTTGGGGTTGTGTTTGGTCAGACCACAATGGTCCGACCACGGAAGTGTAGCCCACAATTTCCAACAGGTGTGAGCGGCTTCACCATTTGATCCGGGGTTGTAAGTGGCTGGCGTCACGTGGTCTACTGTGGTCAGACCATACGAACAACCCTCATTCCCGGAAGGCCGCCATGAGAATTGCCTTGTTCGCCACCTGCATCGTGGATGCGATGTATCCGGCCACGGCGAAGGCCACCGTCAGGATTTTGGAGCGCCTGGGACACGAAGTGGTGTTCCCAGCGGGCCAGGCCTGCTGCGGCCAGATGCACGTCAACAGCGGTTACCTGAAAGAGGCCGTCCCCGTGGTGGCCAACCACGTGGCCGCCTTCGATTCTGCGGACTACGACGTCGCCGTCGCCCCCTCCGGCTCCTGCGTTGCCTCGGTGAAGCACCAGCACCCCATGGTGGCCCGCTCCTGCGGCGACGCCGCGCTGGAAGCCCGGGCCACCGCCGTCGGGGCCAAAACCTACGAACTTTCCGAACTGCTGGTGGACGTGCTGGGCGTGACCGACGCCGGCGCCCAGCTGGGCTCCTACTTCCCGCACCGGGTCACCTACCATCCCAGCTGCCACGGCATGCGCCTGCTGCGGCTCGGGGACAGGCAGTCCCGCCTGCTGCGGACCGTGCAGGGGATTGATCTGGCCGACCTGCCCGAGGCGGACCAGTGCTGCGGCTTCGGCGGCACGTTCTCCATGAAAAACGCCGATGTTTCCTCGGCCATGCTCCAGGACAAGGCGGCCAACGTCGAAGCCACCGGCGCCGAACTCTGCACCGGCGGGGACGCCTCCTGCCTGATGCACATCGGCGGCGGACTCTCCCGGCAGGGCAGCTCCACCACCACCCTCCACCTGGCGGAAATCCTCGCAAGCACCATGGAAGAACCAGCGTCCGTGACCGGCGAAGTCCGCGTCTCCACCGGAAAGGCCCTCCGATGACCACCTTTTTGGGAATGCCCACACTGCCGGTCTTCGGCTCGGGAAACCTGTTCGCAGGCGAATCCTTTCCCAAGGCGGCGCACCGCGAACTGGGCAACGCCCAGCTGCGGGCCAACCTTGGCCATGCCACGCACACGATCCGCGACAAGCGCCAGGCCGTGGTCTCCGAACTGCCCGACTGGGAGCAGTTGCGCGACGCCGGCTCCGCCATCAAACAGTCGGTGATGGCCAGGCTGCCCGAACTGCTGGAGGAGTTCGAGAAGAACTTCACCGCCCGCGGCGGCGTGATCCACTGGGCCCGCGACGCGGGGGAGGCCAACGAAATCGTGGCCGGACTGGTCCGGGAGACCGGCGAAACCGAAGTGGTCAAGGTCAAGTCCATGGCCACGCAGGAGATCGGGCTCAACGAGTACCTCGAGGAGCAGGGAATCGAGGCCTTCGAAACGGACCTCGCCGAGCTCATCGTCCAGCTGGACCACGACAAGCCCAGCCACATCCTGGTGCCGGCCATCCACAAGAACCGCACCGAAATCCGGGACATCTTCCTGCGTGAAATGCCCGGAGCCGATCCGGCGCTCACCAACGATCCGCCCGTCCTGGCCATGGCCGCCCGCGAGCACCTGCGCCGCAAGTTCCTCACCGCCAAGGTGGCTGTGTCCGGGGCAAACTTCGCCCTTGCAGATTCCGGCACCCTGGCCGTCGTCGAATCCGAGGGCAACGGCCGCATGTGCCTCACCCTGCCGGAAACCCTGATCACGGTGATGGGCATCGAGAAGCTGCTGCCCACGTGGCAGGACCTGGAAGTGTTCATGCAGCTGCTCCCGCGGTCTTCCACCGGGGAGCGGATGAACCCGTACACCTCGCTGTGGACGGGTGTGACGGAGGGTGACGGGCCGCAGAACGTGCACCTGGTGCTCCTGGACAACGGCCGCAGCGCCGCGCTCGCGGATGAAATGGGCCGCTCCGCGCTGCACTGCATCCGCTGCAGCGCCTGCATGAACGTCTGCCCCGTATATGAGCGGACGGGCGGGCACGCCTACGGCTCCACCTACCCGGGGCCCATTGGCGCGATCCTTTCCCCGCTGCTGACCGGCATCGAGGCCGAGGAAAACAACTCCCTGCCCTACGCGTCCTCCCTCTGCGGTGCCTGCTACGACGCCTGCCCGGTGAAGATCAACATCCCCGACATCCTGGTGCACCTGCGCAGCGTGGACGTGGACAGCAAACGCGGGACCAAGAAGGTCCCCAGCCAGATGGACGTGGGCATGAAGGCGGCGTCCTGGGCGCTTTCCTCCGGCAAGAACCTGGGCCTGGTGGAGAAGGGACTGCCGCTGGGCCGCCTGGCCGCCGGACGGGACAAGAAGATCAAGAAGCTGCCCGGCATCGCCGGCGGCTGGACCCAGAGCCGCGACATCCCGGCGCCCCCGGCCCAGTCCTTCCGGGACTGGTGGGCCAAGGAGCACACGTCCACCGCGCCGTCGCAAGCCGCGCCGTCCCAAGACGATAAGGAAACCCAGCAATGACCGCACGCGAAGACATCCTCTCGCGGGTCCGCGCCGCGCTGCAGGACAGCCCGGAGGCGGCGCAGATCCCCCGGGAGTACCGGTCCGGGTCCGGGATGGATACAGACGAGCTGATCGACCTCCTGGTAGACCGGCTGGTGGACTACAAGGCGCAGGTGGCCGTGGTGCCGGAATCCGGGGTGCCCGCCACGATTGCGTCGCTCCTTGAAGGGGCGCGCAGCTACGTGGTCCCCGAAGGGCTCGACGGGGGCTGGCTGGCAGGGATGGACGACGGCGAGACCACGTCCCGCCGTCGCGTCGACTCTTCAGCGGAACCGCTCAGCGTCACCGACCTGGACGGAACCGACGCCGTGGTGACCGGCAGTGCGGTGGCCGTGGCCGAGACGGGAACCATCATTTTGGACGGCAGCGCCAACCAGGGCCGCCGTGCCATCAGCCTGGTCCCTGACCACCACATCTGCGTGGTCAAGGCCGCGGACATCGCCGGCATCCTGCCCGAAGCGCTGCGCCGGATCGACGGGACCCGGCCCATCACCATGATCAGCGGGCCGAGTGCCACCAGCGACATTGAGCTGGAACGCGTGGAGGGGGTCCACGGCCCGCGCAGGCTGGATGTCATCATTGCCCGCTAGAGTTTTGCCATGACCAACGCTGCTCTGGACACTTCTGCACTGCGGCCTGTCTACTTTCTTTCGGACAGCACCGGCATCACCGCGGAAACCCTGGGGAATACGCTGCTGACGCAGTTCCCCGTAGACAACTTCGACCGCGTCACCATCCCGTTCATCACCACCGAGGAACAGGCGCGGTCCGTGGTGCGGACCATCGACGGCCTGGCCGCAACCGGGCCGCAGCCGCTGGTCTTTTCCACCGCCGTCAGCAGCGAGATCCGGCAGATCCTGGCCGGCTGCAAGGGCGCCATGGTGGACCTGATCGGCACCCACGTGGGAGTCCTGGAGGAGGCGCTCGGCCATCCGGCAAGCGGGGAACCGGGCAGGGCCCACGGGCTGGGGAACGCCGCGCGCTACCAGTCCCGGATGGCGGCGGTGGAGTACGCGATGGAGCACGACGACGGGCAGAGCCTGCGGGCGCTGGAGAAGGCCCAGGTGATCCTGGTGGCCCCGTCCCGGTGCGGAAAGACGCCCACCACCATGTACCTGGCGCTGCAGCACGGGATCTTCGCCGCCAACTTCCCGCTGGTGGATGAAGACTTCCAGAGCGACGGGCTGCCCAAGCCCCTGAAGCCATTCGTGTCGAAGTGTTTCGGCCTGTCCTCCAACCCGCTGCGCCTCAGCCAGATCCGCACCGAGCGCCGGCCCAGTTCGCCGTATGCGTCGCTGCGGCAGTGCGGGTTTGAGCTCCGCAGCGCCGAGCAGCTGTACGTTTCCCACCGGATTCCGTACCTCAACTCCGCCACCGTTTCCGTGGAGGAAATGGCAGCAACCATCCTGCAGCGGATGAACCTGAAGCACTGACGAAAATATTCACAAACGTGGTGTGTCGCACATCATGTGGAAACTAAGCGGCAGACCTGAAACTGTGGACAGGGTTTTTCTTCCGGCCGGCACTACCGTGGGTGGCCGGCCCTGCCTACGCCACCCCACTGCAAAGGAGCAGCAAGCATGACGACAGACGTTCTGTGGTTCTCTGAACTCGGACTCAAAGACCTGGACAAGGTGGGCGGCAAGAACGCCTCCCTGGGCGAGATGGTGCAGAACCTGACCTCCGCCGGTGTCCAGGTCCCGGACGGTTTCGCCACCACGGCGGACGCGTACCGCAGGTTCCTGTCCGATTCCGGCCTGGACCAGAAGATTGCCGACCGCCTGGTGGGGCTGGACACCGATGATGTGACGGCCCTGGCCGCGGCCGGCCAGAAAATCCGCGCCCTGGTCCGCGAGACGCCCTTCCTGCCGGACTTTGAGGCGCAGGTCCGCGAGGCCTACCAGCAGCTGGTGGACAAGCACGCCGGATCGGCCGACCTTTCCTGGGCTGTCCGTTCCAGCGCCACCGCCGAGGACCTGCCCGATGCCTCCTTCGCCGGCCAGCAGGAAACCTTCCTGAACGTCCGCGGGATCGAGAACATCCTGCAGGCCATCAAGGACGTCTTCGCCTCCCTCTACAACGACCGCGCCATCGCCTACCGCGTGCACCACAAGTTCGAACACGCCGAGGTGGCACTCTCCGCCGGCATCCAGCGCATGGTGCGCTCCGACGTCGGCGCTTCCGGCGTCATGTTCACCATGGACACCGAGTCCGGCTTCCAAGACGCCGTGTTCGTCACCTCCTCCTACGGGCTGGGCGAAGCCGTGGTGCAGGGCGCGGTGAACCCGGATGAGTTCTACGTCTACAAGCCCGCCCTCGAGGCCGGGCGCCCGGCGATCCTCAAGCGCGGCCTGGGCGAGAAGGCCCTGCAGATGACGTACACCAACAACAGCGAGATCGGCCGCACCATCGACTTCGTGCCGGTGGAGGACTCCCTGCGCGCGCGTTTCAGCCTGACGGACGACGACGTGGAGCAGCTCGCGCGGCACGCCGTCGCCATCGAGAAGCACTACGGCCGCCCCATGGACATTGAGTGGGGCAAGGACGGGACCGACGGCGGCCTGTACATCCTGCAGGCACGCCCGGAAACCGTGCAGTCACGCCGCGCCCCCGGCAGCATGAGCCGGTTCCGGCTGAACGGCAGCGGGCCCGTACTGGTGGAAGGCCGCGCGATCGGCCAGCGGATCGGAGCCGGCAAGGTCCGGATCCTCACCTCCATCGACCAGATGGCCTCCTTCCAGACCGGCGACGTCCTGGTGGCGGACATGACCGACCCCGACTGGGAACCCATCATGAAGCGGGCCTCCGCGATCGTCACCAACCGCGGCGGACGTACCTGCCACGCGGCCATCATCGCCCGCGAACTGGGGATTCCCGCCGTCGTCGGCACCGGCAACGCAACCGACACCCTGTCCGACGGACAGGAAGTCACTGTCTCCTGCGCCGACGGCGAGACCGGCGCCATCTACCAGGGCCTGCTGGACTTCAGCGTTGAGGAAACCGGGATCACCCAGCTGCCAGAGGCGCCGGTGAAGGTCATGATGAACGTGGGCACGCCGGAGCAGGCGTTCACGTTCGCGCAGCTGCCCAACCACGGCGTGGGCCTGGCCCGGCTCGAGTTCATCATCAACCGGCAGATCGGCATCCACCCCAAGGCCCTGCTGAACCTGGAGAGCCAGCCGGAGGACGTGGCCGCCGAAATCCGGCAGCGGATCAGCGCCTACGACAGCCCCCGTGAGTACTACATCAAGCGGCTTGCCGAGGGCGTGGCCACCATTGCCGCGGCCTTCGCCCCGGAGCCGGTGATCGTGCGCATGTCCGACTTCAAGTCCAACGAGTACGCCAACCTCATCGGCGGCCCGGCCTACGAGCCGCACGAAGAGAACCCGATGATCGGGTTCCGCGGCGCGTCCCGCTACCTGGAACCGTCCTTCCGGGACTGCTTCGACCTCGAGTGCGAGGCCCTGTCCTTCGTCCGCAACGAGATGGGCCTGACCAACGTCAAGCTGATGATCCCGTTCGTGCGGACCCTGGACGAGGCGCAGGGCGTCATCGAGCTGCTTGCCGAGAACGGCCTGCGCCGCGGCGAAAACGGCCTTGAAGTGATCATGATGTGCGAGCTGCCCTCCAACGCGCTGCTGGCCGATGAGTTCCTGGAGCACTTCGACGGCTTCTCCATCGGCTCCAACGACATGACCCAGCTGACCCTGGGCCTGGACCGCGACTCGGCCATCGTTGCCAACAGCTTCGATGAGCGGGACGCTGCCGTGAAGAAGCTGCTGAGCATGGCCATCAAGGCTTGCCGCGCCCGTGGCAAGTACGTGGGCATCTGCGGCCAGGGCCCCAGCGACCACGCTGACTTCGCTGAGTGGCTGGTCAAGGAGGGCGTCAACTCCGTCTCCCTGAACCCGGACACCGTGGTGGACACCTGGCTCCGGCTCGCCGGCGCGTCGGAGGAAACTCCGGACGTTGCCGCAGCTGCCGCCGTTTAGCGCCTAGCCAGTTACCCCTGGGCCGGTTCGGGCAGCAGCCCGAGCTGGCCCAGGAGTTCCAGCTGGTCGAAGTAGGCCCGGTGCGAGGTGATCACGCCGTCCTTCACCGCAGTGACGTCGCAGCTCCTGACCTTTACCTGCCGTCCGGTGGGCGGAAGCCTACCGCCGGCAGGCAGGCCCAGCTGCCCAGTGTTCGTGCCCACCACAAAGCCCTCGGCAATGGCCGCGTCCCCGGCCTCATGCGTGGCTGTCCTGTCGTACCTGACGTCCGGCATCGCCTCCCAGAAGTGTGCGTAGTAGTCCGCGATCGCCGTCCGTCCGCTGAGGCCGGCCTGGTCCGGAGTCCGGATGACCGCGTCCTCGGCATAGCAGCCGGCCAAAGCATCCCTGTCCTTGGCGTCCATGGCCGCCATCAGGCGGTCCATGGCATCGCGTGCCTGTCCCATGTGAGCCTCCAGTGAGTGCCGCAGCCGGGCCCGTTGCCCGGCGTCCGTAAGGGGAACTTACGACGGCGGCACGCACCGTTGCGATCCCCTCACCGGGGGTTTCGGTGCATGCCGGAAACCCCCACATTAGGGGATTGCCGCGCGGGCCGCCGGGACGATACTGGAGGTATGTGGGAGGATCGCGCGGAGCGTGCCCGGCGGGAAATCGCGTCCATGGCGGCCGCCGGGATGGACCTGGCCGACCTCTATGCGTCGGCGCTCGCCGTCGTGCAGCGGGAGGTGCCGTTCGAGCAGGGGTGCTGGGCCGGCGTCGACCCCGATTCGATGGCGATGACCTCCATTTCCAACTGGCGGCCGTGGCCGGTGTCCAGCCACCAGTTCGAGGAGTATTTCCTGCGGTTTGCCCAGTCGGAGTACACAGGCCGGGAACCGAACACGTTCGTGGAGCTCCTGCGGCGTCCACGGCCCGTGGCCAGGATCTCCGACGCGCCGCACCGGGAGGTGGCCGGCAGCGTCCGGATCAACGACCTGCTCAGGCCACTGGGCTTGGAACACGAGCTCCGCGCCGCGTTTAGGGTGGACGAGGCGTGCTGGGGAGTGGGCAGCATTTTCCGGGCAGCGGGCCGGGATTTCACCGACCGGGAGGTGGAGTTTCTCTCCGCCATCACCGCCACCCTGGCCGCGGCGACCCGCGCCGTGGTCCGCGCGGCGCGCGCCGCCGGGCCGGCCGCCGTCGGGCCCGTCATTGTCCTGGCCGGGCTGCACGGCGACCTGCGCGCCGCTACTCCCGCGGCCGCTTCTTGGCTCGCCGCCGTGGAGGACGCGGCGCCGGGGCGCTTCAGCCAGACGCTCTACGCGGTGGTGGCCCAGGCCCACGCGGCAGTGTCCGGGACCGCCCGGGCAAGGATGCGGGACGCCGGGAACAACTGGGTGGTGCTGCAGGCCAGCAGGCTGATCACCGGCGATGACCCGGAGCAGATGGTGGTCACCGTGGAACCGGCCACAACCCATGAACTCGCCAGCCTGCTGCTGATGGCGTACGGCGTCACAGCCCGGGAACGCGATGTGTGCCTCGAGGTGTTGACGGGCAGTTCGACGGCGGAGATCGCCCGGCACCTGTTCATCTCACCGCATACCGTCCACGACCACCTGAAATCGGTCTTCGGGAAGGTGGGGGTCGGCAGCCGGGGAGAGCTGGTGGCACGGCTGGTGGCGTGAAACGAGGGGAGTTCCGATGCACGCCCTGACGGAATCGGTGCGCAGGCACCCGTTGCCGTGGTACTTCGGCGTGACCTTCTTCCTGTCGTGGGGCGCCATTGTGCTCGCCGTGCAGCTGGCCACGGGCGGGCTCTCGCCCACCCCGGAACAGTTCCAGCTCACCCTCCCCGCCACCGTGCCGGCCATGCTGCTGGGACCCGCGGTGGCCAGCCTCGTCCTCACTGGAATTGCGTCGGGCCGGGAAGGTTACCAGGACCTCTTGGGGCGGCTGCTCATATGGCGGGTCGAGGGGCGCTGGTACCTCTTCGCCCTGCTGGTCGCCCCCGTGACCCTTGCCGCCCCCGTGCTGGTCCTCTGGATATCCTCCCCGGATTACGCGCCGCGGATTGCCACGGAGCCGGACAGGGCAGGAACCCTGGTCATGGCCCTGGTGCTCGGCGTGGTGGTGGGTCTTCTTGAAGAAATCGGTTGGACCGGGTTCGCCATTCCCAGGGCCAGGCAGCACTACGGCGTTCTTTGGACCGGGCTGCTGGTGGGCGTGGCGTGGGGCGCCTGGCACTTCTTCGTGAACTACTGGGGCGGCGGCGGGACGAACGGCGGGGTGCCGCTGGCGGTCTTCATGTCGCTGTGGCTCGTGTCGGTGCTCGTCGGCCAGCTCACGGCGTAC
Organism: Pseudarthrobacter sp. NPDC058119; assembly: GCF_042884655.1. NCBI lineage: Bacteria > Bacillati > Actinomycetota > Actinomycetes > Micrococcales > Micrococcaceae > Pseudarthrobacter > Pseudarthrobacter sp. NPDC058119. The sequence continues at coordinate 25,582 of NZ_JBHVTN010000002.1, forward strand.
AGGGTGCTCATGGTGTGGGTTTACGACCATACAGGAAGCGTGCTGGTGGCAGCGCTGATGCACGCGAGCCTGGCGGCCTTCCAGTTCATCCTCAACCCGCTGGCACCTGGGGTTCCCCAGCAGGTCTATCCGTGGGGCCAGGCTGCATCAATGTGGCTGCTGGTCGCGGCGGTGGCACTGACAAGCCGGGGAGAGATGACCGGTCCGCGGCGCTTCCTGCCCCTCCACATCCGGCCACCGCACAGGCCGCCGCGCCGGCGGAGGTAGCCTCGGCGCCGCCACACCGAGGCTCCTTCCTAATTTCCCCGCCCAGCCCTCACTGCACTTCCCGGCGGGTTCCCTCGGGGGTGAAGCGCACTGCCGTCGCCGCCGCGCCCAGGACACCAATCCAAAAGACCCCGATAAGCCAGATGCTTCCGCCGCCTGCGAGGCTCAGGCCGGTAACGATGAGGGGCGTGAAACCGGCCCCAAGCATCGAAGCGCCCTGGTAGGCGAGCGAGGACCCCGTGTAGCGGTTGCGTGTGGGGAACTGCTCGGCGACGTAGGCGGCGATGGGTCCGTAAAGGAAGCCCTGGACGAGTCCGTTTCCGAGCACGATCGCGAGCCCGAAGCCCCAGAGTGTCCCGTTGGTGATCAGGATGAGGATTGGGTACGTGAGGACGATGCCGAGAATGGAGGCACCGATGAGGACCCGGTTGCGGCCGATCCGATCGCTGAGGCGCGCCGAGTAGAAACAGATGACGAGGGTCAGGACTGCAGCGGCGGCCTTAATGTTCAGCACGCCGTTCTTATCGGCGCCGTTCTCCACTGCCACGGATACGCCCCACACTGTGGTCATCGCCTGGCACACATAGAAGGCTGTGGTGGCAGTCAGTCCGAGGAGCACCGCACGGGAGTTGTTGCGCAGGACGTCGAGCAGCGGGACCCTGTGTTGTTCACCGGCCGACTGAAGCTGCTGGAACGCGGGAGTCTCGGAGACCTTAAGGCGGATCACCAGGCCGGCGATGATCAGGACGGCACTCAGCAGGAACGGAACCCGCCAGCCCCAGGTAAGGAACCCTGGGCCGGACAGGGCCGCGAAGAGTGAGAGGGCCAGTGTTCCGAGTATGGCCCCGGCCGGTCCGCCGGCATTGGCGAAGGCGGCCGCGAATCCGCGGCGCTCCGCAGGAGCATGCTCGATCGCCATGAGGGCGGCGCCTCCCCATTCGCCGCCGACGGCGACCCCTTGGATCAGGCGCAGGACCACCAGGGCAACCGGGCCTGCCATGCCGGCCTGCGCCGTAGTCGGCAGGAGGCCGATCGCAACGGTGCCGAAGCCCATGATCAGCATCGAAACCACGAGCATCTTCTTCCGTCCCAGCCGGTCACCGAAGTGGCCGAAGACGACGCCGCCGAGCGGCCGCGCGAGGTAGCCCACCGCGAGCGTGGCGAACGAGGCAAAAAGCGAGAACCCTGGGCCCAGGCCGGCAAAGAACACCTTGTCGAACACCAGCGACGCCGCCGTTGCATAGAGCATGAAGTCGTAGTACTCGATGGCGCTGCCGATGAAGGACGAGCCGAGGATGCGGCGCATGTCCTTCGAGTTCAGGGAGACGGACTGGCCGTCGGTGGCGAGCGGGATTGTGGAAGCCATGTCTTTTCCTGACGTTTCAGTTAGCGGCGCTGGGAGCCGAAAGGGATGATGTCCAGGTCGTTGGGCAGGGCGAAGCGGCCTGAGAAGTGTTCGCCTGCTTCCCGCCACACCCGATCGGGTGCATGGCCGGGGACGAGGTGGTGCAGGGCAAGTTGACCGGCGCCGGCGGCCTCCGCGGCCTTGGCGGCGTCGCGCACGCTCGTATGTGATTTGTAGTGATGGTCGCGTGCGGCACGCGAGGCGCTGTCCGCCTTGTCGCCGTAGAGCTGCTCGACCCAATCGAAGTCGATTGCCTCGTGCAGCAGAAGATCGGTGTCCTGGGCAAGGGTGACCAGATTCTGCGTGAAGCACGTGTCCCCGGAAATGGTCACAGAACCTCCCGCGGTATCGAACCGGAACGCGAACGCCGGGGCAACGGGGGGATGCTCCACGAGGATGGCGGTCACGGTCACGAGTTCGTCGCGGTAGACCTCGAAGGGGTCCATCTGCGGAGTCGGGTTGTTGTTGGGGTGGTATCCGACCCCGTCCGGAATACAAATATCCTCGGCCTGGAAGACGTCGAGGGGGCTGGGCTTCAGGCTGTCGAGGATGCGGTCGTTAAGGTCCGTTGCGTGTGCAGCCATCAGCATCTTGAACATGTCCCGGGTCCCCGGCGTGGGGTTTGAGGGGGCGAGGGGCGCGGGGGCGACGACGGCCCGCGGGGACACCGGAGGCAGTGCGCCGCGGTCTCCGGGTCCGATGATCCGGACGGGATCGCTGGTCCGGTGCTGCAGCGCGTAGAGGCCGAAGATGCCGATGCCGGCGAGGTCATACACGTGGTCGGAGTGGAGGTGGGTAATGAACAGCGCCCGGAGGTCCTTCAGGTCCAGGCCCGCCTGGGCAAGACGCCGGCCCGCTCCCTGGCCGCAGTCAACGAGGTAGAACGTGTCGCCGACCACCACGGCCGTTGCGATACCGGTCCGTTCGCCCGAATCGGCCGCCGCCCACCAGCGTGGGCCGCCGGCGGTACCGAGAGTGATCACGTACGGGGAGGAAGAATGCGCCATGGGAATCTCCTTTGGTTCGAGGCTGGTTTCAAGTGTGCTTTGGCGCACATCATTTGTATAATCAATCAATTTGAGCAGTATGATCAGGAAAACTTATGGCTGCCGAATTCACCCTCCGTCAACTGCAGTACTTCGTCGCTGTCCTCGACGCGGGCTCGGTCACCGACGCTGCCAGGAACAGCAACATCTCCCAGGCCGCAGCCTCCATGGCGATCGCCCAACTGGAGCGGGCCCTCGGCGTCGAACTCTTCCTGCGGACCCGGTCCAAACGGGTGGTGCCTACCGCTGCGGGCGAGGCGCTCGGTGCCCGGGCCCGCCGCGTCCTGGGAGAGGCGGCTGAAATCCCGGATGCTGTCCGCGCGGGGTGGGAGGAACTGCGTGGACGGGTGTCAATCGGTTGCATGGTGGCCATCAGTCCGCGCCTGATGCCGCGGCTCCTGGCCGAGGTAGGCAGGCGCTGGCCGGAAATTGAAGTGGACTTCACCGAAGGTGCCGCCGAGGAACTGCAGCAGGCTGCCGCCGGCGGTTCCCTTGACGCGGCATTCATCTATTCGCTCCAGGCTGTTCCAGGCGTGGACCTGATCCCCGTTGCTGAATCCCGCATGCACTTCCTCCTGCACGCCAAGCACCCGCTCGCGAACCGGAAGTCGCTTCATTTCGCGGACCTCGCTGACGAGGACGCGGTCCTGTTCAACGTTCCACCCAGTGCCGAGCGCGTCCTGGCGATGTTCCAGTCCGCCGGCATCGAGCCGCGTGTCCGGTGGCGGAGCGTGGTGTCGGAAACCATCCGCGGCATCGTTGCCAGCGGGCAGGCTTACAGCGTCAACAACGTCTGGGCCGGGATGGAACACCTCTATCCGGAGTCAGGCGTCTGCCTGGTCCCCGTGGCGGACGATGTGCCGTCAAATGGCGTGGTCGCTGCAGTGCCGCCAGGCGGCCGTCGGCCCCGCAGGGTTGACGTCGTCATCGAGGTGGCCAGGAGGATCGCGAGTGGAGTGGCTACCGAGTCCTGACCTTCCGGTGGCTGAGGCCGCCTAAGCTTTCTCCGCCAGGATCTGCTCCCGCAGGATGTCCGCGTGGCCGCAGTGCTGGGCAAGTTCGCGCAGCATGTGCAGGTACAGCCAGCGCAGCGGAACGGGTCCCCGACGGTTCCCGGTCACCACGTCATCCAGGCCAAGGGGAGCTGCCGCGGTACGGGAAGCCGCGCAGGCCTCCCGGTGGGCTGCCCGGACGGACTCGATGGTGTCGCCGTCGTCCAGGATGTATGACTCATCCGGTGTGGCGGGGATGCCGATCTCGCGGCGCGGGCGTCCCGTGAAAGCCTCATCGAACCAGACCTTTTCCACGAAGGTGGCATGCTTCACCAGGCCCAGCAGCGTGGTGCTGGATAAGACCAGCCGGCGCCGTGCCTGCTCTTCGGTCAGCCCGTCCAGGCACGCGTCCAGCGCGGCCCGGTGCTCGTCCAGGAAGAACTCGAACTGGACGCGCTCAGGCTCGTTGATGACGTCGTCCATGGAGTGGAAGTGGGATGCCATACGCAGACCCTAGCAAGCGGACCCTCACCCCCGCCGTTCCGGTGGGCGCCGGTGCCGGTGGTGGAGTTCGTAGTGGTCGAACACGTCGGAGGACGTGTCGCCCACATGGCCGAACTTTCCGCGCAGCACACCGGCCAGATCCTCCAGCGCCGCGTAGAGCATCCGCCCGGCAAACCGGAGTTCGGTGTTGTCGCTGTCCTGGGCCTCCGACGCCAACTGGTGGGCGTAGGCGAGGGTGGCCGGGAGCGATCCGCGCTGCTCCACCTCATGGAAGTAGTAGGTTTCGTGGAACGACAAAAGGTCGATGCTGACGGACGCCACGTTTTCGGCCATCGACTCCAACAGCGCCGCCGCGTGGCGGGCTTCCAGTGCGGCGATGCCCGCGGGTCCGGCTGCTTCCCGGAACAGGTTCAGCTGGTGCGCCAGGGCGCGGCGCCGGCTCAGTGCCGGGTAGGTTTGCAGGATCCAGGAAACCGTGGCCGTGAGCAGGCCAAAACCGGCCACCGCCTGGAAAGCCATCACCAGCCGGAGTACCGGATGGACTGCGACGATCTCGCCGAATCCAGCGGTGGAAAGTGCCACCAGTGAGATATACAGCGCCTCGGCGAAGTCGGCCTGGCGGGGAATGCCGTTGGAGTAGGAGAAGCCCGCCGGCAAATGCGGAAGGTACAGGAGCGCCCAACCCACCGCGGCCAGGGTAGCCCAGGCGGCGATGACCGCAGCCATGGCCAGCGGCGCGGCGGCGGAGGACGCACCGCCCCTGAGCTTTTTGGACAGGAGCCAGAACCCGCGCATGATGGTCCTGCCCACCGGTCCAGAACCATGCGGATAAAGCAGGGTGCGGAAGACGTCGGCGATCATCAACAGGATCAGTGCCGCGCCAACCGCCGTCAACAGCACGCCCTCGAGGTCCATCCCTCATCTTAAGTGCCCCGGGATCAAGTGCCGCGGAGTGCCCGGTCCGCTGGCTAGGCTGGCGCCATGGACTTTCACCTTCGCCAAGCCACACCGGACGATGCCGAAGCGGTGGTGCTCATGCAGACTCAGGCGCACGAGGAGTGCTACCCGCACCTGCTGTCACCGGAGTTTTTCCGGCGGCGCAGGGCGGCCATCCCGGAACGGGTGGAACGGCGTCGGGCCTTCCTGGATACCAACGAGCCGCGCATCCTTGCGTTCGACGCCGCAAACCAGCTGGTGGGCTACGCGGACGCCGGTCCAGGCCGCGAGGACGATGCCCCTGAAGCGCTGGAACTGTACTCGATCTACACCCTCCGGCGGACCTATGGGACTGGCCTTGGCGCAGCGCTGGTGGGCGCCGCCGTCGGCCCCTCTCCCGCATACCTGTGGGTGCTGGAGGACAATCCCCGCGCCCTGGCCTTCTACCTGAAGCAGGGGTTCCGGCCGGACGGGAAGCGCAATACCCTCCCGCCCGAATGGGAGGCCCTGCCCGAATTCCGGCTGGTGCGGGCGGGGCTTACAGCGCCTGCGCCAGGGACCGTCCAACAGTCAGGCCGGTAAAGATGCAGCCGCCCAGGAAGGTGCCTTCCAGCGCGTTGTACCCGTGCGCGCCACCGCCACCGAACCCGGCTGCCTCGCCCGCGGCGTACAGGCCGGGAACGGAACGGCCACCGTGCCCCAGCGCCTGGCCGGAGAGGTTGGTTTGAATCCCGCCCAGCGTTTTGCGCGTGACCACATGCAGCCGCACGGCGATCAGCGGGCCCGCTTCATGGTCCAGGATCCGGTGCGGCTTCACGGTGCGGAACAGCCGATCGCCCAGGAAGCGGCGGCTGTTGCGGATGCCCGTCACCTGCGTGTCCTTGGAATAGGGGTTCCGGATTTCTGCGTCCCGCTCGTCGATCTGCCGCTTGAGCTGCCCGTAGTCCAGCAGCGGCTGCTCCGTCAGCCCGTTCATCCCGCGGACCAGGTCCACGAGGTTGTCTGCCACCACGAAGTCTGCGCCGCGTTCCTTGAAGGCCTCGATGGGGCCGCCGGCGCCGCGGCCCAGCCGGGTCTTCAGGAGCAGCTTGAGGTCCCGGTTAGTGATGTCCGGGTTCTGCTCGGAGCCGGAGAGGGCGAACTCCTTCTCGATGATCCGCTGGTTGAGGATGAACCAGGAATGGCTGTGCTGCTGAGTGTCCGGCGTGGTCCGCAGGAGCCGCAGGGTGCCCAGGGTGTCGTAGCCGGGCAGGCCGGGGGAGGGGAGCCGCCTGCCCACCGCGTCGAACCACAGGGACGACGGGCCGGGCAGGATGCGGATGGCGTGGTCCGGCCAGATGGGGTTCCAGTTCTGGATGCCCTCGGTGTAGTGCCACATGCGGTCGCGGTTCACCAGGCGGACGCCGGACTGGTCCGCGATGTCCAGCATCCGCCCGTCCACGTGCTGCGGCACCCCGGTGACCATCTTCTTCGGCGGCGTCCCCAACCGCTCCGGCCACCAGCGGCGCACCTGGTCATGGTTGCCGCCGATCCCGCCGGACGCGACCACCACCGCCTGCGCCCGGAGTTCAAAGCCGCCAACAACATCCCGGGTGGAGGGCACTCCGCGCGGGGACGCGTCAGGTGCCAGCACCGCGCCCCGCACCCCGGTGACCGTGCCGCCGTCGTACGTTAGACCGTCCACCCGGTGCCGGAAATGGAACCGGACGCTGCCCGCCGCAGCCGCCGCCCGCGCCTTGTCCGCGAACGGTTCGGACACCCCGGTGCCGGTGCCCCACGGGACGTGGAAGCGGGGGACCGAGTTGCCGTGGCCGCCGGCCCTGCCGTCGCCCCGCTCGGCCCAGCCCACCAGCGGGGTGAACCGGATGCCCTGCTCCTGCAGCCAGGCCCGCATCCCGCCGGCGGCGAACTCCACGTAGGCGCGGCCCCACTGTTGTGCCCACTCATCTTCCGGGTGGGGGCCGGAGAGCCGGTCCCACTGCGCCGAGCCCTGCCAGTCCTGCCACGCCAGCTCGAAGGAATCCTTGACGCCCAGCCGGCGCTGCATCGGGGTGTCCACCAGGAACATGCCGCCCAGCGACCAGAACGCCTGGCCGCCCAGGTTGGCGGCGTTCTCCTGGTCCACGATGGCTACGCGTTTGCCGGCGCGGACCAACTCGTTGCTGGCCACCAGCCCGGCCAGGCCGCCGCCGATGATGATGACGTCCGCGTCCATGCGATTCCCTTCCGGAGTGGTCCCTGCCGGGGACAGCCTAAGCCAGCCTCAGTCAAACTCCCGCGTTGTACACGTCGAGTCCGAAGCGGTTCAGTCCCGGCGTTCCGGCGTAACCCAGGTACGGCAGGCCGAACGTGTCTTCGATGCTGGCCAGCAGGCTGTAGTGGTTGTACGGCGTGGTGGACCAGGTGCCGCCCTTGGTAAAGGGGGAGAGGACCAAGGCTCCCACCCTGCCGCCACCCATTCCGGTGATGCCGGGCAGGGCAGCGTTGGGTCCGGGGCCTTCTCCGCAGCAGGCGCTGGCGTCGGATTGCGGCCCGTCGGACTCGTCGAAGGTGATCACCAGGACGCCGTCCTGCTTGAACGCAGGGGAGGACGTGATGGCCGGAACCCACTGCTTGAGCCACTCATCGGCGCTCGCCAGACCGCCCGGCTGCCCGTCGACGCAGGGGGAATCGTGTCCGTCGTGGCACAGGTTGGGGGTGATCATCGACAGGTTGGGGGTGGTGGCCGCCGAGGCAAGGTCCGTCTTCAGGGCGGACAGGTCGACGTCGTTCGCCGCGCAGTCCGGGGACCCGGTGATCCCGGCGAAGTACACGAACGGGTTGTGCCGCGCCGCATACTGGTCTCCCACCTTTGCCTTCTGGGTGTCGTCAACGGCGCCCAGGGCAGGGTGCCGGCATGGCGTGCCCATGTCCTCCATGTAGCCCTTCCAGGTCTTGCCGGCCTCCTTCAGCTGGCCGGCGACCGTGGGCACGGTGTCAGGGAAGACGCAACCATCGCCGACAGCCTGGCCGGGATTGGCCGTGCCGGTGCCCACGAACGGCGTATAGCTCTGGCAGTCGGCCTGCATCTGCGGGTTGGGTCCCTGTCCGGAGATTTGGGCCACGTAGTTGGGCTGGGAGTTGTGGGCGGTGCCGTAGTACTGGTTCAGCAGGACGCCCTGGCTGCGCAGGGTCTGGGAGAGATAAGGAGCGGCCGACGCCGGGCCCCAGGTTTCGTCGTAGCCCTTGTTTTCGAGGTTGATCACGAAGACGTGGTTGGCACCGGGCAGGTAGCCCTGGCTTGATGAGGCGGTTGCTGGGGTGGTGGCGGCGGCCGGGTTGAGGGTTGCCGCGGTGCCGCCGACAGCGGCGGCAATCACGGCCAGGGCGGCGAGGGTGGCACGGAGTTTCATTTTCACGGGAGCTTCCATCCGTCAGCGAGTGCTTTTTCTTTCAGGCCGGACCATTCCTCGGCCGGGGGCGGGCCCACCGGGGTGCAGGCGGGACCGGCCACAAAGGGCGGGACCAGGTACGTGGGCGCAGCCAGGTTTGCGGGGGTGCCGAAGTCCAGGACCTCGGCGATGTTGCGCGCCGCCTTGTCGCGTGGTGTCAGGAGAGCAAGGTTCCAGCGCCATTCGATGGCCTTCAGGACCGAGGTGTGGTCGTAGACGTCGTGGGCCACGTACCGGCGGCGTGCCCGGGGCGAGACCACCAGGGACGGAACCCGGAAACCGCGGAGGGCCGTTTCGGGGCTGCTGTCCGGCGCCGTGGCGGGTGCCACGTGGTCATAGAAGCCGCCCCACTCGTCGTAGTTGACCACCAGCATGGTGTTGGCCCAGCCCGGGCCGGACGTGACCGCGTTGTAGACCTCGGCGAGGAACGTCTCGCCGGAACGGATGTCGGCATGGGGATGGTCGTCCCCGGAGGTTCCGGAGCCTTCGTCGGTGAAGCGCGGATCCACGAAGGAGACGGCAGGCAGGGCCCCGGCGGAGCAGTCCGCAAGGAACTCCGCGTAGGGGCGGGAGATGCCTTGGTACTTGGTTCCCCACAACGCCGTGAAGGGGATGTCGCCGTAGTAGTACTTGCCGGAAACGCCTGCCGCGGCCAGCCGGTCCCAGATGGTGGGGAGGGTGGAGGTGGCGGATGAGTTGTGGATCCGGTCCGTGGCCGCGGCGTGCTGGTAGAAGCGGTTCGGGTAGGTTTCGGCCATGGTGGCGGCGAAGTAGCGGTCGCAGACGGTCCAGTCGGGTCCGGCCTGGCGCCAGAAGTCCAGATCGGCTTCGCCGTAGTAACCCACCGCGAACTCGTCGTTTTCGCCGGCCCGCAGCCAGCCGTCGTTCTTGCCGTTGTTGTACTGGATCCGGCCGCCCTCGTAGGAGTGGTCCGGGTCCGGGTGGCCGCAGCCCTGGAAATCGGCCAGGTGGTAGGTGGAGTGCGGGAAGCCATAGCGGTCGGTGTAACTGAGCCCTGACTGCTTCCCGTCCGCCCCCGGCATCCAGCCCAGGAAGTGGTCGAAGGAACGGTTTTCCATCATCACCACGATGATGTGTTCAATGCCGGAGTCACCGGGTGCAGGAAGTGCGGGCGGCGCGGCTAAGGCCGGCTGGAAGGCGCTGCCGGCGGCCAGGGTGGTGGCAGCAGCAGTTCCCGCGGCTCCCAGGAAGTGGCGTCTCGAAAGATTCACGTCTGATTCCTTGCAGGTCTGATGGGCGGCGACGCGGGCACGCCCCCATCCTGGGCCGGTCGCCGGACTGTAAGTTACTGGTCGGTAAGGTTTGCAGTCACCCAGTAGATCACGGAGAGGTTACGGCCCCGGCGTAAACCGGAGTCCGTTCATGGAGAGTTCACCGGACGTTCCCGTACCTGTCCCGTGGGTCCCTGTCTGGGGCCGGAGCGCCGCTCGCCGTGAAATCACCGCCGTTCGGCGCGCCAACAGTACGTTTGCTGATGATTTGCATGATGATTGCCCAAGGCAAGGGGCCGGGCTCACTAAGGCCTTTCGCCTCTGGATCGATCAGACATCGACGTCTTCGACAAGCAAAGGGAAACAACCATGGGCTTCCTGGACCGTGACCACTCCATCGCGCCGCCGGGCTTCAACCGCTGGTTGGTGCCCCCGGCGGCGCTCGCCGTCCATCTGTGCATTGGACAGGCCTACGCCACCAGCGTGTACAAGACCGCACTGGTCAAGCACTTCGGCACCAGCCTGACCGAGGTGGGGGTCATCTTTTCCATCGCCATTGTGATGCTGGGCCTTTCCGCCGCGGTCATGGGTACCTGGGTGGACACCAACGGCCCGCGCAAGGCGATGTTTACGTCCGCCATGTTCTGGGCCGGCGGCTTCCTCATTGGCTCGCTGGGCATCTTCACCCGCCAGCTCTGGCTGGTCTACCTGGGCTACGGCGTGGTGGGTGGCATCGGACTGGGCATCGGCTACATCTCACCCGTGTCCACGCTGATCAAGTGGTTCCCGGACCGGCCTGGCCTGGCCACCGGCATGGCCATCATGGGCTTCGGCGGCGGCGCACTGATCGCCAGCCCTGTCTCGCAGGCCCTGCTCAAGGCGTACGACCCCAACTCCGGGGCGCAGGGCTGGGTTGCCAGCGGCGACGCCGTGGGCAAGCTCTTCCTGACCCTCGCCGTCGTCTACCTCGCCTACATGCTGTTCGGTGCGTTCACCGTCCGGGTGCCCGCCGATGGCTGGCGGCCCGCCGGGTTCGACCCCGCCAAGGTCAAGTCGGCCAAACTCGTGACCACCGAAAACGTCTCGGCGAAGAACGCCATCAAAACCCGGCAGTTCTGGCTCGTGTGGGTGGCGCTGTTCTGCAATGTCACGGCGGGCATCGGCATCCTGGAGCAGGCGGCGCCCATGATCCAGGACTTCTTCCGGCAGCCGGACGGGAAGTCCCTGGTCAGTGCAGGCGTCGCCGCTGGCTTCGTGGGGCTGCTGTCCATTGGCAACATGTCCGGCCGGTTCGCCTGGTCGGCCACCTCCGACGTCACCGGCCGCAAGCGGATCTACATGGTGTACCTGGGCGTGGGGGCCGTGCTGTACACGGTGCTGGCACTTGCCGGGTCCAGCGCCACGGCCCTCTACGTGGTACTCGCCTTCATCATCATCTCGTTCTACGGCGGCGGCTTTGCCACCGTCCCGGCGTACCTCCGGGACCTGTTCGGGACTTTCCAGGTGGGCGCCATCCACGGCCGGCTGCTGACCGCGTGGTCGGCTGCCGGTGTGGCAGGGCCGCTGATCGTCAACAGCATCCTGGACGCGCAGGGCAAGCCCGGCCAGCTGACGGGCGCGTCCTACCAGCCCGCCCTGCTGACCATGGTGGCGCTGCTGGTGGTTGGGTTCGCGGCCAACCTGCTGGTCAAACCCGTGGACTCACGGTTCCACGAATCCCGTTCCGAGCAGCACCTATCGACGAAGGAGGCCTGACATGGGCAGCACCGCAAACACCCATGCCGCGCAGGAGCCGGTCAACAAGTCCACCGGCAGGCTGGTCCTGGCCTGGGTGCTGGTGGGAATCCCACTGGCCTACGGCGTATTCCAGACACTCACCCAGGTGGCCGCCCTGTTCGGCTAAACCTTTGGCTTGAGCGTCACACTGGCCCAGTTTTCAGGCACGAACGCCCGCGAAACCGTTGGATTTGCGCCGTTCCGCCCCGAAAACTGGGCCAGTCTGTGCGCCGGGCGGCACGCAGCTTCAGGCCACGGCAGGTTTCATGAGCCGGCGGCGCAGGATGGTGGCGGCCACCCAGGTCACCAGGCTGCAGGCCGCGGCTCCCCAGAGGACGTCCGTCACCGCCACCAGTGCGGTGAAGTCCTTCAGCACCGCAAAACCGGTCAGCGCCCATGTGGCATAGGTGAAGAAGCCGAACAGGGCCGCCCCGGTGACCCGCTGCCGCAGCGTGGCCCCGGCGTCGTTCGGCCGGACGCCGTAGTGCACCATGCCCGCCACGAAGACGGCATAGAACAGCACCGCACCGGGCAGGTTGGCCTTGGGCGCCAGTAGGTGGCCGATCTGGCTCTGGTACAGCGGATTGGCTACCAGCAGGATCCACGCCACGTCCAGGACTGCGAAAATCAGGGCGCTGACAACATACGCGGCCAGCCAGTTCTTGGTGCGGGGACTCATGGGGGACTCCTTGCAGTCGGATGCCGTGCGGGAGTGGTTCGCAGCCAGGGCCGGGGGTGGACTGCCGAAACCCGAACGCAGTACACCTCTACCCATACAATCCCGCGCCCGCTCCGAACACTCAGTGGACAAGGCCACCCTGGCTGAGTTGTTGTTGGATGCAACCGTGCCCGGAGGGGCGCGAACGGGACCGGCCGTGCAGCAGCGCGCGGCGGCCCAGGGGAAAGGAAGCTGTCTGTGAACGAAAAGAGCCGCAAGGCGCTCATCAGCACCGTCGTTGCCGTGGTGGTGGCCGTGCTCATCGCCCTTGCTGGAAGCCAGGGCGGATCCAGGATTGGCGGCTTCCCGGTGTTTGCGCTGGGGGTGGCCATTGCCTTCGTGATCCAGTGGCTGGTGTTCATCCCCTCCTACAAGGCGCAGACGGAGAAGTTCTACGACCTCACCGGCGCCCTGACTTACATTTCCATCACGGTGTTCCTGGTGCTGGCGTCCCCGGGCGTGGACGCCCGCGGCATGCTGCTGGCCGTCATGGTGGTGCTGTGGGCCGCGCGGCTGGGCAGTTTCCTGTTCCTGCGGATCAGCAAGCACGGCAAGGACGACCGCTTCGATGAACTCAAGCCTGACTTCTTCCGCTTCCTGAACACCTGGACCATCCAGGGCCTGTGGGTGGTGCTGACCGCTGCGCTCGCATGGGTGGCCATCACCTCGGACAAGAAGGTGGGCCTGGACGGGTTCTTCTGGGTGGGCCTCCTGGTCTGGCTCGCGGGCATCACCATCGAGACCACCGCGGACGTGCAGAAGAACCGGTTCAAGGACGATCCCGCCAACAGGGGCCGCTTCATCAGCACCGGCCTGTGGTCCAAGTCCCGCCACCCCAACTACTTCGGCGAGATCACCCTGTGGGTGGGCGTGGCCATCATCGCGCTGCCCGTCCTGCAGGGCTGGCAGTGGGCGGCCCTGGTCTCGCCGGTGTTCGTGGCGCTGCTGCTGACCAAGGGCAGCGGCGTTCCGCCCCTGGAGAAGAAGGCGGACAAGAAGTGGGGCGGCCAGGCCGACTACGAGGAGTACAAGAAGAGCACCCCGGTGCTGGTGCCAAAGCTCAAGTAGGGCCTGCGCCGTCAGGACGGCCGACGGCGGCACCCGGGTTGGGTGCGGCCGTCCCGCCCGCCACTGGGGAGTTGAGGGACACCCCATCGGCCGGGTTAGGGAAGTAGCGTGCATACCCGGAAGCAGGTACCGGGTACTCGTGACATGTACCGGGGGGTACCCCTAATCTTCGAGGACAGCGCGGTCAAGCAGGGGCCGGGTGCGCTGCGCGTGCTGCTGGGGCATGGAGTCTCAACTCCAGGGAGCGACATTGCGAGATAACGGATTTTTTGGCATCGGCGGCCCCAGAGGCAACCGTAGGACTTCCCGGCGTGGCGACACGGGCGGTGGTGGTCCGGGAGGCCGCCATCACGACGGGTTTCGGGATATCCGGCCCCAGGCCCTTCTGACAGCCGCCCTCCTGGCGCTGGAAGGCGGCATGGTGATGCTTCCCAATGCCGCGACGGCGGCGGGCCCTGACCTGCCCCAGGCGGCGAACTGTTCGGTGCGGATCTTCCCGGGCCTTGGCGGCCCCGGCAGCAACGCAATCGCTTCCAGCAGCAACGGCCTGGTCATAGGCATCGCCGACACCTCCGCGGGCGGGTCCGCACCCGTGCTCTGGCGTGGCGGCCAGCCCACCCAGCTGTCCATCCCGCTCGACTCAGTGGCCCCGGCAGGGGTTAACGCGGCGGGAGTTGTTGTCGGTACCGGCTATGACGCCACCAACGAGGTTCTGGTGGGTTGGTGGTGGCAGGACGGCCAGTATCATCCGTTGCCCGTCAAGCCCGGCGACATCGCAATACCATCCGCGATTTCGGACAACGGCATTGTGGCGGGGGCGCTGGTGGCTGATGAAGAGCATTCGGACGGCCCGGGAGCTGACGAAGACGAACGCCCCGCCGTCTGGCCATCCGTGACCACGGCACCGCGTGAACTCACGCTGCCCGCCGGAGCCAGGGGCGGCCACGCCTTCGCGCTCGGCCCTGACGGCACCGCCGGCGGGGTGGCCCTCGCCGACGACGCTACTCCGGTCCTGTGGGCCCCGGATGGCTCTCCGAAAGCCCTCCCCACCCTGAGCGGTAAGGGCGGCGTCGTCCTCGGGATCGATGCTGCCGGGCAGGCGCTGGGACAGAGCGCGGTGGCCGACGGAACGCATGCCGTGACGTGGGCTGCTCCCAGTGCCGTGACCGACGTGGGAGCGGCGGCTGCCGGGCCCGCGTCGAGTGCGTCATCAGGTATTGCGGGCGTAACCGTAGGAAAGGGAAGCTCGGCGTCCTTCCGCGGGTCGAGGCCGCAGGCGGTGATCTGGATCGGCAAGAGCGCACGGATCCTGCCACCAGGTTCCGATGCACAGTTCACCGGCGTGTCCGGATCCGCGAGCTCGGTGTCCCGCCAGGGAGCGAACACCGTGGTCATCGGATACTCAGCAGCCGATAACGGCCTGCGCCGCGCCACCGAATGGAGCTGCAAGTGAACGCCGTCCGGCTTACGCGCCACCCGCTGCGGTGGGTGCCGGCCCTCCTGCTGGGCCTGGCGCTGATCCTCGCCAACTTCTACTACCTGGCCGCTTCCAGGGACTCGGAAGCCAACGCCGCGACCACCGTGAGCCTCGGATTCGCCGGCGACACCGGCGGGAACACGGTGACCGGCAAGGTCATCGATGCCGCGCACAACGGCGGCGTCGCGGCCATGTTCAACCTCGGGGACCTGTCCTATTCCCAGATCACGCCGGAATCGGCCTGGTGCTCGTTCGTCAAGCAGCACGCCGGGACCATGCCGTATGAGTTCGTGACTGGAAACCACGAGGACGACGGACCTGACGGAGTGTGGACCAACTTTGCATCGTGCCTGCCGGACCAGCTCGGTTCGGTAGGGAACTATGCCCAGCAGTTCTACACAGACTATCCGGCCAGCAGCCCGCTGGTCCGGTTGATCATGGTTTCCCCGAAGCTGACGTTCAGCGGCAGCGGCCTGGACTGGTCCTACAAGTCCGGCACGCAGGGCTACAAGTTCGTGACGTCGGCGATCGACTCGGCCCGTGCCGCCGGGATTCCGTTCATCGTGGTGGGAATGCACATGTATTGCCTGTCCATGGTCAACTATCCCTGCGCCGCCAGCCCCGACCTGATGAACATGCTGGTCTCCAAGAAGGTGGACCTCTATATGCAGGCGCACGACCACGCCTATGCGCGCAGTTACCCGCTTGCGCTCAAGGGCAGCTGCACGGCCATTCCCGTGAGCAGCTTCAACCCGGACTGCGTGGCGTCCACCAATCCCAATGGCCAGTTCGCGGCCGGTACCGGGACCATCCTGGCCACGGTGGGTTCGGGCGGCAGATCGCTGAACAGCGAAAACAACACCACTACTGCGCCGTACTTCCAAAGCTTCATGGGCAGCAACAACAACCCCACCTACGGCTTCCTGAAGGTATCGGTGACCAGTACCACGCTGACCGGCAACTTCGTGCGGGCTTCGGGCGGCACGTATTCGGACAGCTTCACCATCACCAGGCCGGCGGCACCTTCACCGAGCCCGACGGCTACTCCGACAACTACGGCTACACCGACACCAACGCCTACTCCGACCACAACGGCTACACCGACACCAACGCCTACTCCCACACCGACCCCAACGCCTACACCAACCACCACGACGCCGGCGCCATCGGCCATCGCGGTCCGGTCCACGGCCAGCGGAGCAGGGGAGTTGACCGCAGCGGGCTCGTACACGCCGGGCCTGCCGGCGGGCTGGCAGCCGGGCGACACTGTCTTCCTGTTCTCGCAGGTCACCGTGTCCGGGTCGGCGAACACCGCCGCCCCGGCAGGGTGGACGCAGGCTGTTGGTGACTTCACGAGCGCAAGCTCCGCGTCCGCCCACCAAGCCGTCTGGTACCGGGTGATGCAGGCCGGCGATACCGCGCCCAGCGTGGCGGAACCCGCCTCCAGGTATGCCTGGTCGACGGTTGCCGTGCAGGGCGCCAACACCACAACGCCGCTTGACGTCACTCCTGCCACGGACACCAACAGCGGAGTGGCCTACCCAGGTGTACGGGCTCCGTCCATCACGCCGGTGACTCCCGGGGCGCTGCTGCTGACAGCCCACGGCGTGCGGAACGGCACCAACTCGGCAACCACGTCGTTCTCGCCGCCGGCGGGAATGGGTGAACAGGGTGACTCGACCTCGAACATCGCGTCCAAGTCGAATGCGGCCCTGGAAGTGGACTCACTCGCCCTGACCGATACGTCCGCCACCGGCGCCAAGGTGGCAACCGCATCGTCAAGCTCCGGCACGGTGATCAACCAGTGCGGAACGGCGATCGTCGTGCGGCCCGCCGGATGACCTGACGCAGAAGCAGGCGTCGGCGGCACCCAGCCGGGTGCCGCCGTCGTCCGTTAATCAGCTACCATTTAACCCATCAAGGGGAGTACTCCCGTCTGTGCGTGGCCCGTCAATACGGATGCAGTGAAGCATTCCGGGCCACCGGCTCCGGTTGAACCGGGCGGAGGAGACCTTGGCGTCACTGTCAGCGCCAACCCTTTGGAGTACCCCCATGCAGGTCACACCGCTCATCTGGATCATCACCATTGCCGTGACAATCCTGTTCTTCGTTTACGAGTTCTTCGCGCACGTCCGCAAACCCCACGAACCGTCCATTGGCGAGTCGGCCCGCTGGTCGGCGTTCTACATCGGCCTCGCCCTTTTGTTCGGCGTAGGAATCGGAACCGTCTCGGGCTGGACGTACGGCGGCGAGTACTTCGCCGGCTACCTCGCCGAAAAAGCCCTGTCGGTGGACAACCTGTTCGTCTTCCTCATCGTGATGACAGGGTTCGCCGTCCCCAGGAAGTACCAGCAAAAAGTGCTGATGGTGGGCATCATCATCGCCCTCATCCTGCGCGGCGGGTTCATCGCCATCGGGGCCACCCTGATCGCAAACTTCTCCTGGGTGTTCTACATCTTCGGTGCGTTGCTGCTCGTCCTCGCGTACAAGCAGGCGTTCGGCGGGCACGACTCCAACCCGGCCGACGGCCGGTTCATGAAGCTGGTGCGCCGCGTCCTGCCGGTCACCCCCGAGTACCACCGGGACCAGCTCACCGTAAAGCTGGACGGCAAGCGGTTCGTGACGCCCATGCTGCTGACCATCATCGCCATCGGGTTCGTGGACCTGGTCTTCGCCGTCGACTCGATCCCCGCGATCTATGGCCTGACCAGCGAGGCGTACATCGTCTTCACCGCCAACGCGTTCGCCCTGATGGGCCTCCGGCAGCTGTTCTTCCTCATCGGCGGCCTGCTGCAACGCCTGGTCTACCTGGCGCAAGGACTGGCCGTCATCCTCGCGTTCATCGGCGTCAAGCTGGTCTTCCACGCCCTGCACGTCAACGAACTGCCGTTCATCAACGGCGGCCGGCCGCTCCTGTGGGTGCCGGAGATCCCCATCTGGTTCTCCCTGGTCTTCATCGGCGCCACCATCCTGGTGGCCACGGTGGCCAGCCTGGCTAAGACCCGCGGCGGACACGGCGCCGGCGGGCGTGCGGTCCAGGAGGCGTCCTCAGGCGAGGAGGCGGACACCGCCGCGGGCACCCGGCGGTAGGTGGCCGCGGATCACCAGGAAGGACGGACGACGGCGGCACCCGGGGTGGGTGCCGCCGGCTCACCCCCGCTTGCTCCGCACGGGCAACGGATGAATCATCAGGGGAAGAGGCCCGGCCCTTAGACGCCACAAGAGGACTACAAGGAGGTTCACTGCCATGGCCGTTCAACCCAGCCGCCAGAACTCGCGAATCGTGCTGATTACCGGCACGTCGACAGGAATTGGCCGCGCCACGGCTTTCGCCTCGGCGGCGGCAGGGTGGCGGACGATTGCGACGATGCGCAATCCAGGGCATGCAGAGGCCCTCCGGGCCGACGCCGCGGAGGCAGGAGTCGAGCTGGACATCCGCATCCTGGACGTCACCGATGCTGACGCCATAGAACGGGAAGCCGACTATTGCCGCCGCACCTACGGTGGGCTGGATGCCCTGGTCAACAACGCGGGCAGTGCCGCCCTGGGGTCTGTTGAATCGCTGGACATGAAGGCCTTCCGGGACGCCATGGAAGTCAACTACTTTGGCGTTGTGGCCATGACGAAAGCGTTCATGCCGTTGCTCAGGGAAAGCAGCGGCCGGGTCCTCACCATCAGTTCCGTGGGAGGAGTTGTGGGCCAGCCTTTCAATGAGGCCTACTGTGCTGCCAAGTTTGCCGTCGAAGGATTCCTGGAAAGCCTCCAGCCCGTGGCGAAGAGCGTTGGCGTGGGTGTCCATCTCATCGAGCCCGGGGCGGTGTCCAGCGAATTCGTCGCAAACGCCGGCGTTGATGCAGCCGGCATGCTTGCCGGCGCCGGCCCCTACCGGCCGGCGCTGAGCGCCTACCTGGAGCGGACCACGCGGCAGTTCGCCAGCTCCAACGCCCAAACGCCGGAGGAGGTTGCCGGGATCGTGCTCGACACCCTGGACGGACCGTCTCCGGCCTTCAGGATCCAGACCTCTGCGTGGGCCCGGGATTTTGTCTCCGCGAAAATCAACGACCTGGACGGCAGCCGGGTGACCTCGATGACCCAGGGGTGGGTCGGGTTGGCGTGAGTCTGTAACTCCGGATCCCGGTTGTTCAGGCCGTGTACACGGGGCCGTAACGCAGCGCTGGCAGAGTACCCCGCGGGGGACATCAAAAGCCAACGCATTAGGAGCGCCCTCATGGCAGGTCTCAACCGCCGTCGTTTTCTTCAATTTTCCGCCGCCGGTGCCGCTGGCACTGCAATTTCCCAGATGATGGGCCAGAGCATCGCCCGGGCCGCGGAGATTCCGGCCAACCGGGCCACGGGCTCCATCAAGGACGTTGAGCACGTGGTGATCTTCATGCAGGAGAACCGTGCCTTCGACCACTACTTCGGATCGCTGAAGGGCGTCCGGGGATTCTCGGACCCGCACCCCGCGCTTTTGCCCTCGGGCAAGGATGCGTTCCACCAGGCAAGCTCCACCCGCGAGGTTACGCCGTTCCACCCGGACGCGCCGAACCTGGGCATGCAGTTCATGGAGGACCTGGACCATTCGTGGAAGCTCACCCACGAGGCCTTCAACAACGGCAAGTACGACAAATGGCTGCCGGAAAAGACCGATGCCACGATGGCGTTCTACGGCCGCCAGGACATTCCCTTCCACTTCGCCCTCGCCGACACGTTCACCGTCTGCGACCAGTACCACTGCTCGGTCCTCGGGCCCACCGACCCTAACCGCTACTTCATGTTCGCCGGCGGCGACGACCCCGACCGGAAGGGCGGCGGCCCTGACCTGTGGAACGGTGAGAAGGGCTACTGGTGGAGCACCTACCCCGAGGAATTGGAGAAGGCCGGGGTGAGCTGGAAGGTCTACCAGGACATCGGTGAGGGCCTTGATCCGGCACATTACGAGGGCTGGACTGACGACGCCTACATCGGCAACTACGGCGACAACTCCCTCCTCTACTTCAAGCAGTACCAGGACGCGAAGCCCGGCAGCCCCCTGTATGACAAGGCCCGGACCGGCACCAACGCCAAGGCCGGCGACGACTTGTTCAGCATCCTGCGCAAGGACGTAGCGGCGGGCGCGCTGCCCCAGGTCTCCTACATCGTGGCGCCCGAAGCGTACTCCGAACACTCCAACTGGCCGCCGAACTTCGGGGCCTGGTACGCAGCCAACATCCTTGACATCCTCACCTCCAGCCCCGATGTCTGGAGCAAGACCGCTGTCCTGTTCATGTACGACGAGAACGACGGCTTCTTTGACCACATCGTCCCGCCGCATCCGAACACCCCGCAGATACCCGGTGCCTCCACGGTCTCCACTGCCGGTGAATGGTACGACGGCAGCCCGACGTACTACGGCGACAAGGACGTTCCCGGACACTTCGGCCTGGGTGTGCGCGTGCCGATGATCGTGGCATCCCCTTGGAGCATGGGCGGTTGGGTTTGCTCCGAGACGTTCGACCACACCTCGATTGTCCGGTTCCTGGAAACCCGGTTCGGGGTGGCCTCGCCGAACATCACCCCGTGGCGCCGCGCCATCAGCGGCGACCTCACCAGCGCGTTCGACTTTTCGAAGACCGGGGGAGCGGCGCCGGCACTCCCGGATACGTCCGCGTACAAGCCGGCAGACCATAAGCGCCACCCGAGCTACGTTCCGACGCCGCCGGACACGAACTCGATGCCGGCCCAGGAGAAGGGCACCCGCCCGTCCCGCCCGCTGGGCTATGCCTTGGACGTCGAAACCAGGCTCGACTCAGGCAAGCTCACCAGCCGGTGGAGCAACCAGGGCACGCTGGGCGCACACGTGCAGGTCCGGTCCAACCTGCTCCCGGCCGGTCCATACTCCTACACCATCGGCGCAGAAGCCTCACTGGACGCCTCGTGGGCGCTGGGCGCCGAGTACGACGTGCAGATGCACGGCCCGGCCGGGTGGTACCGGCGCGTTGCGGGGACGACGGCGGCCGCGGACATCCGCGTGACCGTCGCCGCGGACGGCAGGGCCGCGCACGCGCAGTTCCGGATCGAGAACGCCGGCACCACAGGCGCAAACCTCACCCTCAAGGACGCGTACGGTCCGGGTTCCCAGACGGTTTCCCTCAACCCCGGCCAGGCAAAGACCATCGTCATCCCCACCCAGGGCGGCTGGTACGATCTCACCGTCACCTCCGCCGCAGGTCCCAGGCTGGTCCGTGTCCTGGCCGGCCGCCTTGAAAACGCCGGCCAACTGACCAGCGACCCCCAGCTCGGCCGCTAAACCGGCCGGGCCGGACGCGAACCCACGAAGAATTTTGGCGAAGGGGCACCGGCCCGCTTCTGCTGGAGGTGGTGTGGTCCTAGACTTAAAGGTGCCTGCAGGTAACCATCAGATGACGCCGGGTTGTTCAGGACATGCGAATGTCCGAGCCTTCTCTTAGCGAGATCGCGAAGGTACCTGCAGGTTTTGCGTTGTGCGGACTGCCCGGTGGCTCCGCAGGTTTGGGTAGTGAAGCGAGTGGTAGGCTCCCCGCTATGGCCGTGGACCCAGCATTGCTCAACTGGTTGCTCGACTCCGATCCCGCCTTGAAATGGCAGGTTGAGCGTGACCTGGCCGGCGCGCCGCCCGAACAGTGGGAGGCAACCCGGGCCAGGATCCGGACGGAGGGGTTCGGGGCGCAGCTTCTGTCCCGGCAGGATCCCGACGGGCAGTGGGCCGGTGGCGCCTACTTTCCCGCCGACTTCGACTTCAACGGACCCGAGGCCGCGGAGGACGCTGGTCAGCCGTACACCGCCACCACGTGGTCTCTGAACGCGTTGCGGGAATGGGGCCTGGACGCGGCCGTGCTGGCCGGCACCGCCGAAAAGCTCGCGGCTAACAGCAGGTGGGAGTACCAGGGCCTCCCGTACTGGGGCGGCGAGGTGGATTGCTGCATCAATGCGTTCACCCTGGCCAACGGTGCATGGCTCGGGGCGGACGTGTCGGGCATCGCGCAATGGTTTTTGGAACGCCAACTGCCCGACGGCGGCTGGAACTGTGAATGGGTCAACGGGTCCGTCCGGTCCTCGGTCCACTCCACCATCAACTCGCTGAAGGGCCTCCTGTACTACGAGGCCGCTACGGGCGGATCGCCGAAACCCAGGGCGGCCAGGCACCGGGGCGAGGAATATCTGCTGGAGCGGCGGCTGCTCTACCGGAAGTCCACGGGGGAGCCGGTGGCGCCGTGGGTGGCCCGGCAGGCCTACCCGTTCCGGTGGTTCTACAGTGCGCTGAATGCGCTGGACTATTTCCGGGCGGCAGCCCTGCACGACGGCGCTGCCCCAGATCCCCGGTTGGCCGACGCTATCGGGACGGTACGGTCAGCCCGGCAAGGGGATGGCACATGGGTCCAGGAGCGCCGCCATCCGGGCCGGGTGTGGTTCGACGTGGACGTTCCGGGAGAGCCATCCAAGTGGCTGACGTTCCATGGAACCAGGGTGCTGGACTGGTGGGACGAGGGGCATTCGGACTAGTGTGGCGTGCCCCGGTCCGGCGATGAGGCGGTGGGGAGACCTCCCCATGCTGCGCCCTGTCTTTTCATCCAATCGGTGTGCTTATATTGGCCTGCGCTGCAGCACCTCCGCTGCGCCAGGCCACTCATCACGTTGGAGACACCATGAAATTCCCGCAGGGCACACTGAAATCCAAAGGCATCTCGTTGCTGGTCGCTGCCGGGGTCGCCGCCGGTGCCTCCTTGGTGGCGGCGGTTCCCGCCACCGCAGCTGGCCCGTGCGGCACGGGATACACGTACATCGGGTCGCATCCCATCACCGTGCCGAGCTACAGCAAGGACTACCGGTATGGGAAGCCGGGCACGAAAACCGGCTCCATCGACGTGTACTGGAACTCCACGGCCCGCAAGAACTGCTCCGTCGCCTACGCCTACGGTCCCACGTACGGCATCAAGATGTACCGCCAGAATATGATCGGGAACTACCCGTCGTACGGGCCGGACGATGTTTCGAGCGGCTACTACTCGTATTACGCCGGTCCCGTCTACACCAGCACGCAGACCGCCGGTGGCCAGTGCATCACCCTGGACGCCAGCTTCGGTCCGAACTCCACCGACAAATCCAGCTGGGGCGCTGCCTTCTACAGCCCGGTCCACTGCTGATTGGACCAGGGAATTACGACGGCGGCACCCCGGGTTGGGTGCCGCCGGTCCGGGTTCCTGCGGCAGACTGGGGACTGCCCACCGAACGAAAGCAGGATTCCGTGATTACCCTCCAGCAGGACGCTGATGGCTTTGTCCGCATGAACCGGCACTACCCGGCCAGCGTCCGCATCCGGATCGCCTTCAACGACGGCAGCACCGGCGACTTCTCCGGCCGCACCCTCAACAACGCGTACGACGCAGCAGTGGCCGAGTTCCGCGCAAAGAATGGCCTGGACGCCAAGGGGTTCAACCGCGCGCCGGCCGGCCGGACCAACTCCGGCAACAAAGTCGATTTCGTTCCGGTGCATCCAGGCATGGCGGAGTAGCCGGCACAACGCTACCCGGCGCTCTCCTCATGGGCCCTGACGACGAACTGTTCCACCCGCCGGTCCGGCACCAGCCAGATCAGCGCGACGATGGTGAAAACGGCCACCCCAAGCAGCGGCTGGAGGAAGGTGAGGGCGATGCCGGTGAGGTAGATCAGCGGGGAAGCTTTGCCTTTCCAGTCCCTCCCGACGGCCCGGGCCAACGCTCCGTCCTTCCCCTGCACCGCAATCAGCCGCCGTTCCAGGATGAAGTAGGCGATCGCGGCGCACAGCAGGTTGATGCCGTACAGCAGCACGGGGACCTGCAGGAACCCGGACTCGTCCATCCACCGGGTGGTGAACGGGAAGAGGGACAGCCAGAACAGCAGGTGCAGGTTGGCCCAGAGAATGGTCCCGTTCACCCGGCTGGCGAGGTGGATCATGTGGTGGTGGTTGTTCCAGTAGATCCCCACGTACACGAAGCTCAGCAGGTAGGTGAAGAGTGTGGGCAGGATGGCGGCAACGCCGGCCCACGTGGGTTCCTCCGGGGTGTGCAGTTCCAGGACCATGATGGTGATGATGATCGCCAGGACGCCGTCGCTGAAGGCCTCAAGCCGGTTCTTGTTCACCCGATTATTCTGCCCGCAAAACCGGACGGCCGGGCGTCAAACAATAGCCACCGTCCCCGCGTCGCCGTCCACCGCCACCTTCGGACCTCCGGCCAGCCGCTGCGTGGCCACGCCGGTGCCCAGGACGGCGGGGATTCCGTACTCGCGGGCCACGATGGAGCTGTGGCTCAGCGGGCCGCCTACATCGGTCACCACCGCGGAGGCCATCGCGAACAACGGGGTCCAGGCCGGGGTGGTCATGCGGGCCACCAGCACCTCGCCGGGCCGCATTTGGCCGAAGTCCTCCGGGCCTCGGAGGACCCGGGCCGGTGCAGTGACCCGGCCGGAGCTCGCGCCGGTACCCCTGATCACGTCGCCGGCCTGTTGCTGCGGGCCTCCCGGCATCATCGAGCCGAACGCCTTCTCCATCCATGCCTTCCGTGGCAGCATCTGTGGTGCCGCGGCCTTCGCCTGCCCCCGCCACAGCATCCTGCGCTCCTCCACTGCGGCGGCACGGACCGGCCGGGAGGCTCCGGCAAGGGCACCGCCCGGCTCCGCGTCCGCCAGCCCGAACTCCACCGCCCCCTGCAGCTCGGAGAGCCGCAGCCAGAACACACCGTCGGGTGAGGCGATGACGCCCGAAAGCACCAGCCGCCGCCCGAGTTCCCGCAGAATCCTCCGGAGCAGCGGCCAGGCAAGCCCGACGTCGGCCAATGCGTCCTCGCGGACCGGCGCCGTCTCCTGCGCCCATTTCAGCACCCGGAGGAACAGTGCCCGGCGCCGCGGACCCAGCCGGCCGGCGACGTCCCGGGTCAACGACTCCCGGCGCTCGGTCAGCAGCCGCTGCCGTTCATTCGGATCCGTGCCCTGGCCGCGGAGGTAGAACTTCACGGTTTCCAGCTGGGCGGTGGGGTCATCGGCCGGCACCGGGCTGGCGAAGTCCAGGTTGTAGACCGCGTGCCCGTACAGGGCCAGATGCTCGTGGAAGGCGATCCGCCACTCCTGCCACAGGGCGTCATCCACCCCGGCCGGCGCTGAACCGGTGCGCAGGCTTTCGGCGAGTGCCGCCGTCGGACGTTCCACCAGGGTGGATACCAGCGCTGGGTCGCTGCGCGCCCAGCCGGCCAAATCGTACAGCGATTTTTCGGCCCGGATGGGTTCGCTGTCGAAGCCCAGAAGGAATTCCTGGGCCGGTGGATCGCCGTGGCGGCGGATGGATTTGTAGACTCCCCGGAAGGAGAGTTCGCTCATGTCGGCCAGCGGGATGATGGACTGCACGGCGGTGTAGTACACGGTGCCGGCGTTCAGGAGGGCCTGCACGCCCGCCAGCAGCTCGGCGCCGGAAAGCCCGGCCGGCGGCCTCGCGGACCAGTCCTTGATGATCCGTTCGTAGCGGGGATGCGAGTAGTCGCGCCAGCCCGCCACGCCCATGTGCGCCGTGCCGCGGAACAGCCCGCGCATCGCCGGGACTGTCCGGGCCGTCATCCGCAGCATGGGCCAGGTGCGGTAGTAGTAATAGGCGTAGCCGTTGACGGTGGGGAACCGGACGTCGCCCTCGCGGAGGGGGTGGCCGCCCAGCGCCTGGTTCATCAGGGCCGAGATGGAGCGGGACACCGAGCCGTCGATGAGGTCGGCGAAGAGCGGGGAGAGCGGCTCGGGCATCTGTTCCACGATGCTGGCCCGGAAGTAGAGGCCGTTGGGGTAGGGGATGGGCCACTCGGTGGGAGCGTCGGCGGCCGGCTCGGGGAGGGCGGTGATGGGACGGGACTGCAGCAGGAAGAACTGGCCGCCGGCGCGGGCCCATTCGATGTCCTGCGGCGAGCCGAAGTGGTCCGCGATCCGCCGGCCGTAGGCGGCCAGTTCAGCCGCGGCGGCATCGTCCAGGACAGGCGCACGACGGCGGGCTTCCGCCACCTTTTGCTCCACCGTTCCGTTCTCCGTGGTGACGGTCATGACCTCCTTGTCCGCGGTCTGCCGGGAGACGAACTTGCCGGTGCCGGCCTCCACCACCAGGTCATCGGTGGTGACCCGGCCGCTGACCACGGCCTCGCCCAAGCCCCATGCGGCGCTGATCACCGTCTGGTCGCGGCGGCCGTTCGCGGGGTTGGCGGTGAACATCACCCCGGCGGCCTCGGCCTCCACCATCTGCTGGACCACGACGGCGAGGCGCACCTGGTCCGGCGGGACACCGGCGCGGGCACGGTAGGCCATGGCGCGTGCCGTCCAGAGGGAGGCCCAGCAGTTGATGACCGCTGCGGCCAGGGCGTCCACGCCGCGGATGTTCAGGTAGGTTTCCTGCTGCCCGGCGAAGCTGGCGGAGGCGAGGTCCTCGGCGGTGGCGGAGGACCGGACTGACACGGCCGCGTCCTGGGCGCCGAGCCGGTGGTAGGCGTCCTGGAGTTCCGCTGCGATGGACGGCGGCATGGCACCTTTGCTGAACAGGGTCCGGATCAGGGCGGAGGCATGCTCATACTCCTCCGGCGGCGCATCAGATGAGAGGCCGGCCAACTCCTGGATGGCCTCCCCGAGCTCGTTTTCGGCCACGAAGGCGGCGTAGGCGTTGGTGGTGAGGACGAACCCGGGCGGAACCGGAAGGCCGGCTTGGACCAGCCCGCCGAGGCCCACGGCCTTGCCGCCCGCCGCGGCAATGTCGCCTGGGTGCACGTCGGCCAAGCCGTTGATGTAGGTCATGACGTGCCCTCCCTGTTGCCTGCCGCCGTCGTCCGTTTCCAAAGCGCTACCCCCAGGACTGCCACCCAGAGCAAGAATGCACCGATGCTGATGCGCTCGCCAATGCCCAGCACGAGGTTCGGTCCCGGGGCTGCCATGAACGCGACCATACCCATGAGGGCTGACACTGCGAGCGAAACGATCGAGAAGGTCCGCATCGGGCCGTGGAATCCGGCGGCGACGAAGCACATCGCGGCGACCATGAGGGCCAGCTGCACGTTGGTGGCCACAATGTGCATGGGGATGGAGGCGTCGTCGCCCAGCCGCAGCGGGAAGAGGGCGCCCACGATGTTCCAGAGGCCGTAGGCGGTGAGCAGCGCGCCGGCGATGCGGAGCGCACGATGGCCGCGGACGGAGCTCCAGACGCCCAGGCCGAACGCCGTGAACAGGACCGTATAGATCCAGGTGAAGGTAACAAGGACGTCCCGGCCGGGGGAACCGACGGCGAACAGTTCGCTCACCATCTGTTCGGCGCGGCGGTAGCCGGCCCACTGGGAGGCTGCGATGCCGTCGGTGAAGACCACGTAGAGCAGTGACGAGAGCGGCCCGGCGGCGAGGAGGGGCATGCGCAGGGCGTCCCTGTGCCGGCCTGCGAACGGCACGGCCCGCCTGTGTCCGGGAAGCCGTCCTCCTGCAACAGACATGTCCGGTAGTCCTCAAAGCCCGCGGTCCGGCAAGCGGCGCGGCGCAGGGCACGCGGGCGAAGGCCCTGGCGCCTACCGGTTCCAGCGTGTGCCTGGCCGCCCGGTGCCGCAAGGGCCGAACGGCCTTGGGGGCTGGGGTGGGGGACGGCGTGCTGTCCCCCTTCTTCCCGTATTGGGTATTCGGGCATCTTGACTGCCGTTTCGCAGGGGAATACGTTGCGCCTTAACGGCCCCAGCACCCGCACATCACGCGAATGAGGCGCCGCCCAAGACAGGCCAGGAGGAAAGACCATGCCGAAGTATCTGTTCGAAGCAACGTACGTGGGCCAAGGCATCAAGGGGCTCATGCAGGAAGGCGGGACCGCGCGGCGCGATGCCCTGACGGAGGCCCTGAAGTCCGTGGGCGGAACGCTGGAAAGCTTCTACTACGCCTTTGGTTACTACGACGTCCTGGGCGTCTTTGACGCGCCGGATGATGCCAGTGCTGCGGCGTTGTCACTGCTGATCAATTCGACCGGGAACGTCAACGTCCGGCTGAAGCCGCTCCTCACAGTGGAGGACATTGACGAAGCCGCCAAGAAGACCCCGTCCTACCGGGCCCCGGGACAATAAGGGAGCTGCGCACCTTGGCGGCGGCCCGCCGTCGTGAAAGTACGACGGCGACCCGGCGGCTTGGGTGCTTCACTGCGGACACTGCCTGGCGGCGAGGAGCGCGAGATCGTAGATCAGCTGCTGGACTTCGCGCTCGCGGCCGCTGACCCGGGGGAGCGGTGCCTGGGCGGCAGCGGGACGTTTTGGCGGGGGAGCGGGAACGGGCCGGTGCGCGGCGCCCGGAGGGTCCGGCGTCGTGCGTTCTGTACCGCGGGCTGGTGATGCGTCCTGGCTTTTCATGGTGTCCCCCGTCCGGCCTGTGTGGACACTGTAGGAAGCCAGGCCCGCGTACGGAAGGGGTTTTGTCCAGCAGCGGGAATAATTGCCCGAATCTTGAGCGAAGGCCGGCGCCGGACCTTCGGTAGGATCGGAGCACTGCCGCATGCGGCCGGAGTTTGGGGGAAACAAATTTTGGGGATCAATCCGTTGCGGCGCGCTGCCGCCGCTGCCGTGCTTGCCGCGGGCGCCGTAGTGCTGGTGCCTGCACCGGCGCATGCCGACTACGTTTGCTGGATGTCCGACGGGGTCAGGTACTGCTACGACCCCGGCGACCGGCAGGTTCCGGAGGAGCCCTCGCCGGCGCCGGTAGTGGAACCTCCCTACACGCCGCCTGCGTTCACCCCGCCTCCGGCCGCTCCGGTCGAGCAGCCGTGGGTGGCACCGGCTCCCGTCCCGGTCCCGCCGGCCCCTGCCCAGCCCGCGCCCGCGCCGGTTGTCCAGATGCCCGTTCCGGTTCAGGCCCCGCAGGCTCCCGGGCCGGGCTACGTCCCGCCGCAATCCACCGGGTACCAGCCGCCGGCCGTCGCAGATGCAGTGGTTGCCGAGGCTCCGGCTGGCATCCAAGCCGTTGCCGCGCCTGCGGAACCTTCGCCGGCTCTGGAACCGCCTACGTCCACTGTGGCAACTGCAACTCCAAGCCCTGAGGCGGCACGGGCGGAGGCGACCCCGGCCGTAGTACCGGTGGAGGTGGCGAGCACGCCGGTTGCCGACAGTGAGCCGTTCCCGGCGCCCGTCATCGGTGCTGCTGTGCTTCTCGCCGGTGCCGCTGCCTGGTTTGGGCTTCGGCACAGGCGAAGGGCTCACGGGGGTGGAACGGACCAGGCCTGTGAGCTGGGATGACCCAAGCCGGTGGAGGTGCGCCGCCGCCGTCGTACGCTGAAACTGGCACATAGGGGAGGAAGACGTGGCGGAAACAGTTGAGCACCTAAGCCTGGACGAAGCGATGGCCGAGCTGGCTGAGCTTGCGGACGCGAAGGTGCGTGTGGCGAACGAAAAGCGCGGGGATGACCACGGCGTGAACCTCAGCCAGCTGCGGGCGCTGGCGAAGCGGCTGAAGACGCAGCAGGATCTGGCGTACCGGCTGTGGGAGACCGGGGACACGGCTGCGAGGCTGCTGGCGCTGCTCATTTGCCGGCCCAAGGCGTTCAGCCGGGAAGAGCTGGATGCCATGCTGCGGGAAGCCCGCGCCCCCAAGGTGCAGGACTGGCTGGTGAACTACGTGGTGAAGAAAAGCCCACATCCCGAGGAACTGCGCGTCGCGTGGCTGTCTGATGCGGACCCCGTGGTGGCGGCCGCCGGGTGGGCGCTGACCTCGGACCGCGTGGCCAGGAAGCCCGGGGGCCTGGACCTGCCAGGGCTGCTGGACGCCATCGAGGACGGGATGAAGGATGCCCCGGGCAGGCTGCAGTGGGCCATGAACGCCTGCTTGGCGCAGATCGGGATCGAGCACGCGGAGTACAGGGACCGTGCCATCGTCATCGGCGAGCGGCTGGAAGTGCTCAAGGACTACCCCACACCGCCGGGATGCACGTCGCCGTTCGCTCCGGTGTGGATCGGCGAGATGGTGCGGCGGAAAGGCGAGTAGCCGGATTTACGACGGCGGCACGCGCGGCAGTGCCGCCGTCCAGGCTTGGGCACGGGCTATCCCACGCCGCTGGTGCTGTTGACGGCCGATTCCCGGCTTCGGTCCGCGTAGTACGAGCGCAGGCCGTGCTTCACGCCCAGCCGGATGATCCAGTACAAGAGCGCTGCGCCCAAGGCGATCGGCACGATCAGAACAGCTGCGTTGAGCAGCATCCAGCCAACATTCACAGTTTCCCCCAATGTGAGTTTCTCCCAGACTCTCACGAAGGCTGTCCTCACATTGAAGGCTCCGTCCCTAGGGACGGAGCCTTCGTCAAACCGTTACCGGATCAGGAATCCTGGTTGACGGCCACCACGATCTTGCCGCGGGTGTGGCCGTCCATGTTGGACCGGAAGGCATCGGCGGCCTTGTCCAGCGGGAAGACCTCGGCAACTTCCACGCGGAGCTTGCCGCTGTCCGCCAGGTCGGCCAGTTCCTGCAGGTCGGATCCCACCGGGGTGACCCACATCCACTCGCCGCCGTGCTCTTCCACGTCGCTGTCGGCGATGGAGGCGTGGCGTCCGCCGTCGGCGAGCACCGCCAGCGTGGCTTGCAGGTTACCGCCGACGAAGTCCGCGACAACGTCCACGCCGTCGGGGCGCAGGGCGCGCACGCGGTCTGCGAGTCCCTCGCCGTAGGCAACCGGTTCGGCGCCGAGGGAACGGAGGAAATCGTGGTTCTTCTCCGAGGCGGTGGCGATGACCTTGGCACCCAAGGCCACGGCGATCTGGATGCCCAGCGAGCCCACGCCGCCGGAGCCGCCGTGGATCAGGACCGTTTCGCCGGCCTTCAGGCCCAGCCGGTTCAGCACCTGGTAGGCGGTGAGTCCGGCCAGCGGCAGACCTGCGGCTTCGTTCCAGCCGAGTGAGGTGGGCTTCTTGGCCAGGACCCGCTCCGGCAGGGCGATGTATTCGGCGAAGCTGCCGCCGTGGACGTAGTCCTTGCGGCCGTAGGCGATGACCTCGTCGCCGGGCTGGAACTGCCGGGAGTCGATGCCAACCGACTCCACAACGCCGGCCACGTCCCAGCCGGGGATGGCGGGGAACTGCAGGTCCATGACCGCATCCAGTCCGCCGGCCATGATCTTCCAGTCCACAGGATTCACCGCGGCTGCCTTGACCTTGACCAGGACCATGCCGGGCCCCACCTTCGGCATCGGCTGGTCGCCGTAGTCGAGGACGTCCGGGGTTCCGTATTCGCTGTAAGTGATTGCCTTCATGGTTGGCACAACTGCGTGGCCAGGTGCGGCTATTCCGGATCCGGCTGGGGAGTGGCGTATCGCACGGTGGACGAACGCTGCTATCGCGCCAAGGTTGGTCTTGTGGTCCTCAACGGCCGCAGGGCTTTACGACAACGCGGCGCAGATGTCCTGTTGCTGGCCGGACGAGCTGAGCAAGGTGAAGACGCCGGTATCAAGGTCCACCGTGTAGACAATCCGCCCTGTGTACTGGATTGCGGAGGGCGTCAGCTCCTGGGGAAGGTCGCTGGGGAACAAGATCAGGCCGTAACTCCCGGTGGCAGTAACGGTGACAACATTGTCCGCGTCCGGGGCCGAGATAATCTCCGCTGATCCGTTCGTTTCGAAAGTCAGGGACTCGCCTGACTTCACGTTTGTATACGTCACAAGATAGCCCTTGCCGGAAGTGATCTGTCTGCCGTTCTTGAAGGTCTTGACGCGCGCGTTGGCGTCAGTTCCTTCAACTCTTAACCTGAAATTGCAGCCCTCCCCTGACTTGATCGTAGTCGGAAGTAAGTCCGACCGGATTGGTGGAGGAGCGGCGACGGCTGAGGAAGAACCAGCAATCAAGGCAGCTGCGAGTACGGCAATGCGTGACAAGACTTTCATCAGAATCTCCAGGGTGCGGCAGCCCTCTCGGGCTGCAAATGGCGATAGGAGAGGCGCAGCCTGGCTGCGCTACTCCGATAGATGCCCACACGGGCGCGCCGACCAACCGGTTTCAAGGTCCGCTCCACCTGAATACCCACATTTTTTGGTGAAATGGACGCCGGATTGTCGGCAGATAGCGGCCCGCTCGGTAGTGACCAACTGGGCCGCCTTACGATGGTGCAGCCCAGAACCCGCACCCTTTGCGGCAGGCGACCCGGGCTTTTCCAGTGCCCGCCAATGACTGTCGTCGCCTTGAGAAGAGGGTACTGCGAACGGATTGCGACCGCTCTACCCAAAGCCTTACCAAAACACCCGTATCTGAGGGGATTCGCCTACCTAAATGCTGACGCAGGCGCTATTTTGCAAGGTCTATGTAGGCGTGCCAGTACCGGGCATTAGCCCTCGAGGATGCCAGCACCACCAGCCCGGTCTGGCTGTTGACGTTCTGCTTCGTTGACGTCGGATCGTTGATGTCCGTGTCAACACTGCTGCTGATGATGGGTGTTCCGACGCCGGGCGGGAAGGCAATGCTGTCCAAGGGTGCTTTCTTGTAATAGATGGTTCCGCCCTCTTCGGGTGCGACCGCGAACATCCAGACCTGGCTGTGTTCCTCGTCGATCATGACCATCGGCCTAGTGTGGAGGTCTTCCACAGCGCCGAACTCGGCGCTGCTCCAGTTGCCCTGGGCATCGCGGACCAGGAGCGCCACCAGCGTTTGGCCGACCTTCCGATTGGCAGTCTTGATGGCCGCGAAGAGGCGGCCGCTGCCGTCGCTGGCCAGCTGCCTGAGGTTGAGATGATCGTTGGCGCAGCCGCCGGTGCAGTTCCTGCCCCCGCCATAGGCCACCTCTGTCTGCCACGAGGTGTCCGGCTGGCCGTCCTGATGGATGGCGAAGTAGAACTTCTTTTGCCCCGGCCGCTGGTTGCTCCACATAATGCCGATCTTGTCGCCCTGGAACGACGTGACGGCGGAGATGTCGTCGTAGTGCACCTGGGCGTTGGTGGTCGGCATGACAAACGGGGTGCCCCAAGAGGTGTCGCTGGTTGTGGAGTGGTTGACATAAACACGGTTGCTGTTGTCGGAGGACACCACGGTGTAGGTGACCCACAGCTTGCCAAGGGAGTCCTTGGCCACCGTGATCGATTCGGTGCTCCCACGGTGCAGAGTGAGGGGGAAACCTGCGTCCTCCGAATAGGTCTTCGCCAAGGCGTCATACCTGAACCGGTGCAGCTCCGCGGACCCGGACGCCACCGCCTGCTGGGACGGTGGCGAGTTCCATTCCGAACGAACCGTGGTGCCCGATACGACATAGAGCTTGCCAGCTGCTGCGTCCCACAGAGCGTCTCCCCGTGCAGTCAGGCGCCCATCAACCATAGTGCCGGTCGCTTGCCACGTCTGGGTGGCGGGGTCGAGCCGGTGGATCGTTGTGGCATGTGCGGACTCGCTCCACAACAGCCCCCACCAGCTCCCATCCTGGAACCAGAGCTTGCTCTGGGCCTTGTCCGCCGTCGGGGTTCGCACGCCGTCGGCAGCGAATGACGGGCCGGGAATTCCGACGTCGGCCGCCTGGGCGGGGACAGGCAGCGCCACTGCGCAGGCGGCGGCGAGGAGGAGGGCGATGAACAGGCGGAGCGGGCGCATAACAGTCCCCTTTGACCAATGTCAGTGGCACCGGGGCCGTTTCACCGCCTCCCGGCGGGATCACCATACGTCCGCAGGCTAGGCCCGGATTGCAGGGTTGCCAGAAAGGGGAGCCAAAGGGGGAGGGCTTTAGGTAGTCAAGGGCGGATGCCGGGAAACCCCTACCGGGCGGCGGGCATCAGCTTTGGGCGGCATCGTTGGCTTCGAGCCACTCCTGGAACGTCTGGCGTCCGACGGCGGATCCTGGCGCAGGGATCAGGGAGCC
This sequence comes from Pseudarthrobacter sp. NPDC058119, assembly GCF_042884655.1. Classification (NCBI taxonomy): domain Bacteria; kingdom Bacillati; phylum Actinomycetota; class Actinomycetes; order Micrococcales; family Micrococcaceae; genus Pseudarthrobacter; species Pseudarthrobacter sp. NPDC058119. Next base: position 59,274 of record NZ_JBHVTN010000002.1, read on the forward strand.
GTTGCGCATTGCCTTGCCCATGGGTCCGGGAACGCGCAGGGGAACGATCCGTTTCTTCTGCTGCGCCTTGGTGAGGTAGGCCGCGGCCAGGCTTTTCAGCTGTTCGGTCCGCGGGCCGCCGAGGTCCGGGAGGCGTCCCTGCGGTCCGGCCTCGGCCGCGTCCACCAGGGCCGCGGCCACCTCCTTTGCCGCCACCGGCTGGGTGGTCATGGTGGGCACGAAAACAATGGGGCCCGCCGAGGCGGCCTTAATGGACATCGGCACGAACTCGTGGAACTGGGTGGACCGGAGGATGGTCCAGGGAACGCCGCCGTGCCTGACTTCGTCCTCCTGTACCAGTTTCCCGGCATACAGTCCTGAGTTGGCTTTGTCGATGCCCACAATGGACAGCGCCAGATGGTGGGTGACGCCGGCCTTCTTCCCGGCCGCCAGCAGGTTCTGGGTGGCGTTGGTGAAGTAGTCCACGGCTTTTTTGGTGGACAGGGACTGGATGCCGGAGACGTCGATGACTGTTTCGACATCCTGCAGTGCCTGGCCGAGGCCGCGCCCGTTGACCAGGTCCACCCCTTCCGAGCGGCTGAGGCTGACCACCTCGTGCCCGCGCTCCCTGGCGATGGCCACAACGTGGCGGCCCACTGTACCGGTTCCCCCTGCAACGGCAATCCTCATGAAACAGATCCTAAGCCGGGCCGTCAAAAAAGAATCGGAATGTCCGGCACGCTTGCCATCTGGCAATGCTTTGCATGGTTGCCGCAAAGAGAAGCAATTGCAAGACATCGCTGGCGCTGGTGGGCGGCCGCGACGGCAATTTTTGGCGTACAAGGATTCGGGTGTTCCGAGTTCAGTAGGGCGGGAGACCTTCCACTGCACCCACTGTGTTGAAGCGCGGGCGTGCACCATCGGCCTGATAAGCCCCTAGGACCTGCAGTACCCGGACTCGCCGGGCTATTGGCCGACGCCTGCGCGCGGGTGCTGCGGGTTTGCTCGTCCTGGGGTTCCGGGGGAGAGCAAGACAGCGCAGCGTGGAGCCTGTAATGGGGGCGGTGGAGGCTTCGCTAAATACGGTTGGTTGGTCGAGCGCGGAGGATCTTGCACTGTTGGGCAGCGGCGGCACTAGTGCCCGTGCTCAGCGTGGATCGACCTTACGAATCAACCGGAGTGGCCCCCGTACAGAACAAAGGCGACTTGTAATTGCGGCGGGAAGCGTAAGGAGGTTAAGAGGCGGCTATCGGACCGGGAGGTGCATTCTCCGCCTTGATGCCAACTAAACGGTAACCCGATAAGGTCTAACCGAAGATTGCAACTGTTAAGCGATTGAGGCGACAACGTCAGTCGGTCCTCAAGATCGCATCAAGACTTGAGCAGGTTATGGCAAGGATATGCTTTTTTGTCTTTGTCGGACGGAATGAACAAATACCCTCTTTTCAGATGCGACTTATCACGTCGAGAAGTGCCGCGAAGCTCATAAGTATTTCTGAGCAATTCCCTGAGTGGTCTCCGAAGTGGTTGATAGGTTGCACGCGCATTTGCAACTCGTACGAATCATTGGGGGCTACATTGTCCGAAACCGAATCTGTGCCGGGGATTCCTCCCAGGCCAGAGGCAGCACCGCTTTCTATGCCGTCAGACCACAGCCCAGAAGCCGAACTGAAGGTCGTGTCACCGAAGTCTCAGAAATTGGAGAGGCATCGCTTTCCACTCTTCTCCGGGAAATCGCGGAGGTGGCCGTTGACTGGATTCGGTGCCAGTTCCGCCCCTTCAACAGCTGCCAGCAAAGGAATCCGCCAACCGCGGATCAAATGGTATTGGGCAGTGAGTGCCGCGGTGGTGTTTCTCATTGCAGGGATAGCCGTCGGTGCAACTCTTCCTGATCCCACGAAAAGCCGCGAGTATGTGGCCCTCCAATCGCAGAAAGACAGCGTCAGTGCGGATCTAGCCCAACTTCAAAGTCGTTACAACACTCTGAATTCGAGCATCGCGGGACGCGAGTCAACAATTTCCACAAAGGAAACCGCAATCACCGTTCGCGAATCCGCGGTGAAGGCTGCGGAAGAGAGTGTGAAAAAGCGGGAGGAGTCCGTCACGTCTGCCGAGAAGGCAAAGGCAGCGAACACCATCAAAGAAGGAACCTGGACCGTGGGCAGGGACATCGAACCAGGCACTTACCGGACAACAGCTGACGTAACGGGAAGCTGCTACTGGGGAATCTACCGCACCGGCTCCAACGGTTCGGACATTGTGGACAACGACATCGTCACAGGCGGACGTCCTTCGGTGACACTGTCAGCGGGGCAGGACTTCAAATCGTCCCGCTGCGGCTCGTGGTTGAAGCAATGACCTCAAATTTGCAAGGAAATTCGAACATGTCCTCAAAAGTCATTGTGCACGCTGTCCTGCTGACCGGGGCGCTTGCTCTTACCAGCTGTTCAGGCTCTCAGCCAGCGGCTACCCCCGAAGTCACGCCGACGGTAACCGCACCCCCTGCGAATGGGGGCAGCTACTCTACAGTTTCAGCGCTTAAAGCCGCATATGTGAAGGCTGGGGGTGTATGCCCGGACTTCAAACAAACAAACGTGATCACACTTGCCGCGGAGTCGGCCGAGTGCTCGTCGAATACGGTCATCTCGACGTACCTCTCGAGTAGCGACATCAGCCAGCTCATTCAGAACGTCAAGAAACTCAACGCAGATCTGAAATCATCGGGCGGCAATTCGTGGCTTGTCGGGGAAAACTGGGTGATCAATAGCCCCACGACCGCACAAGTCCAAGAGAAATTAGGCGGAAAGCTCGTCAGTTTCTAATTATGCGCGATAAAACAGAAGCCCGGTTTTGGAGGCAGGCCCGTGCGATGACGACGTCCGCATGTTTCAAGCTATATCCGTGTGATATTCAGCCTGGCATCTATACAGTGACATCATAATTCAGACAGGATAAAAATGACTGACAACACAACCTTGACTGATGCAAAGCGCGACGGAAAAGCTCAAGCCGCTGCCGACAAAGCCTACCGCAAGGCTTCGCGTCCCTGGTTCAAGAAAAAGCGATTCATGATCCCGCTGATCATTATCGTGATAGCCATCATTTCGTCTATGGCGAATGGTGGCAAGAGTACTTCCTCGGCTACTGCAACGCCTGCCACGGAGGTGCCAACAGCGACGTCTGCTGCGGCTCCGGCAGCAGCGCCTGCGCCGGCGGCGGCTCCTGCTAAAACGGCTCCCGAAGTAGTGCAGGTCGAAGCTGGCCAATTGCTGGCGGACTTCAAGGGCAATGAGGCAGCTGCCGATGCTAAGTACAAAGGAAAGGTTCTGCAGGTCACCGGATTTGTAAACAAGGTCGATACCGAGTTCCTCGACAAGGATCAGTACATCGTTCGAGTGGACAATGGCGATAAGTACAACTTCCTGCACGTCAACTGCAATGACTTGGCAGCAGCACGGGCCGCAACAATTGTGCCCGGAAGCGCGATTACCGTGCGTGGCACGTTCCAGGATGGTGGGGACCTCGGCGTCGAACTAAAAGCCTGCGAAGTTCTCTAATCAGGCTCACTGACTCTTGGTGGTCCAAGGCCGTGCCTCTTGTAAGGCACGGCCTTGGGTTATTCGATGTACAGGCATGCCGCATTGTCTTGGAACGGTTCGCGGCGCTCGGTAATTAACGCAATGTTCCGCCAGCGGGCGGCATACAGTCCCATTCTGGTGCACGCGGCTGTCCGTAGAGTTTTGGCTAGCTAGGACGCCACCGCCGCTTTGAGCGTCTTCGCCGTCCTCGTCGCGTTCATCCATTCGGTCAGCCACGGAGCCCGGACGGTGGAGGTGATCCGGCAGTCGGCCACGAAGGTTCCCAGGGCGCCCGCGTCGATCCAGTCCTGCAGCGCGGACAGGTCATCGAGGGAACGGATGACAGCCGACTCAGCACCCAAAGCACGCGCCACACCGCTGAAGTCCACCTCCGGGATCACCATTGGCCTCTCCGTAAGGCCCTGGGAACCGTACTGGTGGATCTCGGCGCCGTAGGCGGCGTCGTTGTAGATGACAACGATGGCGCTGCTGGCGGCACCGATCAGCGATTCGAGGTCGGCAAGGCCCATGAGGAAGCCGCCGTCCCCCGAAGCCAGCACCAGGGTCCGGTCGTTCTCCACGGCACGGGTCGCGCCGACAGCGCTCGCCAGACCCAGCCCGATCGTTTGATACGCGGTCCCCACCATCACCAGGTCCTGCGGCCGGGGGATGTTCCAATACATGGGCGCCCACCCGATGAAGTGCCCGCCGTCCTGCACCACCGTCCGGCGCTCCGGCAGCACGGCATCCAGAGCGGCAGCAAGGGCGCGCGGGTCCAGCCGTCCGTCCACAGTCGAAGCGGAACCAGCAGAATGCCCCGGCCCCGATGCCAAACGACGAGCAGCCTCAGCGCGCCACGCCACGGCAGCAGCCTCGCCTTCAACCAGGGACAGAAGCCGCGAAGCAGCAGCCTTCACGTCCGCCTGAACAAACACATCCACCCGCGGATTTGTCGGCTCCACCGCAGTATCGATCTGGATGACCGTGGCATCGGGGCCGAGCAGGTGCCCGAACCGCATGGTGAACGGGCTCAGGCTCGCCCCGGCCACCAGGACCACGTCGGCCTCGCCCATGAGCCCGGCCGCGGTGTCGGTGCCGAAACCGCCGGACACGCCCAGGTACCCCTCGCCATTGAGGAGGTTGAGCGCCAGGGCGGTTCCGGCGGTCAGTGCGCCGAGCCGGTCGGCAAGTTCGCGGAGTTCCCGACCGGCTCCGGCGAGGTGCGCACCCCGGCCGGCCAGGATCAGCGGCCGCCTGGCACCGGCAAGCAGGCGGGCGACCCGCACAAGGTCGGTGCCGCCGTCGTCCGTCACCTTGGGCGCCGACGGCTCCGGAAGCTCCTCGTCCGCTGCCTCGAGCGCGGCGAGGTCGTAGGGGATGGCCAGCACGACGGCGGTGCGCCGGGTGAGTGCGTACTCCACCGCCTGCCGGGTGCCGGCGCCCGCGGCGTCGCGGGTGACGGTGAAGGTTGTCGCGCCGAGGCCGACGGCGATGGCCGCCTGGTCCACGTCCCAGGGCCGGGCGCCGCTGGTGGGCGCGTCGCCGGTGACCAGCACCACCGGGATCTGCGCCTGGACCGCCTCGGCGAGGGCGGTAAGCGCGTTGGTGTAGCCGGGGCCGTAGGTGGTGGTGCCCGCGGCGAGCCGTCCCGAGGCGCGGTAGTAGGCGTCGGCCGCGGCGATGGCGGCGCCCTCATGCCGGACGGCGGTGAAGCGCAGGCCCTGCTGCTCGGCGGCGTCCAGGAAGTAGACGTTGCCGTTGCCCATGACGCCGAAGACGTCGCTGACGTAGCTGCTGAGAACCTCTGCCACACGGCCGGAGACGGTAAGTGAAGTCATGCAGGAATCCTGCGACGTAGACCTCAGATCGGCAAGAGACGAGTTTGCCGTTGGGACTTTTGGCAGCAGAAGCGGAAAGCAGTGACAAAACGCCCACTTGTGGCGCGAGTCGCCGCTTCTGTCCTGAATGCGAGATTCCGGATGGCTGATCGGGGAATTGCATCCGTGCCCGATCTCCGACCGTTACTGTATTGCGGTTACGTCCTGCCTGCCCCGACCGGCCGGTGACGAAGGACTCTCGTGCAGCCAAATTGCTCGGTCTAAGTCTCTAGGTTCTACGGCAAGGTCTGCGGCCGCGAGCTGGAGGAGCTGCCGCGTACGTTCTGGCGTTACCTTCTGGTCTTCGCCGAGAGCCCTGGCGAGATACCGCTGGACCATAACGTCCGGCTTAGTCTCGGTGCCGACGCCAGCGTTCATGAGCAGGTATGACCAGGAAAGTGGGCCAAGGCCGACGACAGAGCACCACGCTTTCTCTGCAGCGGTGTTGCCGTTTGCCGCTGCGGCCCGAAGGTCTTGCGCAGTTGTCACGGTGACTTCCAGTGCCGCGAGTCGGGTCAGGCCCTCATAAATGCCCTCAGTGCGCAAGCGCACGGTGCCCGGGAGTTTGCTGCCGTTGCGTAGGATCTCGCGGGCGAAATTGGCAGGACCGCCCACATCATCCATTGCCTGGAGTAGGTCGGGGCCGCTATCGGAGTCTGCGGCGGGACGCACCGCGCGGTATCGGGCGAGGACGTTTTTGGCAGAAGCAGAGGTTGCGCGCAGGGAATAGGCCGAGTTCAGGGCGCAAAGCGCGAGAGAGTTGGGGAATTCAACGGGAGCGCTCCAGGTCACTGGGTCGCCCAGATCCTCGGCGATGGCTTTCAGCAGTAGTTGAAGGTGAGTCACGTCCGGATGATATCCGGCTGCGCGAGGGGCGGCCGGAACCCAGCCCGTGTTCTCGCTGAGAGGCCCGGATAAGGCAGGTGACTGCCGTGGACATCGGTTCGTGGAGCTCGACTAGATCAAGAAGCTGCCCGGAACTGCAAGTATTGCCCTATGGCAGACCGCGCTTCATCCGACGAATACTACGTACTTGATCTCTGCGACGAGGTCCTTGGGGCAAGCGGCAATCGCCAAATGACGTTCGAGTGGCTCCGCGGAGACCCGTCCCCTTCGCGGCCTTTCGGAACTAGGCTTCCTGTCGACAGCTTCTGGCCCTCCTTCGAGCTCGTCGTCGAATTTCAGGAAGAGCAGCATACAAAACCATCTTCGTTCTTCGACAGGCGTCAGACCGTATCCGGCGTCAATCGCGGCGAGCAGCGTCGTCGCTATGACGAGCGCAAGCGTCTGCTCATCCGCGAGCAGGGGTTGCGTCTTGTGGTCATCGAGAAGTCCCCTTTCGTCGTGAAATCGAAGCGTTTGATTCGCAATCCCGTGACGGACCTAGGCGTTGTTCGCGGACTCCTTCGCAGTTACGGAAACAGGCATTGAAGGCATTTGTTGTTGTGTTGGTGTCCGACGTTTAGACGGTACCGCAACGCCGTAATGGAACGGTGAGGTCTCCACGTCTCAACTGATGCGATCATCAGGGCATGACCGCCGATTCCTATCCACCCAAATCTAGAAACAGATTCTCTTCCTCAGAGCAGGAACACGATAACGCCCGCCTGCTGCTTCAAGTCTTGGACAGGCACTCGGTTCTTCATGATCAGCTCGGTCACTTCAGTGAGGTGCAGAGGGGGTCGGCCATGCACGGCGATGACAAGGCAACCTATCCGCTACCCACATCTAGCTATGTGCGCTACCTGCTAATGGCTAGTGCGGATAATTTAGCGGCCCTAAGAAGCATGACCATTTCGGCGGAAACCGCGAACAATTTGGACCTGACCCTTCATCCATTCGCTCCGTACACGTTGCTTCGTAATGCATTTGAATCAGCAGGAACAGCTCTTTGGATAATCGCTCCCGCTCGCCGAAGGGACCGAGTTCTGCGAACTGCAAAACTAGAGTACGCGGATGCGAATATGTCAAAAGCTGCCCTCCTCAGTTTAGGTTCCACAGATCCGGAGACCTATGAACGTCGAATCAGGCTGGTGGAAGATATGGTCCGGCCGTACCCAGAGATCGCGTGGAAGGAAGTCACCAGCTACGGTGTAACGGGCCTTCTGCGGGAGATCGGCGAATTTCCAAGTCTTGCTTATATTAGGCCTTTGGTGAAATGGCAAATATGCAGCGGGATGGCGCACGGCAAACGGTGGGCGGGCCTGCTGCTTAGTGACATGGAGGAAGTCGGTCAACCGGCGGCGAGCGGGGATGGAACCTTCCTGCTCTCGGGCAGTTATAAGCACCTGCTCTTGCTGACCCACAACGCAGTAGCGCTGCAGGAGGAGGCCATTCGCCTCCTCCTGCAGCGCTGCACATCTCATCACAAGGCGCCTTTGCCCACCTTCGATCAGGTCTGGCTTAATCCTTCCGCCCTTAAGGACTTTGGTGAATTGCGGCTCCGACCTTAATGCGTCCGGGCCGCGGGAGGACGCAAGCTTTCATCCTTGCGGCTGGGTTTTTGGCACGATATGCGTGCCGGAGTGACGAAATGGCCGGCCGTCAATACCGTCGCCAATGTTTAGCTCGAAGCGGAGGACTCCTGCTCCGACAGCCGGCTGATCAGCCCGTCGTACCGGGGCGGCATGAGTTCCAGGATGGAGATGGCGGTGCTGGTCCGCTCGATTCCCTCGATCTCCAGGATCTCGTTGGTTATGCGGTAGAGGTCTGCGGTGCCGCGGGCCATCACCTTGGCCATGAGGTCCGCGTCGCCGGTGGTGGCGTGCACCTCGATGACCTCAGGGATCGCGGCGAGCCCGTTCTCCACCGAGCCCGTCCGGGTCTGGCTGATGGACAGCGAGAGGAAAGCCATCAGTTCGTAGCCCAGCGCGGCGGGGTCCAGCCTGCGGCTGAAGGAGCGGAGCGCGCCGCTGCGCTCCAGCCGCGCCAACCGGGCGTGGACGGTGTTGCGGGCGACGCCGAGTGTCCGGGAAAGTGCCAAGGCGCTGGCTTCGGGGTCCTTGTCGAGGGCAAGGATGATCCTGCCGTCGAGCGGATCGAGGGTGCGAGAGTTCGCGATGGTCATATTTTCACCACAGTTGTTAGAAGTTGAGCATAAGTCCCAAGCACCAGAGCTTACCTTGCAATGTGGCCCGGGTCACTTCCATGATCAGACCTCATGAGCCCTGATCAACTCCTGGCCCCATCGGCATCAAAGCTGCCCACCCTCCGCAGCGCCGTCACCGGCCTTCCGGCCTACGTCCCGGGTCGGCGCAGCCTCGGCGCTGACATCGCCGCCCTCGCCAGCAACGAAAGCCACTACGAACCGCTGCCCGCAGCCACCGCTGCCGTGACCGAGGCGGCGGGCAGGATGAACCGCTACCCGGACATGGCCGCCGTCGAACTCCGCGAACGGATCGCCCGGCACCTCGGCGTCACGGCCGCGGAGGTGGCGGTGGGACCCGGCAGCGTGGGCGTCCTGCAGCAGATCATCACCGGACTGTGCGAGGCCGGGGACGAGGTGGTCTTCGCGTGGCGCTCCTTCGAGGCGTACCCCATCCTGGTGGAGCTGGCGGGCGCCCGGCCGGTCCGCGTCCCGCTGGACGACGCCGAGGGCCACGACCTCGACGCCATGGCAGCCGCCGTCACCGACCGCACCAAGGTGATCCTGCTCTGCACACCCAACAACCCCACCGGCGTGCCCATCAGCAACGGCCGCCTCGAGGCCTTCCTGCAGTCCGTCCCCTCCGACGTCCTGGTGGTGATCGACGAGGCCTACGTGGAGTACGCCGACGCCGGCAGCGGCCCCGATTCCCTGGCACTCTACCGCCGGTACCCGAACGTCTGCGTACTGCGCACCTTCTCCAAGGCCTACGGGCTCGCCGGCCTGCGCGTCGGGTACGCCATTACGACGGCGGCCATCGCCGAAGGCCTGCGCCGCACCGCCCTGCCGTTCGCCGTGAGCGCGCTGGCGCAGAAGGCGGCCATCGCGTCGCTGGACGCGGGGGAGGAGATGGAAGCCCGGGTCTCCGCGGTGAAGCAGGAGCGCGCCCGGATGGCCGCGGAACTGGACGGCCAGGGCTGGACGCTCCAGCCGAGCCAGGGCAACTTCCTGTGGATCCGCGCCGACGCCCAGCTGCTGGCCACGCTGGTGGACGGCTTCGACGCCGCGGGCATCCTGGTCCGGGCCTACCAGGGCGACGGCGTGCGGATCACCGTCGCCGACCCGGACTCCAACAACCGGGTGCTCCGGCTCCTCGCGGCCAACGCGGCCTGACAACTCATTGACCTTTCCCCAACTCCGTTCGACCTACAACCAGAGGACTCCCCATGGAACAACAGACAACGACGTCTGACCGCCCACTCGGCGCAGCCCTGAAACCCCGCCAGCTCACCATGATGGGGCTGGGCAGCGCGATCGGCGCGGGCCTGTTCATCGGCTCCGGCGCGGGCATCCAGGCCGCCGGCCCGGCCGTGCTGATCTCCTACCTCGTGGCTGGCACCCTGATCATCCTGGTGATGTGGGCACTCGGCGAGATGGCCGCCGCCAACCCGGACAGCGGCGCCTTCTCCGTCTACACCGCCAAGGCCTACGGGCCGGTGGCCGGTGCAACCGTGGGCTGGCTCTGGTGGATCCAACTCGTGGTGGTCATCGCCGCCGAGGCACTTGGCGCGGCAGGACTGCTGGCCACCATCTTCCCGGTCCTGCCGTTGTGGCTGATGGCCCTGGTGTTCATCGTGGTGCTCACCGCGGTGAACCTGACCAGCGTGAAAAACTTCGGTGAGTTCGAGTTCTGGTTCGCCCTGCTCAAGGTGGCAGCGATCGTCGGGTTCCTGCTGGTGGGCTATGCGCTGCTGTTCGGCCTGGTGCCCGGCGTGCAGTCACCGGGCCTGGACAACTTCATGGGGGAGGGGTTCGCGCCCAGCGGCTTCGGCGGGATTGCGACTGCCCTGTTCGTGGTGGCGTTCGCGTTCGGCGGTACCGAGATCGTTTCCGTGGCCGCAGCCGAGACCGCCGAACCGGCCCGCAGCGTGAAGAAGGCGGTCCGAACTGTGCTGTGGCGCATCCTGGTGTTCTACATCGGTGCCATCTTCGTGATTGCTGCTGTGGTGCCCGTGGGTTCGGCGGGGTTGAAGAGCCCTTTCGCCGCGGTGCTGGATGCTGCCGGTATGCCCGGTGCGGCCGCCGCGATCACTCTGGTTGCCGTCGCTGCCCTGCTCTCCGCCCTCAATGCCAACCTCTACGGTGCCTCCCGGATGGCGTTCTCTCTGGCCGAGCGGGGCGAGGCCCCGCGCTGGCTGGCTTCCGTTTCCAAGGCCCGGGTTCCGGTGGCTGCGGTCCTGGCCAGCGTTGCCTTCGGCGTTGTCACGGTGGTGCTTGAGCTGGCATTCCCGGAGAAGGTCCTTCCCGTCCTGCTCAACATCGTGGGCTCGACGTGCCTGCTGGTCTGGACGTCAGCACTCCTGGCCCAGCCGGCGCTGCGGCTCCGCGCCGACCGCGAGGGTGCGGAGCTTCCCCTGCGGATGCCCGGCTTCCCGGTGCTCACTGTGGTTGGCCTGCTCATCCTTGCGGCGATCTTCACGGTGGGCTTCATCGGCGAAGATTCCCGTCCACAGCTCCTGAGCACGTTTGGGCTCGTGGCGGTTCTTGCGTTGGGGTGCTGGTTGAATCACCGGAAGCGGGACGCTTCCCGGCAATGTGTCGAATCTTCAGAGGGTGACAAGCAGCCTGTCCTCATTGACTGAGTCACGCGTGTTACGCCACTGCGCTGGCTTAACACCCGAATGGGGGGCGTCCGCTGAAGCTGCGGGCGCCCTCGGTCAGTTACAGAAGTCGTTTGTAGCGGTCTGGGGAATTGCGGGCGAGTGCAGGGAACTGTTGACCTTGGGTTGCAGAAGACTCGTGCACCAACAGTGGGGCAATCGGTGGCGGCGTCAGGGGAAGCCGGTCTTCACCACCGTGTAGTCCGCTTACCGGATCACCGATGACCTCGCCTACCTCGGATTCCGGACCAACCCATGCACCGTCATGGGGCAGCTGCCGGGCTCGGGAGATTCAAGCTTTAGTTGACCGGCCGGGGACATAAGAGGTGCCGTCCGCCCTTTCACATCCGGGCCGGATCGTTCCAACCTGCTAGCTTTTCCCCCTAAGGAACGCCTTACCCGCCACCAGATATCCGTGTATCTGGCTCGCGGATATGGCGATGGATCCCTCGCCCCGTCTTTGCACGATACTGAAGAAAGCACCCTCGACTTTTCCTTCGGCTACAACGCCGTGCACGAGGTACGGCTGCATTTCGGGAGCCTGAGCGGGAACGTAGATAAAAATTACGCCCTTGCCTGGCTCGGTTTCCACCGACTCGACCACAAGCCCTGTAACTGCAGGCACGACCTTAGCGTCGAGAATCTTTAGATACGTATCAGGATCAAACCCCTCAAGGTCGATCTCCTTGATGCCCTTAATTACTGAGTCCTTGCCTACCTTGCCTTCCGTGTAGCCGAGCACAAGAACGGCGTCCTGGTCTCCGTTGGCAAAGCGTGCGACGTCCTGAGCAAGTTCAATCTTTTGCCGATTCCCAGCATCACCATTTAGGCCCACGTTGTACTGCTGCGACTTAACATCGAGAAAGGCGCTTTCCTTGTGTCCGAGGAGTAGCTTCGTGTGTCCACCGCGGAGTAGGTCAACGATTGTCCGACCCGTGAGCGCACCCCCCTTCAATGCAGTGAGGTAGGCGGCCAGAGCACGGCTGGCGTCAATGAGTTTTTCGCAAGGGTCCTCGTCCGAAGCCGTCAGTAGAACCTCCACGACATGGACAGTGTTCCGAATTCTTTCGACTTCCTCAGCATTGAACTTGGCTGCCACATCAGGTTCTAGACCGGCATTGGAGAAATCAATCTTCAGGGTGCTTATGGGCTCCAAGTCAGCTGAGAGATACCGCACCGCAGAAACCACGCATCCATAGTGCGCCATAATCTGCTGCAGCGAAGACTCGTGTTCTTTCTCGCTCATCTCCGGCTGAGACTCCTGGCTTGTCCTGACGACCGCAACCAGCTGGCTATCGCGGAGCTCAAGATGGAGATCATCCAGATCCAACATGTCTTCATTGATTTCTCCAGATCCTCGCTCGATGTAAATGCGAGGGTCATTGCAGCACCGTTCGAACTTCAGTGCAGCATGGAGCCTTGACAATTTGACGGGTGCCAAGTCGACGTATCGGCCGACAAGGGGGCCATTGTGCATCCACTCGATTGTCCCTCCGCCACCTATGAGCAGGTCATGCGCATACACTTCAGCGGGGTCGGCTCGTTCCGGGTCAACGGCGACGCCATCATCGTCATCCCCCATTGATTGCAGATAGACGACCCCCTCTTCAAGCTGCCCATCGCGAACTGTACTTTCCATAGATTGATCTTTCTCCTTTCGCTGGATGACGGTGTTGTCTTTAGTGCGGGCTGGGTGGCGCGTTTTGGACGATCACTGGGAGTACCCCGACGTGAATCCCCCTGCCGTTTGAGAGGTCCTCTCGCGCCTGCGGCTCCCGTGCTACACCGGGCTTAGTACGCGTGCCAGGACTTCGCGGTGTCTTCAGCGAACGATGCCATCACAGCTGGCGATAGCGTACGAACCGGATGAGGTGTGGGTCGAGATGACAACTCCATCGACGCTGATCCGGCAAATGAGGTTGCCGGAGGTTCCCTTATTCTGTGCAGAGAGGTAGACGAAGGCGCCCCGCTCCATCTCGAAGGTCACCAGTTCGCCGGCCTTGTTTTTAGTGGAATTGCGACGGTCGCCTGCGATGTGCCGGCCGTCGTCTCATAGGTAATACTGGCAGTCTTCGCTCCACCGACCACTTCATACGTCACGGTCCTGGTCGTTGAAATAGGATCGCTCATGGGCGAGATGTTTTTGGGCTTTGTACCGGCAGAGCCTATCGACGAGACAGCAGCAAGAGGAACTACTGCCAGGATGCCTGCGCCTACCCAACGCAGCTTGTGCAGAGCCCCGTTTTTCGGCCTAACGGGCACGGCTGAGGTTCTGGAACCTGCCTGGTGTGACACAGGTGTCTGCCATTCGTGTAGCTGGGACTGACCGCTTTTGGGGGCTTTCCTCCCTGGGGCCGGATAGGGAGCGGGCACCTGCCAGCCGGCGATCGCGGGTACATCGACTCCTGCTGTTGCGACGTATTCAGAATGCGCGTTGGTAAGGGCTGCAGTGTGTCGGGCAGCGGCGGCTTCCCATGTCTGGATGTAGCGGGCATAGAGTTCAAGCGGATTCCACGCCCCCGAGGCAAGAGCTTTGGCATATTCGGCGTCCAGGTAGTCCAGTTCCTGGTCCCTGAGCCGTGCGGCGACTTGCAGTTTTTCGGCTGCCGGATGTGTTGACGCGGGATCGTGCTCAGTCACCGTTCTCCCCCAAATACCTGGTGTTACATATCCTCTGATCATAAGGTTCAATGGATCAAAAGTGCCGAACCGCTGGACGGGCCGCAGGTCAAAGAACTGAAGCAACTTGCCAAAGATTTAAAACACTTGGCTGCCCCCGCAGCGTCTGCGGACGCGGCAGCGAAGGCCAGCAGTTCAACCAGCTTCGCCACCATCTCCGCCGGCGCCGCGATCGCCGCCTACTCGTTCCGGGGCTTCGACGCCGTCACCACCCTCACGGAGGAAACCATCAACCCGCGCCGCACCGTGCCGCGCGCCATCATGCTCGTGGCCCTGATCGGCGGCGGCATGTTCGTGGCCGTCTCCTACGTGACCCAGCTTGTCCACCCCGGCGGCGCGTTTGAGGACTCGGCCTCCGCGGCCAGTTCCATCGCCCTGCAGATCGGCGGGCAGTTGTTCGGCGCGGTGTTCCTGGCCGGCCTGGTGGTGGCGTAGTTCGCCTCCGGCCTGGCGGCGCAGGCCAGCGCCTCCCGCCTGCTGTATGCGATGGGCCGCGACTCGGTCCTGCCCAAAGCGGTCTTCGGCCGGCTGAACGAGAAGTACCACACCCCGGTGGCGAACCTCGTGGTCACCGGCGTCGTGGGCCTGATCGCGCTCTTCCTGGACGTGGCCACGTCGACGTCGTTCATCAACTTCGGTGCCTTCACCGCCTTCACGCTGGTGAACGCCTCGGTGGTGTTCCACTACGTGCGCCACCGCCGTGCCGGACAGCAACTGAACGCGGTGTCCTACGTGGTGGTCCGGTGATCGGCGCCGTCATCTGCGCGTACCTGCTATCCCAGCTGGACAGCAACGCCGTTACGCACTGGGGCCGCGCTTGCTCACGCGCCACTTTGAATCACCGAAGTGGCGCGTGAGCGTGGTTTCAGTCCTTCTCCACTGGTTCGACAGGTGCCAGGGGCGGATTCTCTCCCTCTTGCGCTCCGATCGCAGTCCTAAGTGATCGAAGGCAGATAACTTGGACTGAGTGTTCAGCATTTTTCGCACTGCGCATTATGTGAGTGACGCCAAAATACTTCCGCTCGTCATAATTCTCGGCGGTGACTTCTACGATCTCGTAGTTGTCTGTCGCTGTATCAATCGATTCGCACACGAGGAGGTCCACCAGACCAAAATACTTCTTCCCAGGCTGGCCGGGCTGTCGGTCAAAGTCATCCGTCAATCCGTCCGAGGTAATTTTAAATTCCATCCACTGGCCTTGGTATTTCACGGCTTTTCCGTCAGCGAAGGCGACCCCCAAGGGACACTCGTCCTCGTCAAAGGCGTGATCCTCAGTGGAAAGTTGGTAGTCGAAGTAGCCGTCTAGCATGCCGCGAGCGAGCAGGCCGTATACCTCGAACCCTGGCAGGGCGTCGATAGCCGCTAGTCTCAGGAACTCTGCTACCACCTCAGTTTCGGTAGCAGGGGCGCGACGAAGCCTGGGTTCCCCGGACACCAGCAACAGGCCACGCTCCATGAGCCTCGCAGCATCATCCTTCAGCGATTCCTGGGCGTCGGCGACGTTCTTCGCCGCATGTGTGGACTGTCCCGTCCCGCGATAGAGATGCGCAGACTTGCCGGCAGCAAACGCGATGAGTTCTTTGCAGAGGTCAAGTACGAGTGCATGAGCATCCGATGACAGATTTTTACGGCCGTAGTCCGGCTTGTAATCTCCTGAGAGGTTGATGCAGACGAAGGTTCGACTCTTGTGCTCGGCACCGGACCTGTGAAGGAAAGCCTTTCGGCGGCCCGTAGGAAAGTCTCTAACTGCAACCAGAAAACCTCCGTTCACCTGAATGAGCGTTTCGGATAACTGGCTGTCCCCAGCGTCCTCGGGAAGTTGTAGATGCTTTTGAGCAACATCTTCGTACCAGTCATTCTTAAAGGCATAAGCTACGTACCCGGCCACCTTAAACCGTTCCAGGACAGCGGCGTGCTTAGGGTTGCCTGTTATTTTGGATACATATTTTTTTAGCCAGGCCTTATCGAAAAAATCATAGAGCAACTCGCTGTTCGTTGTGGGAGAAGTGAGCATCGATGCCTTCCGCGATCCGCTTCGTTTTGCGAGCTCGTGAGGATAAAAAAACCCAGGCGAAAGCTTTTGACTCTTCGAATCGAGGGTGAGAGTGATCTCTAGGCGTCGTTGCCACTCAGGGAGTCTCTCGCGATCGCCGTCAGGAATGAGGAACCCGAGGCCAGTCCGCGTGCGTAGCAAGTATTCGAGCCTCGCAGACGCGACCTTCTGCTCATCACCGAGCAAGTCCGAGAGGCGCCCGTCAGCAAACGTCACGGAGGCTGCGGTGCCCTGGTCGAAGGCCGACTCTTCTTCTAACTGCACGAGCTCGTAGTCTGACGGGGGAAAATCATCCACCTTCTCGTTGTAGTTCCGACCGTCCTCAAGGAGTCGGACCGTGCTCTCAAACCACTCACGTCCTCCGCGGAGGGTGTAGGTCCACTCGAACTCATCCCGCGAACGACTCGTCAGACTGAATTCGGTTCCACCAAATTGTAAGAACGTGAGAGCGGCCCCCTTCTCGCCGCGAGATGAAATCTGCCCGAGCCTTCGCTTCAGCGAATAGTTTGGGCGCACCGCTTCCTGACGATTTGCCCATTTGATTCCGGTCCCGTTGTCCCGGACAGCCAGCGATCGCTTTTTGGTGTCCACGGTCACCTCGACGCGCGGAACGTAATCGGCTCCGTCGGTAGCGGCTCGGGCGGCTACCGCGTCAAGCGCGTTCTGCACCAGTTCCGAAAAAGCGTCATACGGGTCGTCGTAGCTACTCACGATGTTCGAGATGGTGTTCGTAAGTTCGTATATCCTGTCTTCCGGCGTAGCTTCCGTAGACGGTGTCAGTAGATTGACCAGGTTCGGTTGAGCGCTCATTCCACCAACCATAGGATGATTCTTGATCAAAGCGAGCGCTGACTGCTTCCACAGGCTCACGTGTCCGCTTCTACACGGCTCGTAACCCGGATTCCTTTGGAACCTCACCTGCGGCTACCACGACTCGTACGCGTGGTGCCTTGGTTCTACGCCACACGTTCGCCAAAAGCGCCAAGGGACCCTGCTGCCAATATTGGATGCGCCTCCTAAACAGACGCGGACTCCTACTCATGGACCCAATGAGGCTCTTTGTAATTGAGAGTGTGTCGACATGCTCCACGCTACCGTCGCTGCGCCTGACCTCACCACGTTCTGCCGACTCGATGAACTCGGCTTGATAGCCGTTGGCCAGCAGTTCAGCCCTGGTCGGACGGTGATTAAGTGCCGTGTCCCCGAGCCCGATCGGTGATGCAGGTCCTGTGGCACCGAGGGTGTTGTGCGCGACACTGTTGTCCGCAAGCTCGCCCATGAACCGTTCGGTCACCGACCCACCATCTTGCTGGTGCGGGTCCGCCGCTACCGGTGCGAGCATTGCGGGTGCACGTGGCGGCAGGACGCAGACGCAGCCGCTGAGCGCAGGGCGAAAATCTCCCGCCGCGGACTCCGCTGGGCGCTCGAGGCCGTCGTGGTTGATCACCTCACCGTGTCCCGGGTCGCCGCCGGCCTCGGGGTGTCCTGGCATACGGCGAACACCGCCATCCTGACCGAAGGCAAGCGGAGGTTGATCGACGACCCGCATCGGTTCGAGGGGCACCTGGATGCTGTTTCGCGGCCGAGGAACACGTCGAAGTCGAAGCAACGTGGGGGATCTATCACCGGATCGTCGCCGCGTACCGAGAGCCCGACAAGAAGCAGGGGAAGGAACTCATGAAGGCCATCATGGACGCGGTCACCGCAGGCGTCCCCGGTGCCCTGATCGAGATCCGCAGGCTCGGCTGGACCCTGAAGCGGCGAGCTGCTGACGTCCTGGCGTTCTTCGACCGCCCCGGAACTTCCAATGGTCCTATGGAGGCATTTGACGGACGCCTCGAGCACCTCCGCGGCTCCGTATCGGCTTCCGAAACCTCACCAACTACATCGCTCGAAGTCTGCTGGAATCAGGCGGCTTCAGACCCTACTTACACTCTGAAATGCGATAAGCCCTTCGGACTCAGCACGGCCGCGTCCTCGTTTACAGACCGGACTTACTGGCGCAATTTTCTCCCTCCCACTGCAGGGGATGAATGCCCTTGCGGCTGCGGGTCATGGAAGACGAGTTTGTATAGATGGGGATCGAAGGCGCCTACCGCCCCTGTGCTACCCGTATAGCCGGACGGTGGACGAGGCACCGGGGGTATCGTGCGTGGCGGCGCGTGCAGAACTGGAAAGCGAGGCTGGCCTGTTTCTGCGCGAAATTACTTTTCCTGTGCGTGGTGCCGGGCCATATCCATCGACGCCAGGCGGGGGAACTACGGGGCTTAGTAACACCAGGCACGGAGATGGCCGGTGCGTACTGTGAAGTCTTCCAGCACTCTCCGGTTGGACTCGCGTCAGACGCGTGCCTTGATGGCGTCTTCGGCGTGAGTCAGGGCAGTATCGAACTGCGCGAGTAATTGGTTTAGGGCGTTGCTGTTCTGAGTGGCCAGGAGACTGGGAACGTCAACAGTTAGTACCGTAATTTGAGCCGCCGCAATCTCGAAGAAGTCCTCGTAAAGCTTCCGGTCGTTCTCATTTAGCGGTTCCCAGGAGATGGGTCCTGGCCCTATTTGGGTCCCTATTTGGTTTTCCCACCGGGCCAGTGCATGGCTGGCATGTACCGCGATGTAGTCCAGAATGCCTGTTGCCCGCGGGAGGATGGTACGGAGCGCCTCGAATCCGGGGGTCGTGGCTTCTAGTTCGGTCTCCGCCAACTCCAGTTTGGCGGCCAGTTCCTGCTGTCGTCTTCTATTGCGTTTGGCGAGTTCAATGGCACCAAAGGCGGCCAGTGGGGCCGCAGCAAGAAGCGGCAACACCGACGCACTGCCGGCAGCAACGGCCGCCAAGCTAGCCACTCTGCTCAGCCACGCAAGTTGGAACTCATTCCCACTACCGTCCGCGCCTGGTACTGGTTGTCGCTGCGGGCCCTTTCTTGTCTCTTTGGCCCGGCCATCAGCGTTTTCGTCGCTGCCGGGAAGCTGTGTCGGGTCGGGTTGCCGTGCGCCCTCGATGCGTCCTGCTAGCTCAATAAACTTCGTCAGGAACCCGTCACGGGCGCGCTCACGTGCCTCAGCGAACTCACGATTGAGGGCACTGATTTCTGTCTTCCGCGCATTGATCTCACGTTCAATCCGGCTGTACCGCTCCTTGAGCCCCTCCGCCGGTCGGGAATCGGTAGCAGTTGCGTCGGCATCGGCCGCCTCGGAAGGGCCGGAGTCCCCGGAGGCTCGTGCTGCCAACTCTTCCAGGGTGAGTCCCAGTGCCTCCGCAACACCCTGGAGACGTTCGATCCCTGGACTCAACTGTCCGTTTTCAAGTCGGGAGATCGAAACGCCGGCA
The DNA here is from genome assembly GCF_042884655.1 of Pseudarthrobacter sp. NPDC058119. Classification (NCBI taxonomy): domain Bacteria; kingdom Bacillati; phylum Actinomycetota; class Actinomycetes; order Micrococcales; family Micrococcaceae; genus Pseudarthrobacter; species Pseudarthrobacter sp. NPDC058119. The sequence goes on from NZ_JBHVTN010000002.1 coordinate 78,509, forward strand.
CCGCTGCGATACCCGGCCCTCGTTCCCAGTTCGGCCTGGGTCAGCTTTTGGGCTGTTCGAAGTTCGCGCACCACGCGACCGAGCAACTTCATGTCGTCCTGCACCATGTTTCAACCCTATCCCACTAAGCCTTCTAAAATCTTGTTGACAAGCTAAAACTTAGCTAGCTAAATTATAGCTTGTTGCTCTAGTTCGGCAACGAATCAACCAAATCCAGATAAAAGGAGTTCTCCAATGGCTAACTTTCACTTCACCGCACAGGCCCCCGACACTGGCCTTCTTCGACGGCTTTACGCTCTGGCGCGGAATGTGGAGGTAAGGGACGCCGGGATGGAGGTAGCCAGGTCCGTTAAGAAGTTGGTAGAGGCCATCCGCGGCGGGTTGCCGTCTTAAGCAGAGCAGCACCGTTGAAAAAACCACCTCGACGAGGAGTGGCTGGGGCCAGGAAAGCACTGGCACTTACCCGTTGACCCATCCCGTGATGCTGAACGATGTGCGCCACGTTCTGCAGGTGGTCGAAGAGATTAGTTACCGAGGCACGTGCCTGTCATTCACTGAGAGCGTGGGGCGGAGCAAATGCACCCGTCTAGGAAGGCTGGGTGTCATCGAGGGGATCGCGAGCCGGTACTGAACCGCCGGGCCAGTAGGGTGGGACGTCGACATCTCGTGCCAACCACTTGTGACCATTCCGGTGCGCAGTTGAACGGAGGAGTTCAACCAGTTCCATATAGCGTGAATACCGCCTTCGTGCGGGGGAGAGGGCGTGGCCAAGGACCTCCAATCCGCTTTGGGCACGTCGGTCGTAGACGGCCATCCGGGTTGGGGCGGCAGCAAGCAGCAACGCCGATGCCAGAGCGTCTCCGCTTTCAAAAGCCTGGCAGGGGTGAAAGTGCACTCCGGCCGACAGCTGCCGCAGAAGGTGTGCCGGCAGGGATGTGTCATTCACTGCGGCCACGGCCTTTGCCGTTACGTCACGAACGTCCTGTTCCGGCAGGACCATGAGCCTCCGCACCCACGTTGTGTCGGTGCGGAGACGTTTTCAAAACAAGAGGGCACCTATATCGGCTTTACCGATGCTCCCCGATTCATGGATACGAAAATATACAGAGGCATTGGACGCTTTCTTGAAAGCCAGGACTAGACGCCTGCAGTCGGCGGGGGAGCCCATGAAACTGAAGCAACGGCGTCGTGGCTGTGTATGCTCTCCAGGTTCCGAATTTGCACATTGTGGCCGACGTTTCTTCCGCGCAACGCCAGCGAGATGTCTCGGGCCATGTCTTCGACGAAAGCTGGGTTGTCGTAGGCCGTCATTGTGATGGCTCGTTCATCGGGGCGCTTAACGACGGGATAGACAGGGCATGAACCGCTTGCTCGGATAAGGTCGACAAGATCCTTGACGTTGATGGGATATGGATCGCTATTCATTCCGGAGACGGATACCTTCACATCGCTGCGTTGATTATGGGCACCGTAGTCGCTAATGGTCTTGCTGCAGGGGCAAAGGCTCGTCACCTGAGCAGTGATCGAAGTGATCAGTTCAAACGAACCAGTGTCAATGCTGGCTGACAGATGCAGGTCACTTGTCTGAAGCGCCTTCAGATCAGACACGGGCGAGACGACGGTGGTGGCTACCGGTAATGCAACCCGAACAACCGCCCTATCGATGTCCATTCTGGCGGCGACTTGCTTCATAATCACCGGTAGTTCTCGCGGATCGATGACTGCCAACTGCTCTTGTACTAACTGAACCATGCGACTCATGTGCGTACCCCTGCGATTTGAGGGAAGAGTCACCACCACAGCGAACGAGCCAATGCCTGCCTGTCGCGTTGCCCCGTCTGTGAACTCAGTGGGATACCTGAGCCCTGAGATTCCCACTTCATCCAGTTCGATGCCCCGGACGTCGACTTCGTCTTGTACGTCAGGCAGCATTGCTTTTTTCTCCACGGTAGATACAGCCCGAGGTGCACGTCTCTCGCACCTGTATTGCAGAAAGTTTGGGTAGTACGCTCACCAGACGGGTCCAGATCCACTTAGCAAGGATCTCGCTTGTGGGATTCTCCAGACCCGGTACCTCATTGAGGTAGTTGTGGTCGAGTTGATCTTCCAGGGGCTTGAAGGCGGCTTTAATATCGCCGAAGTCCTGCACCCACCCTGTGTCTTCGCCCACTATATCGGTGACATGAACTTCAACGCGGTAGGAGTGTCCATGCAGTCGACTGCACTTGTGTCCGTCGGGAACGTTGGGTAGGCGGTGTGCCGCTTCAAAAGTGAACTCGCGGTATATTTCTGCGGAGAAGGTCATGGGATTCCTAGGTACTTGTGGGTTTGCATGCTCAGTTGCCAGTTGGGGTGCTCCAAGCAAAACTCGACTGCAAGACGGGTATTCTCGACGACGTCGGGGCCATCCATGGGTTGAACCCGAAACGTCTCGAAGTCCAGCTCTTCAAAGATTCTGGGATCGACATCTGCTTGCGGATAGACAAATTTGAGTTCCTGGCCACCCGTGACGACAAGGTCAGCGCCAATTTTCGGACTCACGCATAACCAGTCGACGCCGTTGGGCGGCACCCGAGTGCCGTTTGTCTCAACTGCTACGTAGAATCCGCGACGCTTTAACGCCGCTACTGCTGCGTCATCTAATTGCAGGAGCGGTTCGCCACCGGTGCAGACAACCATCCTGTCTTCCGTCCAACCCGCAGGCCATGCAGCCTCGACGGCATCAGCAAGGTCTTCAGCGGTTTCAAACTTTCCTCCGCCCTCACCGTCCGTTCCTACGAAGTCCGTATCACAGAACTGGCAGATGGCTCGGGCTCGGTCCGCTTCGCGGCCTGTCCAGAGGTTACACAGGCTGAAGCGGCAGAACACGGCCGGTCGGCCGGCGTGTGTACCCTCGCCCTGGAGAGTGTAAAAGATCTCTTTGACCTTGTAGTTCAAGCTACACGCCCTGGTAAGTGATGGGATCGCTGCTGCCGGCCTCCGCGAACCCCTTGAGCCGGAGAAGACAAGAATCACAGTGCCCGCAGGATCGGCCACTTTCGTCGGGGTCGTAACAAGAAGATGTCAGGCTGTAGTCGACGCCAAGGGCCAGGCCCATCTGGACGATTTCGCCTTTGGTCTTGTCCATTAGGGGCGTGTGGATGGTGATTGCTCCACCCTCAACCCCGGCCCGGGTGGCCAGGTTGGCCATGTTCTCAAAGGCTTTAATGAATTCTGGGCGGCAGTCCGGGTAGCCGGAGTAGTCCAGAGCGTTCACTCCGATAAAAATGTCGGTCGCCCCGACTACTTCGGCGTAAGCAAGCGCGAAGGAGAGGAACACCGTGTTCCTTGCCGGGACATAAGTAACCGGGATATTCTCTTCTACTTGGTCGACAGAGAGGTGCTTGGGAACTTCAACGTCTGATGTAAGGGCGGACCCGCCAAAGACTCGCAGATCTATATCGCAGACGACATGGTCAGCAACACCTTGGGCCTCTGCTACCCGCTTCGCCGCGGCCAGCTCCACAGCGTGGCGTTGGCCGTAGCGAAAGCTAAGGGCGTAGGGATCGAATCCCATGCTTTTCGCATGGGCTAGGACCGTCGTCGAGTCCAGCCCTCCGCTCAGGAGAACTATAGCTTTCCTTGTCATGCCGTCCCTCTCGTTGCTCCGCAAGCAGTTTTCGGTTTGTGCCGCCTACGATGAAACTACACGATACAGTAGGTCTAAGACATTCGCAGTTTAGGGGGGCAAGGGTACGTGGTGTGGCGGAGAAACTGACAGTGGTTGTAACTTGTACCGATCGCAAGTCTCTGAGCCCAGTTGAACACTTACGAGTAGAGAACCTTCCCAATGGGCAACAATCGGAGCGCGTTGAACAATGGCGTGCTGCACTTCACCAGGAGTCCGGGCGCGTGAACTTGCGGCGCCTGTATCGGGGTGACGCCTGGAAGCAAGCCCTCGAACTGGAGAGCAGTCTTCGCGACGTCGGATTTGCCCCTAATCTTCTCGTTGCTTCAGCAGGCTTGGGGTTGGTGCCCGTCGACGACGAGTGGCCCGCGTATGCCGCGACGTTCTCGTCACGTCATGCCGACACCGTCGGCCGCGACACCGCCGACATCAGGTTGTGGTGGAAACTGATAACCCGGGAACAGAAATCCTTAGCTGAGCAAGCGCAGGGACAAACACTCATGGTTCTCTCCGAAACCTACAGTTCTGCCATGGCGGAGGACTTAGCAGCATTCGAAGGACGCGACGATGTCGTAATTTTTGGCGGCTCAAAGGATGTTCCAGAGGAGTTGAGGATCCCATCCGACGCTGCACTTCGAGGGGAGTTGGGGGGTACTTCGGGCAGCCTCAATGTAAGAACCGCCAATGCCTGGATCAGCAGGCTCGATTCGCCGAACCTCGTGGGACAACGCAATAATGACCGATGGCGTGCCTGGGTGGATGAGGTACGTCGTCCCGAAGTATACGAACGCAAGCCGATGACCGACGAGGACGTCATAGCCTTTATTCGCGACGTGCGTATAGGCGAGCCCAAGATGGGGAAGACGGCTGCGCTTCGGATGCTGAGGGACAATGGATTCGCTTGCGAGCAGCGACGTTTCGGTGGTTTGTTCAGTGCTGTAGAGAAAGAGGACAGATGACCGAGGGTTGGTTGGAGCGGCGGTGCCTCAAGGTGCTGCAAAATGAGGACACTCCGCTTTATCTATTCGCGCTGGCCGCCGAAGAAGTTGATCTTATTGCCTCAGTCGCGAGGATAGGACGCGATGAAGCGGGCAAGCTCATTGGCTATCAACGCCCGGAGAAGAAAAAGCATGTGAAGCAAATTCAGGACTACCTCGATAGTGCAGACGTCCTTTTTCCGAACGGATTGATCTTGGCGTTACCTCCGGAGGTGCGCTTCAAGTCCAGTCGGGGTCCGACAACCAGCGACGGTCTCGTTGTCGCGGGAACTCTGGAGATTCCTGTAAGTCAAGGTGACGATGGTCCCAGGCCCGCCTGGATCGTGGACGGGCAACAGCGCAGCCTCGCGCTCTCCAGGACTAAGAATCGTCGCCTGCCAGTGCCGGTGGCCGGGTTTGTTGCTAACAACCTAGAGATTCAAAGGGAACAGTTTTTACGAGTCAACACCGTACAGCCGCTTCCTGCGAATTTAGTAACGGAGTTGCTGCCCGAGATTACAAGGGTCCCGTCGGGAAGGCTTCCCACTCGTAAGCTTCCTTCTGCTCTCGTCGACATGCTGAATCAAGATCCAGGTTCTCCATTTGCCGGAATCGTCAAGCGCGCTTCATCAACTGATGAAGCAAAAAAGGCAGCCATAGTTACAGATACTGGACTAGTCGAGGCACTCAAAGAATCGCTCGAGTCGCCATCCGGGGTTCTGTTCCCTTACAGGAATATCGCGACTGGAACGACTGACACCGAAGGTATCAGGGACGTTTTGATCACCTACTGGACTGCAGTGCGAAATACCTTCCCTAAGGCATGGGGGTTACCGCCCACCAAGTCCCGCCTGATGGGCGGAGTAGGCATCCGCGCGATGGGACGCCTGATGGAGCGTGTCATGGCCCATGTCGACGTAAATTCGCCTACTGCCCTTGCTGATGCTGAGAAAGAGTTGCGCATCATCGAAGGCAGTTGTTTTTGGACCGAAGGCGTGTGGCCAGAACTGGGACTACCTTGGGACGAGCTTCAAAATACACCTCGACATATAAGCGCTCTCTCAAACTATTTGGCCAGGGCCTACGTAACTAACCGAGCGGCATTGAAGTGAAGTTTTATTTTCCTGATAGCCAGGATCTGGTAAGTCCAACATACGACTTTCAGCACGACGAATACTCACCTTTGAGGGTCAGGCAACGAGATGATCTATATGCTCACGAAATCCTGGACACTCCGCCGTACAGCGGCATTCTCGTAAGCAAGTCGATTGTTGACGGAGCGATGAAGGGCGCCGGCAAGTACACGATTGCTCAGCGAGCGCGCCTCTATAGGTTAGGAGTTGACCGCTTCTTCCGACTGCCCCAGGCTGTTGAATCACTAGGAGACAACGGGGCCTTCAACTATGTCGACGAACTGGTTCCCCCCGTTACCGTCGATGAGACCCTCGACTTTTATGTTGGCTGTGGGTTTGACGCGGGTGTAAGTGTTGACCACATCATCTTCGGCTACGCGCCCCAGGCCACGTTCGACGACGTGGACCCTGCCTGGTCTGAACGGCGACGTATCACCCTTCGGCTCGCCGAAGAATTCATGGCGCGAGTGTCAGAGCAGAATCTGAAACTGCAACCCGTAGGGGCTGCCCAAGGTTGGAGTCCTAAGAGCTTTGCGGACAGCGTCCAACAGTTGCAATTGATGGGCTATCAGCGTATAGCACTCGGCGGTATGGTCCCGCTTAAGACGAAGGACATCCTCGACTGCTTACGAGAGATCGACAAGGTACGTCTGCCAACAACTGAATTGCATCTCCTGGGCGTAACCCGCGTCGATTCAATGGATTTGTTCAGTGAGTTTGGAGTGACAAGCTTCGATAGCACATCTGCTTTCAGGCAGGCATTTATGGACGATAGAAACAACTTTCACACCGAAAGTGATTCGTTTATTGCACTGCGGGTTCCGCAGGTGGATGGCAACCCTGCGCTGAAACGAGCCATTCTGGCGGGCAAAGTCTCGCAAAAGGATGCTATCGCTCAGGAGCGTGTCTGCCTCCGAGTCCTGCGGGAGTTCGATGGTAGTCCTGCTGCGGTCCACCGCGCCATGACTGAACTTGATGCTTACGAGACGATCTGCCAGACCAACAGGGCTCATGTATCTGAGTACGAGCGAACCCTCACCGCAGCTCCTTGGAAGGAGTGTCGTTGCTCGCTCTGCAAAAACCTGGGTATAGAAATTGCCATTTTTCGGGGCACCGAAAGGAATAAGCGGCGAGGGTTTCACAACATGTCAGTACTGGCAAGCAAAATGAAAAAACTCAAGAGCAACGTGCTCGCACCCACTTCAAGGAGTAACCATGGCTGACCGCTACGAGATGAGACTGCCGGCGATCAGGCTTCAACAAGGCGCGCAGCACATCTACTGTTTCGGCGTAGATGGCAAGCGAATCCATGATTTTGCCACTGTTTCGCGGGTGCACCGAGATGATGACATGCTTCAGGGTTACCAGCGACCAGAGGTTCTCAGCCACATTCGAGCAATCCGCCGATACCTCGAATCGGAATCTCCATTGCTGCCCAACGCAATAGTGCTTGCCTTCGACGAACGAGTGAAGTTTGAACCGAGTTCACCGGTTGGCGAGTTGTCGTACTCAGTGGTTGGAGAATTGGTAATCCCGGTTGATGAAGCACTTCCGGACGATGAGAAACCGGCCTGGCTGGTGGACGGCCAACAGCGCAGTGCTGCTATTCGCGACGCAGATCTGGCCCAGTTTCCAGTTGCTGCCGTCGGATTCATTGCTCATGGTGAGGCTGAACAACGCTCCCAATTCATCTTGGTGAATAACACCAAACCCCTGCCCAAAGGTCTCATTCACGAGCTTTTGCCGGATACGACAGGCCATCTCCCCGTCGCTTATGCTCGCAAGCAACTGCCCGCTCTCATCATGACTAGGCTCAACTCGTTGGCGAAGGAAATTGGTGCACCATTCGGGGGCAGAATTTCTACGCCGACTACTCCAGACGGCTACATTAAAGACAACAGCGTCTTGAAGATGATTGAGAATAGCCTGTACGAGGGCGCGCTTTACCAGTACAGGGACCCTTCTGATGGTTCGGCCGACGTACAGCAGATAGAACTGCACCTGAATTACTTCTGGACGGTCGTACAGGCGACATTCCCAGAAGCCTGGGGCTTGCCGCCGCTCAAATCGCGGCTTACGCACGGTGCAGGAATACAGTCCCTTGGCTACGTGATGGACTCACTGACCGAGGGAGTGCCGGCGGCAGAACTTCCAGGTCTTGATTTGGAGAAGGCGATTAGCAAACTCAAGCCGGTAGTTGCCTGGACAAGCGGTACCTGGGACTTCGGACCCGATAACGTCAGACGGTGGAACGGACTCCAGAACACGCCGAGTGATGTTAGTCTGCTCACGAACCACCTTCTGCGAGCCCTCAAATGATGCTGGACCTGGGGCAGGACTTACGGACCCGCCGTGGTGAATAGGTGGTGTCAGCGGGACTCTTAGCTTAGAGGCTGAAAGCCGCCAGTTCCCGCAAAATCGCGGAGGATCCACGGGAATTGACCAGAACGGTAGGGCCATGACGATGCTGAGCGATGAATGTCGTCGCAGCGTGCTTTGCCGCTGCCGTGACCACCACGAACACATCCGCGTTGGCGCTGAGTTGGGCGAGTTGAGGGCTGCCGTCGTGCTCAGAATTTGTGCGCACGTCAACGCTGGGTAGTAAGCGCTTGAGCACTTGGGAGGCGCGTGTTATGGCGGTTTCAGTAAGCGAATGCAGGACTACCACCTTGCCTTCAAGGTAGCGGTAAGCGGCGGCCGGATCCTCGCTGGGGCTTTCGGCTAGGACTGCACGAAAGTCCGCGGGCACCTCGGCGTCGAGTTCCGCAGCGACCACTTCCAGCGCTTCGATGTCAGCGGTGTCTAATGCGGTCCGATAGGGACGCAGCACCTTAATTGCATTGTAGTAAAACTCGAGAACAGCATCTGTGCTGTTGGGTGCGGGGATCGCGGTAAGCGTCTGCACGACGTCGCAAGCCCATGACACGGTTGTCGCGGCAGCGTTCGTCTCCAGAATTCCTGCTGTCCACGTGAGAAGATCCACGTACATCGTCTGGGAGGCGCCACTCGTCCCAAAGGACTCGACCAGAGCAAGCGTCTGCACGCGAATACCTTGCGACGCCTTACCACTAAGACTTATCGCTGAAACGAGTTGGAGTGTCACCTCTGCCGCGTGCTGCGACTCGAAAACGTGACTGTGGGCGGCAAGGAACTGGCCGCCACCCTCTCCGATTTTGGTCAAGGCGGCATCGGAGGCGTTGGCCAGCAATGACATAAGCTTGGCCGGTGGCAGTGGCTCCCAAGACTGAACGGCCTCATTCGACTGTTGGAGCGACTCGCCCTCGGGATTGTCCAGGTTCGCGAACCAGTCCTCCCAGCCGCGCAAGGGGTTTTTGCCGCAGATAGATTCCAACCACTCCACGTCGGCCCGAAGCATCGGCGTACTAGCCGCTACTGCTTCCTTCAGTTCATGAGCGCCAAGATACTCGACGACCAGGGCAGCCCACTTCGCACTGGACAGTTGGCGGGCGGCGTACACCAGGGCGCGTCCCGCTTCCACACTCGGCTCACTCTCGACGGCGAGTTCGATACAGGCGGCAAACTCTCCTTGGAACATCAGGGAAGCGATCCGCGTGGTCAGGCTGAGTGATGGTTGTTCGACGGACACCCCGAAACCGGGTTCGGGGATGGTCTCTACCGGGACGAAAGCTTTGACGATCCGTTGGAACTGCTCGTCGAGCCCCGACTGGATGCCGGATGCGAGACCGACGAGTTGCCTGACCGCAGGATCGCTTGCAGAAGGGTTGGTTAACAACCTGCAAACGAGTTCTACCAATGCCTCGGCGCGGTTGCTCGGAGGGGCCCCGGTATAGAGGTCACGGAGGGCAGGCTCCAACTGCTCGGCGGCAGTGCGAAGTTCGGACTCTGCACCTTGGTAATCAAAGTCCCTGAACCGGTCATAATAGAGCCCCGACTGGATCACCCGGGTTACCCCCAGAGGCCGTCGCATCGACAGCACTTGATCCAAAGCGGGATCCGCAAACATCGCGTCCCAATCGTGCATACCTGCATAGAGACGGAGTCTAAGAAATGCCAGATTCGACTCGTCCAGATCGGCCGACTGCTCAAGTTCGGCCAAGCATGCCTTTGCGAGCGCACGGTCGCGCGCGGCGATCGCGTGGCCGAGGTCGTCCAAAATTTCCACTGTTGTTCGCATCGCGTCGAACTGGGACGCCGGGCGCCCGTTCGTGAGTCGCGTCAGCGTCGTCAGCGCGTTACGGACGGCTTCCTTGGCGCGGGACGAATGTGGAGCAACTCGAGGTAGTACTTCGAACCGTAGGGGTGCAACTTCGAGACCGGCGAGAGTGGCGTCGAAAGGGTCGGAGACTTCCAACTCCCCCCGCCGCAAATCGAGGTCGCTGTAGGTCGGGCCCACCCATGCGTCGAGGAGTCCGAGCAGTTCGCGACGTTGTCGCGCTGAGGGCGCGAAGCCATACCAATAGGTGCGTTGCTGCGTCAAGCGCGGCAAGAAGCCAAATCCCCCGCCACGGATCGATGCCTGCCAACTCTCGAGCATGGCCTGCAGTTGAGGGGCCACATCGGCAGGCTTGATCTCGTTACCGGTACCAAAGAAATCGTCGAGAACGCCGCTCACGAGACGTGATACCTCCCCTGGTAGTCGAGACGGGCACGGGCAATCGAGTCAGGATCCGATGTAACGGTTACGCCCTCCTCGTTCACGGCCTGGCCGAAGTGCGTAAAGTTCATCGACCCATGCACGTGGAAGCGGTCGCTCAGCAAGCCCTTGTCGTGGAGATTGTCACGGAGGAGGATCTCGGGGCGGTGGCCGGCAGCGGGCAGGTCGCAGATCCGGGTGCGGACGATGGCATTTTTTGGGTCATCACGAATCACGATGCGCACTTTGCTGCCACGCCGGGCTAATTCGATTAGCACCTCGGTAACGCGGATAGGTCGAGCTGGCATGCCGGGGAGGACACTTTTGAACTGTCCTGCGGAGTTGTCGATGACAACAATGTCGGAGATCCAAGGTGACAGTACAAGCAGTTCGCTCGATGGGTCGAGTAGTTCGGTGACGAGCAGCGTCTGAAGCATGTCATTGACGAGACGGGTCTGTCCGCCACCTCGTGTGGCGATACGTCGAGTAGTCACAGGGCAACCTCCGTAAGTTCCAGTGAGACCAGTGCTGTTCCGTCCGGTAGGTGCCTAACCTCAGTTATGTGCGGATAAACCTGGAGGAAGTTAGTTTCGATGGCTCTCGTGGTAAGCCCCACCAAGAGATCGGAGAGCGCACCGGAGTCCTCAGGTCGAGCGCTGAGTTGCGCTGAACCGTGATCGGCAAGCATTTCCCGTGTCTTCCTGTCAGCTTCCGGCGCAGCAACGTCGACGGCAGCCTGGTTGTTCTTGAGCATGGAACGCAACAGGTCGGGCGCTGACGGCAAGGTCTTGGCGTAAGGATTGTACGACTCGAGTTCGCGAGCGCGCAGCGACCATCCCCGTGGCCAAAGTAGGCTTTGGATTGCGTCGATGCGGTGCTGCTCAGTCTTGATAGTTGTGATGTTGAGCCCCGCGTCCAGGTCACTGCGCTGGCGCATCAGATAGGCCCATGTTCGCGACGGAATCTCGACCCCGAGTCGCTCTTCCTCCTGGTGCCATTCGTTCATCAGTGTGTGGAGCGCCTGGTCGGTTGCAGTTGTCGAACCGGGGCGGAGGAGGCGGTTGGCCATGGAGGACGTCACGGCTTGCTCCGCGCCGTATACGCCGGCTTGGCGCATCTTCGTAATGATGCTGCCCAGGACTCCCACTCGTTGTTCCTGCGATTGCGCACTACGGAAGGCAGCGATGGCCGCGCTCCAGTCGGATTCGGACACGATCAGACTCAGTAGCCGATGCATATGCGCATCGACGAGTTCGTTTGTGCCCGGTTCGAGTGCGCGGGAAACAAGTCGCAGGAAGCGGCGCGGGTCGGGGCGGACTCGTGCAGCCAGCGTCTCGATGAAGCCGCCGCCGCCGATGGACGTCTCGGTTAGCCAGACCTCGTCGATGCGCGGCTTCCCAGACGCCTCGAGGCCGGGTTCGACGTCGACGAACAGACCCTCAGGATCGTGCTCGGGGCAGATTTCGCGAGCCGCCCACAGGACGGCCTGTCCAAACGTGGATAGAACTCGGTGATGCAGCCACGCCTGGAAAGCGTCGGCATCCGGTTTCCACGCTTGTTCCACAAGGCGATCGAGTCGAGCTACGACGGCAGGTTCGCGCAACAACTCCGTGAGGCGCTTACCGAGCCTGCTGATCGTACCGTCACCGTCCTCATCGATGTCGGTGCTCCTAAACATGGCCTGAAGGGTTTCCTGCAGTTTGTCGGCGAAACCCGTACGCACCTCCGAGTACGCGGTTTCGAGCGTCCATTGCTTGTCCACGGCGTTTGTCAGCAGCATCGCCTCAAAAGCTTCGAAAAGCCACGTCAGTTGGAATGTGTTGACATGTTCTAAGAGTTCGGGATCGGCCGTGACGATATGGCGGAACCATGCGCTCTTGATGCCGGGTGCGATTTCCTCAGGTACGCCGATGACGGCAGGAAGTTCGAGGCGGATTGACATAGCGTCCACGTCGTATGTTGCACCGAGGCCGACGCGCTGTCCGTCCAGTCGGAAAGCCACGCTTACGCGTCGTTCGTGACCACCTTCCATCATCAGGGAAGCTTCAGACTCGATCGCCGCCCGACGCGCTTCCACGTGGGAGTTCTGCGCGTGCAGGAAGAACTTCACGTCCATGACGAGATGTCCGAGGGGATCAGTCTTGGGAATGCGGGTTTCGAGGCCTGCGCCGGTCTCGGTGATTTGGGTCGACCAAGTGAGGACAGCATTAGACGAGTCCTTAACCTCGTCAGGTGCTAGTTCGACCTGGAGTTGGTCGGGACGTATCAACTTGAGCGCAGTTGGAGTGCCGTCCAGGTCGACGAGCAATTCGGAGTCGTGGCGATACACGGGCAGTATCGTCGGGATGTCGATGACGGCTTCACGAACCTCGGTGGGGATTGGTATCCAGTGCCGATGACTCAGTTCGCGTGTGGCGAATCGGCGGGAGACGCGGCCTGGGGCGAACTCGCGCAGCATTTGTGCCATGCCCATCGCCTGCATTCCGCGCTCCGTGGTGTCCCGGCGCTGCGATGGCACCAGGACGTTACCCTCCGGGAGTGCGAGTTCGCTGAACAGATTCTGGGGGAAGAAGTCGGGGAGAGGGTTCCCGCCGAGGGTGTCCTTGCCCGGTACAAATCGGTCTGGGTCTGCCACCGACCACTCAGTCGCCAGGCGACGGGCCAGAGCCGGCACTGCTGCCAAGATGACGGCGCGAGGCGGGTGCCAAAGAATCTGGTCCACAACATTTCTCGGCAATTTGAGAGCCCCCACGATCCATTGGCGCAGGCTGTACTGCAGGGAGGGGTCACGTAACACCTTGTTGAGTAGATCGACGGCAGCCAGTTGGGTTTCCCGCTGATTTGGTCCGTAACCGGCGCTGCTGATGCTTGACAGGTCGCGCCAGAGGTTCGCATAGGGCTTTTGGGAACGCACCTGTTGGGCAAGCCAGTCCATCGTTGCCAGCGTAGCCTGCATGCGGAGCACGGCACGGTTGCGGATAGGCAGGACGAGTCTCGGCAGTACCGGGTCGAAGAGCGCGTCCCACGCTTCGTAGGTTGCCCGGTCGCGTCCGTAGTCTGAGAGAACGACGGCTGTATAGGGCCGCATGCCGCGGGTACGTCCGGCACGCCCCTTGCGCTGCAGGAACGCAGCGACGCCTCGCGGCGCTTTGTGCTGCAGCACTGCGCCGACATCGGGATCGTCGAAACCGACTTCCAGGGATGCGGTCGCCACAATCAACTGAGAGTCGACGTCGACTCCGGCGTCTTGCGACGTCGTACGGCTCACTTTCAGGCCTGTGGTCTTGAATTGATGTCCGAGGTCTCGGGGTAGGTCCCAACTCTGGCCGGCACGCCGCTGTTCGACATCGCCCGGGATAGGCATGCGCATCGCAGCCAGCGGAGCCTTAACCTGCTTGGCTCGCTGTCCGTAGTAGCGCTGTCCCTCGGCATCAAGCACGTAGGAAAAGAGTCGGTTCGTAACGTCGAGGTCATCAGTGAAGACGAAGGCTTTGGTGCCGAAGGCTCCCTCGGAGTTTCTGTCAACAGGTGTATCGAGGGTACGCGGAAGCAGCATTGAAGTTTGAATGGTGGTAGAGAGAACGCTTGCGCCGCTCGTCGGGTCGCTCCGAACCGCGATCATGTATTCGGCTCCCTCGTACTCCATTTCGTCGGGTAGCGGTTCGATGCTGGTGACGAATTCGTCGTCGACACCCGTGAGGTCACCGAAGTGACGCACGGCATTGGCGAGCGTTGCTGAGAGGCCGACGAAACATACGGGACCTTGGACGCCGTGATGCCAGCGGCGGATCGTCATCGCTGCCTGGGCGCCAGTCGTGCCCTCGTAGGTGTGGATCTCGTCGAGCAGCATGAGGCGAGGCTTCTTGGCCACTCCGATTCCGAACACGTGCCGCAACTCCAGGTTGCTGATATTGCGGTTCAGCATCTCCGTCGTAGTGAAAAGCAGATCGGGAGGGTACTGGCTCATCCGCTTGCGGGTCAGGACGATGACCGAGGAATCGAACGACGCTTGGCATGAACCGCAGACTAGGCGCTCCGTGCCAGAATTAGCGTCAGCCTCCGGCCAGTAGAGTATGCCGCCATCACTGGGGCAGGTGAGAGTGGGGCAGCGGTACCCCTGCGACGACTTCTTCCAGGCTGAGTAACTCGCTTTCAGCGATGCGTTGGTGGTGGGGGTATCGCCGTTGAGCACGCCCATGGTAAGAGGACGGCCGTTCACTCTCCGGGCAACGGCATCAAGCTTGCGCGCATTCGAAAAGGCAGTGGAGAACTGGTCCCGCAGCAATTCGTTGCGGGGATATACGGCGACGGCACGGGTCCAGGCGCTAGGGTCCTGGATTCCGGCGAGGTAGGCGAATGCAGGCAGGTAGAACGCTAGCGTCTTGCCGCTACCGGTACCGGCGCCCACGACAGTCCCCGACGTGGACTCTGCCTTGAGCGAAGCGAGGATGTGGCGAGTGGCACGTACCTGAAATCCCGCGATGTCGAAGTTATCGGCATCTTGCAGGGGTGGCTGGGCAGTGAGAAGTTTAAGCACCTCGCGCCACGTACCGTCGTTAAGTTCGTCAGTGAGGGGAGAGTCCCACCTCTGGTCGCGCTTCGGATAGGCGCGTGGCCGTCGAGCGTATCGATAGTCCGCGACTAGTTGTGCACCGTGCCGCCACGCCGCCTGAGGATTGTTGGAGAGGAAGATCTGTCGCAACCGTGCGAGCAAGCGCAGAGTCTCGCCATTGCGAGTGCGCCATAGCGGCGGGGACGTGGAGTCGTCGCCCAGAATCAGGCCCTTCTGCTGCAGAATCTCCGCGAGTTCCTCAGGAGTTTCAAGTCCACCTGCCCGCAGAATGACACTGTCCAGGGCCCGCATCAGTTCGTCATCGGTAAGCCCTCCATCCACGACCCCCCAGCACAGGAGGGGATCCTCCAGCGCCTCAAGCGCGTCGAGTGCCTGCAAGACAACATTTTTCTTCATTTCAGCACGACCCGGAACCGGTCGAGGATTCCGAGCTCCGTTAACCCTGAGATCACCTCAGGG
The DNA here is from genome assembly GCF_042884655.1 of Pseudarthrobacter sp. NPDC058119. NCBI lineage: Bacteria > Bacillati > Actinomycetota > Actinomycetes > Micrococcales > Micrococcaceae > Pseudarthrobacter > Pseudarthrobacter sp. NPDC058119. Next base: position 93,933 of record NZ_JBHVTN010000002.1, read on the forward strand.
GTCATCTCAGAGTACAGAACGCCGCTTCCCTGGGCGCGCACAATGACGTCGGCTATGGCAGGATCGACAACTTCACCAATGCGCCCGCCGCTGGAGTTCAACGTTTCGAGGGCACTCTGCAGTCTGCGGTTGTCGTCAGGTTCGGGGAGGACACGGCTACGAAGTGTGAGCAGAGTTGCCGCCGCGCTTTCAATATCGGACCGGATCGACTCCACGTCAACGCCCGCCTGATCAAGGGCATTCAAGAGATCATCATCGACAGCCGGTATGACGTTCGGCACGTGGCTTCGCCATGCATCGGAGACGAACTTCTCGGATCTCTTGAAGTGGGCTTCGATTGTGCTGCTCTGCGTCTTTACCGCGTCGAACTTTGCGTTCACGGGGAGGTCTTCGACCATCGTAATGAGGTACTTCGCCACCTCAAGTGCAGAGGCTTGGTTCTGCGCGTGGTCGTCCTGGACGATGCCAGCGGACCAGAGTTCCCTTCTGCCGGCGTTGACGCGCTCTGCGTTCGCGGTTGTTGCCTGCAGACGCTCGGTCAGCATGGCGAACTCGCCCGCCCTGCTTTTAATCTTTTCTTCGTCGTCTGCAGCGACAGCCCTCATGCGCAGTTGGGCAATCCGGTCAAGAAGCATCATGCCGTCTCCGTCGATTCAAGGGCCGGGGCGAGTAACGTTGCTACGTTTTCGAGTGTGGCCAGTAGTTCTGAATGGGCTTGCTCGTACTCGACTTGGGCCGCCGAGTTTGCGCCCCAGCCAAGTTTGGCTTCCAAGGCCTCAACCGCCCGTGTTGCGAGGCCGAGCCAGAGCCCTATCCGAGCGGCGGCCTCGTCCCAGTCATCCGTCAGCAAGCGCACTTGATCGTCTAAGGAGAGGGAACCCCAGTTGTCGAGTTTAGCCCGCACCCCCTCAATGCGATTCTGATCGCCCTGCTTGATTGACTTGCCTGCCGCAGCGAGTTCGGCTCGATTGATCACAGATGGGAGCTGTCCAGCGCTAGCACGCTCCGTGAGGAGTGCGTCGAGGTGCTTAATAATCTCGGGGAGCTCGCCACCCAGTTCACTAAGATCCGGAACCATCGTGCGTGCCTCGTCGCGTAGTTCGGGCAGTATGCTGTGGAGCATTTCGATCGATTTGACGGTCTCTCCGAGGAGCCCAGTAGCGGGTGGTAGGCCCGTACCGCTCTCTTTGCCGCGCAGTGCTCCCGCGATGCGGGCTAGGTCGAGGGCGAGCGGGCTTCCTGCGCCCTGCGTGAAGGAAGCGAGTCGAAGCACACGTCGTTGGAGTTGTTCACGCGTGAGGCGCTGGGAGTCCTGGGAGATGCGTTGCTGCCACAGTCGCAACTTCTGGCGGGGAAGAGCAGGGTTGATTGGCGCGGGAGCGAAAAGCGAGCGAGAGCGATTCAGCGCATCGTCCTTGAAAGCATCAGGGACACCGAGTGCCTTGCTCATCGCGAGCAACGCATGGGCAGCGACGGCTAGTTCGGGATCGTCGCGCTTATCGCGGTATGGGAACAACGCCTCAGAAACTGAGGCCGTCCACGCAGTGAGTCTCTCCTCGACGAATCGCTGGAGTTCCTCACCGTTTTGGACTTTGCCCCAGTCCTCCATCGCGTTTATCCAAGCAAGCGCTCGGAGGGCGCGAACATCGCCGTCGCTGTCCTTGTCGATAGTGATTATCGCTCCCGGAAGTTGCTGGTCCCCGAAGGCAATCGAGGTCTGGGCTTCAAACTTCGCATCCCATTCCTTGCCCTTGCTTGTCCACATAGGAGTTCCACCGAGTCCGTCATCGAGTGCGAGTCGCGCGACGACAGCGCTGTGGACGAGGTTGCGGAGATCATTTCGTCTGCCCTGGAGCAGAGGCTTGCCTGCGCGCCATTCGTCGATTGCGCGAACGAGTGCCGGATCCGCGACTGGCTTTGGTGCTGGCGGGATGGGGGGTGTCGGGGCGGGGATGTGGCTGGGGCCAGGAGTAGGCGTGTTGCTAACGGCATCTGGTCCCGGGAGTCCTGGTAGTTGGGGGATCCCGAACGCTTCGTGAATCGTCGGCAGCAGATTGCGAGGCCCGGCACCGTCGGGACTCCAATATCGCACCAGGTTTACCCTGCGCTTCGATAGCTCGGGGTCGCCCGGCGTAGACAACCGGTGTTCATCCTCGACACTGTCGAGCGTGCCCGAGGCCCCGGCACGGAACGCGGCGTCGAAATTCTTGGGGGGAAAGTTGCCCGTGTCGATCTCGTCGTGATTATTGAACAGCACTGGGCGGAGGACGCGAGTCAGGAAGTCACGGACACTGAGGCGTTCATCGACGAGTTTGCTCTTCACCGCCTTGTCAAGAGCGTGCTCGTTGAACGGGAACAGGCCGTAACCATCGGCCGCTCCGAATGCCTTATGGCACGCATCGTTGACCGGACACTGATCACATGCGTTGGGGGTCTCGTCCTTGCTGGCATACGCTTGGTCCAGAACCTGGCCGCCGACGCGGATCGCGTTCATGTAGCGCGCCGCGAGTGCTTTTGTATCGAACGATACTTTAGGTTTCGGGTCATCGAGGTCGAAAACCTTGTACACGCGGGTGTAGACGGTGTCTGGCATCTGATTGCGGAAATAACCCGTTGTGACTGCCATCACTACTCGCATTGGACAGATGTTGTTGTCCTGGGTCGGAATTAGTGTGATCGCATCTAGGAGTCCGCCCTGGATGCCTTGGAAGATCGAGAAGTCCTCGATGAGCAGGAGGAGTTCCAAACCCTGTTTCTTGAAATCGCCGCGGACCTCCACCAACAGGTCCTTCAAGTCGTCCCCGCCGATGCCGAAGACCTGGCTGACCGCCGGGCCCAGTTGCTCATTGAGCATCTTGGCGGCTACTTCACGAACCTCCGGTCCACTTGCCAGAGCAGATGCAACGCTCTTTGCGGCTGCCCCCGCTCGACTGACGTCGTCGACTGACAGATTGAGGTCTTCAGTGCTGAAGCCGAAGGCCTCCTCTTTGTCCTCTGCACCCTTGCCATCCAGTTTCTCGCGTACAAGTCGGCTTATCGGTCCGTTCTCGTTCAAAAGGGCATCGCGGAAGATGTCGTCTCCCAGCAGTGCAGGAAGGCCCTCACGTGAAGACAAGTACAGGCGTAGGTCTTGTTCTTCAGGGGAATTATCGGAATGTGAACTCTGTGTCTCGATCAAGAGGGCGAGTTCGCTACGCAGACGCAACCTAGCCACCTGCTCATTAGCGAATCCCTCTACAGCTTTAGCCACTTTGTCGCGCAACTCATCGGCACGGTCGCCGGTGGCGTGTTGAAGGATCAACTCGAGGATGCCGCGCAGCGACATGCGGTGCTTGGGTACGAAGATGACGCGGCGCCTTTCCTCCGGGGGCAGTTTCGCGCGAAGCCACCGCACCAGATGGGACTTACCAGTGCCGGAGCCGCCGAGGATCGGCAGGATCGGCTGGTCAGCAGGTTGCTCCTCGACGGCGCGCAGGAGTGCTTCTTCATCTGTCTCGTTTGTGTGATTGGCATTGACGACAACGTCACGCTGGAACAACGGGATCGATGTGTGTGTGGCTAGGAAGACGCCGTCTGAGGGAATTTCCGCTTCAGTAGGGATGATTCTCTCTGTTTCGACTGCTTCCCAGCACGTGGGGGGCAAGGTACCTCGCCAACTCATTGCTTCTTCCCGCCCTTCAGAGTGATGTGTGTGGTGCGGTTCGTGCTGCTTCGGGAAAGAAACACGCCGCCAGCGTCAGCCAGGTTCTCAGTACTGAGTCGCCCACGGGCCTCGAGGATCCGAAGCGCTTGAGAAACGGAGGTGTCTAGGGCGTTGCCCTGCACACCAGGATCCGGGTCGACGACGAGTCGTGCCACAAGCCCGTTTCGAATCATGCCACCGTGGAGAATGGGTAGTTTTCGGGCTAGGGCAGCAAGGAAATCCTGTATAGGCATTTGTCCGTCTGGCAGTTCGGCGACGGCATCGGCCACGGCGACGGTTGGGAGCGGCACTATACCGGAGCGTACGACTGAGGGCGCGGCCAATCCGAGAGCCGTCGCCCAGCGCGTGAACGCGTTCCACCGGGTGTCGTTTGCGAATGGCCACTCGGCATTCTGGTCGCTGCCAAACTGATCGGCTTGCAACTTCTGAACGTTGTCGTTCCAGGTGAAGGGGGCCCCGACTGCGTCCTGCGCAAGGAACCACGACAGTGCGCGGCTCAGGTCGCGAGCGCCGCTGGTGCTGGCCTCCTCGTCACTCACGGCCCAAGGGTCGCCGTCCCGGCGTAGGTTGAGGACATGGCTGAGCATTAGGCGCCTGAATTCATCACGCTCAAACCGATTTCCGTGCTCCGTCACGCTGTTCGTGACAGTGATGCTGCCCTTTGTATCGCTTTCGAGTATGCCAATAGCACGAAACGCGCTGAGTGTGTTCGTCACTCCGTGTGCGGCTCCAGACTCGTTTAAACCCTCAGGTTTGAAGACGTCAACGAGTCCTGCTTCGTTCCAGGTACTGCGGTTTTCGATCAGGAAGTTGACGATTGCTCGACCGAGACCGGGGAGCACTCGCGGTGGGTTGAGTACGGCCATATCAGATCCTCCTGAGGAAGTCGTGCATTCCCCAATGGGGGGAGCGGTAGTCCATGATTTTGTGTCCGGCTTTCCCGGGATCTTCCGTACTCTCAGGTACGACCACGATGCGCAAGGGGCCGGAGGAAGGGTTGAGCCAGGACAAGTTGGGTGAGTCCGTGTCGTCGAGCAGGATGAGCGTGGGAGTTGCGAAGGAGATCTGCGGAAGCCCCTTGGTGATCGGGTCAACACAAACCAACCCTTCGTCGGCGGACTGGGATGCTGTGCTAACCACCGCGGGGTGAGTGATTAAGGACTGCGAAGCCAAGATTCCGCGGACCCCGTTGGTGATGCATCGCTGGACAAGGTTTTTGAGCAATAAGCGCAAACTGCCTGCATAACTCACAATCACGACATTGCCGCCCGCGGCGAGACCCTTTAGTGCATCACTAACGTCCCGATGGAGATTAGGCATGCCAGAGTCGCTGACGAGCGGAATCGGAGCGTCAAGCCTCAGGCGGTGGGTGTGCTGCTCCGCTGGGCAACCCGAACACGCCGGTGTAGCGGCAAGGGCTGCATGCATGGGACCCACGTCTTTGAAGGTGTACTCGGAGGCAAGCACATGCGCCCAACACTCTGACCTCGCGAGAAGTTTGTCGATGCGTCCGTGGGAGGCCTTCTCGGTCGCTCGAATGTCGGCTCGGAGTTGTTGGAGGCTGGCCTCGAATGTCGCACGGTCGAGATTAAGAGTCCCATTGACGCGCACCCGTACGTGGTTACGGAATTCCTCCCAAGCCTTCTGCCGCCGCGCTTCGAAATTGGCCTCATCCTCGTCCTCATTGCGCTGAATGTCAGGTGGGGGAGTCGCCTCGATCGAAACAAGGCCAGCCCGCTCCATTAGCGTGAGCGTGTTGCGGTTCCAGAGTCGGTTGGAGTCAGACATGTAAGTAAGGTGTTTGGGTGTTACTGAGGTGTCGGCGACGAACAACCCGGAATCGGAATCCACCTTTGCGGAATGGAGACGCATCCCTTCCCAACGGTTCCAGGTCTTTTCGTCACCGATGAGGGTGCTTCCTTCGATGCTGCGTCCCTCATTGACGTCCCCGGGTGCGGTGAGCCAGACCGACACAGCGGCGTGCCCATCTCGCCCGGAGCGCCCGACCTCCTGGTAGAAGCGGTCGACGAACGCGGGCGCGCATGCGTGAACGACGGAACGCACGTCACTCTGGTCGACACCGAGACCGAAAGCGCTGGTACCGACGACAACGTCGAGTTGCGAGGGGCCCGCCGAACCTGACCATCCTTTCAGGATGCTCAGCCGTTTCTCTTCCTTGACTCCGCCGTGGAAGAAGCCGACGCGGCTAAATCCGGCATCCTTGAGACGAGCAGTGATCTCCTCTGCATCCAATTTACGGGCCACGTAGATGATGGCCGGACGGGGAAGATGATGCATAGCTTCGACGATGCGGTCGAGACGTTCCTCACGTGACTGTGATGCACCCATGAGATACCGAAGTTCGGTGCGCAGGAATGCGGAGCCCACGAAGGTCGACTTTTCCGACCCGCGGAAGAGGGCGTCGTTAAGTTCGAGGCCCTCTTCGGAAAGCGTCGCCGTGAGCAGGATGACGTGAGGCTCTCGATGTCCGGACGCGGTTGCGATTGCCCGGAGTTCGCTCACGAGTGCGCTCACCAATTGGTACTCAGGACGGAAGTCGAGTCCCCACGAGCGGACCAGATGGGCCTCATCGATCACGATGCTAGTAAGTGTGCCCCTCGCAGCCAGCGCATGAAGTGCGGGCGCGAGACCACTTGTCACTGCTTCCGGCGATGTGAACACCACTCGCTGTGTACCTGCACGCAAACGCTCCCGGATCGCTTCCTTCCCGCCGTCTGCGCGGTCACCGTAGTAGGCGAGTTCCGGGGGGAGATTCATTCCAGGAAACCGTGCGTGTATGGTGCGTTCCTGGTCGAGTGCGAGGGCGATCGTGGGGACTACCACGAGAGTGTTGCCGGCTGGGTGCAGCATGCCCGGGGCGAGTCCGACGATTGATTTACCGGTTCCGGTGGGGAGCACTACGTGCAATGTGGACTTAGGGTTACCGAGAATAGCCGTACGGACAGCGGCGGCTTGCGTCTTGGACCGGTACTTCGTGATGCTGGGAGCGATAGCAATTAGTGCGGGGTCAGCAGGGACAGGGTCATCCGGGCGTGCGTACGTCGGCACTTCTTCTGGCGTGCCGCCGCGATACGGGCCGGGACTTGCGCACGCGACATCAATCCAGCGGGGATCACCGTGCAGCCACTCTGGCGCCCATGTTTCCTTAACGGTGACAAGATGCTCGGTCTTGCCGTAGCGGGTGCAACGGAGATTGCTCCGGGCGAGCACATCTGTGGCGATCGTACGCTCGTCCAACTTGAGTCGAAGGTGCGGGGCGTTGTAGGACGTCACCTCTCGCTCGTGCCGAAGCACCTGGGATATGAGCGCGGCAACATCGGCCACGATCTCCGCACCTGGACGGTCCGAAAGCCATGCATCAGCCAGACGACGATGGGGTCCAGTGAGGCTGTCCCGAATGCTGACATCCCCGTCCAGAGCCCTTTGGACCGTTTCGAACTGAATGGTCATGCGTCATCCCCAAGCACCAATTCCTCGCCGGAGACGATCACAATGCCGGTGCTGTCAAGACGAAGCGTGGGAGTTTTGATTGCGTCGGCAAGCGTCTGTCCTGCAGTTTCCTCGAAGGCCGCTTCCCGCTCTAGAGCTGCGCACTCGCTGCCGTCGGCGCGGGCAGCTCGCAATTTCAATTGCTTGATGCGCTTCGCCGAGTCGGCCTGCGCATGCTGTAGACCTGTGGCGATGGCTTCCTGCACCTCCGGAAGGCTTCTGACTAGATTCATCCCAGAAGTTTCCGCGTCGTGCCATCGCTTGGACCATTCCGTGGACGGGACGTACATGTAGGCGGCTTCAATGCGCGAACGATTCAGTGAGTAGTCGCCTCCGGCCGACAAATGCTGAGGCTTCACGTACGGCTGTCGCAGCACGTCCAGGAGACGGTCATCGGTCAACTGCTTACCCCCCTCATCGACCCACACAGTGACGATCAAGGGCGGGAATAAGCCATCGGCCCGGTGCATCAAGTTAGCCCTCTCGGCAGCGTTCTCCCGATCCGATACCTGGCTATGCAGGACAGATGCCCTGTTACTGGCAACAGGTTGCGCCTCGACGGCATAGTCAAAACGGTAAGCGACTCGTTCCCCGTAGCCCCAGTCCGGGCGCCAGCGCCACATACCGAACGCGCGACCACGGTCGTCATGCCACAGGAAGTCGGAGGCCGCCTCGATGAACGGATCACCGTAGCGGTAGAGGTGGGCCTCGCTGTGCTTGATGGCGACGCTGCGAAGATAGGTTCCGCGCAGATCGCGGATTGGCAAGAAGTCGCGCTCCAGCCGTTCCAAGGAGACGAGTGGGATCTGCAACTGCATGCCGGGCAGGCGGGAGATGGCATCATAGCCGCCCACGCCGTGTACCGGGTCTCCGATGACTCGGAAGCGTAGGTTGCCAGGTACAGTGGCGAGGAGTGCGTGGGTGAGTTCGGCGAAATCGGCTTCGGTTGACTCGAACTCCTGCAATTGACTGTAGATGGGGCCGCGGTCGCCGCTGGACTCGATGCTGTCGAGGGCATCCTGCTCACGGATCCGTTCGACCTCCTCCTCAAGGGACGAACGCACCGATTCTATGATCATGTCTGTGGCCTCGGTGCCATCAGTGAGGAGTTTCTGCCATGCGCCCTTCGTCGCGGTCTCCACTGCGAACTGCAAGCTGGCGATGGATGACTCGAAGACACCGAAGCCGTCCTTGAGGATGCGGGTCCAGGCGGAAGCGAAGGACTCGGACCCGCCGGACTCGGTGACCGACAGCGACCGCCGCTCACCTGCAGCACCAATCATTTGCCAGCGATCACATCGTCCGATCCGCTGCTCCATGCGGTTGGCATCGGACGGGACTCCGACATGGACTAGAAGGTCGGCAAACTGGAAGTTGCGACCCTCTTCCGCTGAGGAGTCTGCGATTAAGACGGCGCTGTCACGTTCGCTCTCAAACTGCCGGATTACCATCTCGACGTGCTCTGGCGCATCAGTGGCGCGGTGCTCAAGCACTTTAGTGTCGGGGAGAAAGGCGCGGAGGTTCTCTCCGAGTTCCGTCACGAGATCGGCCGTCGGGCAGAAGACAACGACTTTCTCCCGACCTTTGAATTGGTAGGAGAGAGCGTCTGCGATTGGCTTGGCAACGATATCCCGGCGGTTCGTGAACGACAGGTCTTGGGCGATGCGATCCAGCGCCGTTTGTTCTCCAGGTGTCGCGGCTGTACGAGAACCCGCCCAGGCGGCGAGCGACTCGGGGTCAAGCGAGAGGCTGACAGCTTCGGCGAACGCATCTGAGGCGGACTCGAGAGCAGTTGGATCCTCCTCGTGCGCGGCGAGGGCTTCCTGACGCCACGCCTCCAGCAGTCTGCTTGTCTCGGTGAGCAGTCCAGATTCCAACGTGAGTGAGTCAGGAGATCTGCGCCCCGTGACTCGGTAGGTGGTCTGCAATGCGGACGTACGTCGGGTACGGAGCATGCGGCGGTGCACGCGGTAAATCTCGGCGACATGCGTGCGGATGTCGTCGATGGCCGCTTTGAGAGCATCACGATCGTTGGCGTTCAAGGCGTCTGACGCGATATCGAGGAGTTGCTCGACTTCGGTATCGCCTGCCAGTTCGATGCGCAATTCTGCGAGCCGGTTGCGGAGGAGTATCGCGGGGAGGCCGGGCTGGAGGCCGAGAAAGATGCGTCCGAGCCCGGACCTTGCGGCCAGACGTTGACGAAAGTCTTCCACAGACACATCGGCGTATACGGCAGGGTCTAGAAGCTTAAGCATCTGCAGGAAGACGGGTTCGTTGTTGAGTGCGGGTGTTGCAGACAGCATGAGGAGCTTCGTCGACTCTGTCGCGGTCTGCGCCAATCTGGCGTAGCGTGCGGCAAGATACGGCTGATCGCTGTCGGCAAGGGCTGCCAGGTTGTGGGCCTCGTCGACGATCAGAAGGTCGGCGGGCGCCCAAGTGCCGGGTTCGTCGTTGCGGGAGAACCGGATGTCGGCTCGGGGGAAGTCTTGGATGAAAAACTTGTCGGCGAGTTCATGCCGCCACTGGCCGATCAGGAACGGCGGCAGGATTAGCTGCACCGAGAGTTCGGGGTCGTCCAGGAGTAACTGACGCAGGATGATGCCCGCTTCGATGGTCTTGCCGAGGCCCACCTCGTCGGCGAGGAGGAAACGCTGCACAGGATCTTGCAGCACGCGCCACGCGGCCTCGAGTTGATGATCATGGAGTTCGATGGCGCTCGATAAGGCACCCTTCATTCCCCTAGCGGCAGCGCGTTGCCGCAGGATAGCTTGGAGGAAAGGCCGGCGCAGGTCGGCTAGCAGCGGCGACTCGAGCAATCCGCCTGCGGCAAACCCGACCGGGTTTGTAAGGGGCCGGTGCCACCGCACGAACAGTTGTTCCTCGGCAACGAACCCTTCCCAGTCGCGTGACCGGACGTGTATATCCCTCTCGGGACTGGTCTCGATGACCCTACCCGAACGCCATTTTGCGCCCGAAATCCAGAAGACTCTTGTTTCCGGCTTCAGTGCGAACCGGCGCAATCCCTGACGTGGGACGGACAGTCGTGTGCGTTGCTCCGGCGCATGCCCAGGGGTGTCAAAGTACTCGAGAACTAGATTTTCGCCGTCCTTCGCTACGAGTTTGCCAGGACCAAGGGAGTTGCTATTTGAGATGAGGAGATCTCCCCGGCGGAGACTCCTCTTATTGCCGTTAGCTTTACCCGTGGTGTTCCCCGCGTCACGAGCTTCTGAACCTCCGGGCGAGCCGCTACCGACACGTTTGTGCGTGGCCGAGCGGTCGCGGGGGGAACCATCGAGGTTCAAGCTTCCCTTGCACGAGGGAAATTTGAGGCATCCCCAGAAATCGGTTCCCGCGCTGGAACCATATCGCGCCGTGCGAAAGGTCATCGGACCCCCACACTGTGGACAGTGATGCTCCCAGTCCACTTTCCCCCCTTGCTACCGTGCTCTGGGGGAAAGCTTACATACACGGTGCGAGTTTCTCGCTCTTCGATCCGCGCGTGGCTAACAAGCTGATGGATGACAGCCTGACCGCGCCGACACCGTGCTGCTGTGCTTCGAGAACGGTGCCGCTTACTCAAGGTGCTGGCGGAGACCCCATACTTTCTTTTCCTGGGCATGTCCGTGCCTGCCTGTAAGGTCTACGGGTGGGCGCGACAGCGTTCAAGATATAGGAGCGAGCCTTGACCGAGAGCACAGTTAGCGCCACCAAGAGTGCCGCTACACGAAAGGCAACAGTTGGTGTCGCCGCGGCGGTTGCCTTACTAGCCTGCATCTTGGCCGCGAATCTTGTTACATCTCGTTACGGTGTGGTTCCTGTGGGCTTTGGCCTCATGGCCACGGCCGGTACTTACTTCGCTGGCGTCACTTTCATCCTTCGAGACGCAGTGCAAGACGCCGCCGGCAAGAGATGGGCTTTCGCAGTCATTGCTGCCGGCGCAATTTTGTCCTTCGTCTTGGCAGACCCGTTCATAGCCCTTGCCTCTGCGGTCGCCTTTCTGGCCTCTGAAGTAGCCGACCTACTTGTTTACACTCCGCTTAGGAAACGTGGATACATCCGAGCGTCTCTCGCTTCAAACTCTGTGGGGGCATTCGTCGACACAGCTATCTTTTTGACTATTGCTGGATTTCCCCTTCAAAACGCCCTCGCAGGTCAAATGGTGGGAAAGTTGCTACTGACAGCACTTGCCGTGACTGCAGTTGCCTCCTTCCGATTGTCGCGGAGAGTTCGCGCGGTGGCTTAACTTCAGTCTTCTACACCTATGCTCAAGTTAGGCGAAATTTAAATCAAAGTTGCAAAATACTGAGGGACTGCCCCTTACTCTCATTCAATGAACTTGAATGTGAGCGCTCCGTATGTGGGCAGCGCCATAGCGGGTATTTATATGCCCCCTTCTCCGCAATCCACGGGCATTGAAATCTGTGGGCCCCATAAGACTGAAGCGCCACATCGCATGACGCTTGAGTTCGTCGAAACGTTTTTGAACAACAAAGAGCAGCGTTTCTATGACTGGGCGATCGGGACCTTGGAGGATGCGGGGGTTGTCGGCGTTCTAAAGAACGTGAATGTCTACGCAGGTACGACATTGCAAGGTGAGGTTGACGCTGGATCAAAGCCTGCGTACTGGTTTGCTCTCACCAGGACGACCGCAGAGTTCGGACTACTAGAAGGCGATACAACGCCACTTGCTTTCCAAGCAGTCGTCGTCGACACGCGCGGCGATGATATTGAGGCCGGACAAGTACGACGTGCATTCAACCAGATTCGTGGTCAGTCGGCCTATTTGAGAGCATGGAAACACTCCACTTCCCTTGGGACATCAGGTTCGACCGCCTTCAGGGAGTTCCGCCTTCTGAACGGCTCGAAGACGGAACTGACTTTGGAAAATGAGTTCGGAGAGTACACGATCCGGGTACGGCCAACCGTGAAACGAAATGCTTTTGCTTATTCTGTTACTGACAACCGCCTTGGACTGGAATGTACTCCTCGGGTCGCTGATGCTTTGTTGAGCGACGCTGCAGACGAGACGGGTGCTGATCCGGTCCCGGCCTCCATCGTCTGTGCCATGATCCGAGTTGGGGAAATGGCACGAAGTGACCCCGAGTGGGTGGTAGCCAGTAACAGTTCGCCTTCGCATCGGTGATGGCGCCCCCGCATCCCATGCGCTTGGACATTTGGCATCAAGGAGAGATCTGGTGAAGAGGGAATAGTCTAGCCGGTGATGCCGATCGCTATGATGCCGTGCGGTTGCCGGGCGTGTTCCATGATCTCCCGCACCACCGCCGGGCCCACCCCGCCGCCCTGGTGGGCAGGGTCAACGGCCAGCATCCGGAACTCCAGCTCCCCGTCCCGGGCGATCTCGCTGTAGGGCTGGCCGGCGAACGTCAGCGTCACCGCCGTCACCACCTTCCCGGCGGCCTCGGCCACCCACACCTCCGCATGCTCGGCGCGGTGCTCCACGTCCTCCAGCACACCCGTGTACGGGTGGTCGGCCGCGAAGTGACCGGCCCGGAGGTAGGCGTCGCGGGTGATGCGCCGGACCTCCGGGAAGTCCGCCGGCACCGCCCGCCGGAAGGTGACAGTCAACGGCAGAGTGACAGTCACGAGGAAGCGCCCGCGGTGGTGGTCCGCTCCATGTAGTGGCGCAACTGTGCCAAATCTGGCTGGGACGACGGACCGCCCACGGCATCTGCACCCACAGCATTCGCCACAGCAAGGGCCCGCGAGTAGTCCAGTCCGCTCCGCAGAGCCAGGACCAGGGCCGCGCAGAACGCATCGCCGCACCCACGGTATTCGCCACGGTCACCGCAACAGAAGGCGCCTCGGCCACCTTCCGGCCGTGCTCGAACATTGCCGAGCCGTCCTTGCCATACGTCACCGCCACCAGCTTCGCCTCCGCCAGGGCAGGGATCAGCGCGTACTCGCCTCGTTGACGATCACCAGGTCGCACCGCTCCAGCAGCTCCGCCGGCAGATCCATGGCCGGCGCCGCGTTCAGCACAAAGAAACCCTGCGCCTTCCGGGCCGCCTCCAGCACCACGTCCAGGCCGACCTCCAGCTGGCACAGCACCGTCTCCTCCGGGCCGAACTCCACCCCGTCCAGCGACAGGTGCGCGTTGGCGCCCGGCCGCACCACGATCTGGTTCTCACCGTCACGGTCCACCACGATCAGCGCCGTGCCGGTCGGCTCGGGCGGGACGGCCACATCGGACGTGTCCACGCCGGCAGCAGCCAAAGTATTAAGCATCCGCTGCCCGGTCGCGTCCTGGCCCACGGCACCGACCATCCGGGCACTGCCGCCCTGGCGCGCGGCCGCCGCGGCCTGGTTGGCGCCCTTGCCGCCGGGCTGCTCGGACAGGACGGCGCCGCCGATGGTTTCGCCCGCGGTCGGAAGCCGTTCGGCGGTGGCGATCAGGTCCAGGTTGATGCTGCCGACCACGGTGACGGCAGGACGTGTTGTGTTCATGGGAGCCAAAATTCGATGCCTTCTGCTCGAACAATGGAGTTTGATGTGAACACCCCGGCCCCCGCCGCAGCCGCGCCTCCCGCGCAAGGAGGCGCCGCCGCCGTCATCCCCGACGACGACGCCACCAGGCTCTCCGGCCGAGGCGCCGCCCTGCTGATCTCCACCCTGCTGCTGGGCGTGCTGTCCTTCCAGCTGAACGCCAGCATGGTCACCCCCGCGCTGCCGCAGATCGCCGGGAGCTTCGGCGAAAGCGCGGACAGCGCCGCCCCCGTCCAGTCCATGTTCTTCCTGGCCGGCGCCATCGCCGGGCCCGTGGTCGGCCGGTGGAGCGACTTCATCGGCCGCCGCGCCGCGCTGCTGCTGGTCCTGGGCATCATGGGCGCCGGCGCCATCCTCTGCATCGCCGCGCCCACCCTGCCGCTGCTGGTCACTGGCCGGTTCCTGCAGGGCGTCTCCAGCGCCGTGTTCGCGCTCGCCTACATCGTGCTCAGCGAGAACCTGCAGGCCAGGGTCTTCGGCACCTCCGTGGGCATCATCGCCGCCATCAACGGCGGGATCGGCGGCGTGGACGGCTATGTGGGCGGGCTCATGGCCGAGACCCTCGGTTTCCGGTCCATCTTCATCGTCGTCCTTGTCCTCACCGCCGTCGCCGCTCTCTGCATTTTCCGCCTGGTGCCCGCCGGACGGCCTGTTGGGGTGCGCGGCGCCATGGACTGGTGGGGCGCCGGCTCCCTCTCGCTGTTCCTGGTGTTCCTGACGTACTTCGTGTCCGACGGTTCGGCCGCCGGTTGGACGTCGCCCACCGCCCTGGCCCTGCTGGCCGGCACCGTAGTGTCCTTTGCGGGATTCTGGGTCATCGAGAAGCGCCGCAGCCACTCGCTCATCGCCGTGCACCACCTGCGCTCCCGGCAGGTGTGGCCGGTCATCGCCACCACCGTCCTCACGCTGGCCGGCATCTTCGCGGTCATCAACTTCACCGTGGTGCTGCTGAGCCAGGATTCCGACGGCGGCTTCGGGCTTTCCGCCTCTATCTCGGCTTTGCTGTTCCTCACCCCGGCCGCGCTGATTGGCGTCTTCGCCGCACCTTTGGCGGGATGGCTGGCGGACCGGCGCGGGTGGGTGCGTACGTTGCGGCTGGGGACCTCGCTGAGCCTGGTGTGTGCCATGGTGGCCGCTGCGTTTTCTTCCAGTCCGGTGGCAGTGTTTATCGCCATTGCTTGCCTGGGCATCTTCTATAACGGCTTCTTCCTGACCGCCATCAACGGGCTCTCGGTGCTTTTGTCACCGAAGGAGGCCCCGGCTGCGCTGCCCGGCATCAACGGTGCGTCGTTCGGGATCGGGACAAGCCTCGGCGTCGTGCTCGTGGCGCCGTTCGCCGCGCAGGCCACCGCCGCCAGGTACGCCACCGCCCTCTGGATCTCGGTGGGCATCACCGCCGCCGCGTTCATCGTCAGCCTCTTCGTCGCCGCCCCCAAGGGCGAGACGGTCTAACCCCTCTATCTGTTGCGAAGGAACCTATTGTGACTGCCCCCGTTTACCTGGATTGCGACACCGGCATCGACGACGCCCTCGCCCTGGCCTACCTGCTCGCCTCGCCTCGTGCTTCCGTGGTGGGTATCGGGACGGTGAGCGGGAACGTGAGTGCCGCGGTCGGTGCCCGGAATACCCTTGACCTGCTTTCGTTGGCCGGGGCTGCTTCCGTGCCCGTGGCCGTGGGCGCCCACGATCCGCTGGCTGGTTCCTTTGGCGGCGGGTCGCCGTGGGTGCACGGATCCAACGGGGTGGGCGAGGTTGAGCTGCCGGCGTCCGGTGCTTCGCTGGCGGGCGAGTCCGCGGCGGAGATGCTAGTGCGGCTGGCGCGGGAGTGTCCGGGGGAGTTGCGGGTGGTGGCGATCGGGCCGCTGACCAATATTGCCGAGGCCTTGCGGCTGGAGCCGGCGCTGCCGTCCCTGGTGGAGTCGGTGACCGTGATGGGCGGGGCCGCGCTGGCGCCGGGGAACATCACGCCCGTGGCTGAGGCGAACATCTGGCACGACCCCGAGGCCGCCGCCCTGGTGCTGGCCGCCGACTGGGACGTGACCCTGGTGCCGCTGGACGTGACCATGGCGTCTGTTCTGGAGGAGCCGCACCGGCAGGTGCTGCTTTCTTCTCCCGGGGCGGTGCCGCGGGCGCTGGGGAGGATGCTGGGCTATTATTTCCGGTTCTACGAGGGCATCTACGGCCGGCCCTGCTCCGCCATGCACGACCCGCTGGCGGCGGCGCTCGCTGTGGGTGCCGTTACGCCTGCTTTGGCACCCATGGTGCGGGCCGCCGTCGACACCTCCGACGGGCCCGGCCGCGGGCAGACCGTGTGCGACATGCGCGGGCTGTACGCGGAGTACACTCCGGTGTCCGGCGCGCGCTGCCGGGTGGTGCTCTCGCTGGAAGAGGACTTCGCCCCGCACCTGGTGGAGACACTGCTGACCTTCTTTGAACGCACGACGGCGGGACTCGCCGAACTAGGTTCACTCGCCTGATCCGGACCGCGGGACCATGGCCTCTACCCTTCCGGACCAGGCTTCGCGAGACTGGCGGGAGGACCACGGGAAGCAGGGAGGTGGCGGGCCGTGGATCGTTGGGACTTGGGAATCGCCGGACTGGGACTGCTCGCGGCCATATCAGTGGCGTTCGGCCTGGTGGCCCACCTGATCGTGGGCAGGCGGGTGTCACGCTGGCTGTGGCTCTATGCGGCGGCCGGGTACTTCGTCGCGGGCATCCTGGTCAGCGAATTCTGGTTCGGCTGAGCGACGGGGGAGGAGCTCCAGCCGAACATCGACGGCCTGTCCTTCGACGAAGTGCAACTGGTAACCCTCGCCGGCCTCATCGCAGCCGTGACCGCAAGGATCATGCTGCGGAGGAGAGCGCACACCAGGGGCGTGCGGCAGGTCCCGCCCCCGGGCGCCGCACACTGACCCAGCAGCGGCAAATACGGTGAAGCTTACGGGCGCCGGGTCTACAGGCTCTGGGAGCCGGACGCTAACGGCTGCCCGTCCGGCCGCCCCTCGGCGTCGGCCCAGTGCCGCAACAGTGCCTCCGCCAGCCGCCCGGGCTCCGTCCGGTGCGGCGGGTCGAAGTGGTGGCGCGCGGGGAAGACCTCCAAGTGGAAGTCGGGAAAAAAGACCCGTGCCAGCCGGGCCGCCACCTCGCCAAAATCATCCGGATGGCTAAGGCCGCCGAGGGCGAAGAACACCGGCTTGCTGAAGGCGGCAAGCCGGGCCCTATCCAGATCGTAGTCCTTGAAGGTCTGCATGAAGGCCTTGATTCCGGCCGGCCGCTTGGCCATCCACGGCGGCGGGGGACCCGCCTCCGGCGGCGGCAGGACGACGTCGGGCCTGACCTGCAGCCTCATGAACCCCGGCATGTACTGCTCCGGCGGGAGGGCGTCCAGCTCACCGAACTTCTTCCAATGCTCCGCGTAAGCGGGGCTCCAATCCCAGTTCCCTGCCCATGCCGGCTCCAGCAGGGCCAGGCTCTGCAGGCGTTCCGGGTGTTTGGCAGCCAAAGCCAGGGCCGCGGCCCCGCCGCCGGAATAGCCCAAGAGGTGGAAGGTCTCCCAGCCCAGCGCGTCGGCTTCCCTCAGGACTCCGTCCACCTCGGTGTCCAGGCTCCACCCCGGGGGCACGTCATCGCCCCTGTACAGCTCCAGCTCCTTGGCAACGGCATGCACGCCCGGGCCGAGCGCCTCAATCAGGCGCCTATAGGCAAGCTCCGCGGGGAGCACTGAACCAGGAAGCAGGATGACCCGAATCGGTTCCATGCAAGAACCATACGCCGGTCCGGGCGGGGAAGCTGCTGGGCATTTTGGGGTTCCTCGGCCCCTGGGCGGGCGCCGTCAGGACTGGAACTGCTGCATCACCGAGAGGTGCCCGGCCCGGGCGGCGATGAGGCACTTGGCCAGGTAGAAGGGCCGGTTGCCGTGCCGGACATACTGGGTGAGCACGAGGACCGGGTCCGTCGGACGCAGGTCCAGCAGCTTCGCGCGGCTGGGGCCCACCTGGCTGAGGCTGATCTGGCACTCGCCCGGACCCGCCAGCCGGCCCAGCTGGTTGTTGAGCGTGGCAAGCAAGGTGCTGCCGCCGTCGTGCTGTATCTCAAGTGGCGCGGCGGCACCCTTGCCGAAGCTGACGGGCTGGGCGGTGACGTTTTCCTGCAGGTGGGCGATGGCCTCGCCGTCGAGGATGAGGACGGATTCCCAGAGCCAGCATTCGGTGCCGGGCTCGACGCCGATGCCGGGGGCGACGAATTCCGACGCGGCCTGGCGGATGGTTTGGGTGCGTTTGACCTCGAGGGTCTGGCCGGGGCCGGCGAGGACTTCCTCGAACGGGCGGATGCGTTCGATGCCGATGCGGGGGAGCGTGTCCGAGACGAAGCGTCCGACGCCGCGCCGCGCCCTGATCAGCCCGTCCTCCTCGCGGAGCATGAGCGCTTCCCGGACCACGGTGCGGCTGACCTTCATGTCGGTGCCGAGTTCGGTTTCCGTGGGGATCATGGAGCCGGGCGTGAGGAGTCCGTTGCGGATGGCCTCGGCGATGCGTGAGTAGACCGCGACGCGCAGCGGTGAGCCGGGCTGGGCGGCCACCGGCTGGGACAGGAACCGGGCGGCGTCCTGGTGCACGTTTTGCCTCGCTCTTTGTGGTTGGTCCGGGGATTCCAGCCTAGAACACGTTGCACCTGTTTGTTGGACAAGTTGGACTGGTTGGTGTGGCTGGCGCGGGGCGCCCCTTATGAGGTGTTCCCCGGGGAGAGCGTCTGCAGGCCTGCCTGGGTCGCCGCCCTGAGGAGTTCGTGATCGAATGCCACCAGCAAGTCGGCTTCAACGCGGATCGCGGCGGCCAGGTGAATGGCATCTGCGCTCCGCAGTCCACCGGGCAACGCCGCTGCGTAGGTTAGGTCGGAGCGGACCATGTCCACGAGGTTGATCCCCGCCAACACGGCGTTGACCAGGTCTGCGGGGAGCCCTCGGCGGTTGGCTGCACAATGCAGTTCCGTATGCAGGAGCATGGAGGCGACCAGCCGGTCTCCTCGCTGCCCGGCGGTGGAAAGAAACTCAGCTGTCGACCGCGATTCACGTTCCTCGACCACCAGTTTCAGGGCAGCCGAGGTGTCGACGTAGACAATCACCGGTCGCCGCGGAGATCGGAAAGAATGTCTGCCGTGCCGGCGTTGGAGGGCACCCGGGGAAGAAGCTGGAAATCAACGGGATTCGGCGTTGCTTGCCGCACGCTGCCAGACATCAGCAGCCGCTCGAACGGGGACGCCGCAGGCGGGATAAGAGTCGCTGCTACCTCGCCGTTATTGGTCACGTCGATGATCTCGCCGTTCTTCACCCGCTCCAGGATCCTGCTGCTTTGATTACGCAGCTCGCGGTGGGGAATCGTTGTCATTTGGGACCTCCGTAGCAAGCGTAGCACCCGGCTGTGTCAGGAGTCTTTGCCGTCCGGTCAGTCTCTGCACCGACTAGCTCCAGGCTGGCTATGACTCCGCCGAGCAGGAGGGCGCCCCCTACATCCCCTAAACCTCGTCCCGCCCCTACCGGAGTTGCCGGCTGATTCGTTCATCGATCGATGAGCGGCTCTTACCATTCACTTACTGCGTGTCAGCGCAACAGAACTCAGTCACCAAACAGGGGGAAACGTGATGCTGCTGCTCGAAACTAGCCCACGGCCTTCGTCTGGTGCACGCCTTCGCGGGCGCCGTGCAGCCATCATCGGCGCGGTCCTGGCGACCCTCATGCTGGTGGGTAATGTCCCTGCAACGGCCGCAGCCACGGTGACGTCGACGATCCCTGCCGGTCCCAGCCCCAGGGATGTTGCGTTCACCCCGGACGGGTCGAAGGCCTACGTCACCAACTGGGAGTCCAACACGGTGTCGGTCATCGATGTCGCCTCGGGCACGGTGACTTCCGCGATCCCGGTTGAGGCGTCTCCCCTTGATGTGGCGGTTGCCCCGGACGGCTCAAGGGCCTATGTCACCAGTGGCGATTCGGTCGAGGTGTCCGTAATCGATGTCGCGACGGGAGCGGTGTCCTCCACGATCGCGATCGGCGCGGCTCCGATGGCCGTTGCGTTTGCCCCGGACGGGGTGACGGCCTACGTCACCAGCGGCGGCAGCGGTTCCGGCACGGTGTCCGTCATCGAGGTGGCCTCGGGAATGGTGGCCTCCACGATCCCGGTTGGGCCGCTGCCGAACGCCGTTGCATTTTCACCGGACGGGTCCACGGCCTACGTCACCAACGGGCAGGATTCCGACATGGTGACAGTCATCGATGTTGCTGCGGGGGCCATGACTTCAACGATCCCTGTCGGGTCGTCTCCGACAGACGTCGCCTTCACCCCGGATGGATCGAAGGCCTACACCACCAACAATGAGGGCGACTCAGTGTCGGTGATCGATGTGGCATCCGGTGCAGTCACCTCCACCATCCCGGTCGGGCATGCCCCGGACGGTGTTGCGGTGGCCCCGGGCGGGTCCGCAGCCTACGTCACCAACTCGGGTGCCGGCACGGTGTCGGTTATTGATGTGGCCTCGAGCGCTGTGACCTCCACGGTCACGGCCGGTTCGCACCCGACCGGTATCGCGGCCGCCCCGGACGGGTCTTCTGTCTACGTCGTCAATACCCTTTCCAACTCTGTGTCCGTCATCTCCTTGGGGGCACCGCTGGCGTTCACCGCCGCCACGCCGCCCACCAAGGCGAACATGCGGGCCGTCTATAACTACAGGTTTGCCGCTACCGGTTCCCCGGCGCCGACCTTCCATGTTTCCTCCGGTACCTTGCCGGCAGGCCTTAGGCTGGACGCCGCCACGGGAGTCCTGTCCGGAACCCCGTCCAAGGCCGGAAAGTTCACGTTCAAAGTGGCCGCCAGCAATGGGGTCAGCCCCGACGCCGTCACGGACCGCATCACGGTCACCGTGACCAAGGCGAAGATCCGCTGAACGACTCGCGGAATTCGTCCTGGGCGCCGAGGGGAAACCGGGACGCTGCGCGAACCGGCGAAACTACCGGCGCCCTGAAGGAAGGGGCTGCCGTTCGCCCACGCTGAAGTAGGACGACGGCGGCAGGTATTCCCGCCGTCGTCCTTCCATCCGGCGCTGCTGGCTGGGAGACGGAATCCGGGCATGCTTGGCGCGGTTGCACCCGGCGCACGCAGCCACGAAGTTCTGAAGGCTGGTGGAGCCACCCTTGGACCACGGATAGAAGTGGTCGCCGTGTTCGGCCGGGCGGCCACAGCGGCGCCCGAAACCGGCTTCCAACTCGCACCGGCCGCCGGCGCGGGCCATCCCTTCCCGGCGCTGCTGGCGGGTGAAACGCCGGACCGGGTCCCGACGCCGCAGGTCCCGGGTAGTGATGACGGCCGCGGCGATGCCCAGCACGGCCGCGAACACAAGGGGGAGCGCGGCTGAGGAGACGACGCGGTCGATCATGCCTCGCAAGACTTCAGCGGCGACGGATGGCCCGGATCCGGAAACCGGTGTTCCCTTTGCCATGAGAGCCGTTATCACCGAGGCAGCGAGCCAAATCAGCACCGCCGAGTACGCTCAACGAAGGCCCTGCCGGGTCCAGTAGATGCGGCCGAGTTCCGGCATTGATTCCCCCATTTTTATTTGCCGGGCGTTCCAGGTTCGGAATGCCTAGGAAATCCTATAAGCGGCGTGCACGCCGACGTCCCAGGTTTAGCTCAGTTTTTGCTGAGCTTCATGGCCGAACGATTGGCCGGGCTAAGCCAACCGGGAGTCCCGGTGAGCAGGGACATGGCCGCTTCTTCTCCCAAGACCGTTGGCCACGGACTGGCGGTCCACGATGTCACGACGCCGTTGATGACACAGGGATCGGCTCACCCGTGGTGCGTGCCGCCGTTGCGCGCCGGTCCCGGGCGGCAGAGACTTAAGTCCCAATGATGCGGCCCGCGCACTGCCCCCGACTCCTGGAAGCGGAAGGATGGCTGATGAGTGACGTTGTAGACAAGCTGGCGGCAGCACTGAACGGCCACGACCTCGAAGCGGCGGCAGCGCTTATCCACGAGCACTACCGCAGCGAACAGCCAGCCCACCCCGGCAGGGCCTTTGTGGGACGCGCACAAATGCACGCCAACTGGCAGGCGATGCTTGCCGGCATTCCCGATTTCCGAGCTGACCTGATCCGATCCGTGGATGACGGCGACACCACGTGGAGCGAGTGGTCCTGGTCGGGACACCGCGTTGACGGCCAGGACTTCCAGGTCCGCGGAGTGACGCTCTTTGAGATCAGCAACGGTCAAATCACCGCCGGCAGGCTCTATTTGGAGGACGTCGAACGGGAAGCCGTAGGCATCGACGAGGCCGTTCAGAGGCTGTCCGGATTGCGGCCGGACCGCGTTGAAGGGCCCTGACGGACGGACCGCTGATTCAGTCCACCTGCTGCGACGGCGGAAGCGCAGCAGGGTGGCTCGAGCCGACCTGCCGGTGATTAGACGCAGGTCACTGACGGGTGCAAGGGTGGATAGGTGGATGCCGACATCAACTTTTACTTCGACCCGGTCTGCCCCTTTGCCTGGATGACCAGCAAGTGGGTGCGCGTGGTGCAGGCGCAGCGCGGATACACCGTGGACTGGCGGTTCATCTCCTTGCGCCAGATTAACGCCGCGGTGGACTACGACGCCCATTTCCCGCCCGAGTACGAGGCCGGACACACGGCCGGGCTCCGGCTGCTGCGCGTGGCGGCGAAGGCCCGAGCAGAGCACGGCCGCGAGTCGATTGAGCGGCTGTATGAGGCATTCGGGACCCACATCTTCGAAGCCGCCCCGGACACGGACAACGCGCCCACCGAGCTCGCGGTGCGTGAGCGGCGCGGGACGCACGGGTTTGTGGAGCCGATCCTCGCCGAAGCCGGCTTGCCCCTGCAGCTGGCGGAAGCCCTGGATGACGAGTCCTGGGACCGGGAAATCCGGCAGGAGACTGACGAGGCGCTGGGCCTGACGGGTAAGGATGTTGGCACGCCCATCATCCATTTTGAGCCGCCCACCGGGGTGGCTTTCTTCGGGCCGGTGATCAGCCGGCTGCCGGACGAAGAGTCGGCCGCCGAGCTGTGGGACCACGTGGTGGGGCTGGCAGGTTTCCCTGGGTTCGCCGAGCTCAAGCGAAGCCTGCGTGAGCAGCCGCAGCTGCCTGCCTTCGGAGTTACCGCCGGCACGGCCGGCCGGCAGGAGGACTGGCACGGCGGCAGCCGGCGGCAGAAGAAGTGATCTTCAGTAAGAAGTGACTCCCAGCAAGGATGGATCCATGAACCAGAGCAGCGTCCGCACACACCAGGAGTCCGTGACGGTCCAGGCACCGGCCGAGACGGTCTACGATCTGGTCTCCGACGTCACCCGAACCGGCGAGTGGAGCCCTATTTGTAAAGCATGCTGGTGGGACGACGAGAACAGTGCCGGGCAGGTCGGGGCCTGGTTCACGGGGCGCAACGAACTGCCCCACCGGACCTGGGAGACCCGGTCACAGGTGGTGGCCGCCCAACGCGGCCGCGAGTTCGCGTGGGTGGTGGGCGGCAAGTTCGTCCGCTGGAGCTTCACCATGGCACCCGCTGATGACGGGACCACGCTGACCGAGTCCTGGGAATTCCTTCCGGGTGGAATCGCCATGTTCGAGGAGAAGTTCGGTGACGACGCCCCCGCCCAGATCGCCGACCGCACCCAGCAGGCGCTTCACGGCATCCCGGCAACGCTCGCCGCGATCAAGCAGATCGGCGAGTCCATCGCAGCACATCAGGAAGCCGGGTCCTAGGACTGCACCGGCACCGAGGCACCCGATGCTTTTCTGCTGCCGCAGCAGCGCGTTTTGCCCGAGGCGAGGCTTTTCAGCTACCGAGCATTCGGGCCAGTTCAGGAATGCTGGACGCAACAAGGTCCCAGTCGCTCTCCGGAGCCAGGTCCGCCACCTGGCCGGGGCCGTGCTCGGTGGGGCGGGCGATGAATGCCGTGGCCAGCCCGGCTTCGCGCGCCGCCCGCAGGTCATTGTTATGCGCCGCGGCGAGCATGACCTCTCCGGGCTCGAGGTCCAGGAACCCCGCCGTCCGGAGGTAGGCCTCGGGCAACGGCTTGTAGGTGCCCGTCATGTCCGAGCCGATGATCACATGCCACGGCAGGCCGGCGTTCCTGGCCATGTCCAGCAACAGTGAGGTGTTGCCGTTGGACAGCGGACCCACGATGTAGTGGCGGCAGATGGTTGCCAGGCCGTCCACGCTGTCCGGCCAGGGCGGCAGCCGGTGCCAGGATTTGTTCAGCTCTTCCAGGGTTTCCCCGGGCACCAGTGCCGGTTCGATGCCGCAATGGCGCAGCGCCCGGTCAAGGTTTTCACGGTGGAGCGTATCCAGCTTCGTGAAACTGCGCTGCCCGGAACGGATGGCGTCCATGGCCGGCTGGTAGAGGGCCCGCCAGCGGTCGGCGAAGGCATGCGCGTCCAGGGCGGCCCCATGTGCCGCGGCGAAAGTTGCCACCTCCCTTGCCACACCGGTGCGCCAGTCCACCACGGTCCCGAAGGTGTCGAAGAGGACGGCGCGCACCGGGCGCCCTGTTGATGGTGAACGGTAGGGCTCAAACCCCATATGCTTTCTCCTTCCTGGCTGCCGCATGGTTAGTCTGGCAGCATGCGAACTGATTTCAGTCCTTCAGCGACGTCCGCCCGTGATTTTTACCGGCTGCTCACCGCCGTGGTGGTGCCCCGGCCCATCGCGTGGGTGTCGAGCGTTTCCCCGGAGGGCATCGACAACGTCGCCCCGCACTCCTTCTTCACCGTAGCCTCGACCAATCCACCCATCGTGCAGTTCACGTCGGTGGGGGAGAAGGATTCGCTCAGGAACATCACCGCGTCCGGCGAATTCGTGGTCAACCTGGCCCCGGCCGCACTCTTGGAAGAGGTCAACGCCACCGGCACCAACTTCCCGCCGCAGGTCAGCGAGTTCGACGCCGCCGGACTCACCCGGGAGCCGAGCCTCACCGTGGCCGCGCCCCGGGTCAAGGAATCACCGGCGGTGCTCGAATGCCGCCTCCACTCCGTGCTGCCGATAGGGGACTCCACCCTGGTTTTCGGCGAAGTCACCCACGCCGCCGTGAGCGAAGAAGTACTCGATGGCAGCCACCCGCGGATCGACCTGCTGGAGCCCCTGGCCCGCCTGGGGCTGGATGAATGGGGCACCCTCGGCGAAATCCAGGACCTCACCCGCATCCGGCTGAAGGACTGGCCGGGCCATTTCCGTCCCAAGGACTAGGGCAGGTCTGGTGGATGCCGGCCAGGGGCCGCCGGAGCGCGTGGCGCCTGCCGGTGTGGTGTGGTGTTTGCTACTTGCTTGCCATCCCTACCGGGAACAACGCGTCCTCCACCGCCCGGGTCAGGTCCCGGATCACCTCCGCCTGGGCGTCATCGGCCGCGCCCTCGGGGTTCTCCGTATAGATCACCAGCGCAAACGTGGACCCTCGGTAGCTCAGGAGCGCGGCGTCGTGCAGTTCGCCGGACAATTCCCCGTACTTGTGGTGGATGTCCACGCCCGGCCGTGACCCGGCGGGAATGAGGTCCTCGTTGTTGGTGTCCTGCATGTAGCCGAGGAGCTGGTCGGTGTTGTCCTTGTCCAGGAGCTCCCCAGCGTAGAGCTTCTTCAGGATCAGGGCCATGTCCGCCGCGGTCAGCAGGTTCTGTTCAGGGTCATAGGCCACCCCGATGGAGGCCGCGTAGGCGGTCAGCTGCGGGTAGCCCACGGCGTCCATCAGCATCAGCCAGGACTCGTTGTCGCTCTCATTGACCATGGCTTTGAGCTGGTACGCGGCGTGATAACCGCCCACGGAATCGTCCAGGCGGGCCTGCCCGTTCTCCACCAGGTGGTAGTAGGCAGCGGCAGTCAGGATCTTCGCCGTGCTGGCCGCGGTAAAAGTGCCCTCGTCACCGAATGTCCGCTCGGCACCCCCGGACACATTGGCGAGCGCCAGGCCGATCCTGAATTGGCCCGCTTCACAAAGGATGTTGTCCACGCTGTCCTGCAGAGATCCGACAACTATTGGGGCTGGCGAGGATTGACCGCTTGTGCTCTGGCTCTTCGGAGCCGCTGCCGGTTCTGCTGTTGCTGGTGGTACCGCCGCCACCCTCTCCGAGGTCAGCGGAGCGGACGTGACGGATGCGGAGCAACCGGCCACGAACGCCATCACGATGGATAGAGCAACACAGTAAAGCCTTCGCCGTAAGCGGCCTGTTGTCTTCACCCGAATGTCCCCGATTCCCTACCCGGACGGAAACCTTCTCATCCTCATGCAAAGACGGTCACGCGAAATTGGTACTCGATTTTTTGACTGGGAGGTGCGGGGGGCTGGTTCTGCTACTCAGATGAGGCTGCGACGGCTACGGGAGTGCCCGGGGTACGGAAAAGCAAAGGGAAAGGGACGCCCGGGCGAGGACGTCCCTTTCGCTTGTCAGCCGGGCTCTTAGCCGAGGCCGAGCTGGACGAACACGAACCAGACCAGAAGCGGCACCACGCCGATCATGGCGATGGCCCAGAGCAGCAGTGCACGGAAGAACATGCGCTCGTCCTTGGGCTGCGCGCTGGCCATCAGCAAGGCTCCGCTGGTGGACATGGGGCTCACGTCAACCACCGAGGAGCTGATGGCGATGGCCGTGATGACGCCCACGGGGGTGAGCAACGGATCCATGGCTATCGAATGGACCACAGGGCTGATGACGCCGAGTGTTCCGGTGGTGGAGGCGAAGGCCGAAACGATGGCCACCACATAGCTGGCGATCAGCGCAGCGAGGGAACTGTTGCCCAGGCCCGCGATGCCTTCCTGGAGCTCCTTCAGCGCACCCATCTTCTCCAGCATGCCCACGTAGGTGACGATGCCGGTGACCAGGATGATGGCTGACCATGGCATGCTTTCCACCGCCGGCTTCTGCACGCTGGAGTCCAGGACGATCAGGACCGCGGCGATGACCAGCGAGGCTACTCCCACATCAAGTCCCAGGACGGTGGTGAGCACCAGCAGGGAGGCGATGCCCACCAGCGTGAGGATGCGCATGGGGGTTGCTGCCACCTTCTCCGGGCGGGTCCGGGTTCCGGCAGCCACAGAGGTTTCTGCCGGTGCGGTGAGGACGGCCGTTCCGGCGCCGCCGGGACCTGAAACACTGCCGCCTGAGGGGGCGGCAGCGCCGCCGTCGTCCTTCACGGCGATGTCACCGCCGTCCGCCTGACGCGACTCCGCTTTGGCTGCCCGGCGCTTCATGATGGCCTGCACCAGGACGTAGGCGATCACGGCCAGGACGGCGTTGAAGGCGAAGCAGTAGGCGTAGAGCTTGAAGGAATCGCCAGAAGCGCCTGCACCATCCAGCATCTTGTTGGCCAGGACGCCGAAGGGGTTGACGGGGGAGAACGCGCCGGCGTTCGCGCCCTGGACGATGACCAGGCCCATGGCCAGGGTGCTGATGCCGAACCGCGTGCCCAGCGCCAGGCCCACCGGGGCGACGATGGCGATAGCGGCGGGTGTGAAGGCGCCGGCCGAAGCCAGGGCTGCGGTCAGCAGGAACATCAGGACTGGGACCAGGATCTTCCGGTCGCCGGCGAGCCGTTCCGCCCAGTACGCCAGCAGGTCGATGGTGCCGTTGATCCGCACAATGGCGAAGAGCAGGGTGGCGCCCACCAGGATGAAGAACAGTCCGGCGGGGAATTGACCGATGACATCCTTGATGGACATCCCGGCCAGGAGGGTGCCCACGCCGAATGCGGCGACCGTGGCCAGCAGTCCGGCGTTGATCCTGGTGAAGGAGCCGACCGCGAAGGCCGCCACCAGCACCAGGAATGCGATGAGTGAGAGCGACATGGTGCCCCCCGCCTACGCGTCCGCTGCGGCGATGACGCCGGCGCCGGACAGCAGGCTGCCCGCGCCGGTGATGGCCGGCTTGTGACCCAGCGCCTTGAGGATCTCGTAGGTGGTGGCCGTGGCCGCCGTGATGACCGGAAGCCCCAGTTCGTCCTCCACTGCCTGGACGGCCGCGAGCGACGGCATCTGGACACAGGCAGAGAGGACGACGGCGTCAGCACCTTCGCGCTGCAGGCTGCGGGCAAGCGCGGGGAGGTTCTGCGGGTCAAGGCAGCCGACTTCGAGGTTGTCCGCTACTTCGAGGCTGATGGCGTCCAGCACGGTGATGCCCGAGCCTTCGATGTAGTCCACCACCATCTTGGTCAGCGGCTTCATGTAGGGGGTGATCATGGCGACCTTCCGGGCACCGATTTCGTGCAGGGTGCGGACCAGGGCGCCTGCGCTGCTGGTGACCGGGGCCGGGTGGCCGTTGCCGGCAGCGGCGTCCGCAATGACCTTTTCGGAGCCCTCGTGGGCTTCGGGGCCCTGGGCCATGACGGCCACCAGGCAGGCGTAGGCGATGACGTCCACGTCGGCGTCGGAGACAGCTTCGGCGCACTGGGCTGCCTTGCCCACCATGGCCAGCAGTTCCTCAGTGGTGACCTTCTTCATGCCGGCGCGGGCGGAGTGGAAGGTGTACTTGTGGCCGGTTGCCTCGGCCTGGCGCCGGAACAGTTCCGGCAGTTCGGTCTCCATGGTGGTGTTGGAGCTGGGGAGGATCAGTCCCACGCGGCTCGCGCCGGGGCGCTTGGGTTCGGGGGCGGTTTCACACGTGATTGCGGGGGTGCTCATGGATTCTCCACGTCGTTGTGTTGGGGATTTAGTAGGTAAACCCACAGAGTGGGTTCTAATCCCATGATGTGGGTCACTCCTGCGGGATGTCAAATGGATCACGTCCCGGGACGGCTCCCGGCTCACTAAGCTGGAGGCTGATGGCACAGAAAGACTGAAGGGGCGTTTTAGGCAGTGGTGAAGGAACCGGGAGCTGGCGCTTCCCCCCTGTTGGTCCTGCACAAAGTGGCAGAGATTCTGGACTGTTTCTCAGTGGAGGAGCCCGAGCCGACGCTGCAGCAGATCATCCGCAAGACGGGACTGCCGTCCAGCACCTGCCAGCGGTTGGTCCAGAACATGCTCCGTGAAGGATTCCTGGACCGCGACGGCGACCGATACCGGATCGGGATCGGACTGGTCCGCTGGGCTACCCCCGGGACGTTCGGACTGGACGTGGTGAAGCTGGTGAAACCGGTCCTGCAGCAGCTGCGCGACGAAACCGGCGAAACTGCGTGCCTGTACGTCCGGGACGGGGCCTTCCGGACCATCGTCGCCGTGGCCGAGACCCGGCACGTGGTGATGCGGCCGTTCATGGTGGGCATGGTCATGCCACTCCATGCAGGCGCCCCCGGCAAGATTTTCCTGGCATTCGACCCCGGAGCCTGGGATGCCTTGGACCAGCACGGACTCGAGGGCTTTACCCCCGAAACCCCGGTATCCCTGGAGATGCTGCGGGAGCAGGCGGCCGTTGCCCGCAAGCAGGGGTATTTTGCAGCCTTCGGGGAACGCAACCAGGACGTGGGCTCCATCAGTGCCCCCGTGTTCGACCACGCCGGCCGGCTTGCCTGCGCGGTGGGCCTCGGATTCCCAACCCAGCGCATCGGTCCCGCCGACGTTGAGCGGCTTGGGCCGGTGGTGGCCCGTGCCGGGCTGGAAGCCAGCCGTGCACTGGGGTACGACAGCAGCCAAGCCGCCGGGTGACCGGTTAGGACTGGAACTGCTGCATCACCGAGAGGTGCCCGGCCCGGGCGGCGATGAGGCACTTGGCCAGGTAGAAGGGCCGGTTGCCGTGCCGGACGTACTGGGTGAGCACGAGGACCGGGTCCGTTGGACGCAGGTCCAGCAGCTTCGCGCGGCTGGGGCCCACCTGGCTGAGGCTGATCTGGCACTCGCCCGGACCCGCCAGCCGGCCCAGCTGGTTGTTGAGCGTGGCAAGCAAGGTGGCGCCGCCGTCGTCCTCTATCTCCAGGGGCGCGGCGGCGTCCTTGCCGACGCTGACGGGCTGGGCGGTGACGTTTTCCTGCAGGTGGGCGATGGCCTCGCCGTCGCGGATGAGGACGGATTCCCAGAGCCAGCATTCGGTGCCGGGCTCGACGCCGATGCCGGGGGCGACGAATTCGGACGCGGCCTGGCGGATGGTTTGGGTGCGTTTGACCTCGAGCGTTTGGCCGGGGCCGGCGAGGACTTCCTCGAACGGGCGGATGCGTTCGATGCCGATGCGGGGGAGCGTGTCCGAGACGAAGCGTCCGACGCCGCGCCGCGCCCTGATCAGCCCGTCCTCCTCGAGGAGCATGAGGGCTTCGCGGACCACGGTGCGGCTGACTTTCATGTCCGCGCCGAGTTCGGTTTCGGTGGGGATCATGGAGCCGGGGGTGAGGAGGCCGTTGCGGATGGCTTCGGCGATGCGCGAGTACACCGCCACGCGCAGGGGTGAGCCGGGCTGGGCGGCCACCGGCTGGGACAGGAACCGGGCGGCGTCCTGGTGCACGTTTTGCTTCGCTCTTTGGTTGGTGTGGGGATTCCAGCCTACTTCAGCGTCTGATGCGTTTGTTGGACAAGCGGCGTATGCAGGTCTTAGCGCTGCTGGTACCAGTGCGTGTGGAGGACGACGGCGGGGCGCAAGTGCCGCCGTCGTCCCCGTCCTACTTGTGCGAGGTGGCCTGGCGGGCGCTGTCGCGGACAACAAGGGTGGGCGCGATCGGGGTGCGGTCCACCTCCCGCCCGTCCATGGCGCCAAGGAGCACTTCCATGCTCATGTGCGCCAAGGCCGTGAAGTCCTGGCGGACGGTGGTCAGGGGAGGCAGGAAGTAGTCGGAGCCTTCGATGTCGTCGAAACCGACCACGCTCACGTCAGCCGGCACCCTGATTCCATTTTCCGCGAAGGCCCTTATCAGCCCGAGAGCCGTATGGTCGCTGGCTGCGAAGATCGCCTGCGGCACCTTTTGCTCCCGGACGAGCTGGAGGGCGGTCTCATAAGCCCACCGCGGGCTCCAATCGCCTTCGAGGTACAGCCCTGGTGTAAGCCCGGCGTCGCGAAGCGCCGCCTCCCACCCGCGTTTCCGGACCCGGCCGTCGAACCAGTCCGTGGAGCCGCCGAAGTGGGCGATGTCGGTGTGGCCCAGGTCTATCAGGTGCTGGGTGGCCAGCCGTGCGCCCAACTCCTGGTTCTCCGAGTATGTGAAGACGTTGGGAGTCGATGATGCGCCTGCTGCGATCATCTCCACCGGGACTCGGCACGAGGCGTTCCACACGGCTGCTGCCATCTCCACCACCGGGGCGATGACGATGATTCCTCCCACGCCGGTATCGTCCAGGGTGTCCAGGGCGGCCTGAACCGACTCTCCGTAGGGCCGCTCAACGCTGATGACGGTTGTGGCGTAACCCTTCCTGCGTGCCACATTCTCCAGGGCCATGAGCGTCCCCACCGGGCCGAACCGCGGGGACCCGTCGGAGAGTATGCCGATGGAGGTGGACCGGCTGGTGACCAGTGCCGTGGCTGCCCGGTTCCTGCGGTACCCGATGTCCTTGATCACCTGCAGGACACGTTGCCGCGTTGCCGCACTCACGTCCGGTGCGTCATTGAGTACCCGCGAGACTGTGCCGAAGGAGACGCCGGCGATGCCCGCCACATCGTTGATGGTGGGCTTCCGGCGCCGTGATGCATCCGGGAGTTTCCCGTTCGCCTCACGGGGAACAGTTGTGCCTGCCATGCTCACTCCTGTCTTGCACGTCATGGTGTGAACCTTTCGGGTTCCGTGCCTTTCGATCTTACGTCGGCCCGTAGTCCCGCATCCGTTGAAATGGCTGCTGTCCATGTGACCGTTGACACGTATCACCGTAAACGTTTACGATGAGGTCCGTAAACGTTTACGAAGCTTTCGTGAACGTTTACGCAACCACCCATTTCAATGAAGAAAAGGAGCGCGATGCCCGACCAGATCGTCTACGCACTCGCGCTCTCTCCGAACGCCGGACTTCGGGATGTCGACCAAACCCAATGGGCAAATCTCGAAGTGCTCCTGAAGGATGCGGCGCCCGGCGATCTGGCAGCCGCTGTCCGCACCTTTGTCTCTGCCGGATCTTCGGCGGTCGTCGGAGTCTTCGATGATGACCGTCTTTGGGCAAGCCTGGTCGTCTCCGTCGACGACTCTGGCAAACCCGCGTCAGCGTCCACTATTCCCGGCCCGGTCCGGGAAGCGGGCGGTGACATGACGAAGGCAGCCAACGAGGCCGTGAAGTGGGTTCAAGCCCACCACGGACCGTGTTCGCTGGGCTTCTTCGTCGACAAAATGCACGCAGAGGCGCTGCTGGAAGCTTCGGACAAGGCCGCCGCCATCCGCACAGCGTCGGCCTCCGGCGGCCTCGTCCTGTCCCCGGTTCCGCCGGCCCTGGCCATAGCCCTCGCCTGAACCACCCCAGGCATCCACCCCACCCACCCCAAGCACTGGAGAACAATGATGATCCGCAGGCTTCCACTCGTGGCCGTTGCCGCAGTCCTGTCCCTTTCCGTCGCGTCCTGCAGCAGTTCGAGCACGGCCACGTCCAACGCGCCCGACGCTGGTGTGTCCAGCAAGGCCCAGCAGGCCCTCGACCAGATCAAGGGACAGGTCCTGAGTAAGGGGCCCAACGGCGAGACGCCCTCCGCGGCGTCCGCAGCAGACCTCACGCCTGACGAGATTCAAAAGGTCAAGGCGCTCAACGCCAAGGCAGCCATTGTGATGCACTACGGCGGCAACGACTGGGCCAACGCCCAGATCAATGGCCTCAAGTCCGAGTTTGAAAAGCTCGGCATCAAAGTCATCGCCACCACCGACGCGAACTTCAAGCCGGACAAGCAGGTCTCGGACATCGAGACGGTCATGTCGCAGAACCCGAACGTCATCGTCTCGATCCCCACCGATCCTGTGGCTACGTCATCCGCCTACAAGAAGGCCGCGGCTGCCGGCACCAAGCTCGTCTTCATGGACAACGTCCCCCAGGGACTGACGGCCGGCCAGGACTATGTCTCGGTTGTTTCTGCCGACAACTACGGCAACGGCGTCGTCTCCGCCCACCAGATGGCTAAAGCGCTCGGTGGCAAGGGGAAGATCGGGCTTGTCTTCCACCAGGCCGATTTCTTCGTGACCAAGCAGCGCTACCAGGGATTCAAGGAAACGATTACGAAGGAATACCCGGATATCAAGATTGTCGAGGAAAAGGGAATTGCCGGTCCGGACTTCGCTGGGGATGCCCAGGCTGCTGCGAACGCAATGCTCAGCAAGTACGCTGACCTGTCCGGAATCTGGGCGGTCTGGGATGTTCCTGCAGAAGGCGTCATGGCCGCCGCCCGGGCCGCCGGCCGGCCTGACCTGAAGATCGCCACGGAAGACCTTGGCAAGAACGTGGCGATTGCCCTTGCCAAGGACGAACTCGTCGTCGGCCTTGGAGCGCAGGTTCCGTTCGACCAGGGTGTCACGGAAGCGCGGCTGGCCGCAGGGGCGCTCATCGGCAAGAAAGCACCCGCTTATGTGGCGCTGAGCGCCCTTCCGGTTGACCACTCCAACGTCCTGGATGCGTGGAAGCAGGTCTACCACGAGGATGCCCCGAAGGACATCCAGGACTCCTACAAGAAGTAGGCAAGAACCGGCGGTGCGGGGGTCCGCCCCCGCACCGCGCCGAAAGGGCAATGATGAATACCGCAGACAATGTCGTCGAAATGCGCTCGGTTTCCAAGAGCTTCAATGGCGTTCCCGTATTGAAGGACGTCAGTTTCGATGTCCGCAAGGGTGAGGTCCATGCGCTGGCGGGCGGTAACGGCGCCGGGAAGTCCACGCTCATGAAAATCCTTCAGGGCGTCTACCAGGCGGACGCCGGCACAATCCATATCGGAGGCAAGCCGACCGCCATCAACTCGATCCAGGACGCGAAGGCCGCCGGGATCGGAATGGTCTTCCAGGAGTTCAGCCTGGTACCGAGCCTGACCGTTGCGCAGAACATTTTCCTCGCCGCCGAACCGCTCGGCAAGGGCGGGCTCATCGACGACCGTGCTGCGGTGCGCCGGGCCAGGGAAGTCTTCAGCGAGATGGAGGTCGACGTCGATCCGCGCGCCGGCGTCTCACGGCTCGGCACCGCATACTGGCAGCTGACGGAGATCGCCAAGGCACTCGCCCAGAATGCCCAGGTGCTCATCATGGATGAGCCCACCGCCAGCCTTGCCCGGCATGAGTCCGAAGCGCTCTTCGAACTGATCGACCGCCTCAAACAGCGTGGCATCTCAATCATCTACATCTCCCACCGCATGGACGAGGTGTACAGGCTCGCGGACCGGATCACCATCCTCCGCGACGGCCGCCACCTCCTTACCGCGCCGCTGACGGACGTCACTCCCGAACAGATCGTGGAGGGCATCGTCGGCAAGAAGATCGAGGGCCAGCTTTCGTATCGTGCGCGTGACCATGTGGCCCATGACGGGGCGCCCCTGCTGGAAGTCCGCGGGCTGAATGCGGGGCAGCGGGTGCGGGACGTTTCGTTCGCGCTCCGGCCTGGCGAAATCCTCGGCCTGGCAGGGCTGATGGGCAGCGGGCGAACCGAGCTCGCCCGTGCGCTCTTTGGCATTGACAAGCTGGACAGCGGTGAGGTCCTCCTGCGGGGCGAAAGGGTCAACCTTGGCTCGCCGCAGCAGGCCATCAACGCGGGCATTGCCCTGATCCCGGAAGACCGGAGGGCCCAGGGATTGGTCTTGGAGCACTCCGTCCAGGACAACCTGCTGCTTCCCCTCCTCGGGCAGATCCAGCGGGGACCCCTCCTTGACGGTGCGAAGGGGAAGGAATTGTCCTCGTCACTGATCCAGAGGTTCGCAGTGAAGGTAGCCCATCCCCACCGCCCGGTGCGGCTTCTCTCGGGCGGTAACCAGCAGAAAGTGGTCATCGCCAAGTGGCTGGGCACGGATCCGGACATCCTGATCCTTGACGAGCCGACGGCCGGCGTCGACATCGGCACCAAAAGCGAAATCCTGGACATGATCCGTGGGCTGGCAAGTGCCGGCAAGGCCGTCATTGTCATCTCCTCCGAGTACCCCGAACTACTCGCGGTCAGCGACCGCGTCCTCGTCCTTAAGGACGGCTCCATCATCCGCGATATCCCCCGCAGCGAGATTGCTGACGAGGAGTATCTCCAACTTGCAGTGCAGGGAGTCTGAAAAGTGAGCAAGGCAAACACCATCGCGCCACGGGACACCGCGGCGCCCCGTAATTTCGGCACGATCCTCAAGGAACTCGACTGGCGGCGCTACGTCATCTACATCGGCTTCGTCGTCGTCTTCCTCTTCTTCGCCGTCCTGCTCCGCGACCAGGGCTTCCTGTCGCCGAACAACCTGCTGAACATCTTCCGGCAGACCGCCACCATCACCGTCATCGCCGTCGGCATGACATACGTGATTGCGTGCGCGGAAATCGACCTGAGCGTCGGATCCGTGGCCGGCCTGTCCAGTGTGTGCACCGCGATGGCACTCTCCCAGTGGGGCCTGGTGCCCGGCATCCTCGCCGGCCTCGCTGTGGGGCTCGTCGTCGGATCGATCAACGGTGCCCTCGTCAGCCTCCTGGGCATCCCATCCTTCCTGGTGACACTTGGCATGCTGGGAATCGCCGTCGGCGTCGCCCAGTGGATCACGGCATCGGCGCCCCAGCCCATCCTGAACGACACGTTCAACACGCTGTTTGGATCCGGTAACTTCGGTCCTGTTCCGGGCCTGGTGGTTTGGAGTGCCATCTTCGTGGCCATCGGCGCCGTCGCCCTGAACCGCACCAGATTCGGCCGCCAGGTCCTGGCCACAGGAGGCAACCGCAACGCCGCGGAGTTCACCGGCATCAATACCAAGCGCATTAAGTTCCAGGTGCTCCTCATCTCGGGCATGGTGGCAAGCGTCGCCGGTATGCTCTACGCCGGCCGCCTGCAGTCCGGACGGTTCCAGTGGGGAGCGGGAGACGAACTCTCCGCCATCGCCGCCGTCATTCTGGGCGGAACCAGCCTCTTCGGCGGGTTCGGCTCCATCATCGGCACCCTCTTCGGCGCCCTGTTGATCGGCCTGATCAACAACGGGCTGATCCTCGCCGGACTCGACAGCAGCCAGCAGCAGGTGGTCCGCGGCGCGATCATCATCCTGGCCGTCGCCCTCGCCAGGAAGAAGTAGCAGCCGTGACGTCCCACCTACAGGCCGGAATTATCGGAACAGGATTCATGGGTTCTGTCCACGCCCATGCCGTGCGTGCAGCAGGCGGTGAAGTCATTGCAGTCGCCGGGAGCAGCCAGGCTTCGGCCGAAGCCGCAGTATCCGCGCTCGGCGCCCGAACGGCAGCCGAATCGCCTGAAGCACTGATCGCACGGGCAGATGTGGATGTGATCCACATCTGCACGCCGAATGCCACCCACGCCGACCTTGCGCGCAAGGCCATTGCGGCAGGAAAGGCAGTCATCTGCGAAAAGCCACTGGCCACGAACGTTGGTGACGCGCTGGAACTGACAGCCCTCGCGGCCCAGGCCGGCGTCGTCACGGGCGTGCCCTTCGTCTACCGGTTTTATCCGGCCGTCCGCGAGGCCCACGACCGGATCCTCCGCGGCGACGCGGGCCGCCTTTGGCTCCTGCACGGTTCCTACCTGCAGGA
Source organism: Pseudarthrobacter sp. NPDC058119 (assembly GCF_042884655.1). Taxonomy (NCBI): domain Bacteria; kingdom Bacillati; phylum Actinomycetota; class Actinomycetes; order Micrococcales; family Micrococcaceae; genus Pseudarthrobacter; species Pseudarthrobacter sp. NPDC058119. The sequence goes on from NZ_JBHVTN010000002.1 coordinate 130,205, forward strand.
CTGGCTGGCCGGCGCGGAAGCCACGAACTGGCGGGTCGATTCAACGATCGGAGGCGCCTCCAGGGCGTTCGGTGACATCGGCGTGCACTGGTGTGACCTGATGGAGTTCACCACCGGACACAGAATCACCAGGCTTGTGGCCAAGACCGGCAGGGCATACGACGAACGCGAAACCGGCGGCCGGTTGTCCTCCGTTGCCACCGAGGACGGCGCAACGCTCCTGTTCGAGACGGACAAGGGTGCCACCGGATCCCTGGTGGTCAGCCAAGTCAGTCCCGGCAGGAAGAACCGGCTCTGGTTCTCTTTCGATGGAACCGAAGCGTCATTCAGCTTCAACCAGGAACGGCCGGACACCCTGCATATCGGCCGCAGCGACTCAAGTTCCGAGATCCCGGTCGGCCCGCAAACACTCACGACGCCGGGCGGCCGGCGGTACGCGAAACTCCCGCCGGGCCACCCCCAGGGTTACCAGGACAGTTTCAACGCGTTCGTCGCGGACGTGTATGCGGCCGTCCACGGCCAGGAACCGGACGGGCTGCCCACTTTTCGGGACGGCCTACGGGCAGCCCTCATCACGGATGCAGTCGTAACCTCGGCTGCGCAGCAGACCTGGGTCGAGGTTCCCCAAACAGACAACCTCATCGGATCACTCACCTCTTCCCCGGCAGCTGAAAGGCAGAAGCAATGAAACTCGGTTACTGTTCCATCACCTGGGGCGGCGTCGTCGGCCACCCCCAAGGTGTGACCAGCGTGAAGGACCTTTTCTACATGACCCACGGGTCCATGCAGCAAGCGGTCCAGGACATCGCCTCCGTTGGCTACCAGGGCGTCGAGATGTTCGACGGCAACCTGGCCGAATACGCCGACAAGCCGGAAGAACTTAAAGAGATCCTCAGCAGCAACAACATCGAGCTAACCAGTGTCTATACCGGCGCGAACTTCATCTACGCTGACGTCCTTCCCGACGAGCTGCACCGGATCCACCGTGCCGCCGAACTGGCCGCCAACTTTGGAGCAGAACGGCTGGTAGTGGGAGGCGGGGCACGCCGCGCCGCCGGAACCACTGACGAGGACTACCACCGCCTCGGCGAGGCTCTGGACAGCGTGACGGACATTGCGGAAAGCTTCGGCCTGTCGGCAAGCTATCACCCGCACCTGAGCACCATTGTCGAAAGCCCGGAAGAACTGGACAGGCTCATGCCGCTCACCCGGATCGGCTTCTGCCCGGACACGGCGCACCTTGCAGCCGGCGGAGCGGACCCGGCCGCAGTCATCCGGAAGTACCCCGACAGGATTCGGCACGTCCACCTCAAGGACTTCCAGAAGGACCCTTTCAATTTCCTGCCGCTTGGACAGGGCGGGCTCGACTTCCCCGACATCATCGCAGCCATCCGCGAGAGCGGCTATGACAGCTGGCTCATGGTCGAACTCGACAACTACGACGGTGACCCCCGGGAAGCCGCGGCCCTCAGCAAGAAGTACCTCGAAAAGCTCCTGTCTCACTAATTTTTCAACCGCGGGGACTGCCACAGACGGCAACTGCCCTGCCTTCCGGAAGGAACACGATTCACATGCAGAACCTCAACGTCGGCCTCATTGGAGGCGGCTTCATGGGCAAGGCCCACTCGCTGGCTTACGCCGCCATGCCCATGTTTTTCTGGCCCGCACCAGCCATGCCGGTCCGAAAAGTCATTGCCGAAGCCACCGAAGACCTTGCTTCGGAAGCTGCCCGCCGCTTCGGCTTCGAGAACTCCACCTCAGACTGGCGCAGCATCATCGATGATCCGGACATCCACGTCGTCGACATCGCCACGCCAAACCACCTCCACGCCGAGATTGCCATCGCCGCCGCCGAAGCGGGCAAGCACATCATCTGCGAAAAGCCCCTGGCGCGTACGGGCGAAGAATCCAAGGCGATGTACGACGCAGTGAAAGACAAGAACCTCGTCCACATGGTCGCCTTCAACTACCGGCGGACTCCGGCCGTTGCACTGGCAAAGAAATACATCGAGGAAGGGGCCATCGGACAAATCCTCAACTTCCGGGGCACCTACCTGCAGGACTGGAGCGCCGACCCCAACTCCCCGCTCTCCTGGCGCTTCCAGAAATCCATCGCAGGCTCCGGAGCCCTCGGCGACATCGCAACGCACGTCATTGACATGGCCCGCTACCTTGTCGGCGAGTTCAGCGCCGTCAACGCCCTCCTGTCCACCTGGATCCCCGAGCGGCCGCTCCAAGCCGGAGGTGCTGACGCGCTCGGCACGGTACGCGGCGGAGAAGGCCCCCGTGGCCAGGTCGACGTGGACGACGAGGTCATGACCATGATCCGCTTTGCCAACGGTGCCGTGGGTTCCGTGGAAGCAACCCGCAACGCCCACGGCAGGAACAACTACATCACCTTCGAAATCCACGGAACCGAAGGCAGCATCGTCTTCAACTACGAGCGGCGCGACGAACTGCAGGTCTGCTTCGCTTCCGACCAGGCCGACCGCCGGGGATTCCGCACCGTCTACACCGGGCCCGCACACCCGCATGGAGATGCTCTGTGGCCCATCCCTGCGCTCGGCATCGGATACGGCGAAACGAAGATCATCGAGGCCTACGACTTCTTCAAGGCCATCGCGGAAGGCGGCAGCGTCAGCCCGAACTTTGCCGACGGATACCAGGTAGCCCTCATCGACGACGCAATTGTCGAGTCGGCGGCAAAAGAATCCTGGGTCGACGTTCCGCAGATCAACGCATGACCCAAGGGGAGGGGCGGCGACGAATCAGCCCCTCCCGCAAGCCCAGAAGTACCAGAGGACGAAAAATGCCACACACAACAGTCAGCCACGACGAAACGCAAGTTTGGTTAATGCCAGTGTTCACCGCAAAAGCAGGGCACGAAGCCACGCTGCAGGAAGCACTCCTCGGACTGCAGTCTGCAAGTCGGAAGGACGCCGGATGCCTGGAATACACCGTCTTCTCTGACGATCAAAGGGCAGATACGTTCATCCTCTTTGAGGGGTGGGCCAGCCACCAGGACCTGAAGGCCCACAACGAAGAAGACCACGTAAAGGACTTCGTGGACGGCGTGCAGTCCCTGCTGGCCGTACCCTTCTCCGTATCTCCGATTACGCCTCTGGTCTGATAGCTACCAAGGTGGGGAAGGACGACGGCGGGACGCAAGTGCCGCCGTCGTCCTTTCCCTTCCTTCACTGTGAGGCGCCGTTGTAGTGTCAGGCCGTGATCGTCCCCAATATCTCCCAGAACGCCGTGGCCGTCGCGGACCACTACGACGAGCTGGATCCCATTTACCGCAGAGTGTGGGGCGATCACGTCCACCACGGGCTGTGGGCGACGGGCCGTGAGACACCGGAAGAGGCCGTCGAGGCGCTGGTGGATACGGTCGGCGATCGCCTGGGCCTCACCCCGGGCCAGGCGTGCGTCGACATCGGCTGCGGCTATGGCTCAACCGCCCGGCGCCTGGCTGTGACACGGGGGATCCGGGCCACCGGCTTCACGTTGTCCGCTGGGCAGGCCCGCTATGCCGTCGCGCACCCCGTCGCCGGCGTGGACGTCCTGGTCTGCGACTGGCTCGCCAACGGGCTGGCCGACGCCTCGGTGAAGGCCGCGTGGGCGATCGAGTCGAGTGAGCACATGGTGGATAAGCCGCTGTTCTTCGCCGAGGCGCACCGCGTGCTGGCGCCCGGCGGCCGCTTTGTCATCTGCGCGTGGCTCGCCGGGACGGATGCCAGTAGTTGGCAGGTCCGCCACCTGCTGGAGCCGATCTGCCGCGAGGGGCGGCTACCGTCGATGGGGACCCGCGAGGAGTACGAGGCAATGGCTACTGCCGCGGGCTTCGCGGTGACCGGCTACGAGGATGTGAGCCGCCGCGTTGCCCGCACCTGGCTGATTTGCGCCGCCCGGCTCGTGAAGGCCGTTCTCGTCGATCGCGAGACACGTCGGCTCGCCTTCGGTGGACGCAACCGCAACTCGTTTCTCGGCATTCCCCGCCTGATCCTGGCCTACCGTACCGGTGCCATGCGCTACGGCATCTTCACGCTCGCGAAGGTTAAACCGGCCTGATCGCGGGACTGCCTCAGGGGCAGGGCAGTGCCTGGCGTTCGCCCACGCTGAAGGAGGACGACGGCGGCAGGTACTTCCGCCGTCGTCGTTCCATCCGGCGCTGCTGGCTGGGAGCCCGAATCCGGGCACGCTTGGCGCGGTTTGCAATTGGCGCACGCAGCCCCGAAGTTCTGAACCTGGTGGAGCCTTCCCCGAAACCCCTCTATTTAGTATTGCTGACTACCGGTACTTGTGCTTACTATGTACCGGTAGTCAGTAATACCAAATAGCAGGGGAGGGTTGCCATGGGCAAGCAAATGACCGAGATGCTCAAGGGCACGCTCGAGGGCGTCGTCCTCGCCATCCTGGCGATGCGGCCGGCGTACGGCTACGAGATCACGGCCAGGCTGCGCGACCAGGGTTTCTCCGACATCGTGGAAGGGACCGTCTATGCCCTGCTGGTCAGGATTGAACAGCGCGGCCTGGTGGACGTCGAGAAGGTCCCGTCGGAAAAGGGTCCGCCGCGGAAGGTGTACTCGCTGAACGGGCTCGGCCAGGAATACCTCGCAGAGTTCTGGAAGACCTGGAGTTTCCTCGCGGAACGGATCGAACAGCTCCAACACAACACTGAAAACCCGAAGGAAGAAGGAGCCTGACCATGGCTGCAAAGTGGATCGAGTCGCTCACCGGCTCGCTGGAGCAGAAAAAGCAGTACAAGCAGGACAAAGCCCGCATCGAGGGCCTTCCCGAACCGTACGCGACGGCGGCAACGGCCATGCACCGGTACCTCATGTACTACGGCGGCGTCACCGACGGGGACACGCTCATGACTATGTTCGGTGACCTGGCCGACCTCTGGGAGCGGGCTGCCATCGACGGGACGCCGGTGCGTGAGATTGTTGGCCAGGATCCGGTGGAGTTCGCTGAGACGTTTGCGCAGGCGTACTCCGGCAAGCAGTGGATCGACAAGGAGCGCGAGCGTCTCCGCCAGGCCATCAATGCAGCCGCCGGTGACAGCGGGAACGGGAGTTGACCCGTGGCCCCCGCCCAGGCCCTCGACCCCGCAATCCGGGTGCAGGGCATTGAGAAATCGTTCAAGGACGTGCAGGTCCTCAAGGGGGTCGATTTCGAGGTAGCTGTGGGAAGCATCTTCGCGCTGCTCGGCTCGAACGGCGCAGGCAAGACCACCCTGGTGAGGATCCTTTCCACGCTGCTCACATCCGACGCCGGCAGCGCCACGGTGCACGGTTTCGACGTCACCGCCGCCCCCGGTGACGTGCGCGAATCGATCAGCCTCACCGGTCAGTTCGCTGCTGTGGATGAAGTGCTCACCGGCCGGGAAAACCTGCTGCTGATCGCGAAACTCCGCCACCTGAAAGACCCGGCGACGATCGCCACCGGCCTGCTCGCCCGCTTTTCGCTCACCGAAGCCGGCGACCGCAAGGCGTCGACGTATTCGGGCGGCATGCGCCGCAGGCTGGACATCGCCATGAGCCTGATCGGCAACCCTCCGGTGATCTTCCTGGACGAGCCAACCACCGGGCTCGACCCGCAGGCGCGCATCGAGGTGTGGCAGACCGTCAAACAACTCGCCAACCACGGCACCACCGTCCTGCTGACCACCCAGTACCTCGACGAGGCGGAGCACCTGGCCGACCGGATCGCGATCCTTCACCAGGGCACGATCATCCAAAACGGCACCCTCGCCGAACTCAAACAACTCCTCCCGCCGGCCAAGGTCGAATACATCGAGAAACAGCCGTCCCTTGAGGACGTGTTCCTGGCCCTGGTTGGAAAGGAATCCCGATGACTACCCATGCACTCGGCGACACCGGCGTCCTGACCGTCCGCTCGCTGCGCCACATCCTCCGCAGCCCCGACACGATCATCACTACGGCAGTCACCCCAGTGGCCCTGATGCTGCTGTTCGTGTACGTGTTCGGCGGCGCAATCAACACCGGATCCGACGAGTCCTACGTCAACTACATGCTCCCAGGAATCCTGCTCATCACCATTGCGTCCGGCATCGCCTACACCGCGTACAGGGTGTTCCTGGATCTGCAGGGCGGCATCTTCGAACGTTTCCAGTCCATGCCGATTGCGAGGTCCAGCGTGCTCTGGGCGCACGTGTTCACGTCGCTGGCCGCAAACATCGTCTCGGTGGCGGTGGTCATCGGCGTCGCACTGGTCATGGGGTTCCGTACCGGGGCATCGGTGGCGGCCTGGCTCGGGGTTGCGGGCCTGCTGACCCTCTTCACCCTTGCGCTGACGTGGATCGCCGTGATCGCCGGGCTCTCGGCCAAGACCGTGGACGGGGCCAGTGCATTCAGCTACCCACTGATCTTCCTGCCCTTCATCAGTTCGGCGTTCGTACCCACCGACTCGATGCCCGGCCCGGTCGCCTGGTTCGCGCAAAACCAGCCCGTGACAGCCATCGTGAACACCATTCGGGCACTGTTCACGCAGCAGACGGTCGGCGGCGACATCTGGACAGCACTGGCCTGGCTCGTCGGCATCCTGGTCCTCGGGTACGCCTTCGCGATCACCAGCTACCGCCGGAGGATCAGCTGACGTTTGTCCTGTTCAGGGGTTGACCGGCTTCAGGGGTGGACCGGCGTGGCTGCTTCATTTCCCAGCACCGTGGTCCAGGGGCTGGCGGTCCACTCCGTCACCACGCCGTTGATGACGTAGGGGTCGGCGGCTGCGAACGCCTTGGCCGCCTCCACCGGGTTCTCGCCGGCGAAGATCAGCAGCCCCTTGAAGGGGCCTTCGCCGATGGCACCGCCGAGCAGGAGCTCACCACGTTCGACTGCTTCCCACCCCGCCCTGAGGTGGTCTGCTCGGTACTGTTCGCGGGCTTCAAGGTAGTCATCGGCGTAGGTGTATTCGAGTACGGCGTGCATGCGCGTCTCCGTTTCGCTCAGGGTGTTCGTTGTTTGTAGGAGCAGCGTACCCAGTAAGCGCTAATCAGTAACCGCAGCCACCTCAACCTGTACCCCCGCGTCCCGGAACTTCTGCAACTCATCGGGGTCGGCGCCGTCGTCCGTCACCAACGTCCACGGCAATGCGAGTCGCGCCCACGCGTGGAAGGGCCGCAGCCCCAGCTTGGACGAGTCGGCCAGAACGTACACGGACCGCCCACGCCGGGCCATCAGCTCCTTGAGCCGGGTCTGGGCGTGGTCGGCTTCGCAGATGCCGTCCTCGGCGGTGACGGCGTCGGCGCCCAGGAATACCCGGTCAAAGCTCATGCGCTCCAGCGCAGCCTCGGCCAGCGGTCCCACGAAGCTCTGAGATACCCCGCGGAGCCGGCCGCCCAGGCAGTCCACCTCGATGCCCGCGGAATCGGCCAACTCCTGCAAAGTATTGATGCCCGGCGTCGTCACGGACAACCGATCGAACCCGCGCAGCTCGTGCGCCAGCGCACCCGCCGTGGAGCCGGCGTCGAGCAGGATGTTCTCACCCGGCTGAATCACGGACACCGCCCACCGGGCGATCGCATGCTTCTGCTCAAACGCCTCGCCGGTGCGCTGCCGCAGCGACGCCTCCGGGTGCGCGCCCAGCGCCATCGCCCCGCCGTACGTGCGGGCAAGCCGGCCCTGGGAATTCAACAGCGCCAGGTCGCGGCGGATGGTGGACGCCGTCACCTCGAACTTGGCCGAGAGCTCCTCCACGGAGGCGAGGCCGGTGGTCACGGCAAGGTGGTAGATCTCCTCGCGCCGCGCGTTTGCGCTGAGCATTCCCGGTCTCCTTCCCGTGGGCATGGCGGTGGCAGTGCTAACCATGGTAGTTCCGGCCCCCTCCATTCACGGCAACGGCCGGCCAGCAGCGCTGACCGGCCGTACTAACGGGACCACTCCAGTGCTCAGGCTTCTTCGCGGGCCGGTGCCAGGTCCACTGCCTGCCGCAGCGCCTCGAGCAGGGACTCGTGGTCGGCGATGTTCTTGCCGGCGATGTCGAAGGCAGTGCCGTGGTCCACGGAGGTCCGCACCACGGGGAGCCCCACGGTGATGTTGACGCCGTTCTCCAGGCCCAGGACCTTCACGGGGCCGTGGCCCTGGTCGTGGTACTGGGCCACCACCAGGTCGAAGTCGCCGCGGCCGGCCAGGAAGAACAGGGTGTCCGCGGGCAGCGGGCCGAACGCGTCGATGCCGTCCGCCTGGGCCTTCTCGATGCCCGGCTGGATCTTCTCCGCCTCTTCGCCGTAGCCGAACAGGCCGTTCTCGCCAGCGTGCGGGTTGATGGCGCACACGGCGATCCGCGGATTTTCGATCCCGGAGGTGCGCAGCAGCTCGTACCCGCGCTTGATGGTCCGGTAGACCAGGTCGCCGTTGATCTTGGCGATGGCGTCGATGAGGCCGATGTGCGTGGTCACGTGGATGACGCGCATCTTGGGCGCGGTCAGCATCATGGACACTTCCTCGGTGCCGGTCAGTTCGGCGAGGAGTTCGGTGTGTCCGGGGAACTTGTGCCCGGCCGCGTGCAGGGCCGCCTTGTTCAGCGGGCCGGTGCAGATGGCGTCCACCTGGCGGTCCATCGCCAGCTGCACGGCCTTCTCGATGAAGAGGTACGAGCCGTGTCCGGCGGCGGCGGACAGCTCACCCCAGGCCAGGTCCTCCGGGATGCAGTGGATGTCCAGCACATCGATGGTGCCTTCCTGGAACAGTGCCTCCGACGGTTCGGTGACCTTGCGCAGGGTCAGCGGGCTGGACACGATGTCCGCGGCGAGCTGCATCCGGCGCAGATCGCCGATGACCAGCATCCGCGCCTTGGACCGGAGTTCGCTGTCCGCCAGGGCCTTGACGATGATCTCCGGGCCAATGCCGGCCGCGTCGCCCATGGTGATGGCTACAATCGGGCGTCCCATTATTTGCTACTCATTTCAGTCGTAGTGCTAGTGAAAAACTGTTTGGTCCTGGCCAGCGTGCCGGCGTCCCCAAAGGCACCGGCCTTGGTGACCAGCAGGGGGAGGGGCTCCGGAAGCAGGCTCACGACCACTCCGGGCTCAATCTCCCCGATGACGGTGAAGCTGCCGGCGCCGAGTGCCTTTAGGACGGCCGTGGCGGTTTCCCCGCCCGTTAGGACCAGCGCCTCGCAGTGCTCGACGCCGGCCGCAGTGGCCCGTGCCAGCGCCTCCGCCACCACCACCGCCTGCGATTTGTCCACGGCGCCCATGGGATCCGGCGTTAACACCACGTCCGTCCGCAGCATCGCCGCCGCAACTTCGCGCGCAACTGCAGGATCCTCGAGCGTCTGGTGGTCCAGCGTGATGTGCTCGGCACCCGCTGCGACCAGCGCCTCCGTCTGCTGCCGGGCCAAGCCGGAGTAGCTGCCGATCACGGTTAGCGTCCGTGTCACGCACCTCGCGTGCTCCTGAAGAACATCCTGCCCTTCCCCACGAGGGGCAACGTGCCCGGCCAGGCCGCCGGAGCCCACCAGGAGTGCGGGGAATTCCAGCAGGGCGGCAGCTTCCGCGACGCACCTGAGGTCGTCGTCGGACACTGCGTCAAGTACGACGGCGGCCCTCCCGCGTTCCTGCACGTCCCGCAGGTGCGCGGCCAACTCCTCCGGGGTGCGGTGGGCTTCCCGGCCCACCAGTTCCGTTGAAAGACCCCCGGCGGCAAGCGCAGCCGCGACGTCGCCGTCGAACCTTCCCTGCGCGTTCTGCGCACCGTTGACGTGGACGATGCCGCCAACCGTGGTCCTTCCCGTGCCCGGGAAGGCGGGGGCCACCAGGGCCAGGCCCCTGCCGCGGCCGTCACTGATGGCAGCCAGCGCTGCGGCAACCTCGGCACCGACATTGCCGCGGAGCAGCGAGTCGATCTTCTTGAAGACCTGCCGGTCCTGATCCAGTGCCCGTGCGACGGCGGCGGTGACGGCCGCCGCTGAGTCTTCGCCGGAAAGGTAGCGGCTCTCCGTGTTGACGGAGAGGATGTCCGCCTCGGGCCATGTGGCGGCCAGGTCAAGGATCACGGAACTGCTGTGGGTGGGTCCGTAGGCTGCGGCCGCATCGGCCGCTCCCGTCAGGTCGTCGGCGATGATTGCCCAGCGCTTGGCTGCGTTGGCGTTCATACTGCTGGAGCCACCTCGGGGGTTTCCACGGGCTGCTTGGCTTTCAGGCGCTTAGCGTACCAAGCGACCATGAGGGGGCAGCCGATGGCCGTGACCACCACGGAGGCTGCCACCAGCACGGTGGCGGGGCCGGCTGCGGCGGAGTAGGCCGGGTTGGCGGCGGCCACCAGCATGGGAACGGTGGCCGCGTTGCCTGCCGTGGTGGCTGCCGCGAGCCCGGCGATGCCCGAGCCGCCGGTCAGCTTGTCCGCGAAGAAGAGCACGGCGCCGCCGGCGATGAGCACGAACAGGCCCAGGGCCACGCCGAGCAGTCCGGCGTTGAGGACCTGGCCCAGGTTCAGGCCGAAGCCCAGGGCCAGGGCGAAGAAAGGAATCAGCACCGGGGCCGCGGAGGACAGGAACTTGCGCATGGCCGGGTCCAGGGCACCGAGGATCGCGCCGAGGAGCAGGGGGATGATGGCGCCCACCAGTGCCTGCCACGGGAAGGCGGACAAACCGGCGACGCCGAGGGTCACCATGGTCAGGAAGGGGCCAGATTCCAGCGTCATCACGGAGTAGGCTGCCACGTCCTTGGGCTTGCCGTACTGGCCCATCAGGGCCATGTACATGCCGCCGTTGGTGTCGTTCAGGGCCGCGAGGATGGCCAGGACGGAGAGGCCGGACAGCAGGCCGCCGTCGATGGGAAGTTCACCCATGAACCGGCCGGCGATGACGCCGATGATGATGGCGAAGAGGACCTTGCTGCCGAAGAGCACGCCGCCCTTTTTCAGGATGTACGGGGTGGCCTTGATATCGATGCTGGCGCCCATGCAGACGTAGAACACCGCGAGGATCGTGGTGCCACCGGTGAAGAGCGCGCCGGTGAAGGACCCGAAGAACTTCGCGGAATCCGGGGCGAAGGTGCCAAGCACGGCGCCGATGAGCAGGGGGATGAGCATCATGCCGCCAGGAACCTTTTCCATGGTGGCTTTGATGGGGACAGACATGTGCAACCTCATTGTTGTGTGGGGGAGAGGGAGGTCGGGTTGCGGGCCCGAAGCATGATGTAGATCATAGCCACTGCTGCGCGATTAGCGCAAGACATTCTGCGCGGACCGCGCAAGCTGAACTCCTGCCGCCCCAACCCAACCCGCCGCCGTCGTTATTGTCAGTGCGCAGCTTTACTCTCAGACCGTGCCAAACTTTCCAGTTACCCGTGCCCGCGCGGACCGTGCAGTTCCCGCCGGCCGCGTGGGCTACGACCTGAACGCCGACCGTCTCCTGCTCCATACTTTCCAGCCCGAGGAGGCCCTGGAGGAACTCCTGTCCACAGAGCAACTCATCCCCGATCCGAGCCGGGCGGAGCCGCTGTTCGCCGACGCCTATGCCTGGATGCTCCGGGAGATGGACCGCCGCCTCCCCACCAGCGGCGACGGGGCCCTCTGGTTCTGGGCGCGCATTACCCGCGAGTACCTGGTCGAGAGCTCCAGGCGCCACCGCGGCGACGTCCTGCTGACCTGCCGGATCCCGCGGGAGCGGGTTTTGCTGTCGCACCACTGGGACTGGCATTGCGCCCTCAACGGCATTCCGCACGTGCTGGAACTGCCGGGTGAGGGCGACGAGGACTATGACGCGCGGCGGGACCGGATCTGGGGCGAAATCGATGACCGGAAGCGCGCAGCCGGCGTGCTCCACAAGGAATTCCGTGAGTGGCCCGAGGATGTGCGCAGGGATCTTGAGCGGAGCTGGGAGCAGTTCCTCGACCCGGCAACCTACGGCAGGTGGGACGTGGTGCAGGCAACCGCGCACGCCCTCCGAGCCGAAGACGTCCTCTACGCGGTGCGGCTCGGCTAAAGACCACCCAAGCGCGCTCCATTTCTTGCCCGGAGGAGAGGGGCCGATTGAGGAGGTTCTATGAACCGCGACGCCGGAGGTTCCGGGGAAGAGCCACTACGCGGCTACGAAGGCTGCGCTGATGGGGCTGGGCCGGACATGGGCGCAGGAGCTGGCGCCGCGCGGGATTACGGTCAACGTCCTCTCCCCGGGCCCCCCTGACACCCCGATGCTCAACGACCCCGGCCGTGCCGCCACCCCCGTGAAGCTGCCGGCCCTCGGCGCGCTGGTGGATCCGGAAGATGTGGCCGCCCTGGCCGCCTTCCTGCTGGGCCCGCACGGCAAGTCGATCACGGGCCAGAACTACGTGATCTGCGGCGGCGCCTCCCTCTAGCGACGCCCCATCACGTCCTGCCCCTTTTCCACGCGACGCCCCATCACCTGTTGCAGGTTCTGTCTCAATGCCCGCGCACCGACTCCTCTTGCCAAGACGCTGACAATGGAGGGCGTTACATGTAACGTTGATGCCATGAGCGTCAGGGATCGCGTTGCGCGGCACAGGATAGCCATGCGCGAGCGGGGGTTCCGCCAGATTCAAATGTGGGTGCCGGACGCGCGCACGGACGAGTTCAAGCGTGAGGCCGAACGCCAGGCACGTGCTGTGTCGGTGTCGGATAATGCAACGGACGACCAGGAGTTCGTTGAGCAAATTTCAGAAGACTGGCCGGAGTGAACCGCGGCGAATTGTGGACGGTATCCGGCGGTACCTATGCGCAGAAGCCGAGACCGGCACTGATCATCCAGGATGATCTCTTTGCTGGGTCGGAGTCAGTCACCCTTTTACCTTTGACGTCCCACCTCATCGATGCACCGTTGCTAAGGCTGACTTTGGACCCGGGCCAGTTAAACGGCCTGGACCGGGCCAGCCAAATTATGGTCGACAAACTCACCACGGTTCGTCGTGCCAATCTGGGACAGAGGATTGGCCGCATTGATTCGGAAACGATGGTGGCCGTCGAACAGTCGCTGGCAGTGTTTCTCGGCCTTGCCCACTGACTCCTGTGCTGGTGGCGCCCGCACCGTGTATTAAAGATCGCTGAGGTGCTGGCGGGCCCAGTCCCAGGAAACCAGTTCCTGTTCCAAGCGGACAGCGTTGCCATATATCTCGTTGCCGAGTGCTTCATACAGGGCCGATTCGTCCGGGGTCAGCCGCGGCAGTGGAACCATGGACGGCGACGGTTCTCTGCCCCAGGCCTCACGATGGGCCAACAATGTTGCCTCGTCCATCAGCAGGCTCTCTACGTGCGGATGGACTGCCCTCAGCTGGTCCAGGATCCGGAAGCCATGGGTATCGATGTCGCCCCAATAAAGGACCCGGCAAGCCCGCAGCCAGGCCGCATCCCGTAACGACGAGAAACCGTAGCCGCCGCCGTAAAGCGCCAAGGTTCCTGGCTGATCGGGCAGAGCCAGGAAGTTGACCTGATTCTCTGTGGCGATCAGCTTCCCTACCCGCAACGACAAGGAAGCGAACGACTCCGCCGTCACGGTGATGTCCCGCGCCCCGCCAAGGACCTCGATGGCTGGATCGAGAATCCGGAACCGGACCAGTTCGGGCGGGTGGAGGAATCCGTGGCGGCGCGCGAACCGGGCCGCGGGAGTGCGGCCTGCGCCGTCTTCCAGCGCAGCGTCGGGAGCGTCAGGGAGGGCATCCGGTTCCGCTGAATCGACCGGCACGGAATTTTCCGCCAGGGCAGCCAACATCTGCTCGATCACCTGGCGGTGCCGTTCGACAAATTTCGTGTGCACGCCCGGCAGCGCCAGTTGGCGGACATAGATCCCGGGAAAGGGATTGTCCCGAAGCCACAGTGCTACGCGTCCTGCCGTCAGTGCGCCGTGCCCCAGCTCCAGGACCTTCAGGGGCCGCCGGGCAGCCCACCCCAGCAGCTGTGGATCCAGCCTAGTGAGACCCTCAGCCAACGAACGGAACCGCGCCGCCTCCCGGGCTTTCCCAAGAAACGCGAGCTCGTCCTCCACAGAAGGAAACACGGCAGCAGCCGGAATCCTGTTGGAACCGACTGTCCGCTGCCCGGCTTCGACCGATTCCAAGGAATAGGCACCCGCTCCGGCAGCCAGCTCAGCAGCCCACTGACGGACGGCAGCGTAATCGCTCAACAGCTGCGCCGCCGTCGGACGCTTGAGGGAACGACGGCGGGGGTACAGTCCCGCGGGCTCCAGCATTTCCCGGAGCAGCGCACCGCTGTTCCAGGCTTTGAGTGACTGTTCCCGCAACCCCGCCAGGGTCGTCCAGGAGCTAGAGGCCACGCCGGGCCTTTTCGTCCCGGTATTCCTGGATAGTCATGTTGCGCAGCTGTGAATCGTCGCCGTTGGTGTTGGCCACAAAGCCCACATGAGAGACGAATGGCTCGATCACGTGAATTTTCTGCAGCGGAGTGACAATCAGCAACTGCAGCTTCATCCGCTGGAAAAGTTCCAGCCCGTAGCGTGCCGACTCGTCGGAGCCGCGGCCGAATGCCTCGTCGATCACCACGAACCGGAAGCTCCTGCCAGTCCCGGCGTTCCGCCCGACCCCCTTCCCGGAACCGAGGCCAAACTGGAATGCCAGCGCCGCCGCCAGGATTGTGTAGGCCAACTTCTCCTTTTGCCCTCCGGACTTGCCGCCCGAATCGGTGAAGTGCTCATACTCCTCCCCGGTTTCGGTCCACTTCTCCGACGCGGAGAACGTGAACCAGTTCCGAACGTCTGTCACCTTGGTGGTCCACCGCCGGTCCAGCTCGGTGAGGCCGTCCCTGCCGCGGAACCGCTCGATCAGCCGCTCCACTTGAAGATACTTCTGTTCCGAGTATTGGTCGTCGTCACCGATGGTTCCCTCGGAGCAGGCGCGCAGGTCATTGCCGAACTCCCGCACATCCTGGTCGGTGGTGGCCTGCTGCTCCAGCTGGATGTGCCGGCCGGTGTTGTAAGGAATCCCGGCCAGAGACTGGTTGATCTCACCGATCCTGTTCACGATGTCCTGCCGCCGGGTGTCCAGGAACGCATTAAAGGCCACCACCTCGTGGATGGTGTTCTGGTTCAGCGATTCCTTGAAACGGGCTTCAAACCGGGGCAGGTCGTTGCCAACCAGCTGTTCCAGCAGCCTGTTGTAATCAGGAGCAGCCTCCAGTGACGCGTCGAATTCAGTGGTTTCCGTGGGGTATTTGTTTCGGAAGTCCGCCATCTGCCGAACGGTGCTCTCAGCCGCCCGGGCGATGCGCTTGGCAAGTGCATCAATAGAGTCCGTCAGCCCGTTCCGGACGGTGCTTTCTGTGGATGCGGTGTTCCTATAGGTGAGCAGCTTTCCGTCGAGCGCTTCCTCGGCGAGGAGCCCGACGGCGGCCAGCACCTCGGCGTCGCCGCTCACCGGCGTCTCCGACAGGATTGAGCGGCATTCCTCGATGGCTTCGGCAATGTCCCCGGCGTCCTTCTGGTTGGCGCCGAGCCGCTGCTGCAGCTTGCCTTCCTTCTCCTCCAGGCGCTCCAGGTCCTGTCCAATCTGCTCCTGCCTTGCCATGAGCTGCTGAAGGACGTCGCTGGTGGACTCGAGGGCGCGTTTCTCGGCCTTGAGTTCCTCGATGGTGCGGGCGGTAGCCTGCCAGTTGATTTCGCCGAACTCCTTGACGGAGCCAGCTACGCCGAGCTGCCGGTGGTGCCTTCCCAGCACGCCCAGTTGCTGGTTGATCTTGCCGAGTTCCGTAGCTGTAACTTTCAGCCGGCCCTGTACTTCATCTTGCTCGGCCCGGAAGCGGGCCATCTTGTCATGGTTGTCCCACCCCAGGACGTAGTTGCGGCGGTCTGCGAGGTCTTTCCGGTCGTCCTTTTCGTGCCGGCCACGCCCTCCCTTGAGCTGGCCGTTGACGGTGAGGGCTTTCGGGTACCGGCGGAAGTCGGCCAAATCCGCGCAGCAGAAGTAATCGAAACGGCTGGTGAGTTCTTCCTGCAGGAAGTCCCGGAACCTGGTTCCCTGCTTTATGGCGATTTTGGCCGCCAGGGTACCGGGTTCAGGACTTTTCGGTGGGTGGGTGTCACCGACCCGGAGGTACACCAGGCGGCCGCGCAGGTGGTTGGAGTCCACCCATGTGCTCACTGCCGGGTAGTGCTCTTCCGGCACAAGGAGCGAGAGCGCGAACCCGTGTAGCGTGCGTTCTGCCGCGCCTTCCCATGCGGACTCGCCGTCGCGGACTTTGAGCAGCTCGCCCACGTAGGAAAGTTCGGTTTCCGGGATTCCGGTTCCCTCGCTGAGCCGGCGGCGGATGGCCAGCTGGTCAAGGGGGATCAGGTTGCGGCGGGCCTGGAGGCTGGTGAGCTCAGCGCTGACTTCCTTTTTGCGCGCTTCGAGTCCCGCCTGTTGGATGGACAGGGTGGTGCGGTCACCCTGCAGGGTGTCCGACCTGCCCGCCAGGTCCTCCTCCACCTGGGCCAGCCGCGCACGGTTCCCGTCAAAGAGGACCCGGTCCTCCGGTGCCTGCAGGCCCAAGTCCAAAGCTGCCGCTGAATATGCCTCAAACCGCTGACGCTGGACCGCGGACTCCACTGCGAGGCGGGAAAGGTCCGCGTCGATGGCGGCCAACCGTCCGCCACCGTTGGTGCGGATGTCCTCCTCAACCCCGGCCAGGTCGCGGCGCAGCTGCTTGACCTCCCGGGCCAGCCGGGTCCTGTCCTCCTGCAGCCGGACGCCTGTCTGTTCGAGCTCGGCCTGGTGGTCCAGGCTCAACTGCAGTTTCCGGTCGGTGAACCAAGGGTGCAACTGGTCGCGTTGCTGGCGGGCAAACGCATCCTCGGCAGATAACGTGGCGTGCTGTCCGGCGCCCTTGGTTATGGGAGTCAGCAGGGCGATCTGGTCCTTGGCCCGGAGCACTGCGTCGTGGGCCTTCTTCAGGTCGTCGAAGTGGTGGATCAGGTTGGTGATCCGGGTGGCAACGTCGTCCTCCTCCAGCATGTTCCCGCGCACGAACGAGGTGATGTTCTCCACCTGCTTCATGGACACCGTGCGGTGGAACAGTTCCATGGCCTGGTTGCCGCTTATCCCGAACTGGCGCTTGAACGCGGCCGAATACGGCTCGAAGGAATCATGGACCGAGGCCCCGGCAGAACGCAGCTTCTTCTTCAGCTTCAGCGGGTCCTGCCCGAAGTTGCTGAAGTCGGCGGCAATGGACTGCTCGGCCTCCGCAAGCGAGTAGAACCGGCTGGGCTGCCCGGCCTCCTGCGTGGCCCACAGCGTGATGCCGAGGGTGACCCACTTGCCCAGCACGGCGTTGTGGAAGACGCCCAGCACCACCGTAAGTTGGCCTGTGCCGCGCAACGCCACGGGTTTGGAGTACTCCCCGCCGATGCTCCGGGCACTTTTGTGAAAGCCCCGGACGTACGACATCAGGGAGCGCTCCTTCTTCTGTGCCCCGGCGGCCTTGTTGTACTCGATCTTGTTCGCCGGCAGCAGCAGTGTGGTGATGGCGTCCACCACTGTGGATTTTCCGGAACCGATGTCCCCGGTCAGGAGGCTGTTGTCCCCGTCCAGCCGGAACGTGCGCACGCCGTGGTGGAACGTGCCCCAGTTGAGCAGCTCCAGGCGGTGCAGCCGGAAGCCCGGGGGAGTGCCGGCGTCGTTCTCCGTTTCGTCCAGACTGAACAGGCTGTCCTGCAGGTCGCCGCTGAGCTGTGCTGTCACTTGACCTCTCCATCTCCGTCGGCACCGGCCAGCGGCTCTCCGGCCAGTGTTGCACGGTAGTCAGCCAGCCGCGCGTCGAACTCTTCCAGCCACTGCGCGTCCACGTAGGCCTTCAGGATGCGCGCCACTTCGTAGGTGGCCGCCTGGCCCTTGAGCTTGCGGAGGAAACCCAGGTCCACAACCTTCTTGATATCGGAACCGAGCCGGTCCAGGACGCGCGCTTCATTGCTGGATTCCGGCAGGAAGACCGAGACCAAATCGGCGATGTCCTGTTCGGTCATAATGAGCCGGACATCGCCGCTGTTGATGTCAAACTCCATCATCCGGCGGCGCAGCAGGGCCAGCAACAGGCTGACGTTGAAGGTGAGCGTACGCCGGGCGATGAGCCGGGGAAGCGTGCCGTCCGGGTCCTCGCGCGACCTCAGGAAGGCGTAACCTTCCGATTCGTCGAGGATCAGGTCAAGGCCCAGTACGGCGACGTAGTCGCGGACCTGGGATGCCAGGCCCAACAGGGATTGCCACACTTTTGCGTCGTTCTCCGCATAGAGCACGCCTTTGAAGATCCGAGTGACGACGCCGGGAAGTTCCTCGGGCGGTCGGATTTCCGTATCAGTGTTAGCGGGGTTCATGCCGGCCTTCCGAAGATGATTTGTTCAATGGTGGCCTCACGCGCCGTTCCGTCCGGCAGCTGCCAGGACAACCGTTGGGACTGCTCCGGGTTGATGGTGGCCCAGTCCGATTCGGAGGCCAGCTGATGGTAAGCCACGAGTTCGGCCAGGCCCTGCGTGAGCGGAAAGTTCCCGGTGATTTCGGCGAGCGTTGCCTGGCTGGCTTCCGCAAGCACCGCATCGATGTTGGCTTGAAGGCGCTCCTTGTCCACGTGGAACTGGGTGAACAGCGCGCCCGCGTCCAGATCGGTGTCCTCGGCGTTTTCGACCGCATCGACCACCAGGACCTTGCGGCTGGGCTCGTAGAGCGGCCGTTCGAACGGCAGTACGACGTCCACGGACGGGGCGTCGATTTCCATGAAGGCGCCCGACGGCGGTGCGTCCCGGATGCCCAGCGCGGCGGATTCGATGCTGCGGATCAGGTGCATGACCCGCTTGTTTTCAAGGAACACCTTGTCGTCCAGGAGCCGCCGCATCTGCTGGGACAAATGGCGGACGGTGGCCTGGGTTTGCTCGACGGCGGGCAGCCAGTCCTGCTGCAGGTTGGCGACCGCGTTCAGGCCGCTGTTGTTGGCGAGGGCTTCGATGTGGGTTGCCCGTTGCAGCAGGTCCTGCAGTTCCGTGCGCAGCTGCGGCGACATGAGGTAGTCCCAGAAGCCCTGGAAAGTGCGGCCCTGCAGGGAGCTGCTGATGTCCTGCTGGTTGTCGAAGATTGACTGGAGCAGCTCGCCCTGGGTCCCGTCCCAGGTGGCGATCTGCTCCCGGACCTGGCGGTCCAGCTTTCGGAAGTTCTGTTCGACCTCACGGAAGTCCGAGAGAAGGTCCTTCGCGAGGGTGGTCAGCTGCTGGAGGTGGTCCAGGGCCTCGGGGCCGGTCATGACCCGGATGTTGCCGTCTCGGATGCGCTGCATCTCGGCTTCGATCCCGTCACGCTGGCGCTGCAGTTCGGCGAGCCGGACTTCCGGGTCCGTTTCCGACTGCTGGACGAGCTCTTTAAGGACAGCGAAGATGCTGGTGAGGCGTGACTGGGTGGCGACAAACTCCCGTCCCCGGAGGTTCTCAACCCACCGGACAACGTCTTCAGCCGCGGCGCTCAAATCGTAGCGCGGTTCGTCCTCTCCGGGGACGTAGTACTTCCTGAGCCACTTCCGTTCGTCGGACGCCCAGTCGTCCAAATACTCGCCGGCGCCGCGTGGAAACCGGTCCTGGCCTTCGCTGTCGCGCAGCCCGAACAGAACGTCGTCCAGGACGTCAACCAGCTGCTGGCGGCCCAGGTTGCGCTGGTTGGGGCCGGTGAAGGCCGCCATGAAGAACGCCAGGGCCAGTGGTGCGTTCTGTGCGCGGAGCAATGACCAGCCTGCATGGTTCTCCCGCAGGGAATTGATGGCGTAGAAGTCCATGGGGTCCCGTGTTTGGTGCGTCTGATGTGGTGCGTCACGTCGTCGTGATCACTCTAGGCGATCCCTGCGACGCTCTATCACTTGATGTCGGTTTTTCCCCGACGCTCTATCACTTTCCGTGGGTTTTCCGCGGCCGCTCTCGCACTCTTGGTTGTCCTTCCCTGTTGAAGTCAGGCCAATGACCGAACTCCGCCCCGACGGTCCCCGCACCGTGGGCTTCCTCCACATGGCGCAGGTCCACGTGGCCACGTTCGAGGCACTGTCCCGAGAGGACTACCGCCTCCGCATCGCGAAGGCGGCCTTCGCGCTCTCAAACCGTTGCGACGTCGTCGTCCTCGCCCAGGCGAGCAGGAACCCGCCGCCCTGCTGCCCGGGATCGTGACGCGCGTCCTGACGAGCCCCCGCGCGGCCGTCGAGGCGGTGGCCGCGGTCCTTCCGTCCCGCTGACCACTGTTCGGCGGACGAATCCTGGGCAGCGAGTAGGGCAAGTGGACGTCAAGACGATGTCGGCGGTGGAACAGTCACTTGCCGTCTTCCTGGCATGGGGCGCTGAGGCACGCGGGGTGGGGGCGCTGCGATTGATGGGCGCGGGGCCTGCCGATAGTCTTGGATGTCACTCGCCCGGACTCACCTGACACGGTAGACGGGGTCCAGTCCGTCCGTGGAAAGGGCAACGCCCATGGCCAATTCCCGCAGCGGAGATTCGGTCCTTGGCCGGGTGGTCCGGGTCCTCGAGGCCTTCGACCGCGACCGGCAGTCGATGACCGTGTCCAGCCTCGCCATGCGGGCCGGCCTGCCCCGGTCCACCGCGCACCGCCTGGTGGAGGAGCTCATCAGCCACGGCTTGATCCGCCGCTCCGACACCGGGGAACTGCGCATCGGGCTGCGCATGTGGGAAATTGCCACCCGGTCCCAAGCAGCACTGGACGTCCGCGAAGCCGCGCTGCCGTTCATGGACGACGTCCTCTCCGTGGTCCGACAGCACACCACCCTGGCCGTCCTGGACAACAGATCCGCCCTCTACGTCGAGCGTATGTCGGCGCCGGATTCCGTACTGGACGCAGCGCGGATTACTGACCGGTTGCCGCTCAACGCCTGCTCGCCCGGCCTGGTGCTGCTGGCCCATTCCCCTGCCGCCTTCCAGGAGAGCTTCCTCTCCGGGCGGCTGGTAAAGATGACCGACGAAACCCCCACCGACCCCGGACTCATCCGGCGGCACCTCGCCGAGGTCAGGCAGCGGGGATTCGTTGCCCTCCCGGGAATCGGGGTGTCCGAATGGCTGGGCATCGCCGTTCCCGTCTTCGGACCAGAACGCTCCGTGGTGGCGGCGCTCAGCGCGATCGTCCCCAGGGACGACGGCGATGTGCAGGTCATCGTGCCGGCTCTCCTGACAGCGGCCCGCGGCATTTCCCGGACCCTCAGCCCGGTACGCCAGCCCTCTCCGGGCAGCAACGGCTAAACCCGCGGCGCAAACAAACCGCAGGCCAGTGCGTCCGTTGAATGGACGCCGTCGACCTTTCCCGCGTGGCGCGCCTCACAGTGGAAACGAGGCGTGGGCCGGCGGACCAGCCGGACGGTTGCCCTGACGGGTGCCCTGTCCACCGTGCCCTGACAGGCGCCAGACCGGTCCCGCCTCACCTGTATCCCGGCCCCGATCACCCCTGCCCGGCCAGCGGTGACGAAGCCCCACATGAGAGGACTACGATGCTCGCAGCAACGACGCTCGACGCGCACCTTCCACGCAGCGAGGAAGGCAGCCTGCCCTACTCCCACGAACTGCAATGGCCCGATGGCCTGGAGCCGTTCAAGGTTGTTGACGACGGCTCCCAAGAGGACCCCTACGCCCACTACACGTGGATGCGCGAGAACGCGCCCGTTCTCCGGTGCTGGTCACCGGTCTCAGATGTCTACTTCATTTCCCGCTACGAGGATGTCCGCAGGGCCTTCCGGGCCCCGAAGATCTTCTCTTCGGAAGTGGTCTCGCCGCCGCCGATGACCTTCCTGACGCTTTTCGATGCGCCGAACCACAACCGCCTGCGCAAGGTTGTGGCCACCGCTTTCACACCCAACGCCATCAAACTGTTTGAGGACCGAATACGGGAAACGGCCAACGCGCTGCTCGACGATCTCCTCGCCAAGGGCGGCGGCGAAGTAGTGGAGGAGTACGCCATCCAGCTCAGCATGGCCACCATCTCCGCCTTGCTGGACGTCCCCGCCCAGGACTACGAGAAGATGAAGTTCTGGTCCGATGAGACCTTCTCCTACTTCGGACGGCTCGCCCGGAACGCCCCGGGCACGGGAACCGACAAGGACAGCGCCCACGACTTCTGGGCCTACCTGAAAGACACCCTGGAGCGCCTTTACGCGGAGGAAAGCCCGTCCATGGGCGGGCACATCGCCCGCATGTGGAAGGACGAAGGCATCCTCACCGAACAGGAAGCCAAGGAACTGTGTTCGTTCGTCTTCATCGCCGGACACGACACCACCACCATCCTGCTGGCCAATGCCTTCCGCATCTTTGCCGAACAGCCCGGCCTGCTCACCCGCATCCGCGAGACCCCGGCCGACGCCGCACGGTTCGCCGAGGAACTGGCCCGGCACAGCGGCGCCGTCCACCGCGCCAGCCGCGTCACCACCGAAGCCGTGGAAGTGGCCGGGGTGGCCATCCCCGCCAGCAGCATCGTTCGGCTGCTCAACGCATCCGCCAGCCGGGACCTCTTCGACGACGGCGACACCTTCGACATGGACCACGACAACAGCAAATCCCTGGGCTTCGGCCACGGCGTGCACAGTTGCCTGGGCCAGCCCCTGGCCCACCTCGAAACCACCATTACCGCCGACGTGCTGGCCCAGCGCCTGGCCTCGGTCGCGCTGGACCCAGCCCACCCGATCGAGTGGGTGCGCGGCAACAACCTCACCAACGCGGGCCCTCACCGCATGCACGTCTTCCTGGAGGAGCACAATGACTGAGAAAACCACAGACCCTATGGTTATTGTCGGCAGCGGACACGCAGGCGTTGCCGTGGCAGCAGGCCTGCGGGCCGGCGGCTGGGACGGCCGGATCGTCCTCATCGATGCCCAACACGGGATGCCCTACGAGCGGCCCCCGCTGTCCAAGGAACTGCTTACGCCCGGTGCCGGATACAAAACACCGCTCCTTCGCAAGGAGGACTACTACCAGGCCAGGGGGATTGAGCGCATCACGGGACAGGCCGTCGAATCGATCGACCCGGATGCCGGTTCAGTGGTCTTGGCAGATGGCAGCCGGCTCCCGTTCCACCGGCTGGTGCTCGCCACCGGCTCACGTGCCCGCGAGCTTCCCGTGCCCGGTGCACAGCTTGACGGGGTGCTTGCCCTCCGGACTTACCAGGACGGGCTGGCCATCCAGCGCGCGCTGGTTCCCGGCGCGAAAGTGGTGATCATCGGTGCCGGTTTCATAGGTATGGAAGCGGCCGCGGCGGCCGTCAAGAACGGATGCTCCGTCACGGTGCTGGAGTTCCAGGACCGCGTGATGAAGCGGGTGACCTCCGCACCCGTGTCCGCCTTCTTCGAGGGCCTCCACCGGGACCGGGGCGTCAACCTGGAATTCGGCGCCGCCGTGACCGAACTGCAGGGGGAAGGCCGTGTGGAACGCGTCGTGACGTCAGACGGGCGGCACTTCGAGGCCGATGTGGTGGTGGCCGGCATCGGTGTGCTGCCCAACCAGGAGCTCGCCGAAGCCGCCGGGGTGGCATGCCGGGACGGCGTCCTGGTGGACGAACACTGCCGGACCAACATCCCGGGCATCTACGCCGCCGGGGACGTCACCCGGTTCACCAGCCCGTTCAGCGGCGCCAGCCAACGGCTGGAATCCATCCAGAACGCCAATGCCCAGGCGGAGGCCCTGGTCAGCGACATCCTCGGCAGCCAGCCCCGGACCGCGGAGGTCCCGTGGTTCTGGACCGTCCAGCACGGTGTCCGGCTGCAAACCGCCGGCGTGATGCACCCGGACGACGAAGTCATCGTGCGCGGGGATCCCGCCACCGGGAAATTCTCCGTGGTGTACCTCCGCGAGGGCCGGCTGGCCGCCGTGGACACCGTGGGCGGACTGGCCGATTTCCGCCCGGCCAAGAAGCTCATTCCCGCCGGCCGGCTGCTGGACCCCGCCCTGGTGGCGGACCCGGCCGTGAAACTCGAGGACACCGCAACCGGCGAACATTCGTGTTCTGACGCCCGCCAGACCGCAGCAGCACTGGCCTGATAACCGCAAGAATTCCCAGAAAAGAGCACCAGATGAGCAACAACACCCTGACCGTAGTGGACCGCGAAGGCCAGCAGCACGCCGTGCAGTGGGAGCCGGAGCAAAGCCTGATGGAGGCCCTGCGGGACAACGACCTCCCCGTGCTGGCGTCCTGCGGCGGCACAGCCTCCTGCGCCACCTGCCACGTCTTCCTGGACGGCGACATCGTCACCAGCCTCGGTGAACGGAGCGAGGACGAGGCCGAGCTGCTGGTGGACGCCGAAGGCTTCAGGGAGGACTGCTCACGGTTGTCCTGCCAGGTCGCGTTTGAGGACCGGCTGGACGGGATGACTGTCACCCTCGCCCCGGAGGAATAAGCCCCCATGACATGTGCCCCCGTCGCCACCAAGGCGACGGGGGCACTGTCATTTTGCGGTGTGGGTGCCTAGCGGACAGGGCTGTCGAGTCCCGCCTCCACCTTGGCGGCGGCATGCTGTTCCCGGCGCAAGGCAGTGCCCTCGAGATACGGTGTGCCCAGCTTTTCAATGGGGGTTCGGTACGTCTCGCGTGAGTAAAAGACACAGACGCCGGCAATGAGCATGCAGACAGTCGCAAAAACGGCGACGGGCATCCAGCCCGTCAGGCCCGGCGTCAGCAGCATGCTGGCGATCATCGGGGCGAATCCGGCCAGCACCAGGCCCAGCTGGTTGCCCAGCGCCATTCCCGTATAGCGCACGGGAGTGGCGAACTGCTCGGCCACATAGGCCGGCCAGACGGCGTTGTACGCCGAGTACAGCACGGTCATATTCAGGAACGCGGCCAGGAACACCAGCACGATGTTGCCCGAGGACAACGCCAGGAAGTACACAAAAATCGTTGCGGAACATCCGATCGCGGCGGCCAGCAGCAGCGGACGGCGTCCGATCCGGTCCGCGAGCGTCGCAGCCAATGGCATCACCAGCATGGACAACCCGATCGCGACGGCGTTGACCGTCAGGATGGAGGACCGGTCGAAGCCCGCCGTGGAAGTGGCGTAGGCCAGCCCGAAGACCGTAAACACCGTCTGCATGACCACCATGATGGACATGCCCGCCACGCGCAGCACGTCCGGTGCCTGGAACTGCAGGACCTCCTTGACGGGCATGGGTGCGACCTGTTCGCGCTCCTGCGCTTCCTCGAAGACAGGGGTTTCGTCCAGGTGCGTCCGCACCCAGTAGGCCACGGCGAGGACCACGATGGAGAGCCAGAACGGGACGCGCCAGCCCCAGCTCATCATGGCATCCTGGGGCAGGGCACTCACCGGAATGAACACCAGGGTGGCCAGGACCATGCCGGAGGCGTAGCCCATCATCACGAAGCTGGTGAAGAAGGCGCGTTTTCCGTCCGGGGAGTGCTCCAGCGTGAGGGTGGAGGCGCCCGCGGACTCAGCCCCGGCGGAGAAACCCTGGGCCAGGCGTCCTGCTACCAACAGGATGGGGGCCCAGACCCCCACCTGATCGTAGGTGGGCAGGCAGCCTATGCCCAGCGAGGCCAGGCCCATGATGCCCAGGGTGAGCAGCAGGATCCTCTTGCGGCCAAGCTTGTCGCCGAAGTGGCCCATGACCAGCCCGCCCACCGGCCGTGCCACGTACGCGACGCCGAAAGTGGCCAGTGCGCCGATCAGGCCGACGGCGGGGTCATCGGCCGGGAAGAACAGATGCGGGAACACCAGGGCGGCCGCGGTTCCGTAGATGAAGAAGTCGTAATACTCCAGCGTGCTGCCCAGGAAGGATGCCAGGGCCGCCTTCCGCGGCGTCTTCGGCGGGGCTGTACGTGTGTCGGGTGATGTTTCCATGATGAATCTCCTTAAGACAACGTTGTCTTGGCGGAAGCCGGCGGGGGATCCTCGAGGTGGAAGTCCACCGAGAGGATGTGCTGGCTGTTGGGGAACGAGTACGCCTTCAGCGGCTCGTGGAGAGGGTGCGTGTTGTACACGGCGATGTCCTCGACGGTTTCGAAGTCCGCCACGATGGCGTAATCGAAGGAACGCTCGGTGCTGAGCACATCCGGTCCGTGTGCCAGGTTGACCATGCCCGGGATGTTGCCGCGCATCCGGTTGAGTCCGGCGATCCAGGTCTGTTTGTCCTCCGGTGGGAAGTCCGGCTTGAACTTGAACAGGACAGTGTGGCGGATCATCTCAGGCACCTACCAGTTCCGCTGCGTGGTTGCCGCCAGCCATTGAGCCCGGGACGTACGCGGGATCCTGGCCCGCGATGGTCCGTCCGGCGAGGTAACCCATGGTCATGATGGGCCCCAGGGTGGCACCGGCGCCGGGGTAACCGGCCGCGTAGGCGCTCTCGGTGGTATTGCCGGCGGCGAACAGGCCCTCAATGGGGCGGTTGTCGACGTCGAGCACACGGGCCAGCCCGTCGGTGGCGATGCCGCCATTGGTACCGAACGCGCCGTTGACCACCTCCATGGCGTAGAACGGTCCGGTCTGCAGCGGAGCCAGGGACGGGTTGGGGTAGGCGTTGTCCGCGTCGCCCCAGTATTTGTCGTAGGCGCTCTCGCCGCGGCCGAAGTCCGGGTCCTCGCCCTTGGCGGCGAAGCCGTTGAACCGGGCCACGGTCTCCACAAGGTTCCGGGCGGGTACGTTGATCTTCGCGGCGAGTTCCTCCAGCGTGCCAGCCTCGGTCAGGTAGGCCGGCGTGGGCTGGCCGGCGCGGTGGGCCAGGATGCCGTAGCGCTCCATGTAGGCGTGGTCCACGATCACATGGGCGGGGGTGTTGAGGGTCTGGTTCGCGGCGGAGTCCCACGACTGCAGGCACCGTGCCAGGTCGTTGTAGTTCTGGGATTCGTTGGCGAAGCGGCGGCCGTGCCGGTTCACCATGATGGATCCCGGGCCCTGGCGTTCGAACCGGAGGAGGGTGCCGATCGGCTGCCCGTCCCGGGTATCGCCGGTCACCGACATGGGTGCCCACCAGGCCTCGCGGGTGCCGCGGGTCTGCCCGCCGATACGCTGGGACATCCGCAGGCCGTCACCGGTGTTGGAAGGCGGCGAGCACATGGTGTACAGCCGTGAGGCCAGCATCGAATCGGCCAGGGCCTTGTCCCATTCGAAGCCCCCGGTGGCCAGCACCACGCCGTCGTTGGCCCGGATGATCTCGCCGGTTTCGAGCTCCACGCCAGTTACCCGGCCGCCGTCGGTCACCAGCCGGTGCCCGCGGGCGCCCGTGGCCAGGGCCGCACCGCTCCGGACCAGGCTGGCCAGCAGCATGGACACCAGCGCCTGGCCCTTCGCCACAAAACCGTCTTTCTGGCGCTGGTCCAGCTCCGCCCAGGGGAACTTGGTGAAAGCGCCCCAGGCCTCGTACTCCTGCATGGTGAACGGAGCGCGGCGGTCCGTGCGGACATGTGCGGTGAGGGAACCCAGGGCATCCCCGCTGTTGAAGAGTTCCGGTTCGATAGTGCGTCCGCCGTCGAGCGCGCCGGGCAGGTCCTGGCGGTAATCCGGGAAGTTGTCCAGGAAAATGAAGCGCACGCCGCACTCGTCCTCCACGAACTGCAGCATCTGGTCCCCATAGTTCAACGCGGCATCCAGCAGTTCCTCGCGGCCGCGGCCCCGGGCCACCGCACGAACATACTCGGCTGCCGCGGCCTTGGAATCGGCGATGCCTGCCTCGCGGGCGTGGTGGTTGTCCGCCACCCACAGCATGCCGCCGGACACGGCGGAGGTGCCGCCCAGCAGGTCGCTCTTTTCCAGGATGATGACAGATTTGCCGGCCCGGGCTGCGGTGGCCCCCGCAGTGAGGGCGCCGGCGCCGGAACCCACGACGACG
Organism: Pseudarthrobacter sp. NPDC058119; assembly: GCF_042884655.1. Lineage (NCBI taxonomy): Bacteria > Bacillati > Actinomycetota > Actinomycetes > Micrococcales > Micrococcaceae > Pseudarthrobacter > Pseudarthrobacter sp. NPDC058119. The sequence continues at coordinate 157,957 of NZ_JBHVTN010000002.1, forward strand.
ACGTCGTACGTTTCCGCTGCGGTTCCACTGACGATTTTCATGGTGATGCCTTTCGGGAGATGTTCAGTGCCGCCGCGCGTTAGGAGGCGGTGCGGCAAGGGTCGGCGGCTCAGACCGCGGTGTAACCGCCGTCGATCACGAGTTCCGAACCGGTGGTAAAGCGGGATTCGTCCGACGCCAGGTACAGGACGCCGTAGGCGATTTCCTCCGGTTCCCCCTGCCGGGGCAGCGGGTTGGAGCCGAGCAGCTGCTTGTAGTACGCCTCGGGTCCAACCGTGGATTGTTCCGCGGAGCGCCGGCTCATCCGCGTGTTCATGGAGCCGGGGTGGATGGAGTTGACCCTGATGCCGTGGGCTCCGTAGGCGGCGGCATCGGACTTGCTGAGCAGCCGGACGGCACCTTTGGTGGCGTGGTACAGGGGCACGCTGCTGCCTCCGGTGAGTCCGTGGATGGAGGAGAAGTTGATGATGCTGCCGGCGCCTTTTTCGATCATGCCGGGGACCACATGCTTGGTCATCAGCCAGACGCCCTTGACGTTGACGTTGAAGATGATGTCGAAGTCCGTGCCGGAGGCGGTGTGGGACGGACCGGCGGGCCCGATGATGCCGGCCGCATTGACCAGGATGTCCGGTGCGCCGATTTCTTCTGTGACGCGGCGGATCGCCTCGGCAACGCTGTCCTCGCTGGTGACGTCAACGTCGTACTCCCGGACGTTGTGATGCTCGACGGCGGCCGGGGCCCCTGCCATGTCCAGGCTGGCAACCCGGGCGCCGTGTTCCGCAAACAGCGCCGCCGTGGCGCTGCCAAGGTCCCCCCTGCCGCCCGTGATGACCGCCGTCTTGCCGGCGACCCGTCCGTGCGTGATGTTCATGTTCCGCTCCTCGTCATTCCGCAGCCTCGTCGCTGCGCCTTAGCTACCGTGGCAGGAGTGCTGTGAGCGGAACCACAGGATTACCGATGAACGGTAATCAGTCGCTTCACTGGCTTCGGCGGACAGTTCCTTTGAGCTCGCCCCGCCAGCCCAGGGCGCGCGAAATCCCGCGGGCTCCGGCCATGAGCACCGGCACCCGGGCGGAGTCGTTCTCCTCGGTCCGCGGCACGATGACGCTTAGGGCTGCCACTGCCGTGTTGTCCGGCCCGAACACCGGCACGGCAATGCCGGTGGTCTCGGGAACAATCACGCCGGGCATGGCGGCGAAGCCCCTGTGCCGGATATCGGCCAGGTGGCGCCGCAGCACCATCGGCTCCGTGAGGGTGGTGTCGGTGTATTTGTACAGCGGCCTCGCGAGGATTTTGTCCTGGTAGGCGGCGGGGGAGTGGGCCAGCAGGACCAGTCCCGACGACGTGGCGTGCAGCGGGAGCCGGCCGGCGATTTTGGAAATATCCACCACCGTTGCGTGGGTGCCGATGCGTTCGATGTAGAGGATCTCGTCCGAATCCAGGATGCCCAGGGTGGTGGCGTGCTGGACCACGGATTGGACGTCTTCCATAAACGGCAGGGCCGCCTCGCGCAGGCCCACCATCTTGGAGCCGCGGGATGCCAGTTCCCACATTTTTGTTCCGATGTGGACGGCGCCGCCCGGCTCGCGCTCCAGGAGGCGCTCGTGCAGCAGTTCGTTGACCAGCCGGTACGTGGTGGTGACCGGGAGCCCGGTCCTGCGGGCCAGTTCGGCGACGGTCATGGTCTGGTGGCGGTCATCGAATGCGCTCACCACCCTGACGAAGCGGGCGATCATCGACTCGCCGGATGCGGAATTGGCCACTGATCCTCCTTGGGATTCCCGATCAATGGTAATCGCGGCTGTGGTGGTTCCCCACCCCCCGTTGTACTGGGGGCTGGCATTCCACCCGGCTGCCGCACCGAGGCGCAGCCACTGAACGGAGCAAGAACCATGAGTAAGAGTGTTGTGTGTGATGTCCTGGTGATCGGGTCCGGTGTGGCCGGGATGGCCGCAGCGTTGAAAGCCGCATCGCAGGGACTGACCGTGATTGTTGCCGAGAAGGAGCAGTACTTCGGCGGAACCACTGCGATCTCGGCAGGCTGGGCCTGGGTTCCCGGCAACAAGCAGGGCGTGGAGCAGGGGGACAGCCGCGAGGAAGCGGAAACCTACTTGAAGAACCTCGCGCCGGACACCTTCAACGAGGCCGGCGTCCGCAGCTTCCTGGACACTGTGCCCGAGGCCCTTGACTTCTTCGAGAACGAGACTGACGTGAAGTTCACGTACCCGGAGAAATCCCCGGACTACAAGATGGACTTGCCCGGCGCCAGGCTCTCCGGCCGGGCGATCCTGCCGCAGGACGTTGACGCGCGCGTGCTCGGTGACAAGCGCCTCCTGATGCAGCCGTACCTGAGCTCCTACACGGTGTTCGGCTACATGCCGCAGGTGGGCCCGGATATCAACGAGTTCTTCCACGTCAACCAGTCGGTCAGATCCTTCGTATACGTGGCGAAGAAGCTGCTCCGGACCTGGTTCGACGCCGCCCGGTACAAGCGGCCGGTGCTCCGGTCTAACGGCAATGCGCTGATGACGCGCATGGTTAAAAGTGCCGATGACCTGGGTGTCCGGCTCTGGAACTCCTCGCCGGCGCTTTCGCTGACACGGGACGACGCCGGGACCGTCACCGGAGCGGTCATCGGTGGCTCGCATGCCGCCACCGTGACCGCGAAGCTGGGGGTCATCCTGGCTGCCGGCGGATTCTCAGGCAACAAGGAACTGCGCCGGCAGTACTTCCCGCACGACGCCGACGGGGACGACCACTTCACGCCCACCGTGGGCCACGGCGGCGACGCCGCCACTTTGGCCCTCAGCGCCGGCGGACACATCGACAACTCGGTCTTCAGCGTGGGCTCCTGGGCGCCCGTCACGGTCTTCAAATCCCTCAACGGCAAGGAACGGCTCTTCCCGCACCTCCGGGCCATCGGCCTGCCAGGGCTGATCGCCGTGGACCGCCACGGCAAACGATTCGGCAACGAGGCCCTGAGCTACCACGACTTCGGCGGCGCGATGATCGGGCACAACAAAGACGAGGACAAGACCTTCGGTTACGTCATCGGTGACGCCAAGACCATGCACAAGTACGGCATCGGCTACGCCAAGCCTTGGCCCATGCCGCGCGGCTACTTCTACAAGACCGGCTACCTGGTCAAGGGCGCGTCGCTGGAGGAACTGGCCGGCAAGCTCGGCATCGATGCCGAGGGCCTGAAGGCCACCGTGGCTGAGTTCAACCCGGCTGCCGAACGCGGCGAGGACCCGGCATTCGGCCGCGGCTCCACCCTGTACAACAACTTCCGCGGCGACATGGACCACAAGCCCAACCCCAACCTGGCAATCGTGGGCAAGGGGCCGTACTACGCGGCCAAGATCCAGATGGGCGACCTGGGCACCTTCGCCGGCATTGGCGTCAATGGGTCTTCCGAGGTGGAAACCGAGGAAGGCACCGCCATTCCGGGGCTGATCGCCGTCGGCTCGGCGGCTGTGAGCGTATTCGGCGGCGGGTACCCAGGTTACGGCTCGCACATCGGCCCCGCCCTGGTCTTCGGGTACCGTGCCGGCCGGGATATTGCCAAGCTCGCCGCCGCGCGCGGCCGGACTTCCGAACTGGTGGACCGTGCATAGCGCTGGATCCGCGGTGGTTACCGGGGGAGGCTCCGGGATCGGCGAAGCCATCGCCCTGAAGCTGGGGGAGGCCGGCTACGCGGTGACCATCGGTGACATCGGCGAGGCGGCTGCCGGTGTGGCTGCGAAGATCGCAGCCGGTGGCGGGCAGGCGCAGTTTGTCCCTACGGACGTGACCGACGAAGAGTCGGTCCGCGCCCTGATGGAAACGGCGGCCGCCACTTACGGAAGCCTGGACGTCCTGGTGGCCAACGCCGGCATTCCCGAGGTGAAGGCCCCCGTTCACGAACTGGACCTGTCCAAGTGGCAGCGTGTCCTGGACGTCAACCTCACTGGCGTGGCGCTCTGCAACAAGTGGGCTGTGGCCACCATCCTCGAGGGTCGGCGCCGGGGCGCAGAACCGCGGACGGCCTCAGTGATCAACATGGCTTCGATCCTGGCCCACGTGGGCCAGGATCGAAGCACCGCCTACTCCGCCGCGAAGGCTGCAGTGGCCAACTTCACCCGCTCAGCAGCGCTGACCTACGCCAAGGACAGCATCCGGTTCAATGCGGTCTCGCCGGGCTATGTGGACACCCCGCTGTTGAGCCAGCTGCCGGAGGAGACGCGTTCCCACATGGTCTCGAGGCAGCCGATCGGCCGGTTGCTCCTGCCCGAGGAGATCGCCAATGTCGTCCTGTTCCTCGCCGGGGACGGGTCGTCCGGTATGACGGGATCCATTGTCACCGTGGATGGCGGCTACACCGCCGCCTAGCGACAGCCGGACCTGAGCACCTGCATACGGTGATGCAGCCGGACCGCCGTGGCCCCGGCACTCCCGGGATCGCCGGAACGGTGCCGGGACGCCGTAACGAACCGGCGGGTTCGCACCGTTCCGGCGATACCGGCGCCGGCGGCCTCGGCGAATGCCCTCGTTTGCACGTTTGTGCAGCAGCCGTTGAGCGGGCGTCCACGGGCAGGAAGCGTCTAAATAGGCTACTCACCAGTAACAATACGAGTGCTTCAGGTCACATTTGCCGGAAGCCCTGATGCTGTTGATGCCGCGATTTCGCCGCACGTTCGTGCAGATCCGCTGCGGAGGAGCGGCAGCGCTGCCAGCATGGAAAACCACGCCGGAACTGATGGTGACCCCCAAGACCATCAGTTCCGGCCGTCCCAGAGACAGACAAACGAAGAGGTTTCCATGTCCTTCCTAAGCCGAGCCCTGTCCGTTGCCGCCGCGGCAATCCTGGCCTCATCCCTGGTGGCCGCACCCGCCCAGGCGGTTGACGTCTCCCCGCCCGGGGCCAACGACTGGTCCTGCAAACCGTCAGCCGCACATCCGTACCCGGTGGTCCTGGTGCCCGGAACGTTCGAGAGCATGGAGAAGAACTGGTCCACCATGTCGCCCTACCTCAAGAGCCAGGGGTACTGCGTCTTCGCCCTCAACTACGGTGCCACCAACGGTGTTTATGCCACGGCTCCGGTCAAGGATTCCGCCAAGGAACTCGCGCCGTTCGTTGACTCCGTCCGCTCCGCCACGGGCGCCAAGCAGGTGGACCTGGTGGGCCACAGCCAGGGCGGCATGATGCCGCGGTACTACATGGGCTTCCTGGGCGGCGCCAAGTACGTCCACCAGCTTGTCGGCATCGCCCCGTCCAACCACGGCACCGAAGGCGTGATCCTTCCGCCGCCGGACCTGGTGCCCACGCCCGACTACACTGCGGCCGGATGCGCCGCGTGCGCAGACCAGCAGGCCGGCTCACCCTTCATGCAGGAGCTCAACTCGGTAGGCGATACCGTAGCCGGCCCCGCCTACACCGTCATCTCCACCACCCATGACGAGGTGGTCATCCCCTACAACAGCCAGTACCTCAGCGGCTCCGCCCGGCAGGTCACCAACATCACCATCCAGGACAAGTGCCCGGCGGACGTTATCGAACACGACCAAACGCCGAATGATCCCGTGGTGCACCAGCTTGTTGGCAACGCCCTGGCGCAGCCGTCCGGTCCGGCGGACCCGGCATTCCAGCCCGTCTGCCTTTAGCCCCCGGGACGCACAGTAGCAAGCAGTACGACGGCGGGTGGCCGGCTTCCAAAAGCCGGCCACCCGCCGTCGTTGGTCTCTGAAGCCCCGGCTGCGGTTGCTTAGCCAGCGTGCTCCTGTGCCGGTGTCCGGGCAGAAATGACCTGGGGTACCGCCACGAGCGCCACGACGGCCAGGGCGCCGGCGGCGGCGAACGCGTAGAAGCCCCACGGATAGGCGATGCCGGCGGCAACGAGGCCGCCGGTCACGGCAGGCCCGGCGATGGCACCCACGCGGCCCACGCCGGCGGCGAAACCGAGGGCGGTGGCGCGGAGGCGGGCCGGGAACAGTTGGCTGACCCAGGCGTAGACGAGGACCTGCGAACTGAAGACGAAGACTCCGGTCACGAAGACGAGGGCGTTCAGCAGGATGGCGTTGTCCACCTTGACACTGAGGAGGGCGAGGCATACGGCCGACAGGCCAAACCAGAGCAGGACGATCCGCTTGGTTCCGTGCTTGTCCGCCAGGATGCCGGCGATGATCAGGCCGGCGACGGCGCCCAGGTTCAGTACCAGGAGCAGTGAGATGCCTGCGCTGACGGGATAGCCGGCGGACGCCATGAGCTGCGGCAGCCAGGTGTTCAGGCCGTAGACGAGCAAGAGCCCCATGAACGAGGCCGCCGCGATGGCCAGGGCCACCAGGGGGTACGGCTTCTTCGCGAGGTCGCGGACAGTGCCCTGCTCCTGCTTCTTGGCATCCCGCTCTGCCGGCAGGGTCTCGGGGAGCTTGAACCAGAGGAGGGGCACCAGGGCCAGGCCCGCGATGCCGCCCACCACGAACATGGTGCGCCAGTCCGGGATGACCATCAGTGCCAGGAAGGCGGTGGCCACGGCACCTGCGTGGTAGCCGGTCATGGTCCGGGTGGTTGACTTGCCGGCAGAACCGGCCGGGGCGTAATCGTTCATGTAGGCCAGGGCAACGGGGAGGCAGGCGCCAAGCCCCAGGCCGGCCAGCAGCCGGAACGTGCTGAACACTGCCACGTTGGGCGCCCAAATCACCGCGATGGTGAAGATGGAGAACCAGAGGACGCAGGCCACCAGCAGCTTGCGGTGCCCGAACCGGTCCGACAACGGGGCGATGAACAGGGCACCGAGACCGACGCCGACGAGGGAGATGGTTGCAGCAAGGGTGGCGCCGACCGCGTCGAAGCCAAGCTCACCGGTCTTGATGAGCGTAGGGATGACGGTGCCAAGCACCACTAGGTCGAAGCCGTCCAGGACCATGGCCAGCCAGCAGAGCCAGACCGGCCAGCGTGACGCGCGGGTGGAGGGGGAAGTGGTCATGAAATCCTCATTGATCAGGGAGCCGGGGGTGCATGCGGCTGAGAGCCCTGTCACCAGGGGGAGTGATCCACGGCATGCTTACTGCTTGCAGGTTACCAAGAAGTTCAATGAACGTACAAATGTTCGAACAGCGAACAGGGGCCTGTGGACCAAAGTTTGCCATGGCGGACCCTGTTCAGCTGTGGCCTGTGGGGCGCAAGATAAGCCATGAAAAAAATGCTTACCACCGGTGTGGCTGTGACGGTCCTGGTCCTGGGAGCCATAACGGCGGCCGCCCCGGGCAACGCCGCCACTCCGTCCTCTCCGGTGCCGGGGCACATCCTGGTCAAATTCCGCGACGGCAGCGCCGCCGCCGGGGTCCTCGGCGTACATGGGCTCAGCGACGGCCCGGCGGTCGGCAGTACCGGCGCCCACCTCATCAAAGTGCCGGCAGGCAGGGAACTGCAGCTCGTGGCCGCGCTGGGGCGGAGCTCCGCAGTTGAATACGCCGAACCGGACGAACTGGTGACTGCAGCCACCGCCGACCCGTACTTTGACCGGCAGTATGCCCTCCGGAACGTGGGGCAGTCCTTCACCAACACCGCCGGGACGGTCACGGTCCCGGCGGGCACCCAGGACGCCGATGTGGACGCCGTCGAGGCGTGGAACGTCACCAAGGGAACCGGGGTCAAGGTGGCGATCGTCGATTCCGGTGTCGCCATCAACCACGCCGACATCTCATCCAAGGTGGTTGACCGGGTGAACTTCAGCGATACCCAGATCATGGCACCGGAGGACTACGACAAGTACGGCCACGGCACCCACGTGGCCGGCATCGTGGCTGCCACAGCGGACAACTCCCTGGGCGTCGCCGGTGTGTGCCCGGGCTGCTCCATCCTGGACGCGAAGGTCCTCAACAGCAACGGGACCGGCTCCTCTTCCAGCATCGCCAACGGCATCGACTGGGCCGTGGGCAAGGGCGCCAAGGTCATCAACATGAGCCTGGGGCAGCGGGTCTCGTCACGGACCCTCGAGGCCGCGGTCAACAATGCCTGGAACCAGGGGGTGGTGATCGTGGCCGCAGCGGGCAACGCAGGTACGCAGGCCCAGGTCTACCCGGGCGCCTATCCGAACGTCATCGCCGTGGCCGCCACGGACAACAAGGACGCGAAGGCATCATTTTCAACGTACGGCAAATGGGTGGACCTCGCCGCCCCCGGCGTCAGGGTCTACTCAACCCTCCCCGACTACAGCACGGTCCTGGGCACGCAAAACACCCTGTCGCCGGGCTACGACATCCTCAGCGGCACATCGATGGCGTCCCCCATCGCCGCCGCCTCAGCAGCACTGGTCTGGAGCACGCCGGCTGGCACCTCCAACACCGCCGTCCGCGCCAAAATTGAATCCACGGCCGATCCGATCTCCGGCACCGGTTCCTACTGGGCCCACGGCCGGGTAAACGCCTGCAAGGCAGTGGATGCCCCGGTATGCTGAGCGCGGCAGGCGGGCCGGGCCGCCGTCGTCCTCCCACCATCCGGTCCTGCAGCTCGAAGGAGGTAACGGGATGCAGACAGCGCTCCCTCGTTCCAAACGCTTCCGGCGTGTAGCCGCAACGGCCGCGGCCCTCCTGGCGCTCGCCGCCGCGGGGTGCACCGGCGGACCGAAACCCCCGGACCAGCCATCACCCCTGCCCGACGTGCACATCGCCGCCGTCGGCGACATGAACCCCGAGGGGAACACCGACCCGGAGAGCCCCTCCGGCCGCAACGGCGCAGCCATTGCCCGGCTGGCAGCGAACAACGAAATCGACGCGTTCCTGGGCCTGGGCGACTTCCAGTACAGCACCGCGCGCTGCGCCGACTACGTGAACTTCTGGAAACCGCTCTGGGGCGGCACCCTGCCCAAGCTGTACTGGGTGTCCGCCCCCAACCACGACTGGGAACCCGGCCGCAACGAGGACCTGGACAACTTCATGAACGGCCAGTGCCCGGGCTCCACGGACAAGGCCGCGATCAACCAGGAACGCGGGTTCGTCCCGAACGGCCAGCCCTACTCGAAGGACTTTGGGAAGTGGCATTTCGCCTTCCTGTCCTCCGCCCTGTGGCGGTACGAGACCGCCGACGCCAAGGCCGCGACGGACTGGCTGGACAAGGACCTCTCGGCTGCCCAGGCCGCAGGCCAGCACCTGGCGGTGGTCTACCACGAGCCGTACTTCACGTCCGACACCAGCGAACATGGCCGCACCGAAGACAACAAACCGTGGATCGACGTGATGTGGAAGTACCGCGTCCGCCTCACCCTCTCGGCTTCGCAGCACAACTATGAGCGGTCATGCCCGGTGAACAATGCCGACAAATGCGTCGACGACGGCATGACGGCCTTCCAGGTTTCCACCGGCGGCATCGACACCCGCCCGTTCACCGGCCGCCGCCCGTCCTACATTGCGAAAAGGTTCAGCGACAGCCGTGGCTTCCTCCAGCTCACGTTGCACTCCGACGGCTCCTTCGACTGGAACTTCCAGGCAACCACCGGGTCCGGCGCCGACTCGGGGAGCCGCGCGGCACCGTAATCGCTTCGGAGCCAGGTTGGGGGCTTTTACCCCTATGCCGGTGCCTCCGGACGGGTCAAGGATGGGGCGTATGAGGAAATTGGTCACCGCCGGTCTCATGGCCGCAGCCATGATGCTTGGGCCCGTCCCGCTTGCCTTTCCCGCCCACGCCGGGGCGGCGTTGCCGGGCGCAGCGGGGCGCATCATCGTGAAATTCCACGACGGCGGTGCCGCCGCTGGCGCCCTTCGCCGGCAGGGCCTTGAGGACGGGCCTGCCATCGGCAGCACGGGGGCCCGGCTGATCAGCGTCCGCGCCGGCACCGAACAGCAACTCATCGACGCACTCAGCCGGGATCCCGCCGTCGACTACGCCGAACCGGACCAGCCCGTGGGTTCAACCACCTCCGACGAGTTCTTCCCGCGCCAGTACGCCCTGCAGAACACCGGCCAGGCGTTCACCAACAACAACCCGGACTATCCCATCAGCATTGCCGCCGGCACCCCGGACGCCGACGTGGACGCCGTGGAAGCGTGGAACACCACCACGGGAAATGGCATCAAAGTCGCGGTCCTGGATTCCGGCGTCGCCAGCGACAACCCGGACATCGCGCCCAAGGTGGTGGCCCGCGCCAACTTCAGCAGCTCCGCCACCAAGGCCGGTGACCCCGTCGCCGAGGACTACTACGGCCACGGCACCCATGTGGCCGGCAGCGTTGCCGCCACCGTGAACAACACCATCGGGGTGGCCGGCGTCTGCCCGGGCTGCAGCATCCTGGCCGGGAAGGTCCTCAACGACAGCGGCGTCGGCTCCAGCTCCAGCCTGGCAAGCGGCATCGACTGGGCGGTCAGCAACGGGGCCAAAGTGATCAACATGAGCCTGGGTGTGCGGGCCTCACGGACCCTGGAAACTGCCGTCAACAACGCGTGGAACAAGGGTGTGGTGCTGGTAGCCGCGGCAGGGAACGGCGGCAACCAAACCAAGATCTACCCGGGCGCCTATGACAACGTCATCGCCGTGGGAGCCACGGACAACAACGATGACAAAGCCTCCTTCTCCACCTATGGCTCCAGCTGGGTGGACATCGCCGCGCCCGGCGTCAACGTCTTCTCCACCTTCCCCAACCACCCGTTCGTGCTGGCCACCCAGAACCACCGGGCGCTGGGATACGACGTGGGCAACGGGAGCTCAATGTCCTCCGCCATTGTTGCCGCCGCTGCAGCCCTCGCCTGGAGCTCGCACGCAGGTGCAACGAACACTGTCATCCGGGCGGACGTGGAATCCTCGGGCGAGGTGAAGAAGGGCACGGAAACCTATTGGGCGCACGGGCGGGTGAACGCGGCCAATGCCGTGAAGTAGGCCTGGCCGCGTTCATCCCCGCGGACGGTCAGGCCCGGGCCTGCAGCCCCGGAACGCTGTCGCGGATTTCGAAGGACGCCTTGGTGGTCACCGGTGCACCCGGCGCCGTGACGTGGTCCAGTGTCCTGAAGTCCGCGGTCATTGCGTCCTTGGTGATCCGCGTGTTCACATAGCCGCGGTTGTCGTTGTAGAACTTCAAGTGCGGGTTCCAGGCCATGACCGGGTCCGTGGTGGAGCCGGTGCCGTTGCCGGTGGAGGTGATGGACGTGCACACCAGCTCGGACCCGACCACGGGGGAGGCCGGGTCCTTGTAGTCGACCTTGACGTCGTTGGCCCAGTTGCGGTGCACGTCGCCGGTGAGGACGACGGCATTGCGGACGTTCGCGTCCACCCAGCCCTGGGTGATCCGGCGGCGGGAGGACACGTACCCGTCCCAGCCGTCCATGGACACGTCGTCCACGTCCGCCGCCTGGGCGCGGTCGCGCTCGGCGAAGAAGACCTGCTGGCCCAGGATGTCCCAGCGCTGGGTGGAGTTGCGGAAGCCGTTCAGCAGCCACTTTTCCTGCTCGGCGCCGGTGATGGTCCGGTCCTCCGCCAGCCGCTCGGTGACGTTCTTCTTCCAGCCGTCGCCGGCCAGCTGGTCGTCGCGGTACTGCCGGGTGTCCATCATGTGGAAGTTGGCCAGTTGGCCCCATTGGATCCTCCGGTAGATCTTCATGTCCGGGCCTGCCGGCAGGGAGGACGGGCGCAGCGGCATGTTCTCGTAGTACGCCTGGAAAGCGGCGGCGCGGCGCTGCCGGAAGTGCTCCACGCTGTCGTTCAGCTGGCCGGCGTCACTGTTCTCCGGCACGTCGTCCGCCCAGTTGTTGTCCACCTCGTGGTCATCCCAGACCACCGCCCACGGTGCGATCGCGTGCGCCGCCTGCAGGTCGGCGTCGGCCTTGTACTGGGCGTGCCGCTGCCGGTAGGTCTCCAGGGTGACGGTCTCCGGGCCCTCGTGGTCGCGCGGGTTCCCTCCGCCGATCACGTAGCTGCCCTTCTTGTACTCGTAGAGGTAGTCGCCCAGGTGCAGCACCAGGTCCGGGTGGTCCTCTGCCAGGCGTCGGTACGCGGTGAAGTAGCCGTGCTCATACTGGGCGCAGCTGGCGAACGCCATGGCCAGCGCGGCCGGCGTCTCATGCGGCGCCGGGCTGGTCAGGGTGCGCCCCACCGGGCTCAGGTGCTTGCCGGCGCGGAGCCGGTAGAAGTTCTCGCGGCCCGCTTTCAGTCCCCGCAGCTCCACGTGCACCGAGTGCGCGGTTTCGATCCGGGCCTGTTCCACGCCGCGTGCCACCACGTTGCGCATGCCCTGGTCCTCGGCCACCTCCCACTGCACGGCGACCGGCCGCGACGGCATGCCGCCCAGCCCGTCCTCCGCGACGGGGTTGAGCGCCAGGCGCGTCCAGAGCACGAATCCGTCCGGCCACGGCTCGCCGGACGCGATGCCGAGCATGAAGGGATCGGTTCGGAGGCCGGCGTCATCCGCGGTGGAAACCGCGACGGCGGCACTCGGCAGGGCGGCCACCAAGCCTGTCCCCAGGCCGGCGGAAATAAGGGATCTGCGGGAGATGTTGTCCATGGCTCCCACGCTATTTACAGCCGTTGTACAGGTTTCGATGAGGATATGAATGCGCGGTTAACGGTGTGACAAGGATTGTTGGATCAGCCCGTTCTTGGCTTCGGCGCCGCACGGGCCTTTGGACTCTGGTCCCGACGAGGGCCGCCGGGCATCGTTGGCAGCGACCCCCTCCGGCCAACGAAAGAAGGCACCATGCCCCGCACGTCCGTCATCACCGGCGCCGCCTCCGGGATCGGCAAGGCAACCAAAGAACTCCTCGAGCAGCGGGGCGAACGCGTGATTGGCGTGGATCTCCACGACGCCGAAGTGGTGGCCGACCTCTCCACCAGGGAGGGCCGCAGCGCCTTGGTGGACGCGGTGCGGGACGCCAGCGGCGGCAGGATTGATGCCATATACGCAGTGGCCGGCCTCGCCATCCCGGCTCCGGCCACGGTGGCCGTGAATTTCTTCGGTACCGTCGCCTCGGTCGAGGGGCTCCGGCCCCTGCTGGCAGGATCAGAGGCGCCGCGCGCCGTGGTGGTGTCTTCCATGGCGGCCCTCATGGCCAGCGACGATGAGCTTGTGGCGCTGCTGGCCGACGGGGACGAACCGGCAGCCATCGAACGCGCCCAGGTCCTGGCCAAGGAACCGGCCACCACTGGCGGCCTCATCTACGCCTCGACCAAGGTGGCGCTGTCCCGGTGGGTCCGCCGCCAGGCTGCCACTGCGGAATGGGCGGGTGCCGGGATCCCGCTGAACGCCGTGGCGCCCGGCGTCATCGCCACCCCGATGACGGCCGACCTGATCGACACCGAACAGGAGCGGGAGTCGCTGCTGAAAGTTGTCCCCATGCCGCTGAACGGGATCGCCGAACCCATCGTCGTCGCCCGCCTGCTGGCCTGGCTGAACAGCGCCGAAAACACCCACCTGTGCGGGCAGATCGTCTACGTGGACGGCGGCAGCGACGTTGTCCTGCGCGGGGACTCCGTCTGGTGACCGGCCAGGCAGGGGCCTAGCTGATGGCGGTCATGACGTTCCAGCCGGGGCCCACGTTGATCCGCCAGCCGAAGAAGCCGTTGCCCTGGCCGGGGTAGGTCCAGAGGGTCCCGTCGGTGTCCCGGGCGATCAGGTCGGGTTTTCCGTCGCCGGTGAGGTCGCCTGCTGCGCTGATGGCGGTCATGACGTTCCAGCCGGGGCCCACGTTGATCCGCCAGCCAAAGAGGCCGTTGCCCTGGCCGGGGTAGGTCCAGAGGGTCCCGTCGGTGTCCCGGGCGATCAGGTCGGGTTTGCCGTCCCCGGTGAGGTCGC
>NZ_JBHVTN010000002.1:171808-631076 GCF_042884655.1 Pseudarthrobacter sp. NPDC058119
CCCGGCCGCGCTGATGGAGGTCATGACGTTCCAGCCGTCCCCGACCTTGATCCGCCAGCCGAAGAGGCCGTTGCCGAGGCCCGGGTACGTCCAGAGGGTCCCGTCGGTGTCCCGGGCGATCAGGTCGGGTTTGCCGTCCCCGGTGAGGTCGCCGGCCGCGCTGATGGAGGTCATGACGTTCCAGCCGTCCCCGACCTTGATCCGCCAGCCGAAGAGGCCGTTGCCGAGGCCCGGGTACGTCCAGAGTGCGCCGGTGGTGTCCCGGGCGACCAGGTCGGGTTTACCGTCCCCGGTGAGGTCGCCGGCCGCGCTGACCGCCGTCATGACGTTCCAGCCGTCCCCGACCTTGATCCGCCAGCCGAACAGGCCATTGCCTTGGCCAGGGTAGGTCCACAGGCTTCCATTTCCGTCCTGCGCCAGCAGGTCGGCCTTGCCGTCGCTGGTGAAGTCCCTTGCCACCGGGGCCGGAACCGGTCCCAGAGTAGGGCCGGTGAACAGCAGGCGGTTGGGGGTGCCCGCTGACACGTTGCTGACAGTACCCTGGGTGGCGGCAGCCGTCAGGTCCGCTGCCACCGCAGCCGGGGTCTGCTGCGGGTTCCGCGACAGCGAAAGCGCCGCAGCACCGGCAACGTGCGGAGACGCCATGGACGTGCCGCTCAACGTGGCCAGCGAGGTGGTGGAGGTGTCCCAGTCGGATTGGATGTTCACCCCCGGCGCGTACATGTCAACGCAGCTCCCGTAGTTCGAGAACCCTGCCTGCCGGTCCGAGGAATCGCTGGCCGCGACGGTCAAAGCTTCGGGTACCCGTGCGGGGGAGGTGGTGCAGGCGTCGACGGCGGCGTTGCCGGCTGCTACTACGGCCGTGACGCCGTCGTTGATGATTCCCCTGATGGCGTCATCCAGCGTGGTGCTGGTGGGGCCGCCGATACTGAGGTTGGCCACTGCGGGGGTGCCGGCGGCATGCTGGGAGGCGATCCAATCCAGGCCCGCGATGACGTCGGAGTCAAAGCCGGAACCGTCGCAGCCAAGCGCCCGTACCGGGACCACGGTGGCAGCTTTTGCCACCCCGTAGGTCTTCCCGGCAATAATTCCGGCGACGTGCGTGCCATGGCCGTTGCAGTCGCTGCTGCCCCTTCCATCGGCAATGGCGGTCCAGCCCGGCGCCACGCGGCCGCCAAAGTCGGCGTTTTCCGCCAGGACCCCGGTGTCGATGACGTATGTGCTGACGCCGGCGCCGCTGGCCATGGGCGTGAACGTGCCGGAGAGCGGGAGCGCGCGCTGGTCGATCCGGTCCAGGCCCCAGGGCGGTGCCTGCTGGGTGTCGGCAACCGTCACGGGCAAGTCCGGCTCAATCAGGGCAACCCGGGGCGAGCGGGCCAGGGCCGCCGCCTGTGCCTTGGTGGCGGTGACCGCGGCTCCCCGGACGGCGGCGGAGAAGGTCCTGCCGATGCGCACTCCCTGGCCCTGCAGGGACTGGGCTTCGGTGGCCACGTCCGAGCCTTTGGCGAACCGGACCAGGTAGCGGCCCTCGTCACCGGCCAGGGGGCTGGCCGCCTGGGCGTCAACGCTGGCAGTGGGCGGGGGTGGTGGAGCGGTGGGCGCCGCAGGGGTGAACGCCGCGGCCGGCGGCGCCGCCAGCACCACGGCAGCAGCAGCGGCCAGCACCGCGCCGGCGGGGCCACGGAATCGCTTGGACAATGACATGGGTGGCCTCCTAGTGACCGATCCATCCTGCGGTGAGTAAACCACGAGTGGTTCCGCGGGCCGTACCGGGCACGGCAAAGGAGGCAGGTGTTGCCGGCCGGCGGCTGGTACAACGGCCGGCAGTTAATTCGGTAGCCCCAGACATCCCTTGTGTTCCCCAGCTTTCGGCGGAAACGGAAACCATTCCCTGGTCCACACTGCCCGTCCTGTCCAGGAGCCCCGGCTGAGCCCGGGTCTTTCTCCAGTGCAGGCGTTGCGCCGGACGGTGTAGCCCTGGCCATTTTACAACTCCCCGGTTACGGAAGCGGCGGCCACACCTCGGCTGGACCTCATCAACCACAAGGACACCGCGGTGAAGGTGCTGGTGCATCCTTGACGGCGCGGACTTTAGTCCCTGTTCTGGAGTAACCCTCAGGCGTAGCTTGAATGTGGGTCCCACGGACGCGGAACCCACATTCAAGGGGGCATCATGACCAGGCCCAGGCATACAGTACTCAGCGTTCTCGGGCTCAGTGGCCTGATAATTCTTACCGGGTGCTTCGGCCCGCCCAGCCCGTCCCCGACCAGCAGCTCCCCGGCGCCCCCGGCGAGCCCGGCGGCCAGTGCCAGTCCAAGTACGACGGCGACCGGCACCCCGACTCCGCCGCCCACCACCTCCGCCGCCCCCACCAGCCCGGCTGCCCCGCCGCCGTCGTCCGTCCCTGCCAGTCCGCCGCCCTCCCAGGAGCCCCAGCCCACGCAGGAACCCACCCCTACCGGCCTGCCCGAACAAACTGCCCCGCTGACCATCTACTACGTGGCGGTGGGGGACAACGGCCTCTCGGGGCCGAAAATCGGCTGCGGCGACAGCCTTGTGGCCACCACCACCGCACCGGTCACGTTCAGGGACCAGGTAGGCCCCAGCATCAACGCCCTGCTGGCCAACAAGAGCCGCGACGTAGGCCTGTCCGGACTGATCAACGTGCTGTACCAGTCCAGCCTGACGTACCTGGGCGGTGAGCTGAACGGCAGCACTATCAGCATCTGGCTTTCCGGGCAGTTCATGCTGGGTGGCGTTTGCGACATCCCCAGGGCCAAGGCGCAACTCGAGTACACCGCCATGAGCGCGTCCGGCGCCACGAGCGCGCAGGTGTACGTCAACGGCCGGCCGATTGACGAGGTCCTCAGCCTCAAGTAGATAGGGGTGGTATGCCGGGAGTAGCGCTTGGGAGGAACCGGATGGACAGCCTGCAGCACCCGCTCTTCGCCCGCGCTTTCGCCCGCGCGGTGGGTGGCATGGACCGCCGTGGCGCCGCCGGGCACCGCCGCAGCATCCTGGCCGGGCTGCGGGGAACCGTGATTGAAATCGGAGCGGGGGCCGGGTCCTCCTTTCCCCTCTACCCCTCCACGGTGACCCGGGTCCTGGCCCTGGAACCAGATGACTACCTGAGAGGCGTGGCCCAGGAATCGGCCGCTACCGCCTCCGTCCCCGTCACCGTTGTTGATGCCGCCGCCGAGTACATCCCTGCGGAAACCGGCAGCGCCGACGCCGTGGTGGCCAGCCTGGTCCTCTGCAGCGTCAGGGACCAGGCGGCCGTACTCGCGGAGATCCGCCGTGTCCTCAAGCCCGGCGGGACCCTGGCCTACTACGAGCACGTCCGGTCCAGGCACCCGGTCGTGGCCACGGCAGAGGATGTGCTGACCCCGGTTTGGGGGCGGTTCATGGGCGGATGCCACCTCAACCGGGACACCCTGGCTGCCATCACCGCAGCAGGATTCACCGTCCAGGACAACCAGCGCTTCGGTTTCGCCGTGCAGCAGCTGAACCCGCCTCTTGCCCACATCCTTGGAACGGCCACCAGTCCTGGGCCGCCCGGCTGATGTAGGCTCCCCGACATGAGAACCCTGACCCTGCCGGGAGCGGACGGCGTGAAGATCAGCGTCCAGGAGTGCGGCGACCCGGATGCGGCCCCGGTGGTCCTGCTGCATGCCCTGGGCGACACCGCAGGCGACTGGGAAACGGTGGCCGAAGCCCTCGCGCCGGACTTCCGGGTGTTCGCCGTCGACCTCCGCGGCCACGGGGGCAGCGACCGGCCCGGGGAGTATTCCTTCGAGCTCACGCTGGACACAGGGCACAATGTCCACGCCGCAGCACCGGCCCAGTTCATCACCACGGTCACCTCGTGGCTGCTGGAGCGTGCACTTTGATGCGGCGTCCCAGGTTGTCCGGGCGGCTGTCAGAGGAGCGTCGTACCCTAATGCCATAAAGGCAATATCCCAGCCCAACGTGTCCGAACGGATCGGCATGACAGACCTGAATGTCCGGGAGCGCAGCTCCCTCCAGCTGGCCATCACCGATGCCGCAAGCCTGGCGGCGGAGCAAACGCTCGCACGCCTTGGCTCCGGTCCCGGCGGCCTGACCGGCGGGGAAGCCGCCGCCCGCCTGGAACAACTGGGGCCCAACGCGGTCCGCACGCACCGGGCCAACGCCTGGGCAGTCCTGGGGAGGCAGTTCGCCAGCCCCATCCTGATCCTCCTGATCGTTACCGCAGGGTTGTCCCTATTCCTGGGCGACGCCACCAATTCCGTCGTCATCGGCGTGATCCTCCTGGTCAGCGTGGGCCTGGGCTTCACCAACGAATACCGCGCGGAGCTCGCCTCCGAGGCGCTGCACTCCCGCGTCACCCATAAGGCTGCCGTCCAGCGGGACGGGACCACCACGGAAGTGGACGTCACTGCCCTGGTGCCCGGCGACGTCGTCCATCTTTCCCTCGGCGCGATCGTCCCGGCGGACATCCGCCTGCTCACCACCAACAACCTCCTCTGCGACGAAAGCATCCTCACCGGGGAGTCCCAGCCGGCCGCCAAGGACCCAGCCCCGGTCCCCGCCGGCTCCTCCCTGGGCGACCTCGCCTCCTGCGTGTTCATGGGCACCGTGGTCCAGTCCGGCGGCTGCAGCGGCGTGGTGGTGGCCACCGGCGGCCGGGCGGAGTTCGGGCGGATCGCGCTGGGCCTGGGCGAACGGCAGCCGCAGACCGAGTTCCAGCTGGGCCTCAAACGGTTTTCGTTCCTGCTGCTGCAGGTGGCCGTGGTGCTCACGTCGCTGATCTTCGTGGCCAACCTGCTGCTGCAGCGCCCCCTGCTGGAATCGCTGCTGTTCTCCCTGGCCATCGCTGTGGGCATCACGCCGCAGCTGCTGCCCGCCGTTGTCAGCACCAGCCTGGCCACCGGGACCCGCCAGCTTGCCAAGCGCAAAGTCCTGGTCAAGCGGCTGGTGTGCATCGAGGACCTGGGCGACATGGACATCCTGGTCACGGACAAGACCGGCACCCTCACCGAGGGCAAGATCAGCTTCACGCGCGCGATTCCCGCCGGAGCCGGAATGTCCGACGACGGCCTCCTCACCCTGGGGCTGCTGGCCACCGAGGCGAATTACGCCGGAGCGAAGGCCTCCTCCGCCGGGCAGAACCCGCTGGACGCCGCGCTGTGGGAGAGCCCCGGTGCCTCAGCGTTTGATCCGGCCCGGTTCGAGCGGCTGGACCTGATCGGGTTCGACCACCAGCGCCGCCGGACCACGGCCCTGGTCAGTGACACCGGCGGCCCGGCCCTGCTGGTCACCAAGGGGGCCCCGGAAGACGTCCTGGCCCTGTGCGGGGCCATCACGCCGGCAGCGCAGGCACTGCTGGATGAACAGTTCGACGCCGGCGCCCGGGTGGTTGCCGTGGCCACCCGCCCTGCTCCCGGGCTGTCCCGGCTGGCGCCCGCCGACGAGGAGGGACTCACCCTGGCCGGGTTCCTGGTGTTCCTGGACCGGCCCAAGGCCAACGCCCGGCAGTCGCTGGACCGGCTGGAGGCCCTGGGCATCTCGGTGAAACTCGCCACCGGGGACAACGCCAAGGTGGCCGAGCGCGTGTGCGCGGACCTGGACGTGATTTCCGGCGGCACGCTGACGGGGGCCCAGGTTGAAGGAATGTCCGACGCCGACCTCGCCGCCGCCGCCCGCAAGGCCACGATCTTCGCCCGCGTCTCGCCGGAACAGAAGGCGCGGATCATCACCCTCCTGCGGCAGAGCGGCGGTGCGGTGGGGTTCATGGGCGACGGCGTGAACGATGCCCTGGCACTGCACAAGGCGGACATTGGGATCTCCGTCGACACCGCAACGGACGTCGCCAAGGATGCGGCCGACGTCGTCCTCCTGGACAAGGACCTGGGCGTCCTGGCGGACGGTGTGATGGAGGGGCGGCGGATTTTCGCGAACACCATCAAATACGTGCTGATGGGCACGTCCAGTAACTTCGGCAACATGTTCAGCGCGGCCACGGCGTCGGTGGTCCTCAGTTTCCTGCCCATGCTGCCGGGCCAGATCCTGCTCAACAACCTGCTCTACGATTCCGGGCAGCTGGCCATCCCGGGGGACCGCGTGGACAAGGAACAACTGCGGGCGCCATCGCACTGGAACATCGCGTTCATCCGCCGGTTCATGCTCCTCTTCGGGCCCATCAGTTCGCTGTTCGACTTCGCCACGTTCGCCCTCATGCTGTTCGTGTTCACCGCAGCTCCCGGGGAATTCCGGGCCGGCTGGTTCATCGAATCCATCGCCACCCAGACGCTGATCATCTTCGCCATCCGCACCCGCCGGGTTCCGTTCCTGCGCAGCCGGCCGTCCAAGGGCCTGCTGGCAGCGTCCTTGGGAGTGGTGGCACTGGGGGTTTTCCTGCCGCTCTCGCCCCTGGCCGGGGTACTGGGCTTCGACCCGCTCCCGGTCCCGTTCTTCCTGGCGCTGCTGGGCATGGTGGTGGTGTACCTGGTGCTGGTGGAGTTCGCCAAGCAGTGGTTTTTCGCCCGGGACGCCCAGCAGCTGCCGGCTGCACCGTCGCCGGTGCAGCGGCGGCACGCCACCCACCACATTTCCCGGCGCGCTTTCCGGTTCAGCATCCCCGTCAGGGTGCGTCCACTCCCGGTTCCTGCTGCCCGGGGACGCGCACCGGGGGGACGCGGGGCGCGGCGGGGCAGGCCCATCCGTAACCTTTAGGGCGCGCGGCGCCGCGGCTTGTTAGCATGGTGTAAGGGACGCTGGGGGCTTTCATTTATCGGATCCGGGGTGAGGCAGCCCGCCGTGGATGCGTTCGATTTCGGAGCGTATTTACATGTGGCGTGAACCTATCAGGCGGCGGACCCGGGAACTCCTGCGGGAGTTCGTGGAGCGGGCGGATGATCTTGTCCGGGCACAGGAACACGTTGAGGGGCTGCTCGGTGCAGTCGTTTCCATGACGGAGGACCTGAGCCTGGAGGCAGTACTGGACCGCCTGGTGCAGTCTGCGTGCGAACTTGTCGGGGCGCGGTACGGGGCCCTGGGCGTCATCGGTGACGACCAGCAACTGAGCCACTTTATTACCGTGGGCATTGATGAAGAAGGCGTCCGGGTGATCGGCGACCTGCCCACCGGCCACGGCGTGCTGGGCCAGCTGATCCGGGAACCCAAGCCCCTGCGGCTCCACGACCTGGGCGAACACCCTATCGCAGTGGGGTTTCCCCCCAACCACCCGCCCATGAGCACCTTCCTGGGCGTCCCGGTCCGGGTCCGTAACGAGGTGTTCGGGAACCTGTACCTGACGGAAAAGATCGGTGGCCAGGATTTCACGGGGGAGGACGAGGACCTGGCGGTTGCCCTGGCGGCCGCCGCCGGGGTGGCCATCCAGAACGCAAAGCTGTTCGATGACAGCAGGCGCCGCCAGCGCTGGCTGGAAGCGGGCATGGAAGTCAGCGACCGCCTGAAGGACCAGCCGCGGTCGGACACCGAGAACCTGGACATGATCGCCGAACGCGCCCTCAACGCTTCTTCCTCGGTCCTGTCCCTGATCGCCTCGGTGGGACCGGACGGAACCATCAGGTGCCGGACGTCGGTGGGCGCCCAGTCCATGCCCCGCGGGCAGGAACTTCCCGCAGCTGCCGTCCTGTCGGAGGTCCTGGAAACGGGGGAGTCCAAACTCCTGACCGATCCGGGCCTGGTCTTCGACCCGACGTCGGCGGAAAAACTGGGACCCGTCCTGGTGGCCGCCCTGGGCAGCAACAGTGACGGCCACCGCGACAGCGTCCTCATCCTTGCCCGCGCCGTTGGCGGAGCAAGGTATACCGATGTGGACGGCGAGCAGAGTGCAATATTTGCCTCCCGGATAGGCCTGACGCTGGACCTGCTCAAGGCTAACCAGCTGCGCGAAGAGCACGCACTGTTCATCGACCGGGAACGGATCGCGGCGGACCTACACGACCTGGTGATCCAGCGGCTCTTCGCTGCGGGACTGAGCATCCAGGGGCTGCGCCGCTACACCGCGGATCCGCCGGCCCATGAACGGCGCATCGCCGGAATCACCGCCGAACTTGATGACTGCATCCACCAGCTCCGGGACACTATCTACTCCCTGCAAGCCCGTAAACCCGATAAGGAACTTCTCAGCGGCCGTGTGCTGCGCGCCGTCCAGGAAGCCGCCAACGCTTCCGGCTTCCTCCCCAGGATCCAGCTGTCCGGGCCGGTTGACGACGCCGTGGACGACGAAGTGGCCGAACAGCTTTTACGCGTGCTCTACGAAAGCGTCAGTAACGCCGTCAGGCACTCCGGTTCGGAGGACATCGCCATCGTGCTGGCCGCGCAGGACGGCGAGGTGGTCCTCAACGTCCGGGACACCGGGCGCGGGTTCAAGGATCCTGAACGGGTCAGCGGGCTGACCAACATGAAGAACCGGGCTACCCGCCTGGGCGGTGAGTGCATCATTGACAGCGTCCCCGGCAAAGGCACCAGCGTGACATGGAAGGCGCCCACCGGCGGCTGAGGCTGTCCACCGGCTGCGACGAGTACTCGTGTCAGTGCAGGAGTTCCCACGCGCGCGGTATCGGCGTGGGGATCAGGTGGCCGCGCCTGCGGAAGCCCAGTTTGTGGAGCACGGAGGAGACGCTTGACGCAACGGCCGAATCGGACAGCACCATCTCCTGGCCGATCTGCCGGTTGGTCAGTCCCCGCGCCATCAGGCCAAGTACCTTCCTTTCCGTCCGGGTCATCGCCTTCAGCCAAGGGGCGGAAGCGGTTGCATAAAGGCCCTCTGCAACCCGCTCCCTGATACCGGGGCCGATCGGGGCGATCCCTGCTGCCGTGCTCCGGATGCAGTTGATCAATGCGTCGTTGTTTCCGATCCGCTTGAGCACATAGCCCGAAGCCCCCGCCAGGACGGCCGCCCGGATTGCGTGCTGCTCGTCCCAGCTGGTGAGGATCACACAGCCAATGTCGGGTGAACTGGAGCGCAGGTCACGGCACACCTCAATGCCCGTGCCGTCCGGCAGCCTGTCATCGAGCACAACGATGTCCGGCTGCAGGATATGGATCAGCCGGCTGGATTCGGCAGCGGAACCGCTTTCGCCAACAACATCGAATCCGGCGTGCTCGAGCAGGTCGGCCAGGCCACGGCGGACCATCTCGTGGTCATTGAGGATGAACACCCGGACGGGCAGGGCGGGGAACGCAGCCTCTTCGGGGGGTTC
This sequence comes from Pseudarthrobacter sp. NPDC058119, assembly GCF_042884655.1. Classification (NCBI taxonomy): domain Bacteria; kingdom Bacillati; phylum Actinomycetota; class Actinomycetes; order Micrococcales; family Micrococcaceae; genus Pseudarthrobacter; species Pseudarthrobacter sp. NPDC058119. The sequence continues at coordinate 181,022 of NZ_JBHVTN010000002.1, forward strand.
TGCAGGTGTGTTCATCTAGACACTCTCATCGGTTCGACGCCCTTCCCGGCTGCCCTCTCCCTGCAGCCGCCCCTCCGGAAGGAACCACATTTTTATTCATCCAGCACTTGTGGCCACTCCATTCCCAGCGCTGTGACAGTAGTTGCCGGAGCCTCCCGGGGGATGCTGCAGACAGCGCAGATGATGTTGTGTTCCGGACCGGCCACCCATTCGTGGGACTTCTCCAGGCGGTATTCATACCGCCCGCCAAGCTCCTGGAGCCGGTTCAGCGCTACGCTGGCAGTTTCCCATGAACTCCAGCGGCCCACCAGCCCGCCGTTATCCCGGGAAATGGCATTGCACCCGCCGTCGCCCAGCCCGGCCGCGGAGCCCAGGCCTGCAGGCGGGTAGTCGCCGCCGTACACTGCCCTGTATTCGTCCTCGGTTGACATGTTCCTGACCACCCCGTCCCGTCTTAGGCGGCCTTCTTTTGGGGTGCGAGGAATACCTCCAGCGCCTGGAGCGTGGCCACGGCATCATAGAACGCCGGGTTCCGGTGCGGGTGCAGGCGGTCCAGGAGGCCACCGTTGTACTGGAGCCGGCGCCTGGCGGTGCTGACGGTGCGGGCAGCGTGATCGAGGTCTTCCGGGCGCCGTGGCAGCGCGATGTTCATGCACTGGATCGAGGCAAGGGCCACGGCCACGACATTGGCGTCGAGCTGCCGGCCTGCTGCCCGGTGGCCGCGCAACTGGGAGGCGAGTCCGTCCCAAATGTCCCGTGCTGCCGTCCGTGCCACCTCTGTCCGGGCCTGGTCCGCCGGCACTCCCTGGTCCAGGAAGTGCCGGCAGAGGGAATCGAAACGGACAGCGAGCCCTTCAGCTTCCTTCCCCGTGTCACCGGAAGGAGCTGATTCCGGGAGGAAATTGGAAGGGTGGAGGAGCATTGCGCGCCGGCGCGCTGCTTCTGCCTGCGGCAATCGGGCGGGAGGGAACGTGAGGATGTCAGCGGACATGCCGGTCCTTTCAAAATCCAGCCGGCCGGATGCGGCTGCACGCCGGCGGGCATCCCTGCGGATGCCTCCGGCGGAAAGTCACTGGGGTTCGACGGGCCGCCCCGGCCCCGCACTGTGGAGACCCGGATGCTGCCCTCACCAGAATGCCAAGCGTCCCAGCCCCAGCTATAGGGCTGAAAGTCCCGTCATCGCCGGGGATCCCCGGAACGACCACGGGGGACGGGGGCTTAATGCCCTGTTTTCGGGCTTACTGGCCGCCCTAGCCTGAAATAGGCAGCGCGGTGCACGGCCGCCTGCCGGAACCGGGAGGCACACGGTGAAATCTGCAAACACCAGCGTCATCGCAGGCGTGATCCTCATTGCCCTGGGCGTGCTGTTGCTCCTTGACCGGCTGGGCGTCATGGACACTGCCGCTTTCACGGCACCGCTGATCTTCGCGGCCGTGGGGGTTCTGTTCCTGTCCCTCTTCGTCCGCCGCCGGGAGAACTGGTGGGCGGCCATCCCCGGGTCCGTGTTCCTTGGCCTTGCAGCGGTGGTCACCGCCACGCAGCTCACAGGGGGTGCCTGGGGCGCCGCTCTCCTGTTCCTCTTCATGGGGGCCGGCTTCGCAGCCGTCTTCGTGCGCGAACGCACCACTTGGTGGGCCCTGATCCCTTCCGGCGTCATGTTCACGCTGGCGCTCATCGTGGCCCTCCCGCCGCAACTGCAGGGCACGCCCACCGCCGCCGTCCTCTTCCTCGGACTGGCCGCAACCTTCGGGGTGCTGTCGGTGGTCCCGGTCCATGCCGCGGACCACGCCGGCGGCAGCGCCGAACGGATGAGATGGCCGTTGATCCCGGCCGGCATCCTCGCCGTCATGGGCCTGATCTTCGTCCTCCAGGCGACGGCGGTGCTCATCCCGATGGACGTCGCCTTCCCAGCGGTGATGATCCTCGCGGGGCTCGCCCTCATGGTCTACGCCTACCTCGCCCACCGCGACGGACGGCAGAAGGCCCACGGACCCGGCCCACGGGCAAGTTGAGCGGACTGGCCCTGGGAGATGGCCATCACCACCGTATCCACGGAGATATTGATGCAGGGTCTCGCGGTACGGTTCGGCGGGGAAAGACCATCCGGGGAGGCCTGTCAGCCGCGCGCCGCCAGGTGTTCGGTTACGAACTCGGCGTCCGGACCCACGCCCACCAGGGTGGCGGAGATGTGCCGCGTCAGCCAGGGGAGCCCGACGGCGTACAGGCCCGGGTGCTCGGTGACGCCCTTGGCGTGGCGGGGGTAGCCCCACTCATCCAGGAGGGGAAGGTCCAGCATGGCGAAGTCCAGGCCGTAACCGGTGCACCAAATCACGGACGTTATCCCTTCGGCAGCCAGGTCCAGGCGGGCGCCGGTTTCCGCAGGCAGCCAGTGGTCCTCCTCCGGAACGTCGGCTTCCGGGGCGTCCAGCCCGGCTGCCTTGATGTATGCGTCGGACAGCGCCCCGAGCCGCTGCCGGAACCCGGCTTCCACCAGGGCCAGGCGCTGGGGAAGGTCGTCGGTGAAGACCAACGCGCCCGCGTCCATTCCCTCAAACCGGCCGTGCAGGCGGACGCCGCGGCGCCCCAGTTCCCGCAGGTGCACGCTGTGGCCGCCCCCGTTGCCGGAGACGAGCGGGTTGCACAGGAACCGCCCGGCCGGGGAAGGGAGGCCATGCACCTGGAGCGCGTTGATTCCATACTCGGGTCCGTGGATGTTCACCGCCATGATCCAGTGGAAGATGTCCTGGCCGCGGTACCGCCGGGGCGCCTCGGGGCACGAGGAAACCGACAGGTGCACGGTCCGCCCGGCGTCGAGCAGATCCTCGGTGATCTGCCCGCCGGACTGCCCCGTCCCCACCACCAGCACCGCGCCGTCCGGCAGTTGGGCGGGGCTTCGGTACTCATGGCTGTGCACTTGGAGGACCCCGGGGGAGATGCCGACGGCGGCCGGCATGCGCGGGCGCTGGAACGCGCCACTGGCCAGGACAACGTTGCGGGCGGACCAGCTGCCCTGGCCAGTCTCCACGGCGAAGCCGGTATCCGTGGGCGAAATCCTGGTGACTTCTGTGCGCAGCCGAACCGGGGCGTTGATGTCCTGGGCGTAGCGGCGGAAGAAATCGATGGTGGCATCCCGGGAGATGAAGCCGTCCGGTTCGGGTCCGTCATAGGACTTTCCGGGCACCGCAACCGAGAAGTTGGGCGTGTTCAGGTAGAAGGAGTCCCACCGGTCCTGCCAGGCCCCGCCCAGTGCGTTCCGGCGTTCGAGGACCACGTGCTCAACGCCGCGCTGCGCCAGCCAGTAGCTGGTGGCCAGGCCCGCCTGGCCGGCGCCCACCACCACTGTGTTGGTCGCCTCGCGGGAAACAGCGGGGGCGGACATGGTTACCGGGCCCTCCGGGGTGCCCGGGCCTTCGGCGCCTTGGGCTCCTTGGCCGGGAGGGAGCCGACGTAGGCCAGCGCCTTTTCGGCCCATGCCCGCGCCCGGGTGTCGTCGCCGTCGCCCTCTTCATTCCACACCTCTGGCAGGCCGGTGTAGCCGCCCATGGGCCTCTCAGCGGGTCCAAACGGCACGGTCCGTTCGGAGGACTCCAGCAGCTCCTTGTCTTCGCGGGAGAGCTTCACGCCAATGGTGGACCCGAACAGCCCGGCGAACATGTTGCCGTTGACGAACGCCCCCAGGTTGCCGAACATCGGCTTGACCACCACCCCGGGATGGTCGGGGACCACGCGGCGGAACCGCTCTTTTTCTTCCTCCGTTGCCTTGGGCATCTCCATGGCTTTGCCTCCCGTTGGCAGGGTTTGTCGGCAGGATCTGGATGCAGGATATGCCCGTTTGGCGGTGGGGTCGAGGGGCCGTTGACGGAGGACCCGGCCCGGCAACAAATCCTGCTTTGAACAGGTCAAACTTCCCGGACCGGTGCTATACCTGACCATAGGCAACTAATTGTGGCTGCCACGCGAAGGGCGGATTCCGAGGACCCGGGCTTTCCCGGAAGGTTGGAGGCAACGGTGCTGGCAACTCCGGCTCCGGGGCCGGACGGACGCATCACGCGGCCGGGCCGGACGTACCTGGGTGCGCTGGCCCTCGCCGCGCCCGCCGTCCTGGGCGTGGCCCTCCTCACCGGGTGCAGTGGCGGCACCAGCCAGACGGTGTCCACCGCCGTCAAGGACAGCTCCTCCGCCGTCGCCACCGCCCGGATCGCCCTCCGCCAGGACATGGATGGCAAGCTGACCCGTGCCGCCACCTCCACCACGCTTGATGACGAGCTAAAGGAACTCCAGTCCAGCCGAAGCACCGTCCTGAAGCTGTCCCCGGCCACCGCGGAGGACCGGGACACCCAGAAGCAGGCACTGGACGTGCTGGACCAGTGCGCAGCCGGCTTAGCCACGGTGCGCGCCGCGTTGGCAGCGACCGACGGCGGCACCCCCTCCCTCGCGGACGGTGACAAAGCGCTCGCCGACGCGCAGGACGTCCTGAAGCAGCTCGAAAACAAGGTGGGGGACAAGTGAAACGGCTTCTCGGCGTCGCGCTCGGGATCCTCACCGCCATTGGCGGGTTCGTGGACATCGGCGACCTGGTGACCAACGCCGTCGTCGGCTCCCGCTTCGGCCTGTCGCTGGTGTGGGTGGTGGCGGTTGGCGTGCTGGGGATCTGCCTCTTCGCCAACATGTCCGGCCGGGTGGCTGCAGCGTCCGGCCGGGCCACCTTTGAAGTGATCCGCGAGCGGCTCGGCGCCCGGGCCGGGCTGGCCAACCTGGCGGCGTCCTTCCTGATCAACCTGATGACCGTGACGGCGGAGATCGGCGGCGTCGCCCTGGCGCTGCAGCTGGCCAGCAGCGTCTACTACCTGTTCTGGATTCCGGTGGCGGCGCTGGCGGTGTGGCTGGTGGTGTGGCGCGTCCGGTTCTCCATCATGGAGAACGTGACGGGCCTGATGGGGCTGACCTTGGTCATCTTTGCAGTGGCACTCTTCCTTCTCAAGCCGGACTGGGGCTCGCTGGCCGGGCAGCTCACTCCCGCGGTGCCGGACCAGGAAACGGTGTGGACCTACAGCTACTACGCCATCGCCCTGTTCGGCGCCGCGATGACCCCGTACGAGGTGTTCTTCTTCTCCTCCGGCGCTGTCGAGGAGGGGTGGACGGTGAAAGACCTGCTCCAGGAGCGGATCAACGTCCTGGTCGGATTCCCGCTGGGCGGCCTGTTGTCCGTGTCCATCGCCGCGTGCGCCGCCGTCGTCCTGCTGCCCGCCGGCATTTCGGTGACGTCGCTGTCCCAGGTGATCCTGCCCGTGGCCGAGGGCGCGGGGAAGATCGGCCTGGCGCTGGTCCTGGTGGGGATCGTGGCGGCGACTTTCGGCGCAGCCCTGGAAACCACGCTCTCCAGCGGCTACACCCTGGCACAGTTCTTCGGCTGGTCCTGGGGCAAGTTCCGCCGCCCCGCGCAGGCAGCCCGCTTCCACCTGTCCATGATCGTGTGCCTGCTGGTGGGCATCGCGGTACTGGCCACCGGCGTGGACCCCGTGCTGGTCACCGAGTACTCGGTGGTGTTCTCCGCGATCGCACTGCCGCTGACCTACCTGCCCATCCTCATCGTGGCCAACGATCCGCAGTACATGCGCGAGCACGTAAACGGGCCGCTGGTCAACGTGCTGGGCATGGTCTACCTGGTGATCATCGTGGTGGCCTCCATGGCTGCCATCCCCCTCATGATCGTGACAGGAGCAGGCGCATGAGCGCCCAGCCTGGCCCGCTGCGCCCCGCCCCGAAAGTGGCCGGGCGGATCCTGGACGCGCAGCTGCACCTGCTGGACCGGCAGGTTTTGGACCACGACGGCGTTCCGGTCACCACTGTCGACGACCTCGAGCTGGCCGGCACAGCCGTGGATCAGGCGATTGAGCCCGGGACAGCGGCGCCTGTCCTCACTGCGCTGCTGACCGGGCCGGTCCTGGGGACGCGCATTTTCGGCGGCAGGCCGCCGTCGTCCCGGCTGATCCGGATCCCGTGGAAGGACGTGGCGGAGGTGGGCGTGGTGGTTCGGCTGGGCGTCAGCGGGGAGTCGCTGGACGCAGCCTGGGTGGAACGGTGGGTTCGCGACAAAATCATTGCGCGCATCCCGGGAGGCAGCCATGATCCTCGGTGACCTGCTGGGCACCACCGTCCTTGACGCCGACGGCGGGTGGCTGGGCCGTGTGGCCGACGTCCGGTTCGCGCTGGACGGCACTGCGCACCAGCTGATGGCCGAGCCGCGGCTGCTGGGCCTGGTCGTCAGCCCGCACAGCGCGGCATCCTTCCTGGGCTATGAACGGAACGGACTTACCCGCCCCTGGCTGTTGGCGCGGATGCTCCGGTGGCGGCACCGCGGCTCGTTCCTGGTGCTGTGGGAAGACATCGCGGTGGTGGGCGCAGGCTCAGTCCGGCTCCGCCCCGGGTTCACCCGCTACAGCACGGCCCTGCAGGATGCGGCGGAGGCATGATCAGGGCCCGGCAGGCATGCAATTAGGTGAGCGTCAAATCTCCTGTAGTGTTGAACCCGTTGTTGTGTTTATGCAGTTGGTAGTTCAGGCAGTACGCGCGGTCGAAAGTCCGCGTTCTTCTGAAGTAGCGGTTTTTGAACACCCCACGCCGGAGGGCCCGAAAGTCGGGACACTCCCTCCACCTTCACGAAGGACAAAATAATGGCTACTGGTACCGTCAAATGGTTTAACGCTGAAAAGGGCTTCGGCTTCATCTCCCCGGACGACTCCTCGCAGGACGTTTTCGCGCACTACTCCGCGATCAACTCCTCCGGCTTCCGCTCCCTCGAAGAGAACCAGAAGGTTTCCTTCGACACCGAGCAGGGCCCCAAGGGTCCCCAGGCCACCAACATCCAGGCTCTCTAATTTCCTAGGGATCCGGGACCGTTAGGTTTCCAAGCAGGGCTTGCCGTTTCTTTGGCAGGCCCTGCTTTTTCGTTAACCAGGCAGTTGCCGGAACGGCGTTCCTCCGGCCGAATTTTGGTGTCTCGACAAAGTTCAGTTGAAGGAGCAATCTATTAGGTGCGTACGTCTGCAGCGTGCCTTTCCACGCCGCCGGCGGCGGCAAAAAAATTCCAATAAGCGCGGCACCAGTTGGGGTGGTGCATGTCCGGCACGGATGTTCGGCCGGCACTGGCTGCCCGCGCTCCCCGGCAATGGCAGCCGGCATCTTCACTCCTAAAAACAGTGGCCGGTTCGGCCCGTCATGCCTTGCGTTGAATCGGCTGCAGCATACCGGCCCTGGGGCCGATTGCCGTTTCAGAAAGCATCGCTATGAAGCACATTCGGGGAATCACTCCAAGATCCAACAAACTCGCGTTCATTGTGGCCTTTGCTGTTGCACTGCTCGCTTCACTGGGGTTTGCCGGCCCGGCCGCGGCCGGTGACTGGGGGCACCGGACCTGGCACGTGCAGGTCGGTTCCGAGTCCCACGACCAGGAAATCCAAGGGATGGCGTTCCTTCCCTCGGAGATCTTCATCAACGAGCGGGACACCATCATGTGGCACGCAAACGCTGCGGAGATCCACACGGTGACCTTCCTGGCGGAGGGCCAGCCGCTGACGGACTTCAATCCATTCGATCCAAATGAGCTGGGACCGGTCGGTGGGAGCAGCTACGACGGGCAGTCTTATTACAACTCGGGGATCATGGCCAACGTGGATGTTCCGGGCTTTACCACTGCGCGGAACTACAGCCTGACGTTCCCGCATGAGGGTAATTTCACCTACTACTGCCTGGTCCACGGCAAGATGATGAAGGGAACCGTCCACGTGCGCGACCGTGGCACCGATTATCCCTACAGCCAGGGTGACTACAACAGGCAGTCACGGGACCAGGCACGGTCCATCATCCGCGATGGGCAGCAGCTCGACGAGTCGCTGGCCGAACAAGCAAACAACCACCAGGTCATGGCGGGCGGTGACGACGGCGTGGCGATGGTCATGCGTTTCGTCCAGCCAACCGTGACGGTGCATGTTGGTGAAAAGGTGAATTTCGTCAATGACGGAATGGGTGCTCCACACACGGTCACCTTCGGTAACGAGCCGGCGAACATTTTCGCTCCGTCCGGCGACCCGACGGATTTCTCGGGCGGTGACCTCAGCTCGGGAATTATCCCTCCGAAGGGGACATTCGAAGTGACGTTCAAAGCGACCGGAACCTTCAAGTACATCTGCGCACTCCATGACTACATGGGCATGGTGGGCAAGGTGAAAGTCGTCGATTAATTAACCAGGTTCCGTGCCCGGCGGGAGCGTTTGCCCCGGCCGGGCACGGTGGCGTTGCCGCCTGCCGGGCCGGCAGGCCTACGCGCCGGCAGCGTTCCCGGGCTGGCCGCCGGCGGACGACCTGCCCGGGTGAGGGTGCCCCAGCGCGGATGAACCGGAAGCCGGAGAAAGACCCAGCCGCCTGACCACTTCCGCAGCCTCCTCAGCAGGGGTCCGCCCCACGTCCACCACGATGGTGTTCTCATCCGGTCCCGGCGGCTCCAGGGTGGCGATCTGTGAATCCAGCAGGGACGGGGGCATGTAGTGGTCCATCCGCGCGGTCAGCCGGCGGCCGATCTGTTCCTTGGAACCTGACAGGTGCACGAAGACGACGTTCTTTTCACGGAGCCGGTCCCGGTAGATCTTCTTCAGCGCTGAGCAGGTGATGATCCCGGGGATTCCCGCCATCGTGTGCTCGATGATCCAGGAGGCAATGGTGTCCAGCCATGGCCAGCGGTCCTCGTCGGTCAGGGGAATGCCGGACGCCATCTTTTCCACGTTTTCGGCCGGGTGCAGGTCGTCACCTTCCTCCAGGTCCCAGCCGAGCTGGCCGGCAAGGATCCCTGCCACCGTGGACTTTCCGGAGCCGGACACGCCCATGATGACCAGGACCGGCTGCTGGACGGATTCGGGCGTCTGGCTGGCGTCCATCAAGGGATCACCACGGACAGGACCATGACCAGGGCGAACCCGACCACGGAGATAAGGGTTTCCATGACGGACCAGGTCTTGAAGGTCTGGCCAACGGACAGGCCGAAGAGTTCCTTGACCAGCCAGAAGCCGGCATCGTTCACGTGGGAGAGGAACAGGGAACCGGCACCCACGGCGAGGACCAGCAGGCCTGCGTGCCCGGGGGAGAGGCTCGCCGCCAGCGGCGCCACGATCCCTGCCGCCGTCACCGTTGCCACGGTGGCCGATCCGGTTGCGAGCCGGATGGCGACCGCGATGAGGAAGCCCAGGACCAGGACGGAGATGTTGGCACCGGTGGCCCATTTGGCCACCGCATCGCCCACTCCGGCTCCGATGAGGGTCTGCTTGAAGCCTCCACCCGCGCCCACGATCAGGATCACGGCTGCGATCGGCCCAACGGACGCACCAATCTTGGCTCCAATTTTGGTGCCGGTGAAGCCGACGGCGTAGCCGAACGTCACCAGGGCCAGCAGGACCGCCAGCGTCATGGCAACCAGCGGTTCACCGATGAAGTCAAAGAAGACGCGGGCCGCGCTCGGGTTCTTGGCGTTGGGGTCGACGATGTCCACCACGGCCTTGAGGAGCATCAGCACCACTGGGAAGACGATGGTCAGCAAGGTGACGAGGAACGTGGGCTGGCGTTTGGCGTCGGGATCGGCCTGGGTGTGCTCGGTATCGATGCCGCCTGCTACCTTCGGGGCATCCACGGGAACCCAGCGCGCTGCGTAGATGGCGAACAGCGGGCCGCAGATGATGACCGTGGGAATGGCGATCAGCAGGCCGAGGGCCAGGGTGATGCCCAGCGGGGCGTTCAGGCTGGAAATGGCCACGAGGGGACCGGGGTGCGGGGGGACCAAGCCGTGCAGGACGGAGAGGCCGGCGAGGGCCGGGATGGCTACGCGCATCAGTTTCCGGCCCGACCGCTGGGCCACCAGGACGATGACGGGCAGCAGCAGCACCAGGCCGATTTCGAAGAACATCGGCAAACCGATGATGACGGCCACCAGGGCCATGGCCCAGGGGAGGACCTTCGGGGAGACTTTGCCGAGCAAAGTGTCCACGACGCGGTTGGCACCGCCGGAGTCTGCCAATAGTTTGCCCAGCATGGCACCGAGCGCGATCAGCAGGCCAACTTCTTTCAGCGTGCCCCCCACGCCGTCCTCGAAGTTGCTGATGACCTTCCCCAGTTCAACCCCGGAGGCGAGGCCGACGAACGCGGATCCGAGGACCAGCGACAGGAAAGGATGGAGCTTGAGTTTGACGATCAGGAATACGATCAGCGCAATGCCGATGGCGGCGACGACGACCAGTTGGGTGTCGTGTCCGTTCCACGGCTCTGTGGCGGCGGGAAGGAGAAGGGATTGCATGTTGCTTCCTCGATATGGGGTAGGCGGCCAACGAAACTGGTGGCTGCCGCAATAAGTATGACGTATGACACCTCAAAAGTGAATAAGTAGGACATTTGCTCTTCCCCTGGGCTTGCCCTCCAAGTGGACCGGGACGCCGGAGCGCGGGCGCCGGAAGGCCACTGTCCGGGAACACCTGCCGTCCCGCCGTCGTTATCCCCCATGGCGTGCCATGCCGGCGCACCGCCTGCCAACCAAAGGACACCCCGTGACTGCTACACGCACCATCGTGATTACCGGCGCCAGCGACGGCATCGGAGCCGCAGCCGCGCGCACCCTGGCCAAGGCGGGGGAGCGGGTGGTTGTGGTGGGCCGTTCCGCTGACAAGACCCGTGCCCTGGCCGGCGGCATCGGCGCCGACTACTACGTGGCCGATTTCGCCCAGCTGTCACAGGTGCGGGACCTCGCGGAGAAAATCAAGGGGAAGTACCCCCGCATCGATGTCCTGGCAAACAACGCCGGCGGGATCATGGGCAAGCGGACGCTCACCGTGGACGGCAACGAGACGACGTTCCAGGTCAACCACCTGGCGCCGTTCCTGCTCACCACCCTGCTGATGGACACGCTCACTGCCAACGACGCCAAGGTGATCAACACGTCCAGCGCCGCCAACAACTTCGGCAAATTGGACCTATTCGACCTCAACGCCGAGTCCGGGTACAGTACCAACCGCGCCTACGGCACGGGCAAGCTGGCCAATATCCTGTTCACCTCCGAGTTGCACCGCCGCTTCCATGACCAGGGAATCACGACGGCGGCATTCCACCCGGGCGTGGTCCGCACCAACTTCGCCGCGGAGTCCGGAAGCCCGTGGCGGCACGCCTACACAACGTTGCTGAACCGCTTCATGTTGAGCCCGGACCAGGGGGCCGACACCATGCTCTGGCTCATCAACGGCACCGCAGGAACGGACTGGATCTCGGGCGCCTACTACGCCAAGCGCGCCCTGGCCAAAGCCAACGCCCAGGCCTACGACGCCGAACTGGCGCGCGGCCTCTGGGAGAAGAGCGAAGAACTGGTCAAGGTCTCCGCCTGAGCCGCCGCGGTCCTACCGTTCGCAGCCCACGCCGTCGTGGTCCGCGTCCAGGCCGTAGATATCGCGGCCAATAACCCGGACGGGCCCGCGCACGTACGCCGGCCCGTTGCCGCTCCCGCCCGCGCAGTCCACGTCGGAGGCGATCGGCACGCAGCCTGAATAGTTCGGGTCGCAACCCGGATTCGTCCCCGGCACCGGCTGTGCCGCGGGCGGCGCGGCGGCCTTGGCGGCTGCCTCCGCCGCCGCCTTTGCAGCGGCCGCATCCTGGGCTGCCTTCACTTCGGCGGCTTGCCGGGCAGCAGCCTCCGCAGCGGCTTTGGCCGTGGCTGATTCACTGGCGGGGGCGGCAGCAACGGACAGTGAAGCCCGGGTTGAGCAGCCGGCCAGCAGGAGTACGACGGCGGCCGCGGCACACGCGCGCAGGATCGCCTGCCCGGGTCCTGCCGCGGCGGGCGGCATGTCCCTGCGGTTCGCGCGAACGGGCACGGGAAAGTCTCGGCTGGCAGGCATGCGTCCCCCAATTGCGTGTGCTGGATGCGGATGGCACGGCCAGCGTAGCTTCGCGTACTGGCGGAGAACGGATTAAGCGCAAATCTTGAGCCATTCACGGAAAAAGCGCTGCCCGGCTCGTGCCGGGCAGCGCTCCTGCCGTTATTGCTGTGCGGAGGGTGGGGTTACTGCCCCGCCGGGTGCCCGTTGTGGGTGATCGAGGCGACGGCGCCGGTCTGCTCGTTGAGCAGGACCTTGTCGTTGCGTTCGTGGTGGAAGTTGAACATGGCATTCATGGACCCGGCGGTCATATCGGCCGAGGCGTCGCCGATTTGGCCGGTGTGCCAGTTGTCCTCAATGAACTTCAGGATTGAGGCCTGGTCGGTTTCGGTGTGGTCCACGAAGTTCTTCTTCGCGAAGGGGGAGATGACCACCAGCGGCTGGCGGGGGCCGGGGCCGCAACGGTCGGCGTAGCCGCCGGCCACCGGAACACCGGCTGCGGCGGCGTTCTGGCACCAGGCGGCGTCGTCGGGGCTGTTGGAGGCGTTCTTCACCTTGGCGGCGGCGTGGTCGTACCAGCCGTCAGAATCGTCGTAGGCGAGGACAACGGCGGTGTCCTCCCAGTTCTTGGACTGCTGGATCTCGTTGACGGTCTTGGTAATGAAGTTCTGTTCATCGACCGGGTCGGAGTAGGAGGCGTGGCCGTCCTGGTAGTTGGAGGCTTTCAGGAAGGACACGGCGGGCATATTGTCGCTGTTGACCACCTTATTGAAATCGGTCAGATCGTACTGGTGGTTTGCCTGGCCATCGTGGCCGATTTCCGCATCGTTCGCCGGGGCCAGGTGGTGCGGATTGGCGGTGCTGGCGTAGTACTGGAAGGGCTGGTGGTGCGGGTTGTAATCCGTGCTGGAGACTCCGGCCACGTTGTTGTGGGTGCTCTTGCAGGCAGCCGGGGTGGTGGCCGTTGCCGCGGTGGTGGGGGTGAAACCGCCCTGGAACCAACCCCAGGACACACCTTGGTCGTTGAGCAGGTCGCCGATGTTCTTGCCGGTCATTCCGGCCAGGTTGTTGGATTTGGCATGGCTGTTGTTGGAGCAGTCGTCATAGACCGGGTCCGGGTCGTTGATCATGGTGCCGACGCCGTTGGCATCGGGGACGCGGACGGTGTAGTCGCTGGCGGTGGGCTTCACGGGCTGCCCGGCGGCGGTGAATTCCGTGACACCATGGGTCTGGCCGGAGACGAGGTTCAACGCGCCAGGGGTCGAGGGCCCGAAGACGGTGCTGAAGTGCTTGTCGCTCATGGCGTAGTTCTGGGCGTAGTTCCAGATCCCGGTGACCGAGTTGCCGTCGTAATAGTCCATTGTCAAGCCTGGGCGCCCGTATTGGTTCGGGGCGCATGCGTCCTTGCTGGTGAACTCTACGAACTTATCCATCAGGCCGCCGTTGTAGGCCTTCTGCTCGGCGGTGTACTCATGGTCCTGGTCGCAGGTGACGGCCTGCATCGGAGACAGGCGCGCGGGCTGGACCGAGTTGGGGTTGTTCGGTGCCAGCAACCCCGCGGTAGCGAGGGTGTCGATGTCCTTCGGAGTATCCTCGGACGCCTGGAAGGCAGCAGCGGCAGTACCGGTACCCTGCTGCGTTTCACCCGGGGTGTTGGCCGCCTTGGGGTAGGTGGCGAAGTAGTGGTCAAAGGACACGTTTTCCTGGAAGAGGACCACAACGTGCTTGATCGGCGTGGCAGTGTTGCCCTGGGCCGTGACGGCGGTCGCGGGTGCGGCGCTGAAGCCGACGAGTCCGGCCGTCAGGGCCGAAGCGGCGAGTGCTGCCGCGCCGGTGGCGGTGGCAACTCTTTTGCGGGTGAGGGGTGCCAGGGAAGGCATGGGGTTTCCAATCGTTTCAGATGGGGTGGGCACCGCGGGGAGCGGTGGTTTTTTTGGGGGGCTATTTCGCCGGGGTGACGTCGGCTTCGTAGGTGAGGATTTCCGTGCCGTTGCCTTCTTCTCCGTTGTCCGGGGCCACCGTCATGGTGAGGTGGTTTCCGTCGGCGGTCATTTTGAAGGGGTTGCGGGTGGCCACGTGCCCGGCGGTGGACCATTGCTGGAACGGGACCTCGCGGGTGACCTCGTGGGATTTGAGGTCGATCATCGCCATGCCGCCAAGTTCATAGGTGGCTGCCGTACCGCCGGCGGAGGGGGCCTGTGGGAGGTTGGTCACTCCGCCGCAGAGCATCTTGGCATTGGGCACGTACTGGCAGTCCTGGTAATCAATGAAATAGTTCGGGTTCTCCCAGGTGGCGAGTTCCTTGCCCTGGAGGTCCCATTCGGCAAACCGCCGGGAACCCCAGGTGTTGCCCACCAGGTGCCCGGTCTGCTTGTCCAGGACAATGCCGCCGAAGTGGTCCTTGACTTCGAACTGCTTGTGCACGTCCAGGGTCTGCGCATCGACCTTGTAGATGATGGCGCTGCTGTCCGGCCGGTACTGGGCCACTGGAACCCAGACGTTGGTGCCGTCAAAGTCGATGCCGCCGGGGTGGTACATGTCGCCCTCGCCCAGGGTGATGTCCTTTTGCAGGTTGCCGGCCTTGTCCATGACGAACAGGTGGCCGATGCCCTTGCCGGGCGTGCGGTCGTAGCCGCCCTGCGGAGCGGGGTACTTGGCGGTAGGTTCCAGGATCTGGACGGCCGAAAGGAAGATGTGGTCCTGGCTGTAGGCGATTCCCTCGGTGTGGTACGTCGGGAAGTTCAGTTTCAGCTTGGACGTTTGCTGCCAGGCGGTGTTGCGGTTGACGGCGTCGAACGCGTTGGCCAGTTCCGTAGTGGTTTCATGGTGGGTTCCCACGGCGGGGCTGGTGCCCTGCTCCGGGACGTTGGCCTGCGCTGCGGCAGCGCCGGCGGCCGCGCAGGCGGCAACGATCAGCGATGCGGCCAGGGTCAGGGCGGGCCGGTTTGGTGTGGAGCTCATGGAGGGGGCCTCTTAAGGTTGGGGTCTCAACAGGAGCTCTCAAGCTACTAATGGGTAGTGAACCGGGAATGGCGGCCCGGTGAACGACTCCCGGCGCCAGGCTGACCGATTGGCGCACAGGACCGGTTATTAGCGGCTGTTCCGGGTCAGGGCCTCGCCGATGATCCGCGCGCCTTCGGGATAGGCTCCGGGATTCGGGCCGGAGTAGTTGAGGCGGATGAACGCTCCGGCGGGCTCTGCCGGAAACCACTCGGTGCCGGCGGCGATGACCACACCGGCATCCTCGCAGTCGTGCGCCAGCCTGGGGAGGTCGGTGGTGTCCGGCAGGCGCACCCACAGGTTCAGCCCACCCTTGGGGAGGTTGTCGATGTGGGCCTGCGGGACATGCTCCCGGATGCTGGTGGCCAGCAGGTCGCGGCGGGACTGCAGTTGCTGGCGGAGGCTCCGCAGGTGGGTCTGCCATCCTGGTTGCGTCACCACGTCCAGTGCCGCTGCCTGCAGGAGTCCGCTGACATACATGGACTCGGCGGCGCGGTGACCCAGGATGCGTTCGCGCGCGGGCCCGCGCACGATTACGGCGGCGATGCGGATGGCCGTGGACACACTCTTGGTCAAGGACCTGATGTAGACCACGTGGCCGGAATCATCGCGGGTGGCCAGCGGAAGGGGGTTTGAAGTGATGCCGAAGTCGTGGGCCCAGTCGTCCTCCACCAGGAACGCCCCATGCCGGCGGGCAACGGCAAGGATCTCGTCGCCACGGTCCGGCGCCCACTGCGCGCCTGTGGGGTTGGCGTAGTTGGGCTGCACGTAGAACGCCCGCGCACCGGTTTCCGCGAAGGCTCGGTCAACGTCGGCAGGGTCCGGCCCGTCCGGCCCGGTGGGGACCGGGACCAGCCGCACCCCGGTCTGGGCAGCGGCCAGGATGGCGCCCCAATAGGACGGGGATTCGATGAGCATCGGCTGCCCGGCGGCCACCAGTGCCCGGAAGATGGAGCTGAGTCCGCTCTGGCTGCCCGGCAACACGATTACGTCACTGGGGGTTGGTGGCGTGGTCCCCGCGGGAGTTGCCGCACCGAGCTCCTGGGCGAACCACTGCTGCAGTTCGGGCATGCCGGCGGCAGGCGGCCGGGACAGGGCTGCGTCGCCGCGGGCGGCCCGGGCCAGCGCGGACCGGACCAGCCGCTCCGGCAACAGCTCCCGGTCCGGGTAGCCGGAGTGGAACCAGATGGCGTCGGCGGGGACGTTCCGCATGGTGCCCGACGACGGCGGCAGCGGAGATGCGGGCGACCGCAGCGCAGCGGTCTGCCAGCCGTAGTCCGACGGGCGTGCGGTGCGGACGGCACGGACAAACGTCCCGACCCCGGGCCGGCTGTCGATCAGGCCCTGCGACGCCAGCGCCTGCAGGGCTTTCTGGACCGTCACCGGGCTCGCCTGGTACTCGGCCACCAGTTGCCGGGTGGAGGGCAGCCTGGATCCCGGCGCCGCTCCCGCGACCCACGTCCGGAGTGCCGCCACGATCCGCGAACTGCTATCGTTATTCATGAAAGAACATAGTAGCGCTACTGTAATGTTGAGCCCAGTGATACTGCCCCGGACGGCCTCCGGGATCAGGTGGGGCCTGGCGGGTGTCGCGGCCTTCTCCTTCACGGTCCCCTTCACCAAGGTGGCCGTCGTCGGCCTGCCGCCGTTGTTCATCGGGTCCGGCCGCGCAGTGGTGGCCGCCGTCCTTGCCGCCGCAGCACTCGTGATCACCCGGCAGCGGCTGCCGCGCCCACGCACCTGGCTGCGCCTCGCGCTCGTGGCCGGCGGCGTCGTCGCCGGTTTTCCGCTGCTGACGTCCTATGCACTCACCGCCTTGCCGGCCGGGCACGGTGGCGTGGTGATTGCGCTCCTGCCCGCCGCCACGGCCACTGCCGCGGTGCTCAGGACGGGGGAGAGGCCGCCGGCGCCCTTCTGGGCCGTGACCGCACTCGGTTCGTTGGTGGCGGTTGCCTTCGCCGTCCTGCAGTCGGGCGGGATCGGCCACCTGCACTGGGCGGACCTGCTGCTGCTCGGCGCCGTGGCCTGCGCCGCCATCGGATATTCGGAAGGCGGCCTCCTGGCCCGCGAACTTGGCCCCTGGCAGACCATTGCGTGGGCGCTGGTCCTCGCCGCGCCGGCCATGCTGGTCCTGGCCGTTGTTTCCCTCCTGGACCAGCCGCCGTCGGCCACCCCCGTCCAGTGGGGCGCCTTCGGCTACCTGGCCGTGGTGAGCATGTTCCTGGGTTTTTTCGCCTGGTACCGGGGACTGGCCATCGGGCCCATGGCGCAGGTGAGCCAGGTCCAGCTGCTCCAGCCCGTCCTGAGTATCTGCTGGGCCGCGCTCCTGCTCGGCGAGGCACTGACGTGGACCACCGCCATCGGCGCCCTTGCCGTCATCCTGTGCGCCGGCGCTGCGGTCCGCTCCCGGACCAAGACCACCTGACCCCGAAAGGACTCCAATGTACATTCCTGCCCATTTCGCCGCCGAACCCGACGCCGTCCGGAACCTGTTGGCGCACCCCGGCGCCGCCAACCTGGTGACCATGACCGACGCCGGCCTGCTGGCGACGCTGCTGCCCGTCGCCGTCAATCCGGGCGTGGGGGAGCACGGCTCACTCCAGGCGCACATGGCCCGGAGCAACCCGCAGTGGTCCACCGCGCCAACCGGTGAAGCGCTGGCCATCATTCAGGGCCCGGACGACTACGTCTCGCCGTCGTGGTACGCCTCCAAAGCGGAACACGGCCGGGTGGTCCCCACCTGGAACTACAGCACGGCGCATGTCTACGGGGAGCTGGTGGTCCATGACGACGCCGGCTGGCTGGCCCGGCATGTCCGCCACCTGACCGGGCTGCATGAAGGCGGCCGGCAGGATCCGTGGGCCGTGGACGACGCTCCGGAGAAGTTCATCGCCGGGCAGCTGCGGGCGATCGTGGGCGTGGAACTGGTCATTACCCGGATCGAGGCGAAGGAGAAACTGAGCCAGAACCGCTCCGCAGCCGACGCGGCAGGGGTGGCAGCGGGCCTCCGGTCGATCGGCCGGGAAACCGGTGCGGCCGCCGTCGAACGCGTCCGCCCCAATGCACCGGGAAACCGGAGCTAAGCTGCCCGTTCCAGCAGCACCATGACCTCGTAGTGTGTGGTCTGCGGGAACATGTCGAGGACCCGTGCGCGCCGGGCAGTGAAGGACGGGAGGGCGGCCAGGTCACGGGCCAGCGACGTGGCGTTGCAGCTGGAGTAGACCACGTGCCGCACGTCCGAGGACTCCAGCCAGCCGCACAACTCCTTGCCGATGCCGCGCCGCGGCGGGTTCACGATGACCAGGTCCGGCGACTCTTCGGCCCCGAGCGCGTAGGCGGTGGCATCCCCTGCATGGAACTCCATGCCCGCCAGGCCTGCCTCGTCGCTGCTGAGCCGCGCCGAGACGATGGCCTCGCTGCTCGCCTCGATGCCGGTGACCGTGCGGGTCGGGGCAGCGCTGTGCAGGGCGAAACCGCCCACGCCGCAGTAGAGGTCCCACACCGAGGCGGGCGCCAGTTCATCCACCCACTCGCGTCCCTGGCGGTACAGGGCCGCGGCCATGGCGGTGTTGGTCTGGAAGAAGCTCTGCGGCCGCAGGTGCAGGTTGATGTCATTGACCCGCATCTCCAGGGTGGACTGCTCCGTCAGCAGGATCTCCCGGTCGCCTTCGAGCACGGCCTTGTGCTCCGGGAGCAGGTTGACGGAGACCACCTTGACCTGCGGCAGGTCGGCCAGGAGTTCGGGGAGGTGCTTCCGGATGCGCGGCAGTACCTGTTCCGAACGGAGGACCAGGCGGAGCATGACTTCGCCGTCCGGGGATTCGGTGATGATGACGTGCTTGAGTTCCCCGGTGCGTTTCGGGACGTCGTAGGGCGTCAGGCGGAGGCGGCGGATGTAGGTGGCCAGCACCGGGAAGACGGCGCGCAGGCCGGGGGAGCAGACGCCGCATTTGCGCAGGTCCACGCCGTGGCCGTCGGCGTCAAGGATTCCGATGGTGGGGTTCTGCGCCGTTCCGCCGATCACCATCTTGGCTTTGTTGCGGAAGCCGGACTCCTGGCTGGCCACGGGCTCCAGCCATTCCAGGTCCGTGTGCCCGGCAAGGAGGGCCTGGCAGTGCAGCTGCTTACCGGCCAGCTGTTCGCCGTACGGCACGCCCATCTGGGTGCAGGAGCGGCAGGTGCCGGCATCAAAGTAGGAACAGCGCATGACTGCACAAGTTTACCCGGTCGTGGGAACACGGCCCCCTCCACAGGTGTTAAACACAGTGGAGACACGAACGATGGACACCAGGACTTACACAGCACTCGTCGTACCGGCCGGCAATTCCGAGCCCATGCGCCTGGAACAGGTGGGCCCGGACCTGCGGGCCCTTGAATCATTGGTGGGCGGCCCGCTGGAGTCGGTAATCCGCGGCGACTGGCATGTCTACCTCAACGCGGAAAGCGGCACAATGGTCCTCCCGGTCAACTTCCGCGCCGGACAGCTGATGCACGAGTGCGGCCTGGACCTCGACGGGATCCGCGGCACCGCAGTCTTCCTGGGCCGCGGCGAACACGCATCCGAGGCGGACATCCCGGACCACCTGGCCCGGCTCGCGGAGGAACTGTTCGGGGCGCCGCTGGCAGCCTAATCGTTGGCGCGGACCCCATAGGTGCTCAGCACGTTGCCCTTGCTCGTGGTGGACTGCTCCTGCAGCACCAGGCGGGTCAGCGGGTCGCCGTCCTCGAACAACCGCCGCCCGCTGCCCGCAACCACCGGGTGGGTCATCAGCTGCAGCGAGTCCAGCAGCCCGGCGAACAACAGCTGCCGCACCACCGAGATGCTCCCGCACACCGCGATTTCGCCGCCGTCGCGCTCTTTCAAGCCCGCAACGAAATCCTCAAGCGGTTCATCCATCAACTGCGAGTTCTCCCATTCCAGCGGCCCTGTCAGCGTGCGCGAGGCGACGAACTTCTCCACGGGGTTGATGAACGCCGCGAAGTCCTGGTCCTGCGGGGCGGTAGGCCAATACCCGGCCCACTCCTGGTAGCTGACCCGGCCCAGGACCACCGTGTCCACGCTGTTGATCATCCTGGTCAGGCCCTCGCCGAGCTCCGCGTCGAAGCTGTCGAACTGGAAGTTGAACGGTTCGGACACCACACCGTCCACGGAGTGGAACAGGCCGGCGGTGACTTTGCGCATGGGAGCCTCCAAATAGTGAGCGGACAGGCTTTACGGTATTCGCCCGGACGCTTGACGAAAAGGGGAAAACCAGCAGCCCAGCCCCGCAAATCGTACGACGGCGGGCGGCCGCGTTAGCTTCATCACTCGCCGTGTCGTCTTGCACAGTTTCCTGCCCGCCGGGGCCCATACTTGTCATTGAACGGCTTTCGCCGTCCCCCCGGCCAGGCAGGAGGAAGTGCATGGAAACCCTGAAAAAAATCGTGACCAACCAGTATTTCCCTGCCGGCGCCGTGCTGACGGCTGTCCTGCTGTTCTGGGTTGTTGCGCTGTTTGGCGGGCTGTCGCTGCTTAACAACAACCAGCCGCCGCTCACCACCCTGACATGGATGCTGTTCGTCTATGCCGCAGCCGTGCTGACCCCGCTCGCAGGGCTGCTGGCCGCCGTCGACCTGGTGCGCCGCTGGCGCCGGAACCGCGCCGCCGCGCCCGCCGCCACCACCGGGACGGCCGCCCCGTCCGCCGCCGCCGGCGAAGCGCCGTACCCCGCGCAGCCCCGGAACTCCCACCCCGCGCCCGCAAAACCGGAGCGCCCCGGCCGCCAGGAAGCAGCCTAGGCGGAGCAGCCCGGCTACCTGCCCTTCAGGGCATGGAGGGCCTCTTCTGCGTGATTCAACGCCTGGCCCAGCCGGTCACCGGGTTCCGGCAGCGAGAACAAGTACCCCTGCAGCGAATCGCACTCCAGCGCCGTCAGGTAATCCGCCTGCGCGGCCGTCTCGATTCCTTCCGCCGTAACAGTCAGCCCCAGGCTGTGTGCCATGTTGATCATGGAACTGAGGATCGGCAGCCGCTCGTTCCCGGTCCTAACCATGGACACGAAGGTCTTGTCGATCTTGACGGTGTCCACCGGCAGGTCCTGCAGCCGGCCCAGCGACGAATAGCCGGTACCGAAATCGTCCAGGGCCACCCGGGCACCCGCATCGCGCAGCGCGCTGAGCTGCTGGATCAGGCTGCAGTCGGCGTCGAAAAATACGCTCTCGGTGACCTCCACCACCAGTTGGTAAGGTGCGACGCCACTGGCCTCGGCCAATTTGAGGACGCCGTCGGCGAAGTCCGGTTCCTGCAGCTGCACGCCGGAAACATTCACAGCCAAGGACCGTGATGGATCCTCGCTGAGCCACCGTGCCAGCTGCACCATGCCCGTGGCCATCACCTCGGCGCCGATCTCACCAATCAGCCCGGTGCGCTCGGCGAGCGGGATAAAGATCGACGGCGGCACGCGCTCGCCGCCCCGGTCCCACCTGGCCAGAGCCTCAAGCTGGACCACTTGGCCCATGCGGTGCGAAACGATCGGCTGGAAGTCGACGGTAATCTCGCCTCGGGGGACAGCAAGCTGCAGGCCACTCTCCATATGCGTCCGCTGCACCAATGCCTGCATCATGTCCGGGTGGAAGCGCAGGAACCGGTTCTTGCCGGCAGCCTTCGCCGCATACATGGCAATGTCCGCATGCCGCAGGAGCTCGGAAGGCCCCATGCTGTCCTGGCCCAGGGAGGCCACCCCCAGGCTCAGGCTGGGACGGAGGACGGTGCCGCTGATGGTTACCGGAACGTGCAGGCAGCGGACGATGCACGCCGCGATGGCATCAGCGTCGGGGCAGGCCGTCAGGAGCACCACAAACTCGTCCCCGCCCAGCCGTGCCACCACGTCAGCCGTCGGGACGCAGCCCCGGAGCCGGCGCGCCACTTCGATGAGCATGTCGTCACCGGCCTGGTGGCCGAGGATGTCGTTGACTTCCTTGAAATCGTCCAGGTCAAGGAGCAGGACATCCACCGTTTTCAGCCGCGGTGCCTGCAGCGATTCGGCCAGGGCGTCGTTGAACACCGCACGGTTGGCCAGTCCGGTCAGCGGATCCTGGAAGGCCATGGCACGCAGCTTCTCCGCCTGCACTGCGAGGTCCATCATGGCCCGGTGGGCCTGCTCCTGCGCCTTTCGCCGCGGCGTCACATCGCGGAAGCTCCACACCCGGCCCACAATCTTCTCGCCCACCCGTTGAGGGCGCGAATACCTCTCGAAGGTACGGCCGTCACGGAATTCCACAACGTCGTGGCTTTCCACTGCCGGATCGTCCTGGAGTTCGCCCAGCCTGGCGGTGAAGGCCACGGGGTCGGCCACCTGCTCCACGACGACCCGCATGATCGGATCCTCGCTGTCCCCTTCCATCAGCTCGGGAGGAATACGCCACATCGAAAGGAACTGGTCGTTGAAGCCGGCCACACTGCCGTCATTGGCGATGACCAGGATGCCGTCTGCGGTTGATTCCAGGGTGGCCGTCAGGAGCGACATGGCCTCGCGGAGGTTTGCGTCGGCCGCCTTCCGGTGGGCTGTGCCGCGGATGGAGAGCAGCAGCCTGGCGGTTGGCGGCCCGCTCCCGCCGGGGCTGTTCCCTGAATCCGGCGGGTCTTGGTGGGGGAGGAGGGCGGCGGCGAGTTCAACGGGGAACTCGGTCCCGTCCTGCCTCAGTGCGGTGATTTCCCGCGGCGGCGGAAGCTCTTCCGGCAGGGCCAGGAGCTGGTGCAGCAGCAGGGCCACGTCGTCGTGGAAATTCTCCCCAATGAGCCGCCGGTAGTCCAGGCCGGAAAAGATTTCCTGCCGCAGCCCGAACATCCTTGAGGCTGCAGTGTTGGCCGCCAGGATGGTCCCGTTCGTGTCCAGCGCCAAAAGTGCGTCCGGACTTGCATTCATGACCGTACCGAAAGTTTGTAATGCCACACTGTTGTCACGGCCCAGAAAACCGGTCATCACACCACCCCTTCGCCATCATAAAGGCAGCAGGAGGAAAATGGGCGGCCCCGGCCACCTCAGATCGAATCGGCACTGACTTGCGGCAGAACGTAAAAAGCGCCGTCCTCCACGTGGAGTCCGGCGCTTTTTACCGATAGGTGATGTTGGCGGCTATACCCGGCGGCCACTGCGGTTGGTGACGGCGCCGTAGATCAGCAGCACGATGATCGAGCCGAGGATGGCCAGCAGCCAGGTCCGGAGGTCGAAGAACTCCGCCAGTCCGCCGCCGAAGATCAGCGATCCGATCCAGCCGCCCAAGATGGCTCCGACAACGCCGAGGACCATGGTGACCACCCAGCCCCCGCCTTGGCGGCCCGGCAGGATGGCCTTTGCAATGGCTCCAGCAATCAGGCCCAAAATGAGAAATCCGATAATGCCCATGTTGCCACTCCTTGTCAGTCAGTTGTGCCGGGCCCCCATTTCCGGTTCCCTCATTCAATCAGCAGGCTTACTATTCTGCAAGACCTCCGATATCACAGGATGACTGTCAGTTTGGTCCTGACGTGGGGGAACCCTGTGCCGTCGACAAACCGCTGCCGATAGGATCTGGGTGTCCCTGCATCTGATGAAGGAGCTCGCATGTCCAGCCAGGCCTCGCGGCAGAGGGCCATATTCCTCGATATCGACGGCACCTACGCCGACCACGGGCTGGCTCCCGAGGCGCATGTCGACGCCGTCCGGACTGCCCGGAAGCTCGGCCACCTGGTCTTCGTCTGCACCGGGCGTCCCCTTGCCATGGTCCCCGGGCACATCCTGGACACGGGTTTTGACGGGACCATCACGGGGGCCGGTGCCAGGGTTGAGGTCGGCGGTGAAGTGCTCAAGGACGCACGTTTTGAACCTGGGCTCGCCGCACGCCTCGTCGAAACGCTCGATGCCCACGGCGCCGCCTACATCCTGGAAGCGCCGGAGGCGCTGCACGGCCGGACCGGCGTGGACCGCCGGCTCCGGGAGGTCCTGGAGCCCATCTTTGCCGGCCGACCCCAGCATGACGGCATCCTCAGCACGGATGTCGACCCGCTGGAGGACATCCTGGGGCCGATGCAGTACGGCGATGATCTCCGAGCCACCTCCTACGCCAAAATCTCCTGCTTTGACTCACCGGTGCCGCTGGCCCGACTGATGGCAGACTTCGGCCCCGGGGTCGGCCTGATCCCCAGCTCACTGTCGGCGCTGGGGGACCGTGCGGGGGAGATCTTCATGGCCGGCACCCACAAAGCCGTGGGCATCCAGGTAGTGGAAGCCCGGCTCGGCCTGGACCGGGCGGACATCGTGGCCATCGGCGACAGTGCCAACGACATCGAGATGCTTGAGTACGCGGCGGTGGGCATCGCCGTGGAAGGCGGCCATCCCGCTGTGCTTGCCGTAGCGGACCGGATCACGGTCCCGCCCGCCGGCAACGGCGTGGCGCTGGCGTTCGGGGAGCTTGGACTCCTGGGCTAGCCCTGCGCGTGGCCTGCCTTCAGCGCGCTGCGGCCGCCGTCAGGGCGCCGGGGGCCGTTCCGAGCCCGCGCACCACCCAGCCGTGTTCCTGCCAGGCCTGCGCATCCAGCACGTTGCGCGCGTCCAGGACCACCCGGCGTCGTACCTGCTGCCCGGCCGCGGCGGGACACAGCTGCCGGTACTCATCCCACTCCGTGAGGAGCAGTACCAGCTCGGCATCCAGGAGCGCCCGCTGGGCGGAGGCCTCGAACCGAAGCCTCGGATAACGGCGCCACGCAAGGTTCACTGCCTTGGGATCCGTGACGGTGACGTGGGCTCCGGCAGCGGCCAGCCGGTCCGCAACATCGAGGGCAGGGGAGTCGCGGATGTCGTCGGTGTCAGGCTTGAATGATGCGCCCAGCACGGTGATGGAACGCCCGGCGAGGGTTCCGCCGCACAACTCTGCGGCCAGTCCCACCGTGCGCTCCCGCTGGCCCAGGTTCACGGAATCCACCAGGCGCATCCAGTCCTCCACGGCGGGCACATCCAGGGCAGCCGCCTGGGTGCGGAAGCTGCGGATGTCCTTGGGCAGGCAGCCGCCGCCGAAGCCGAGCCCGGCGTGCAGGTACCGGCTGCCGATCCGCGGGTCCAGCCCCATTGCCTCGCTGAGCTCCGTGACGTCGGCGCCTGCGGCGTCGCACAGTTCGGCCACGGCATTGATGAAGCTCACCTTCGTGGCCAGGTATGCATTCGCGGCGGACTTGATGAGTTCGGCGGTGGCGAAGTTGCAGACCAGCCTGGGAATGCCGGCAGCCAGGAGCGGTTCGTATACGGCGTCCAGGGCCTCAGTCACGCCGGTCGGTGCCCCGGTGTGGGGGTTGAACGCCGCGGAGCGGCCGCCGTCAACGCCGTAGACCAGCCGGTCCGGGACCAGTGAGTCCTTGACGGCGGTGCCCTGCCGCAGGAATTCGGGGTTCCAGCCGAGCATCACATCCGGCCGCCGCGCCAGGATCTCCCGGAGCATGTCCACAGTGCCGACCGGCACCGTGGATTTACCGACGACGACGGCGCCCGCGGCCAGATGCGGCAGCAGCCCTTCCACGGCGGAGACCAGGAAGGTCAGGTCGGCGGCGTCGGACGTTTTGTCCTGCGGCGTCCCCACGCACAGGAAGTGGACCTGGGCCGTGCGCGCCTCGGCCGGATCCGTGGAGAAGCGCAGCCGTCCGGTGGCACGGCCGTGCGCCAGGAGCTCATCAAGCCCGGGTTCGTGGAACGGTGCAGCTCCCTGCGCCAGCTGGGCCGCCTTGCCGGGATTAACGTCGATGCCCACCACCGTGTGGCCCATGGACGCAAGGGTAGCCGCGTGGACGGCGCCGAGATACCCGCAGCCGATCACCGATATCTTCATGATGTTGCTCCTGCCTTTGAAGCCTTCCGCGGGGGTGCGGGCACCGCCGCTATGACGTCCGAATAGTGCCGTACCAGTTCAGTGCAAAGCGCCGGCCACGTCCTGTCCTGGACCGAGGCGTGGGCCGCGGCGGCGAAGGCGCGGCGTTTGGCGTCGTCGCCCACCAGGTCCTGCACCCGGGCGCGCAGGGCGGACAGGTCACCCGGTTCGTAGAGCCAGCCGGTGCGTGAATTCTCCACCAGGTCCAAGGGGCCGCCCCGGCCCGTCGCCACTACCGGTACACCCGACGCCATGGCCTCCTGGATGGTCTGGCAGAAGGTTTCGAACTCGCCGGGATGGACGAACAGGTCAAAGGATGCCACCGTCCGCGCCAGGTCTTCACCGCCCAGGAAGCCGGTGAACGCCGCCTGCGGGAGTGCCGCCTCCAGGGCTGCCCGTTGCGGGCCGTCGCCCACCACCACCAGCCTGGTGTTGGGAATGCCGGCGAGGGCCGAGAGGTCTTCGACCTGCTTTTCGACCGCCAGCCTGCCCACGTAGCCGATGATGCGCTCACCGTCCGGGGCAACCGAAGCCCGCCACCCGTCGTCGCGCTTTTCCGGCGAAAACCGGGCGGTGTCCACGCCGCGGCGCCACATCCGCACCCGCGGGATGCCCCGTCCGCGCAACTGGTTCAGCGCGAACGTGGAGGGCACCAGGGTGCGTGAGGCCAACACGTGGATGTTCTCCACCCGGTTCCAGGCCCAGTTCTCCAGGAAGGGAACGCCGTACCGGGCCGCGTAGCTGGGAACTTCGGTCTGGTAGATCGCCACCGTAGGGATGCCGAGCTGGTGCGCTGCCTGTACTGCGCGCCAGCCCAGGACGAAGGGCGAGGCCAGATGGACGACGTCCGGTGCGTAGTCGGCAAGGATTCGCTTGACCCGGTACACACCGCCCATCGCCACCCGGACGTTCGTGTAGCCGGCGAGCGGGACTGCCGGTAGCCGGTGGACCTCCGCTCCCTTGACCTGGCCCGCCGCGGCTCCTTCCTGCGCTGACGGAGCGATGACCAGTACGTCGTCACCCCGCTCCTGGAGGTGGTCCAGGACCCGAAGGATTGAATGGGTGACGCCGTTCATCAACGGCAGGAATGATTCGGCGACGATTGCGATCCTCACCCCTTCACCGTGCGCGCCGTCCTTGAAATGGCGGGGGAAAAAGCGTTACCCGGAGGAGAAGGCCGGGTGAACAGCTGCCCCGGACGCCAAGAAAAGTACTAAGTAGGCTTGGCATTTGATGCTAAGCATGCTTACGGTAGTGGGGCAGTCAGCGCAGAGCCTCAAGCAGCCGGGGCGGAAGCCGGATGACGGGAGGCAGCCCCGGTCCGGAACATCCACTGCTGGCACACCCAGTGCAACGACAATCCAAGGAGACGTCATGCTCAACAGGGAAAACCTTGAAAACCTGCTCACCAAGGGCGGCCACGTGGTCGGCTCCGACGGCACGAAGATCGGTTCGATCGGCCAGTTGTACGCAGACGACGATACGGGCGAACCCACTTGGGTCACCGTAAAGACCGGCCTCTTCGGCACCTCCGAATCCTTCGTGCCGGTTGAAGGCGCGCACAACCAAGGCGAAGACCTGGTAGTGCCCTTCACCAAGGAGCACGTCAAGGACGCGCCCCGCGTTGATGCCGACGGCCACCTCACCCCCGAGGAAGAGGACCGGCTCTACACCTACTACGACCGCGGTGCACGGACCTACACCGAGGCCACCGCTGGCACCGCCGGCGACGCCGACCTTCAGGGCGATGCGGACCTGAACGCCGGCACTCCCACCGCCGGAATCACGTCAGACCGGGACACCCACACGCACGGGACCGTGGGCCACGATACGTCCGGCCCCACCACTGACGACGCCATGACCCGGTCCGAGGAACAGCTGCACGTGGGCAAGGAGCGCGAGACCGCAGGCCGGGCCCGGCTGCGCAAGTACGTCACTACGGAGAACGTCACCAAGACGATCCCCGTGGAGCGTGAGGAAGTCCGCGTCGAGCGCGAGCCCATCACGGACGCCAACCGCGGTGCGGCCTTGGACGGACCTGCCATCAGCGAGGAAGAGCACGAAGTGGTTCTCCACGAGGAGCGTCCCGTCGTGGAGAAGGAAGCCGTACCGGTGGAGCGGGTACGGCTGGACAAAGAGACAGTCCGCGATGACGTCACAGTCAACGAGGAGGTCCGCAAGGAGCACATCGACACGGACGGCGACACGAGTCGCTGACCGGAGGGGGGAACTCTGTCCCCGCTAAGCAGGGCCGGCTGGCTGGAGCAGCGGGCCCGGACACGGTGAACGGCGCCGGGAGCCTGGTTGGAGGCTCCCGGCGCCGCACCGTTTAAAACGCTGGTGCAGCCGCGCTGGAAGCGGCAACTGCACCAGCCAGTAGGACGAATATCTTCAGAACTTACGGTTCATCTCTCATTCGCGGCTCCTGTTTTCCCGGTTGACGGTATCCGGGTAGGCGGCTGGTCCGGTTCACGCCCACGGCCAGCAGAGAAGGCGGGATGCCCCGGCGGGGCAGGCGTGTGTTGGTTTCTACCAATTTTACGGCGGGGCCAGGCAAAAAGCGCCGCACGGCCGGGCAGTTGGATCTTGATCGGTGCCAACCGCGAGCCTGTCGTTCGCGGATGCGGCGCACCCGCCGTGACACCATGGAACACGATGAAACTGCGCGCTGATCAGACCGGAGACCGTGGCCTTCCGATGCCGTTGTGGCTGCAGGGTGCCCTGGAGGCAGCGCAGGCGGCCATCATCTCGGCACTGGTGGTCGTGGCGCCCATCGTGGCAGTCTGGGCCACAGCGGGATTCGAGAACGGGCAGTTCGAGGTACTGGCACGCCTGGCAGGGCAGTCCTGGCTCCTGGTCCATGGGGTGCCGCTGGAGCTTGCCGGCGCCGGTCCCGGGACCGCCACCCACGGCGGCTCCGGCACTCTGAGCCTGATTCCACTGGGCCTGACCCTGATCCCGTTCCTCCTGGCGTGGCGGGCGGGCCGGAGGCTCGCACGGGCCTCGTATACTGACCAGTTGTGGCAGGCCCTGCTGGGTTCGTGGGCAGTCTATGCAGCGTTCGGCGCAGCCACCGGGTTCGTCTGCCGCAGCAGCGACGTCGTCATCAATCTTTGGTACGCCATGCTGGTTCCCCTGGTCCCGTTCGGCCTCGGCATGGTGGTCGGGGCGCGAAGGGAAGCCGAGTCCTGGAGCCGGCTCATCGGCGTCGACGCGGTGGACTGGATCTCCCGCACCAGCCAGCATTCCCGCTGGGCCGGATCCTACTTTGCCTCCGCGGCGAAGGCGGGCTTTGTTGCCGTCGCCTCCGCCCTAACCCTGGCCGCTGCGCTGCTGGCAGTGGACCTGTTCATCCACTGGAACCTGGTGGTGTCCGTGTATGAAGCGCTCGACGCCGGCCCGGTGGGAGGCGCCGCCCTCACCATCGCGCAGCTGGGCTTCCTGCCCAACCTTGTGGTCTTCGCACTGGCGTGGACGTCCGGGGCCGGATTTGCCCTCGGGGCCGGATCCCAGGCCGGGGCGCTGGGCACGGCAGTGGGACCGCTCCCGTCCATACCTGTCCTGGCCGCCATCCCGTCAGGATCCCTGGACTACGCCGCCGTCGCCCTGATCGTCCCGGTGCTGGCGGGCGTCATGGCGGGATGGTGGTTCCTGCGGGAGGGGGAGAACCACTTTGACGAGTGGCTCGCCATCAAGGTCCACGCCCGCTGGTTCACCGCCACCGTCTCCACCCTTGTCCTCGGTATGCTCGCGGGCCTGGCCGCGGGGGTGCTGGTTATGGGCCTGGCCTGGATCGCGCGGGGGTCGGCAGGGCTGGGGCGCCTGACCGCGATTGGTCCTGATCCGCTATGGACGGCCCTGTGGGTGGCTGCGGAGGTGGCCGTCGGCGTCGTCGTTGGCTACGCGGCCGGACCCTGGCTGGAACGGGAGAAGGCCGGGGCGGCCAACCGTGAAGGGGAACTGGTCCATTAGGACCGCTTCCGGGGCTAGGGAACCCTGGCGGGCAGGACGTCCTGGAACTGCGTCATGCACACCTGGGTGGCCCGGTCCGTCAGCGCCCGTCCCAGGCAGGCCTGGTACTCGCGCACCTGGTTAAACAGGACCAAGGTGGTGACGACCAGCAGCACCATCACGGCTGACACCACCAGCCCGGAAATGGTGCCCAGGAGGACCAGCTTGGACTCCTTCAACCGGATGGACCGGACCAGCAGGACTATGCCGAGGACCAGGCTCGCCGCGGTGAGCAGGATGGTCAGCCACAGGTAGCCCACGTCCAGCTGGTACACGAAGAACGCCCCGAGGACCGTGACCACGAACGTCCTGAACAGGGTGTGGGTCTTGGCGCGGGAGGCTTTCGCTGCCTCGCTGAGCGGGGGCCTGGCCTGGTGCCCCCCGCCCCGGCCCGGTTCGCTGTTCATGTTTTCCAGCGTACGCGAGCCTGCACCTAAGCTGGACCAATGCGTATCGTCGTCCTCGTCTCCGGCACCGGGTCCAACCTCCAGGCAGTTATCGACGCCGTCGAGGCGGGGGAGCTCGATGTGGAAATCGCGGCGGTGGGCGCCGACCGCGAGGGAACCTACGGCGTCGAACGCTCCGCTGCCGCCGGCATCCCCACTTTTGTGGTGGACTTCAAGGCCTATCCGGACCGCGCCGAGTGGAATGCCGCGCTGGCCAGTGCCGTCGCCGCCTACTCGCCGGACGTTGTGGTGTCCTCCGGGTTCATGCGGATTGTCAGCCCGGATTTCATCGACGCGTTCAACGGCAGGTACCTCAACACCCACCCCGCGCTGCTCCCGGCTTTCCCTGGCGCGCACGGCGTTCACGATGCCTTGGCCTATGGCGTCAAGGTCACGGGCTGCACCGTGCACTGGGCCGACGCCGGCGTGGACACCGGCCCCATCATTGCCCAGGAAGCCGTGGCCATCGAGGACGCAGACACCGAGGAAACCCTGCACGAACGCATCAAGGTGGTGGAGCGTCGGCTCCTGGTTTCCACCCTGGCCGCACTCGCCGCGGACCCGGGATACTCCGCCGCCTAACCCACTGTCTGAGGCGCACCCTGTTTCAGGACGCGCCCATTCCTTCGCGAACCCCGAATCCGCGACAGGGAATATGCGCGTCGCCCGTGGCGAAGGGCGTCGCGGCCGGCGGCTTACTGCAGGCGGGCCTGGCGTGTCTCGGGGGAGAAGAACGCCATCCACAGCACGGAAGCCAGCACCAGGGCCCCGGCCAGGGCAAAGGACGTGGCCAGCCCGAGTTCCGGCCAGAAGTAATTCGCGAAGACCAGCGGCCCAAAGCCGGCCCCAAGACGCGAGAATGTGGACGCCCAGCCGAACCCGGTGCCGCGCAGCTCGGTGGGGTAGAGCTCGGACACGTAGGCGTAGAGCACCGGAATGGCTACCTGCACCACGAACCCGAACACCAGCAGCCAGAACACCGCGGCCGTTGGGATATCCACCACGAATGCCACGATCACCAGGGTCAGCGCAGACAACGGCCCGGTGATGGCCAGAATCCATTTGCGCCCGACCCGCTCCACCAGGAGGGCGGCCACCACCACGCCCAGGAAGCCGACGGCGGCCATGGACGCCGTGGTGATGAACGCCTTGTACTCGGCGAAGCCGGCACCAATCAGGATCCTGGGCATCCACGTCAGGGACAGGTAGTACACCAGCAGGACGCTGAAGAACAGGGACCAGGCCGCGGCGGTGATCTTCCAGTTGAACTGCCACACCGAACGCAGCTGGGTCCAGGCGCTGCCGGCGGAAAGCCGGGGGACATCCCGGGCATCGGGAAGGCTGTACGCACGCGGTTCCGCACCTGTGGCCTCCACCAGGCCGTCAATGATTTTGGCCGCTTCTTCCCTTCGACCCTTCCGAATCAGGAAGAGCGGTGACTCAGGGACGCTGCGCCGGATCCAGAAAACGAGCAGGGCCGGCAGGACCATGACCAGCATGGTCAGGCGCCAGTCGCCGTAGAGGGCCACCAGGCCTGCCGAGACGAACCCGGCCAGGGCTGCGCCCACCGGCCACCAGCCGTCCATGGCGGTGAGCACCTTCCCGCGCTGTTTCCGCGGGGTGAACTCACCCACCAGCGCGTAATCCACGGGGATGCACCCGCCCAGGCCAAACCCGGCCATGAACCGGAACACGCAGAACCAGACGAAATCGGGGGCCAACGCACCGAGGACCGTGAACACGGAGAAGAGCAGCAGCGTGGCGGTGAACGCCTTCTTCCGCCCCACCGTGTCCGCGATGGTTCCCCAGATGAAGGCGCCCAGCGCCATGCCGATCAGGTTCGCAGTTCCAACCCAGGCCGCCTCCCCGGCGGACAGCGACCAGTGCTTGGACAGCAGCGGGATCAGGATGCCGTTCAGGGTCACGTCCCAGGCGTCGAACATGAAGCCGAGCCCGCCGATCAGGAAGATCCTGCCTTGGACTTTCCATCGCCAGGGCAGTTCCTGGACCACCTGTTCGCCGCTGGGCACAGTGGTGTAAGTATTCATCGCCGCCTCCTGGTCAAAACTCTAGTCCGCGCCCACGGCGTTCACACTCCGGCAGACACAGGCCATCCGCGCCCTTCGCGATAAACTGGCCCTATCCCCACCAACCGCGGTTTGTTCCGCGAGATAAGACGGAGACATTTGTGAGCTTCACGCAGCATGAGCGCGTATCCATTGACCGTGTACCCATCCGCCGGGCTTTGATCTCGGTTTACGACAAAACCGGTCTGGAGGAGCTCGCCTCGGGCCTGCACGCAGCAGGCGTGAAGCTCGTCTCCACCGGCTCCACGGCCAAGAAGATCGCCGCCGCGGGCATTCCCGTGCAGGAGGTTGAGGAAGTCACAGGTTCGCCCGAGATGCTGGATGGCCGCGTCAAGACGCTGCACCCGCGCGTCCACGGCGGCATCCTGGCGGACCGCCGCGTCCCGGCCCACATGGAGACGCTCGCCAGCATGGACATCGAAGCCTTCGACCTGGTGGTGGTGAACCTCTACCCGTTCGTGGAGACCGTCAAGTCCGGTGCCGCGCAGGACGACGTCGTGGAGCAGATCGATATTGGAGGCCCCGCCATGGTGCGGTCGGCCGCGAAGAACCACGCCGCCGTCGCCATCGTGGTGGACCCCACCTTCTACGGACAGGTGGTGGAGGCTGCCGCGGAAGGCGGCTTCGACCTGAAGACCCGCCGACGCCTCGCCGCGAAGGCCTTCGCGCACACCGCTGCCTACGACAATGCGGTGGCCACCTGGACCGCCAGCCAGTTCCTTGACGAGGACGGCGACGGCGTCATCGACTGGCCCGCCTACGCCGGCCTGTCCCTGGAACGCTCCGAGGTCCTCCGCTACGGCGAGAATCCCCACCAGCAAGCAGCCCTGTACGTGGACAAGGCTGCGCCCGTCGGCATCGCCCAGGCGGACCAGCTGCACGGCAAGGCCATGAGCTACAACAACTTCGTCGACGCCGACGCCGCCCTGCGCGCTGCCTATGACTTCAGCGAGCCCGCCGTCGCCATCATCAAGCACGCCAACCCGTGCGGTGTGGCCGTCGGTTCCGCTGATGCCGCTGACGCCATCGCTGACGCACACGCCAAGGCCCACGCCTGCGACCCCGTCTCCGCATTTGGTGGCGTGATCGCTTCCAACCGCACCGTCACCGCCGGCATGGCCAACACCGTCAAGGACATCTTCACCGAAGTGGTCATCGCACCCGGATTCGAGCCGGAAGCCGTGGAGATCCTCGCCAAGAAGAAGAATATCCGCCTCCTCACCCTGCCCGAGGGCTACGGCCGGTACCCCACGGAGTTCCGCCAGGTCTCCGGTGGCATGCTGGTGCAGGTCACGGACAAGGTGGACGCCGACGGCGACAACCCCGCCAACTGGACCCTCGCCGCCGGCGAGGCTGCCGATGAGAAGACCCTCGCGGACCTTGCCTTCGCCTGGACTGCATGCCGGGCCGCGAAGTCCAACGCCATCCTCCTCGCAGAGAACGGTGCCGCGGTAGGCATCGGCATGGGCCAGGTCAACCGGCTTGATTCCTGCCGCCTCGCCGTGGAGCGGGCCAACACGCTGGGTGTCACGGTGGAGTCCGACGTCGAAGGTGCCGGCGGTGCCTCCAACGCGGACGCGAGCGGCGCGCCTGAGCGTGCCCGCGGTGCCGTTGCTGCCTCGGACGCGTTCTTCCCGTTCGCCGACGGCCTGCAGATCCTGATCGACGCCGGTGTCCGCGCCGTGGTGCAGCCGGGCGGTTCCGTCCGGGATGAGGAAGTCATTGCCGCGGCGAACGCCGCCGGCATCACCATGTACTTCACGGGAGCCCGCCACTTCTTCCACTAGCCCGCCACCGTTCATCGATTGCTCCGTAACTGCCGTTTTCGAGCGTGAAAACGGCAGTTACGGAGCAGTGGATGGTGGTTAACCTTCGACGGCGCCCGTCCCCTGCGAAGGGGACGGGCGCCGTCGTTGTTGTTTTGGCTTAGTGCTGGTCGGTAGGAGTTTCCGGCTCCGGAAGTTGGATCTCCCGGGGCTTCGCTGCCGCCATCCGCTCCTCGGTCCAGTACTCGAGGACTTCCTCGGGTGACTGGTTCAGTTCCACGTGGCTGACGGAACCGTCGTCCTCCGGCACGGGTTTGCTAGGAGGCCGCTGCATTGGCGTAGGTGGACTGGATGACGGAGCCCCAGTACGGGCCGTACATCACGGCGGACCGGTTATAGCCGTAGCTGTTGATGGAGTTCTGGACCCCACCCGAGCCGCTGCCAATGAACCACGGGCCGCCGGAGGAGCCGCCGGTCATGTCGCAGGGGATGCCCTGGGTGCCGAACTGCGGGTTGTTGGGGTCGGGCGCTGCGGCGCCGGTGCAACTCCAGAGGGCCTCACCATTGAACGGCGAGGCGGCGGGGTAGCCGTACGACGTGTAGGTCAGGCCGCGAGCCTGGTTGAAGGCCACGCCGGAGCCGCCGACGACGGACGTCAGGGTCTGGCTTTGGGCGTTCTTCCCTACGACGGCGAAGCCCGTGTCATACGTCATGTCGCCGTTGGAAACCCACTGGTTGGGGGCGTACAGCGCCCTGGCGGTCCACTTGCCGTACGGTGCCGTGCCATTCTCATAGGCGGGCACGAAGATGAAGTTGGTGGCGTAGGCGCCGGGACCCTCGTTCACGCAGTGTCCGGCCGTGGCCACGGTGCTGCCGTTCTTTGAGGACACGGCGTTGCCCGAGCACACGTAGTTTGTACCGCCGAGGGTGAAGAAGACCTTGCCGATGTGCGAGACGGGGTTCTCGCTCTTGGCGATGGTGGGCTTGCCCTTGGTGCCCTGGGTGGTGGAAGGCTTTCCCTTCTCCACGAGGGCGGCGCTGGAGCGGTTTCCACGTTCCAGGGCCTTGCCGGCCAGCGTGTCACCAGGAACGGCTGCCTTCATCCGCTCCGGAGTCCAGTAATCGGCTGCAGCGCCGGCATCGAGCGTGACGCTGGCTACCGACGGAGTGTCGTCTCCGTCGGACGAAGCCGGGGCGGCGGAGGCCCCGCCTGCGGAAGCGAAAGCCAGCACTGCCGCCGCCGAGAGAGTGAGGAGGCCGGAGGCCAGAGACCTGGTGCGTGTCATTGTTGTCCTGTCTGGAAGGGGGGTGGGGCCTGGGGCGGGAGTGACTTAGCGAACTTATCGTCACCCGGCAAGTTTGTACACAGTAGTGAGATATCAAATAGCGGCCGGCGCCCTTTCCTCTCCCTATCCGCACCGTACGCAGAGCGGTGGCCCCGGCACCCACGCCCGCCGCCGCCGTCGTCCGTTCTCCATCGCTGTAATCCTGCTCACCGCCGGGGTAACGCTGGGGTCCCGGTACGGTTCAAAGCCGGGTCCTCGGGTAAGTTGTACATGGTGAAATAGACCGAATTTTCACAACCAAGCCGACCCACAGGGAGACGCCCGCGCATGTCCAAGATTATCTACACCCACACCGACGAAGCGCCGATGCTGGCTACCTATTCGTTCCTGCCCATCATCGAGGCGTTTGCTTCGACAGCAGGTGTGGAGGTGGAGACCCGCGACATCTCGCTCGCCGGCCGCATCATCGCCGTCTTCGGTGACTACCTGACCCCCGAGCAGCAGATCGGTGACGCCCTTGCTGAACTCGGTGAGCTGGCGAAGACGCCGGAAGCCAACATCATCAAGCTGCCCAACATCAGCGCGTCCATCCCGCAGCTGAAGGCCGCCATTGCAGAGCTGCAGGGCCAGGGCTACGCGCTGCCGGACTACCCGGACAACCCGTCCTCGGACGAAGAGACCGCCATCCGCTCGCGCTACGACAAGATCAAGGGCTCCGCCGTGAACCCGGTCCTGCGCGAGGGCAACTCGGACCGCCGCGCCCCGTTGTCCGTCAAGAACTACGCCCGCCAGAACCCGCACTCCATGGGCGCGTGGACCCCGGAGTCCAAGACCAACGTGGCCACCATGGGCCAGGACGATTTCCGCTCCAACGAGAAGTCCGTGGTCATCGAATCCGAAGGCACCATTGCCATCCAGCTGGTCCGCGAAGACGGCTCGGTCAAGGTCCTGAAGAAGGCCTTCCCGGTCCTGGCCGGCGAGGTCATCGACGGCACCGTGATGCGCGCCGCCGCCCTGGACGAGTTCCTGAAGGCGCAGGTTGCCCGCGCCAAGGAAGAGGGCGTGCTGTTCTCCGCACACCTCAAGGCCACCATGATGAAGGTCTCGGACCCCATCATCTTCGGCCACGTGGTGAAGGCGTACTTCTCCGAGCTGTTCGAGACCTACGGCAAGCAGCTTTCCGCCGCCGGCATCAGCCCCAACAACGGCCTCGCAGCCATCCTGAGCAGCCTCGAAGACCTGCCGGCGGACGTCCGCGACGGCGTCCAGAACCTGATCAAGAAGGGCCTGGAAGACGGCCCCGCGCTGGCCATGGTGGACTCCGACAAGGGCATCACCAGCCTGAACGTACCCTCCGACATCATCGTGGACGCCTCCATGCCCGCCATGATCCGCAGCTCCGGCCACATGTGGGGCCCGGACGGCAAGGAAGCCGACACCCTGGCAGTCCTCCCGGACAGCTCCTACGCGGGCATCTACCAGGTGGTCATCGACGACTGCCGTGCCAATGGCGCCTACGACCCCACCACCATGGGCACGGTCCCCAACGTGGGCCTCATGGCACAGGCCGCCGAGGAATACGGCAGCCACGACAAGACGTTCGAAATCCAGGAAGCCGGCACCGTCCAGGTTGTTGACGGCTCCGGAAACGTCCTGCTGGAGCACGAGGTTTCCGTCGGTGACATCTGGCGCGCCTGCCAGACCAAGGACGCCCCCATCCGCGACTGGGTCAAGCTGGCCGTCACCCGTGCCCGCGCCTCCCAGACTCCGGCCGTGTTTTGGCTTGACGAACAGCGCGCCCACGACGCCAACCTCATCACCAAGGTCAACGAGTACCTGAAGGACCACGACACCGAGGGCCTGGACCTCCAGATCATGTCGCCGGTCAAGGCCACTGCCTTCACCCTCGAGCGCATCCGCAAGGGCGAGGACACCATCTCCGTCACTGGCAACGTACTCCGCGACTACCTCACGGACCTGTTCCCCATCCTGGAACTGGGCACCAGCGCCAAGATGCTCTCGGTTGTTCCGTTGATGAACGGCGGCGGGCTCTTCGAAACGGGTGCCGGCGGATCCGCTCCCAAGCACGTCCAGCAGCTGTTGAAGGAAAACCACCTGCGCTGGGACAGCCTGGGTGAATTCCTGGCCCTGGCCGTCAGCTTCGAGCACCTGGCCACCACCACCGGCAACGCCCGCGCCCAGGTCCTGGCCGACACCCTGGACCGCGCCACCGGCACGTTCCTGCTGGAGAACAAGTCCCCGAGCCGCCGCGCCGGTGAGCTGGACAACCGGGGCAGCCACTACTTCCTGGCCCGCTACTGGGCCGAGGAACTGGCCAAGCAGACGGACGACGCCGACCTGGCCGCCGCGTTCAGCCCGGTCGCCAACGAGCTTTCCACCAAGGAAGAAACGATCGTGGGCGAGCTGGCCGAGGTCCAGGGATCACCGGTGGACATTGGAGGCTACTACCGTCCGGAGGATGCCAAGGCGTCCGCCGTCATGCGTCCTTCCGCCACGCTGAACAAGGTCATCGCCAGCCTGGCCTAGCACCTGCCGTTACGGCACAAAGAAGCGGTGCTCCGGTTTTACCGGAGCACCGCTTCTTTCGTTTGCTGCTGGGTGCGGACCTAGTTCTTGCCCTTGCCCTTGTCGCCGTTGTTCTTGCCGGCGTCTGAGCCATTTCCCGAGGAGTTGCCTTGCGCAGGGGCTGGCTGCGGGGCGGGGCCGGGAGCGGTTGTAGGAGCCTGCGCTGCCTGGCTGGCGGCAATCCTGGCGTCTTCGGCAGCCTTCGCGGCCGCGGCCTGCGCGCTGATTGCTTCGTTGAGGTCTGCCCGGACGGCCGTGGCCACGGTGGTGATGCTGCGGCGCCTTTCCTCGGAAACCTGACCCTTGGCCTGCGCCGCGGAAAGGTCCGCTTCCAGACCCTCCAATGCCTTCAGCGCGGCTTCGGGATCATTCTGGGACGAGGCCTGGGTAACTTCAAGCACCCGGGCCTGCAACTGGGTTGCGGCTTCGCGCTGCAGTCCGGTCCCAGGGGCGGCGCAGGCACTGAGGAGGGCTGCCGCCAGCGCAGCCGCGCCCCAGGCCAGCAGGAGCCGGCCCGGCGTACCCTGCTTCAGGATCACGGTGCCACGCTCTTTTGGAGTTCCTGCAGATGGTCACCCAGAACGCCCGTCACAGTCGGATAAGGCACGACGTCGGCCGGGCGGGCGGAGATGCTCATCAGCACCGCAGCGGCGGCTGCGGCAACCAACAAGACGCCGACCACGACGGCCAGCCAGATGCGCCGGCTCCGGGTCAGGCGCGGCTTTGAACCGGACTTGCCGGCCTCCGTGTCCGGGGCAGGACCCGCAGTCCCGGGTGCCGCCGCAGCCTCCCGCACCTCATCCACCGATTCCTCTGCGGTAATGGAGGGAGGGTGGAAGGGCATGGCCGGCAGTACGCGCGTCGTTTCCGGTGCCAGCTCGCCCGGCGTCGACGCGGGGGAGACCAGCGCTTGGCGCAGCGCCGTTTCAATGTCAGCGGCAGCCGGCCGTTCCAGCGGCTCGATGGCGGTCATCGAACGGATCAGGTCGGCCCATTCTGAGGGGACGTCGTCGGGAATTTCCGGGGCACGGTGGAGCCGCGCAACCGCCGACTCCACGGCGCTGCCGGGGTATTCGACGGTGCCTTTGATGCATTCGAGCAGCACCAGCCCCAAAGAATAAATGTCCGTGGCCGACGACAGGGGTTTGCCCAGGGCCTGCTCCGGGCTGAGGTAGGCGGCGGTCCCCACCATGGTGCCCGTGGCCGTGAGCCGGGTGGAATCGACAATCCTCGCGATGCCGAAATCCGTGAGCTTGGGACGCAGCGGTTCGCCGGGGCGGATCTGCACCAGGAGGATGTTGCCCGGCTTGATGTCGCGGTGGATGATACCCAGGCCGTGCACATAGGCCAGGGCGTCGGCGATGCCGGCGCCGATGACCGACAACTCCTCCAACGGAACGGTGCTGTGGCGGATACGGCTGCGCAGGTCCTGGCCCTCCACCAGTTCCATGGTCAGGAACGGCCGGGGCTCATCCGGGATACGGTCATCGATTCCCGCATCGAAAAGTGTCACCAGGCCGGGGTGGTTGAGCGTTGCCAGGAGCTGGATTTCGGCTTCCTGCCGCTTGAGCTCGTCCGCGTCCGGGGCTTGCGGGGCGAAAAGCTTCAATGCAACGTCGCGGCCCAGGTTTTCGTCCCGCGCACAATAGACCGACGACATTCCGCCACGGCCTACGACTTCACCCAAACGGTAGCGACCGCCGACAACTTCATTCTTGATGGAGCTAGGCGATTCCGCCACCATGACCGTTCCTCCCGGTGCGCTGCGGCACTGTCGTACCCCAAATTATACGGGCGGTGGGGCAGAACCGGCGATTGACCCCGGCGTTCGCCTCCCGGCACGCCGACAGCCCGGCGGCGATTTTCGAACACATTCGCCGCCGGACTACCGGCTACAAGGACATGTGTGCTGAAGACATGTTTTATACAGGTAATGCGTTTCGGGGCTGCTGACCTCCTTCCGCCAGCCCGCTGCGTGCTGCCGCTTCAGGCGCACAGGTGCGGGCACATACCGTTCTGTCGTGGGCCGCTACGAGACCTTGCGCCTGCGGAGCACCAGGATCCCGGCGGCCAGCAGCAGCAGGGCCAGGGGAACCAGCGATCCGTCCCAGCCCGTGTTGGCAAGGGCTGTGTGGGCACCGTTCGCCGTACCAGC
This sequence comes from Pseudarthrobacter sp. NPDC058119, assembly GCF_042884655.1. Lineage (NCBI taxonomy): Bacteria > Bacillati > Actinomycetota > Actinomycetes > Micrococcales > Micrococcaceae > Pseudarthrobacter > Pseudarthrobacter sp. NPDC058119. Next base: position 221,131 of record NZ_JBHVTN010000002.1, read on the forward strand.
CGCCGGGTTGCCGCTGGCAGGGGCAACCCGTGGCGCAGTCACAGGGGCGATGGCCCCGCTGACTGCCGCGGAGCCGGCTGGTGCTGCCGTGAAGCCGTCGACGCCTGCAGTACCCGTACCGCCGGTCGAGTCATCGCCTGTGGTGCCGTTGCCGGCGCCATTGTCTCCAGCGTTGTCCGAACCCGGGTTGTCCGCGCCGGGGTCAAGGGTGCCGGTGTCACCGGTGGTGCCGTCACCCGGGCCGGTGGTACCCGGATCCGAGGTACCCGGAGTTCCCGTGGTGTTGTCACCGCCGAGCCCGATGCCCAGGTCAATACCAAGATCGGCGACGGCATCGAGGCCGCCGTTGCCTGCGGTTCCGGTGCCTGGATCAACAGCAAGGTCTGCGGCTGCGTCGATCGCTGCCGCCGTGTCGCCACCGGTCATGCCGCCAAGGCCTAGGCCTACAGCTGCTTCTACGGCGAGGTCCGCCGTTGTTCCCGTGCCGTCGGTGGCGGGGCTGGTGATGCTGTCCAGCCCGAGGTTGACTGCTGCGTCGACGGCGAGATCTGCGGTGGTGCCGGTGGTTGCGGGATCGGTGGTTGTGGCATTGCCGAGCCCGAGGTCCACGTTGGCGTTGACGGCGAGGTCCGCCGTTGTTCCCGTGCCGTCGGTGGCGGGGCTGGTGATGCTGCCCAGCCCTAGGTTGACGTCAGCTGCGGCGGCGAGGTCGGTGGTGCCGGTGGTTGCGGGATCGGTGGTTGTGGCATTGCCGAGCCCCAGGTCCACGTTGGCGTCGACGGCGAGGTCCGCCGTTGTTCCCGTGCCGTCGGTGGCGGGGCTGGTGATGCTGCCCAGCCCGAGATTGACGTCCGCTGCGGCGGCGAGGTCGGTGGTGCCGGTGGTTGTGGGATCGGTGGTTGTGGCATTGCCGAGCCCGAGGTCCACGTTGGCGTTGGCGGCGAGGTCTGCCGTGGTTCCCGTGCCGGTGGCGGGGTCGGCGACGCCGCCGAGGCCGAGGTTGACGTCCGCTGCGGCCGCCACGTCAGTGGTGCCGGTGGTTGAGGTATCTGTGGGCGCGACAGCCCCCAGCCCGAGGTTGACGTCCACTGCAGCGGCGACACCTGTTGATCCGGCCGGCGTTGGGTCACCCAGCAGGCCCAACGACGTCGAGTCAGCGGGTGCCGCCGCCGAGACCAGGGCGGAGGCGGAGAGGTCCGTCCCGCTGGTGGTGTCCGCCGCGTTAGCGGTGGCGCAGCCGAAGGCCAGCAGGCCGCCGGCAAAGAGGGTGCTCAGCAGCCCCCTGCGAAGTGTGCAGTTCATGGTTGTACTCCTGAATAGTTGAGTGTCCGGGCGCTGGAGAGCTGCCCGTAGAGCCGCGTGCTGCCCGTGGCAGGGCAGGGGGTCTCAACTAGTCAGGAGAAGAGCCGGGGTCGAATGACACCGGTGAGGGAACGTGCCCGGGGGACGGGTCGGCGCGGACAGCGCCGGCCCCTTCAAGGTCGAAGTGAATGGGGTTGAGCCACGCGGCGGCGGCCGACGTGCCGCCCGATGAACCGCTGCTGCCTGCGCCGGACGCCGGGGCTGCCGGAGCCTGGGCAGGAACGGGCAACGGGTCGACAGCCAGCGGCTGTTCCGCTTGGGAGCCCATGGCCTCGAAAACCAGGGCCTTTGTTACTGCCGCGCCGGCCAGGACGCGTGCATCCGAGGATTCCAGGCCCGGCCCGTAAATGCCGGCTGCTGCCGCGGACAGCTCATCAACTGCCTCGCCGGATTCTGCGGCCGTGCCTATAGCATCCGGCGCCTCTTCCACCGCTGGGGGCTGCTCCTGCGCAGGAGCGGGGACCACTGTGCCGGGAACATCCACCTGCACGTCATCCAAGGATGGGAGGGCCAGCGGAACAGCGCCGGTCAGAAGATCTGAAACCGGCTGGAGCACCGGCTCCAGCACCGGAAGAGCCTCGGCTGCAGGGGCTGTAAGATCCCGGGCCACACCCGCAGCCACGTTGTCGGCAATCTGAACCACAGGATCCGAAACCCCGGAAACAGTTCCGGCCGGAACCACCTGGTCCACCACGGGAACGGCGGCGATGAGGTTGTCCGCCAGGCCGGCAACCGGTGCTACGGCAGGCTGCAGCAGCCCGGGCTCCGCAGCGTGGCCGCCCGCGGAGCCGGCAGGAACCTGTGCGACGGTTGCCGGAAGATCCTGGGTCAGGGAGGACACGGAACTGGTGACCCCGTTCAGCAGGGAGGAGGACTCAGTACTTGTGTCGGCGGTTGCAGCCGTTGAGGAAAGGGTCAGCCATGTGACGGCTGCAGCTCCGGCAAGAAGTACAGGGCGCAGGGCATGCCATGGCGAGCTATTACGAGCCATGCGTACCACCCCCCAGTGACCGGCGCAATCGATGCTGCCTAAATGCTAAGACTGCTTATCGCTCAAAGTCCAGCATTCAGTCAAGGGAATTTACAAATGCCGGCAATGGACGCAGAAACTGTCAACGGAAAAAAAGGGGCCGCGGTACTTGATCTTCAAGCAAAAGCTGCCCGTCGCCGTCGTGCGCAGCCTCTGTCGGTCCTGCTAGTGCCTGTCGTTGGGGTAGGTCACCCCGAGTTGCGCGCGAACACCGTCGAAGAGGCGCATCGTGTTCAGGGTGTCCTCAAGCGGCATTACCGGGCTCTCGGTCAGCCCCTGCTGGACACACCGCATCACCTCGCGGAGCTCGTAGGCATAGCCCTTTCCCACGACGTCGAAGGTCTCTGTCCGGCGGTCCTCCCACCCCCTGGCGATGACCAGTTCGCGGGGATTGTTGATGGAACCCACGCTCTGCAGGAACCCCAGGCTCCCGGCCACCGTGGCAGTGCGCGGACCGTGGGCCAGGAGGGAGGAGGTGAGCTGGACCTGGGCGGCGTGGCCGTAGCCAAGGCTCAGTGCGTTTTGGGCGTCCACGCCGTCGTCGTTGACGAAGCCTGTGGCACTGACGGTCTGCGGAAAACCAATAGTACCCAGCGCCCACAGCAGCGGGTAAACGGACAGATCCAGCAGGGCACCTCCGCCGTCCTTCCGCGCCCACAACCTCGCCGTGGGGGAGTAGGGCGCTGGGAAACCAAGGTCTGCAGTGACCCAATGGATGTCGCCCAGCTCGCCGGACGCCGCAATTTCGAAAGCGCGCTGCATTGACGGCAGGAACCGGCTCCAGACCGCCTCCATCAGGAACAGGTTCCGGCTGCGCGCAACCTCGATTAGCTCCGCCGCTTCCCGGGCGTTGATAGTGAAGGCCTTTTCGCACAGGACGTGCTTGCCCGCGTTCAGCGCAGCCAGGACCATCTCGTGGTGCTGCGCATGCGGGGTGGCGACGTAGACAACGTCCACCGCATCGTCGGCGAGCAGCCGCTGGTAGCCGGGGACCCCGCCGTCGTCCCCGTAGGCCTTTGCGAAGTCGTAGGCCACGGCGAACGCATCCGCGGTGTCCTGCGCCCTGGAACTGACCGCATAGAGCTCGGCATCCTCAAGCAGTGCCAAATCCTGGGAGACGGCCCGGGCGATGCTGCCCGTTGCGATGATTCCCCAGCGCAGCGGGTTTCCGGTGGCGGTCCGGGGATCCTGGTCAGGCTGCGTGGAAAGCCACGGTGTGGCGATGGGAGCGCTCATAGCTGCCATCCTGTCACAGCGGCACCGCAGGAGAGGAGAACCTCCGGCGAGGGGAGGAGCTATGGGAAAAGAGGGCCGGGGGTGGAGCGCAAGCCCCTGCCCCTGGCCCTCTTCCGGAGGTCAGGCGCTCGCGGCGACGGCGGTCCGTCCCCGGACCGGCTCTTCCGTCAGCTTGCCCTGCTGCAGCCGGAACCGGCGGTCGGTCTTGTTTGCCAGGACCCTGTCGTGGGTGACCACCAAAATGGTGGTGTTGTGGTCGCGGCTGAGTGAGCTGAGGAGCTCGATGATGTGGTCACCGGTCTGCTCATCAAGGTTGCCGGTGGGCTCGTCGGCCAGGATCAGCTTCGGCTCGTTGGCCAGGGCGCGGGCAATGGCCACGCGCTGCTGCTCGCCGCCCGAGAGCCTGTTGATCCGCCGGTCGTGCTTGGACGGATCAAGCTGCACCTGTTCCAGCAGTCCCTTGGCCCGCTCCAGCCTGGCCGACTTCCGCATGCCGGCGAATTCCATCGGCAGCATGACATTGTCCACGGCGGACAGGTTGGGGATCAGGTTGAATTGCTGGAACACGAATCCGATGTCCCGGCGCCGGTACTCGGTCAGCTTGCCGTCCGGCATTCCCGCCAGGCTGACGCCGTTGACGACGACGTCCCCGCTGGTGGGTTTGTCCAGCGCACCCAGGAGGGACAACAGGGTGCTTTTGCCGCTGCCGCTCTTGCCCACGATCGAGGCTAGGGTGCCCTGCTCCAGGACGAAGCTGACATCGTTGACCGGCTTGATGGCGCGGTCACCGGAGTTGAAGGTGCGGACAAGGTTCTTGACTTCAATCATGGCTATTCTCCTCGCAGGACTTCGATGGGACGGATGCGCGCGGTGAGTAGCGCGGGGACCAGGGCGCCGATAATGGCCACGCCGAACACGGCTGCGATGCCGCCTGCGATCACCCCCGGGGACGCGCTCGCGGTGACGGAGCCCAGCAGTTGGGAAGCGCCGCCGAAGGGGCCACCCTGTCCACCGCGGAAACCTCCTCCACCTGCCGCGCCGGCCGAGATGTTGCGGCCGGCGGTGGCCGTGGTGGTGTTGCTGCTGATCAGGGCCGAGGCGATCCCGCCGCTGGCGAAGGATGCGATCGCTGCCCCTACTGCGCTGCCCAGGGCCGCGAGGACCAGTGCTTCGAGGACGAACTGCAGGCCGATGGTGCGGTTGGGTGCGCCGATGGCCTTGAGGACACCAATTTCGCGGCGGCGCTCGCGGACCAGCATCACCATGATGAGCAGGATGATCAGCCCGGCTGTGCCCAGGGCAGCGATGAAGGCGATGAAGGAGATGTTCTTGACGCTGTCAAGGGAGCTGACGGCGGTCTGCAGGTTCTGTCCCTGGGTGACGTCCGCCTTGTCGGTGCCCAGGGCGGCCTGCAGGGCAGTCTTCGCGGTGGCCACGTTGTCCATGGAATTGACCGTGACGATCATGCTGGACAGCTCACCGGGCGTCCCGGCCAGTGCTTGGGCCGTAGGGAGGGTGAGGTAAACAGCGTTATTGCCAAAGGCTGTTCCGGCGTCAAACAGTCCGGTCACGGTGTAGGCCTGGTCATTGATGGTGAAGGTGGAGCCGACCGAGAGGCTGTTCTTCTCCGCCAGGGTGGTTCCCAGCAGCGCCCCGGTGGAGGCTGCCGAGTAGTCGCCCAGCCCGGTGCCCTGGGTAATGTTCAGGGCCTTGCCGGTTGTGTCCACTTCGGCCCCGATCCCCGTGGCGGTGATCGGGAGAGAACGGACCGGCTGCTGGGTGGTACCGGTGGACCCTGCGGTTCCGTTGGCTTGCTGGTTGCGGTTGCCCAGGGTGCCGGCGTCCACCGCGGCTGTGAGGCTGGTGGTCAGGGTGGCCGCAGCCTGGCCGCCGGGACCGCCCTGTCCGGTTTGGCCGCCGGGGCCGGCCTGGCCGGCCTGGCCTGCGGCTGCCTGTGCCGCTGCTGTGGCCGCGTTCCTCAACCGCAGGGAGGTGGTCCCGACGACGGCACTGACGTTGGGCAGGCCGGCGGCAGTGGCTGCCTGGCTGGCCGTGAGGGGTTCACCGCCGCCTTCGAAGCCTTGCCCGCCGGCGGGGTTGACGGTCAGGACGGTGCCGACGGAGGCATTGAGCTCCTGCACCTTCGCTCCGACCGCCTGGTTCGCCACCAGCATGGCCAAGGCCAGGCCAATGGCGACGGCCAGCACCGCTACGACTGCTGCGGTGCGGACCTTGTTTCTGAAGGCATTGCCTACGCTTCGGGCAAGGACGCTCACGTTACTCCTATGACTCAGGTGCCGGCGCGGGGGGCCGGCTTCGCATCAACCCTCGCCGGGCATCCTGTGCGGGAATACGGCCACACCTGTGTCTGGCCTGTGAAGGGTGTTGCTCCTGGGGCAGGACGCAGGAAAGCCCGGTCCTTTTGAAGGACCGGGCTTTCCGCCCGCCGGCGGGTGCCGGCTGTGCTATCGGTATTACTTGGTGATCGGGCCGAGTACGGGATCGTCCGTGTAGGCCGTCTTGACGTTGGCCGAGGTCACGATGACCGGCTCCAGCAGGTAGGCGGGAACCACCTTGTTGCCGTTGTTGTAGGACTTGTCGTCGTTGACTTCAGGCTTCTTGCCTGCCTGCAGGTCCTTGACCATGGTGATGGCGTGCTCAACCAGCTTGCGGGTGTCCTTGTTGATGGTGGAGTACTGCTCACCTGCGATGATCGACTTGACCGACTCAACTTCGGAGTCCTGGCCGGTGACAACCGGGATCGGCTTGCCGGCAGCCTTGACCGAGGTCAGGATCGCGCGGGCCAGGGTGTCGTTCGGGGACAGGACGCCGTCCACGTTGGCGCTGGTGTAGCTGCCGCTGAGCAGGGTGTCCATGCGGCGCTGGGCGTTTTCAGCCTTCCAGCCCTGGGTCACGGCCTGTTCGAAGCTGTTCTGTCCGGAGACGACCTTCAGGGTGCCGTCGTCGATCTTGGGCTTCAGGACGCTCATGGCACCGTTGAAGAACACCTTGGCGTTGGCGTCGTCGGGGGAACCGGCGAACAGTTCGATGTTGTACGGACCAGCGGGCTTCTTCGCCTTCATGCCGTCCAGCAGGGCCTGGCCCTGGAGCACGCCGACCTTGAAGTTGTCATAGGCCACGTAGTAGTCCACGTTGTCCGTGTTCAGCAGGAGGCGGTCGTAGGCGATGACCGTGGCGCCGGCGTCCTTGGCCTGCTTGAGCTGGGTACCCAGCTGGGAGCCGTCGATGGCGCCCACGATGATGACCTTGGCACCCTTGGTGACCATTGCGCTGATCTGGTTCTGCTGCTCCGACACGCCGCCGTTGGCGAACTGGACGTCAGCCTTGAACCCGGCACCGTTGAGGCCGTCATTGAACAGCTTCTCCGCCAGGACCCAGTTTTCACTGGTCTTCTGGGGGAGGGCGACGCCGATGGAGGAGTTCTGGTCGAATCCCGCGGCACCGCTGCTGGACCCGCCGGACGGCTCCGAGCGGCCGCAGCCCGTCAGCGCCAGTGCTGCGATGGCAGCTACCGCTGCGGCCTTTCCTGCTTTACCAAACATTCGCATTGTTGGTTCTCTTTCTTTGTGTGATGGAACGGTATTCAGGCTGCAAACTCAGGCTTCCCTGGCGATCGCTTCCTTGGTGGAGGTGGTTTCGTCGGGCTGGATGGGGCTGCTGGGGCCGCCGGAGGGCCGGTTCATGTTCCGGGTCAGCATGCCGATGATGGAGCGTTTGCCCTGGGACTTGTTGTAGACGTCGAAGGCGACGGCGATCAGGAGCACCAGGCCCTTGATGATCTGGGTAAGGTCGGCGCCAACACCGAGCAGCTGCAGGCCGTTGTTGAGTACTGCCATGACCAGGCCACCGATGATGGAGCCGACCACGGTGCCCACACCGCCGGTCACTGCCGCGCCGCCAATGAAGACTGCGGCGATGGCGTCCAGCTCCCAGCCCACGCCGTCGAACGGGCCTGAGGCGGTGGAGCGGCCCACGAAGATCATGCCGGCCAGGCCGGCCAGGATGGACATGTTCATCATGACCAGGAAGTTGACCTTCTTGGACTGGACGCCGGAGAGTTCGGCCGCGTGCCGGTTGCCACCGACGGCGTAGACGTGGCGGCCCAGGATGGTGCGGGAGGAGATGAAGCCGTAGATCAGGACCAGCACGGCCAGGATCAGGCCGGGGATGGGGAACGACGTACCCGGGCGGCCGGTGGCGAAGAGGTACGTGGCGTAGAGGATGGCGGCGCAGATGAGTACCAGCTTCAGTACGGTGACCCACATTTCGGGGACCTCGGCGCCGAGTGCCTTGGCCCGGGCGCGGGAGCGGAGTTCGCCCACCACGACGAAGACCGCGACGGCGACACCCATCAGGAGCGTGAGGTTGTTGTAGCCGGTGTCCGGGCCCACCTCGGGCAGGTAGCCGGAGCCGATGTACTGGAAGTCGCTGGGGACGGGGATGGTGTTGGACTTGCCCACGAACTGGTTGAAGCCGCGGAAGAGGAGCATGCCGGCGAGGGTCACGATGAAGGCGGGGATGCCCACATACGCGGTCCACCAGCCTTGCCAGGCGCCGATGATCGCACCCAGCACGAGGCCCAGCAGGACGCCGGCCCACCACGGGATACCCCAGTCGCGGATGGCCAGGGCCACCGTGACGCCGACGAACGCGGCAACGGAGCCGACCGAGAGGTCGATGTGGCCTGCGATGATCACCAGCACCATGCCGATGGCGAGGATCAGGATGTAGGAGTTGCCGTTGAAGAGGTTGATGACGTTGCCGGGCGTCAGCGTCCGGCCTTCGGTGGCGAACTGGAAGAAGATGATCAGGGCCACGAGGGCGAAGATCATGCCGAATTGGCGGGTGTTGCCGCCAAACAGCTTTTTGAGGGCGTTCATGGTGTCAGTCCTTGTGTCCGGAAGGTTCTGGAGGGGCCAGAGGGTCAGGCGGCTTTTCGGGTGGCGGAGGTCATCAGCTTCATCAGGTTTTCCTGGCTGGCCTCGTCTTTGCTAAGGACACCGGTGACGGCGCCTTCGAAGATGGTGTAGATACGGTCGGACAGGCCCAGCAGCTCAGGCAGTTCGGAGGAGATGACGATGACTCCCTTGCCCTGGTTGGCCAGCTGCTGGATGATCCCGTAAATCTCGTACTTGGCCCCGACATCGATGCCGCGGGTGGGCTCATCCAGGATCAGCAGGTCCGGGTCGGTGAACATCCACTTGGCCAGGACCACCTTCTGCTGGTTGCCGCCGGACAGCTTGGCTACGCCTTCCTCCACGGAGGGCGTCTTGGTGCGCAGCGACTTGCGGTACTGCTCAGCCACGGTGAACTCCTGGTTGGGATCAACCACCGAGTTGTGGCTGATCTTCTTCAGGGCCGCTGCCACAGTGGTGGTCTTGATGTCGTCGAGGAGGTTCAGGCCCAGGGTCTTCCGGTCCTCGGTGACGTAGCCCAGCCCGGCGTCGATGGCCTGGCGGACGTTCTTCAGGACCACTTCCTTGCCGTCCTTGTAAATGTGGCCGTCGATGAAGCGGCCGTAGGAGCGGCCGAAGACGGAACGGGCCAGTTCAGTGCGGCCGGCGCCCATAAGCCCGGCAAACCCGACGATTTCCCCGCGCCGGACGTAGAAGCTGGAGTTCTTGCAGATCAGCCGGTCCTGCACTGTGGGGTGGCCCACGGTCCAGTTCTTGACCTCGAAGAACACCTCGCCGATCTTGGGGGTGTGGTCCGGGAATCTGGATTCCAGGGTGCGGCCCACCATGCCCTTGATGATGCGGTCCTCGTCCACGCCGTCCTTCTTGACGTCCAGTGTCTCGATGGATTTGCCGTCGCGGATGATGGTGATGGAATCGGCGATCTGCTCAATCTCGTTGAGCTTGTGGGAGATGATGATCGACGTGATGCCCTTGGCCTTCAGGCCCAGCATCAGGTCCAGCAGGTGCTGGGAGTCCGATTCGTTCAGGGCCGCGGTGGGCTCGTCCAGGATGAGGATCTTCACGGACTTGTTCAGTGCCTTGGCGATTTCCACCAGCTGCTGCTTGCCGACGCCGATTTCCTTGATGGGGGTGTCGGGATCGTCGCGCAGGCCGACGCGGGCCAGGAGGTCCAGCGACCGGAGGCGGGCCTCGCCCCAGTCGATGATACCGCGCTTGGTGGGCTCGTTCCCCAGGAAGATGTTCTCCATGATGGACAGTTCGGGGATCAGCGCCAGTTCCTGGTGGATGATCACGATGCCGGCGTGCTCGCTGGCCCGGATGTCCCGGAACTGCTGGATTTGCCCCTGGTAGACGATGTCGCCGTCGTAGCTGCCGTACGGGTACACGCCGGACAGGACCTTCATGAGGGTGGACTTGCCCGCCCCGTTTTCGCCGCAGATGGCGTGGATCTCGCCTGCCTTCACCCGGAGGCTCACGTTCGACAATGCTTTAACGCCGGGGAATTCCTTGGTAATGGACCGCATCTCGAGGATGATCGGATCCGTTTGCGTGGTCTGGGACGTCATGAGCCCTAACCCTCCAATGCAATGACTTCTTTGTCCGGCCGGCAAAGCGCAGGGCCGTCTGAACCAAAAGTAAACTGGATCACAGCTGTTGTCGTCAAGTCTTTAACGCAATTGCTGGATAACGAAATGGTCTAGGACTTGCGAATCCCGGCATGCTGGAACACCAGGGCGGCGGCTCCGAGGGCCTCCGCCCTGTCGCCGAGCGAGGACATGGTGAGGGTGGTGGTCTCGCCAATGACCGGTACCGCATGACGGATTAGGCCGCGCCGGATGGGGTCCAGCAGGATGTCCCCCAAGCCTGCCAGTGGGCCTCCTACCACGATGACCTCGGGGTTGATCAGGTTGGCCACATTCCCCAGGGCGCGTCCTACCGCCAGCCCCGCATCGTCCACGACGCGAAGCGTTGCCGAGTCCCGGTTCAGTGCCTTGCGGACAATGTCCGCAGGCGTCAGGGGCCGGTCCTCACCTCGGCTGAGGAGCTCGATCATGGTGGTGGTGGAGGCGATGGTTTCCAGGCAGCCGCGGTTGCCGCAGCGGCACACCAGCCCCTGCTCATGGATGGTGGCGTGGCCGATTTCGCCGGTGATTCCCACATTCCCGTAGTAGGGGGCGCCGTTGAGGATGAGGCCGGCACCGATGCCCGATCCGATCTTCAGGAACAGCAGGTTGCTGACCCCCGAGTGTTGTCCCCAGGTCACCTCGGACCAGGCGCCCAGATTGGCGTCGTTGTCAACAAACACAGGGATTCTCAAGGTTTCCTCAAGATGCTGCAGGATGTTGATGCCCACCCATTCCGGCAGGATGGCGCCCTGCGCCACCGTCCCCGTCCGGCGGTCTATGGGGCCCGGAATGCCGACGCCGGCCCCCACCACGGAAGTGCGTTCGACGCCGCTTTCACGCAGCAGCTTCTCCAGCAGTGACACCGCGGCCTGGATGCCGTCATCCGCCTGGTGGCCCAGTGGGAGCATGACCGATTCCTCGGCGATCACGTGGTAGCTGAGCGAGGCCAGGACCACCCGCAGGTGCCGGCGGCCGAAGTCGATCCCCACCGCCACGGCACCGTTGCTGTTCAGCCGCACATTCAATGCGCGCCGCCCGGAACTGGTGATGGGTTCGGTCGACGCCAGGCCCGAGTCCAGCATGATTTTGACGATGTTGGAGACCGTTGCGGTGGACAATCCCGTCTGCCGTGCCAGTTCCGCCTGGGTGGCCGGCCCGCCCATCAAGGTCTCGATGATCCGCTGCTGGTTCAGCTGCCGCAGGGCGGACTGCGATCCGGGGTTTTTGGGTTTGCTCCTCGTTGAGCGCGTGGTTGCGGACATGCTAAGAAGATTGCCCTACGTCAGCTCTTGTAGTCAAGAAGTTAACGCAATGAGTGGCGGGGTGCGGTGGTAGGCGGTGCAGCTGGTTGGCGTGCATTCCGACCCGCCGGGGCGCCTTGCAGGTCCAAACGACCCGTCAACCACCGTTTGCGGCTGGCTAGGCTGGAGGACGGAACCAATCCCGGTCCTCCACCTCCGCGTGGACCGGCACAACGAAGGTGGTAACGATGCTGCTGTCCGTCCTGCAGGCCAACGCAGTGGTCCTGGACATCGAAGCCAATCTCCGGACCGTGGACCAGGCCGCCCGCCAGGCCGCGCAGGCCGGCGCCCACCTCCTGCTCACGCCGGAGCTCTTTCCCGTGGGCTACGCGCCGCTGCGGCTGCGCGGCGAACTGGATCCGGCCGCGATCCCCGCGATCCGTGAACGGCTGGCAGGAATTGCCCGCAGCCATGGGATCGCGCTTGTGTACAGCCTTCCGGCCCCGGCAAGCAGTGAGACGGAGTCCGCCGGTGGCACCGGATGGCATATATCAGCCGCCTTGGTGGATGCCGGAGGCAGGGAGATCCTCACCTACGCCAAGGTGCATCTCTTCGGCGACGAGGAACGCAGGGCATTCGTCGCAGCCTCGGAACCTCCCGCCGTGGTGGATTTCCACGGCATCCGCACCTCCCTGCTGATTTGCTATGACATCGAGTTCCCCGAGGCTGCGCGGGCGGCCGCGGCCCGGGGCGCCGAGCTGCTCCTGGTGCCCACCGCACTGTCAACCGGCTTCGAGGCGGTACCGCAGGTGCTCATCCGTGCCCGGGCGCTGGAAAGCCAGCTCAACGTGGCCTATGCGAACCACTGCGGAACCGAGGACGCCTACGTTTTCGGTGGCGGAAGCGTGGTGGCAGGACCTGACGGTGCGCTGCTCGCCGAGGCGGGGGACGGCCAGGCGCTGTTGTTTGCCGAGGTGGATGCGGAGGCGGTCCGCGCCGCGCGGGAGGTGGTGCCGTACTTGCGGGAACGCCGGCCACGGGTGTACCGGGAGTGGGAGGCGGACCTGCCGCAGGAGCGGGGCCTGCCCGGGGACGGCCGGCCCTAGGCTGCGGTCAGTCGGCCCCTGCCACGCCGTCCGTGTATTGCAGCGCGATCCACAGCTCTGCGCGCACCTGGGCCTGGTTTAGGTCCATCTGCAAAAGTTCGCCTAGGACACCGATCTGCCGGCGCACACTGTTCCGGTGCAGGCCGAGCAGTTTGGCGGAGGCGTCCCAGCTCCCGTTCTCGCTGAGCCAGCCGCGGAGGACGGCCAGCAGCGGGAGGCGCCGGTCCGGTTCCAGTGCCAGGACCGGCTGGAGGAGGCGTTCGGCCAGCAGTGTTCCGGCCTCCCTGCCCAGCAACCCGGTAACGGACCAGGACACCTCATCAGCCCGGATACTCCGGCCACTTCGCTGGACCTGGCTGCGGAGGGAGGAGGCGCGCTGGTAAGCGGCTGACAAGCCGGTGAGCTCGGTCGGTTCGCCGACCACCAGGCGCCACCCCAGCTTCTCCACATCTGCGAGCAAGGCATCGTCCACCCTGAGCCGGGTCACGGCGGCGAACCCATAGTCCGTGACCTCCACGAGCTTGGTGTCGAGCATCCGGCGCCATTGCAGCAGCTCCCGGACCGGGCTGTCGCCCGCGGGCCACTGGGGCGCCTCCACATTGATGCCCTGCACGACGCGCATGGGCGCGGACCGGGTGGAGGAAAGGCTCTGTGCCATCAGGTCCTTGAGGCCGTTGAGGTGCCGGGTGCTGCCTGCGGTAAGGCTTTCGGGATGCAGGAGGACGGCGGTAGCCAGCTGGCTTGGGGCCAGCGATCCGCTGGTGCGTTGCCGCACCAGCAGTTCAAGCAGCCCGACGGCGGACTGGACCACGTTGTTCTGCGCAGGCGTCAGCGGAGCGTCGGCGCCGAGAACCAGGGCGCCGAGGTTGGCGTCCTTGGTGCTGCGCAGGGGATGGCCAACCACCAGCGCCGACCGCGGCTGGTCGAAGCTGTCCATCTCCACCCTTGGCCCCCGGCCGGACAGCAGCCGGTCGAGCATGGGTTCCAGGAGGGAAAGGTCGACGGCGGTGCTGCCGCCGGCGCTGGTGCCCCGGGCCCGGACCCGCCCGTCCGCGCCCACCATGACCGCCCACACGGGGACGCGCTGGACCAGCGCGGCCAGGAGTTCATGCTCAGGCCGGGGAGAGAGGACTGCACGCATGAGTTGCCGGTTGGTCTCTGCAAGTTGCCGGAAAACCCGGGCATTGTCGGTTTCCAGGAGTTGGGAGAACTGGAGGCCGATCGCGGCAAAGGGCAGGGATTCCGGCACCTCGAACAACGTGAGGTTATGCTGCCGGCACGCGTCCAGCACCACGTCCGGAACGGCATCGAAGTAGGGCCTGATCCCGAACCCCAGGGCCGCCACTTTGGCCTCCACCAGGCGCCGGACATACGCATCCACCCTGGCCGGCGTGCCGCCGTCGCCCAGGAAGGGAAGCCCGGCGGTGAGCAGGAACTCGCCCTCGGGCAAATAGGGCGTGGGGTCTTCCAGTTCGCTGGGTTCAACCCACCGCAGGAGCCGGCCACCGCTGCCGCCGTCATGGAGCGTTTTCAGCAGCGGCGGCAGCTGGTCAAGGAACTGCTGGAGGGTGACAAAACTCAGCGGTCCGGACTCGGCCGGCCCAGTCGTCATGGTTGCGTCCGGGAGCCGTAAGTGCCGGATTGCGGGATCCGCCGTGTTTGTGCATAAAGTCTCACGGTGGATCACTATAAGTCATTTTGCACCAGGTTGAGAGTTGGCTCACATGCCAGTGTTGGTGAGGGGAAACCAACAACTACTCTGAAGGGACGTCAACGGTGACTGTGCCTGTGACCACCGAAAAGCCCATTGCGCCAAGCGCAGGACGCCCCGGCCTCCGGGCCCAGCTGCTGCGGCGCAAACCAATAGGACAAATGGTCGGCGAAGCCGACGGCGGCGAAGGCGCCCCCAGGCTGCTCCGCAGCTTCGGCGTCCTCCACCTGACCATGATCAGCGTGGGGGCCACCCTGGGCACCGGCATCCTGGTGATCCTCGGCGAATCGGTGCCCCTTGCCGGCCCCGCCATCTGGATCTCCTTCGTTATTGCCGGCCTCGCCGCCCTGCTCTCCGCGGTGTCCTACGCCGAGATGGCGGGCCTGGTCCCGGTGGCGGGCTCAAGCTACTCCTACTCCTACGCCACCTTGGGCGAGGGCATGGCGTGGATCTGCGGCTGGTGCCTCGTCCTGGAATACGCGGTGTCCGTGGCTGCCGTGGCGGTCGGCGCCGGCCAGTATGTCAATGAGACGCTGGCGGCGTTCGGGCAGGTGCTGCCCGACGCAGTAGCCCAGCCACCCGGCGACGGGGGACTGGTCAACATTCCGGCGGTGGCCATCGTGGTGCTGGCCATGGTCCTGCTGGTCCGCGGAGCCCGGGAGAGCGCCCGGATCAACACGGCCATCGTCATCGTCAAAGTGGGCATCCTGCTGTTCTTCTGCGCCGTTGCCTTCACCGCCTTCAACGCAGGCAACTTCCAGCCGCTCCTGCCCATGGGCGCGGCCGGTGTCTCCGCCGCCGCGTCCAGGGTGTTCTTCTCCTACATCGGCTTCGATGCCGCCTCCACTGCCGGCGAGGAAGCCCGGAACCCCAAGCGCGACCTTCCCCGCGCCATCCTGCTGTCCATGGTGATCGTCACCGGCATCTACGTCCTGGTGGCGGTTGCTGCCATCGGCGCCCGCCCCTGGGGCTGGTTCGACGGCACCGAGGCCGCGCTGGTCCAGATCCTGGAGGAGACCACCCACCAGCCGTGGATCGCCCTGGTCTTCTCCGTCGGCGCTGTCCTTGCGATCGCCAGCATCGTCCTCACGGTCCTGTACGGGCAGACCCGGATCCTGTTGTCCATGTCGCGGGACGGGCTGGTCCCCAAGGTCTTCGGCCGGGTCTCCCGGCGAACCGGCACCCCGGCCGCCGGAACCCTCATTGTGGGTACCGCCGTCGCCCTCACCGCAGGCCTGGTGCCCCTCGGCGCCCTGGCTGATGCCACCAGCATCGGAACGCTGTTCGCCTTCGCGCTGGTGAATGTCGCCGTTATCCACCTGCGCCGCAACCGCCCGGACCTGACGCGGAGCTTCCGGGTGCCGCTGTACCCCGTCACTCCCGTCCTGGGCACGCTCATGTGTGCCTACCTGATGGCAAACCTGGGAGCCGATACCTGGGTCGTCTTCGGGGCCTGGATGCTGGTGGGCATCGCCATCTACTTCGGCTATGGACGCCGGAACTCCAAGGTAGCGGCGCTGAGTGAGCTCGACTACCGTGAACTGACCGCCAAGGCCCCGAGCCAGGAACCTGTGAAAGCAGAACTCTCATGACCATCGCCACCGAATTGCCCGCCTTCGACCCCTCCAGCACCTCCACGCCGCCGGCGGACGCAGCCGGGCGCGGCGCAGGCGGGCAGTCAGCGCCCATCACCATGCTGAACCCCGACTTTCCGTTCAGCTACGACCACTACCTGGCCCACCCGGAAGGCCTGGGCGCCGTCCCGCCGGAACTGTACGGCGCGGAGGTGGCCGTCATCGGCGCCGGGCTCTCCGGCCTGGTGACCGCCTATGAAGTCATGAAACTGGGACTCCGTCCGGTGGTCTACGAGGCGGACCAGATCGGTGGGCGGCTGCGCACGGCTGCCTTCCCCGCAGCGCCGGGCGTGGTGGCGGACCTGGGCGGCATGCGGTTCCCGGTCTCCGGCAAGGCGTTCTACCACTACGTGGACCTGCTCGGGCTGGAGACCCAGGACTTCCCCAACCCCCTCGCTGACGTAACATCCAGCACCGTGATCGAGCTAGCCGGCAAGAAGCACTATGCCGAAAAGCCAAGCGACCTGCCGCCGTTCTTCCGTGAGGTGGCCGACGCCTGGAAGGCAGCAGTCAACGACGGCGCCAAGTTCGTGCAGATGCAGGACGCCATCAAGGCGCGGGACATGCCCATGATCAAGGAACTCTGGAACGAACTGCTCCCGCTCATGGATGAGCAGACTTTCTACGGGTTCATCGCGGCCAGCGAGTCCTTTAAGAAGGCAGGGTTCGCGCACCGTGAGGCCTTCGGCCAGGTGGGGTTCGGTACCGGCGGCTGGGATACCGACTTCCCCAACTCCATCCTGGAGATCCTCCGCGTGGTTTATACGGACGCGGACGACCAGCACCGGCTCATCCGCGGGGGAGCGCAGCGGCTGCCCGAGGCACTCTGGCAGCACGCGCCGTCGGACCTGGTTCACTGGCCCGCCGGCACCTCCCTGGCCTCGCTGCACTCCGGCTCGCCCCGCGGCGCCGTGGGCAGGATCAGCCGGGACCCTGACGGCAACCTGCGGGTCCGGGAGCGCTGGGGCCGCGAGGCCAGCTATCCGGCGGTGGTGACCACCTGCCAGTCGTGGCTGCTGTCTACCCGCATCCACACCGAGGAGGCGCTGTTTCCCGCCGAGCTGTGGACCGCCATGGAGAAGTCGCATTACATGCAGTCCTCCAAGACGTTCGTGATGGTGGACCGGCCGTTCTGGAAGGACATCGATGCCGAAACGGGCAACGAGGTCCTGTCCATGACCCTGACGGACAGGCTGAACCGGGCTACGTACCTGCTGGACAATGGCCCGGACCAGCCCGCCGTGATCCTGCTGTCCTACACCTGGAACGACGACGCGCTGAAGTGGCTTGCCCTGGACGCGGACGAACGGGTGGAGCTAATGCTGCACTCGCTGGAGCAGATCTACCCGGGCGTGGACATCGCCGGGCACATCGTGGGCCAGCCCATCACCGTGTCCTGGGAGGCCGACCCGAACTTCATGGGCGCCTTCAAGGCCAACCTGCCCGGACACTACCGCTACCAGCAGCGGCTGTTCACGCACTTCAAGCAGGACAAGCTGCCGGAATCCCAGCGCGGCATCTTCCTGGCCGGCGACGACGTCTCGTTCACCGCCGGCTGGGCCGAGGGCGCCGTCACCACCGGGCTGAACGCAGTCTGGGGCGTGGTGAAGCACCTGGGTGGCTCATCCGCCCCCGGCAACCCCGGGCCGGGTGATCTGCTGGACGAGTTCGGGCCGATCAGCCTGGACTAGCCTTCAGACGCGTGGAGCTCGCGGTGTTTCGCCGCGAGTTCCACGTAGCGCGCCGCATTGGCGCGGACGCCGTCGAACTCCTCATCATTGAGCTCGCGGCGCACCTTGGCGGGCACTCCCGCCACCAGGGAGCGTGGCGGAACAACCGTTCCTTCCAGCACGACGGCGCCGGCCGCCACCAGCGAGCCGGCGCCGATCACTGCACCATTGAGGACGGTGGCGCCCATGCCGATCAGGCAGTCGTCCTCCACCGTGCAGCCGTGCACGACGGCGGCGTGCCCCACGCTGACGCGTTCGCCCACCGTGCAGGGGAAGCCGGGGTCGGCGTGCAGCACCACATTGTCCTGCAGGTTGCTCCCGGCGCCCACGGTGATGGCCGCGGTGTCGGCGCGGACGGAGACGCCGTAGAAGGCGCTGGAGTCCGGGCCCAGGGTGGCATTGCCGATGATCGAGGCCGACGGGGCCACGAACGCTGATTCATGGACAGCCGGGGAACTGCCGGCGAAAGGGTAGAGAGGAACCATGGCTTCACCCTAAGCCACCCCTCGCGGCGGCGGCATCCATGCCGAATGCGACTGCCGCCGCCGGGGAAGGCCTAGTTGAAGACCACCGTGCGGTTGCCGTCAAGCAGCACCCGGTGCTCGGCGTGCCACTGCACGGCCTGCACCAGGGTGCGGCCCTCCACGTCCCGGCCCATCTGGACAAACTGTTCGGCCGTGCGGGCGTGGTCTACGCGGATGACTTCCTGCTCGATGATCGGCCCCTCGTCCAGGGCCGCGGTCACATAATGCGCAGTGGCCCCGATCAGCTTCACGCCGCGGGCGTGCGCCTGGTGGTACGGCTTGGCGCCCTTGAAGGACGGCAGGAACGAATGGTGGATGTTGATGGCCTTGCCGGTCAGGTCGGTGCACAGCTCGTCGGAGAGGATCTGCATGTAGCGGGCCAGGACGGTCAGCTGGATGTCGTGCTCGGCGATGAGGGCGCGGAGCTTGTCCTCCGCCTGGACCTTGGTGTCCTTGGTCACGGGGATGTAGTGGAACGGGATGCCGTAGAACTCGGCGAGGCCTGCCAGGTCCTGGTGGTTGGAAACGATGGCGGGAATGTCGATGGGAAGGGTCCCGGAGCGCTGCTGGAAGAGCAGGTCATTGAGGCAGTGGGCCGAGGTGCTGGCCATCACCAGGGTGCGCACTTTGTCACCGACGGTGTCGAGGTTCCACTGCATGGAGAATGCTTCCGCCACCGGTTCCAGCGCGGCGCGCAGCTCGGACTTCGGGGCTGCCGTGGTCACTTCCACCCGCATGAAGAAGTTGCCGGTGGAAGGGCTGCCGTACTGCTGCGAGTCCATGATGTTGCACCCTGCCACGAGCAGGGCTCCGGCCACGGCGTGGACGATTCCGGGGCGGTCCGGGCAGGACAGGGTGACGACGTACGCTTGGTTCAGCTGCTCATGATTCACGCGTAACAGCCTACCCGCGCCGCGGGTGCCGGTTTTGGTAGGCTGGAAGGGTCGCAACTGGCGTTGGGTGGCTAACCACCAGGGAGCGGCAATCACGAAGACCACGGATCGTACGCCTGGGCCGAGGGTCATGTTTTGCCGGAATTGGGGCTGCCCCTGCGTCAGTGCAGCAGCACCATGCCGGGCTTCCACGCCTGCCATCAACGCGGTGCGGAAGCACGCCAGCCGGTAGCCTGACCTATAGCAGTGCCCGTATCCCTAGCCAGGAGTTCTTCGTGACTACTACAGCCACCTCAACCACAGCCGTCAGCAACCAGCCGCTGGCTGAGCTTGACCCCGAAATCGCAGCAGTCCTTGAGCAGGAGCTTGGCCGCCAGCGCGGCACCCTGGAAATGATTGCTTCCGAGAACTTCGCCCCCCGCGCCGTGATGGAAGCCCAGGGCTCGGTCCTCACCAACAAGTACGCCGAGGGCTACCCGGGCCGCCGCTACTACGGCGGCTGCGAATACGTTGACGTTGCTGAGCAGCTGGCCATCGACCGGGTCAAGGCCCTGTTCGGCGCCGAGTTCGCCAACGTCCAGCCGCACTCCGGCGCGCAGGCCAACGCAGCGGCACTGTCCGCCATGATCACCCCCGGCGACAAGATCCTGGGCCTGTCGCTGGCCCACGGCGGCCACCTGACCCATGGCATGAAGCTGAACTTCTCCGGCAAGCTGTACAACGTCGCTGCCTACCAGGTGGAAGAGGACAACTTCCGCATCGACATGGACAAGCTCCGCGAGCAGGCCATCGCCGAGAAGCCCCAGGTCATCATCGCCGGCTGGTCCGCCTACCCGCGCCACCTGGACTTCGCCGCCTTCCGCTCCATCGCCGACGAAGTGGGCGCGCTCCTCTGGACCGACATGGCACACTTCGCCGGCCTGGTTGCCGCCGGCCTGCACCCGAGCCCGGTGCCATACTCCGACGTCGTCACCTCCACCGTGCACAAGACCCTCGCCGGTCCCCGCTCGGGTGTGATCCTCGCCAAGGAGCAGTGGGCCAAGAAGCTGAACTCCAGCGTCTTCCCCGGCCAGCAGGGCGGCCCGCTGATGCACGTCATCGCTGCCAAGGCCGTAGCCTTCAAGGTCGCCGGCGGCCAGGAATTCAAGGAGCGCCAGGAGCGCGTCCTGGAAGGCGCAAAGATCATCGCCGACCGCCTGAACCAGGCCGATGTCGCCGAGGCCGGCGTCTCCGTCCTTACCGGCGGCACCGACGTGCACCTGGTCCTGGTTGACCTGCGCAACTCGCAGCTGGACGGCCAGCAGGCCGAGGACCTCCTGCACTCCGTGGGCATCACCGTGAACCGCAACGCCGTGCCGTTCGACCCGCGCCCGCCGATGGTCACCTCCGGCCTGCGCATCGGCACCCCGGCCCTGGCCACCCGCGGCTTCGGCGCCACCGAGTTCACCGAGGTGGCAGAGATCATCGCCACCGCGCTCAAGGCAGGCACCAGCGCCGACGTCGAGGCCCTCCAGTCCCGCGTGGACAAGCTGGCCGCAGATTTCCCGCTGTACCCGCAGCACGAGCAGTGGTAACCCATGACTGACACCACAACCGCACAGATCCTCGACGGCAAGGCCACCGCCGCTGCCATCAAGGCCGAGCTGACCGAACGCGTGGCCGCACTCAAGGCCAAGGGCGTCACCCCAGGGATCGCCACTGTGCTGGTGGGCGCTGACCCCGCCTCGCAGCTGTATGTCTCCATGAAGCACAAGCAGTCGGTGCAGATCGGAATGAACTCCATCCAGCGCGAGCTTCCGGCTGACGCCACCCAGGAACAGGTGGAGTCCCTCATTGACGAACTCAATGCGGACCCCTCCTGCCACGGGTACATCGTGCAGTTGCCGCTGCCCAAGCACCTGGACACGGACGCCATCCTGGAGCGCATCGACCCCGCCAAGGACGCAGACGGGCTGCACCCCACCAACCTGGGCCGGCTGGTGCTCAACGTCAACAACAAGATCACCACGCCGCTGCCGTGCACCCCGCGGGGAGTCATCGAGCTGCTCGAGCGCAACGGCTACAACCTCGCCGGCAAGCACGTGGTGGTGGTGGGCCGCGGCGTCACCATCGGACGCTCGATCGGACTGCTGCTCACGCGGCGGGACGTCAACGCCACCGTGACCCTCACCCACACCGGCACCACCAACCTGTCCGAGCTACTGCGGCAGGCGGACGTCATCGTGGGTGCGGCCGGCGTCAAGCACATCGTGAAGGCCGCTGACGTGAAGCCGGGCGCCGCCCTGCTGGACGTCGGCGTCACCCGCGAGACCGATCCGGAGACCGGCAAGAGCCGCGTCTACGGCGACATCGACCCCGCCGCCGCGGAGGTGGCGGGCTGGATTTCGCCGAACCCCGGCGGAGTGGGCCCCATGACGGTGGCGCTGCTGATGACCAACGTGGTGGAAGCCGCGGAACGCGCAGCAGGCGTCGCGGGGTAGTCCCGCCCCAAGGCGTACGACGGCGGCACGGTGCCTTTCGCATGGAAGGTGCCGTGCCGCCGTCGGCCGTTAAGCGCAGCGCAGGCTGCTCCGTGCCCCTACTCCCGGGGGAGTACAAGCGGTACGCCGCCCATCTGACGACTTTGGCAGCGCACGGGAATAGGCTCGGACCATGCAGCGCCGTTTCAGGGGACCGCCCACCGCCGTCATTGTGGTGGTGGTCGCCGTGATCCAGGTGGCGGGCTCGGCGTTCGCTGCGGCGAGGCAGCCCGGCCACACGCCCCTGGACCCCCTGGCAGTGGCGTTGCTGCTGCTCGGCCCCGCCGCGCTGGCTTTTCGCCGGCGCGCGCCGCTGGTGATGCTGCCCGTTGCTGCCGCAGCCACCGCAGCCTACCTTGCCCGGGGCTACGCATGGGGCCCGGTGGTCCTCTCCTTTGCGCTGGCACTGATCCTGACGGCTGCGGCCGGAAAGCGCGCTGTGGCATGGTCCGGGGCCGCGGCGGGAATCCTGGCGTTGTTCCTTGCCGCCGCCCGCAGCGGCGATGAAGCGGCTTTCATCCGCGCCTTCGCCGGGTCCTCCTGGCTGGCCATCCTGGTCCTGATCGGGGAAGGGGTGCGGTTCCGCGGCGAACGGGTGGCCGAACGGCGCCGCCAGGAGGCCGCGGCGGAGCAGGCTGCCCGCGACGAATACCGGCTCGCCCTGGCGCGGGACATCCACGACGTGGTGGCCCATTCGCTGTCCCTGATCAATGTCCGGGCCTCGGTGGCGCTGCATCTGGGCGAGAAGGATCCGGCGCAGTTCCGCCCTGCCCTGGAGACCATCAAGGCAGCGAGCAGGGAATCACTGGCTGAAGTCCGCCAGTTGCTTGGCGTGCTGCGGGAAGATGCGCCGTTGAGCCCCACCAGCCGGGCCAGCCTGGCGCGGGTCCCGGAAATCGTTGACAACGCGCGGCGGGCCGGACTCGAGGTCCAGCTGCAGGCCGGCCCGGATACGGAACACGTTCCCGCTGCTGTGCAGGAAGCGGCATACCGGATCGTGCAGGAGGCGCTGACTAATGTGGTCCGGCATTCCGGGGCGCGGACGGCCGGCGTGACCATCCAAGCGGTGGAAGGGGAGCTGCTGGTGACCATTGACGACGACGGCGCCGGGGCCGGCACAGCGGCCGAAGGCAACGGCATCACCGGCATGCGGGAGCGGGTGGCGGCTTTGCGCGGCAGGCTTGAGCTCGGTCCGGCGCCGTCCGGCAGGGGCTGGCGGGTCCGTGCGGTCCTCCCGCTGGCCGCCGGTGCAGGGCTGGAGGCGGGATGATCAGCATCCTGCTGGCCGATGACCAGAACCTGATCCGGGCGGGCTTCCGGGCGCTGCTGGACGCCGAAGCGGACATGGAGGTCGTGGCCGAGTGCGGGACCGGGCGCGAAGCGGTACGGCTGGCCCGGCAGTGGCGCCCCGATGTGGTCCTGATGGATATCCGCATGCCGGACGGCGACGGCCTGGAGGCGACGCGGCAGATCCTTTCCGACCCTGCGCTGCCGGCCACCCGGGTGGTCATGCTGACGACCTTCGAACTGGACGAGTACATTGCCGAGGCCGTGCGGGCCGGGGCCGCCGGGTTCCTGGTCAAGGACACAGAACCGGCCGAGCTGCTGCGCGCCGTCCGCATAGTCCACGACGGTGATGCGCTGCTGTCGCCGTCGGTGACCCGGCGGATCATGGCCCAGCTTGCACGGCACTCCCGCGCCGCCGAACCGCCGGTGGCCTTGGACCGCATCACCGAACGCGAGCGGGAAGTCCTGCAGCTTGTGGGGGAGGGGCTGAACAATGCCGAAATTGCCGGGCGGCTGTTCATCACCCCGCTGACGGCAAAAACCCATGTCTCGCGGATCATGGCGAAGCTGATGGTCAGGGACAGGGCGCAGCTGGTAGTGCTGGCCTACGAATCGGGCCTGGTCCGGCCGGGCTGGGCAGGCTGAAACCGGTACCCGGTGCAGCCGCCGGCCTCCCGGGGGAGTACGCGGGCCCGTGCAGGTGACTCCCGCCGCCGGACGCGGCAGCGCGGTGCGGCAGCGAGACTCGATACCAGGCCGGATCCCCGGCCTGCCAAGAGAGTCTGGAGAATCGAAATGTTGCCCTCACTGACCGCACTGTCCTCCGCAGGCCCGACCACTGCAGCCCTGTCCACCGCTGCGCAGGTACCCGCCGATACGGTCGTCTACGGACCCTGGCACGGTGCCTTTTCCCCCTGGTTCCTGTTGTTCCCCCTGTTCTGGATCCTGGTCATCGCGCTGTTCATCTTCGTGGCCCGCAGGACCTGGCGCCGCAACCAGCACTGGGCGGCCGCCCAGGGTGCCGAAGGAGTGCTGCGTGAGCGCTATGCCCGGGGCGAGGTTGACGAGACCGAGTACCGGCAGCGGCTGGAGGTCCTGCGCAACGGAGACCACCGGCAGAAGTGACCGGGTCCGCCCGATGCCGTCCCCCGGGGAGGCTGGTGGGGCTGTTCGCCGGGGGTGGAAGGCGGCCGGAGCACGGGCCGGCGTTTGAGACAATGGCTGCATGCGAACTTTGGGCAGCTCCTCGTCATCCGCCAAACCCGCCAGGGCCGGTTTCTCGATGTTCCGGATCAGTGGGCCGGGCCTGATGGTCCTGGTGACGGCGTTCATCGTGGCCGTCATCTTCGCCGCCAACCAGAACGACGTCGTCGGCTGGGTTGTTGCCGTCATCGCCGCCTTCTGGCTTGCCCTGGCCGCGTTCGTGGTCTTCAGCATCCAACGGGCCGCAAAAAAGGCCGGCGCCAAGCTGTCCGAGGCCCAAAGCGCCTTCCACACCGCAACCGGCCGCGGCCCGGCGCAGGCCCCAGCCGATCACGGCGGCACCCGGGTGGTCTACGAACGCACCGAGGCCGACGAGGTGCGCGACCTGAAACTGGACCACTCCTTCAAGATCGTCCAGGTGCAGATCCGCGTGGTCGAAGAGGAACGTGTCAAGGGCGCGGCCGCCAACCAGGACACCATCAACCGCGCCCTCGAGACCATCGAAATCACAGCCACCAATGCCCGCGACATGATCAAGTCCTCCGGCGGCAGCGGAGAGCCGGTGACCGGAACCATCATCGACTAGAGTGGAACGGGTGAGCTCGGCATTGAACAAGGACCACCTTCGCATCGCATCAGTCAACGTCAACGGCCTCCGGGCTGCCTACAAAAACGGCATGGCGGCGTGGCTGGAGCCGCGCGAAGTGGACATCCTCTGCCTGCAGGAAGTGCGCGCCCCTGACGCGATCGTCCGGGAGCTGCTCGGGGAAGGCTGGCACATCCTGCACGCCGAAGCCGAAGCAAAAGGCCGTGCCGGCGTCGCCATTGCCTCCCGCCAGGAGCCGCTCGAAACCAGGAACGTCATTGGCGATGACTACTTCGCTACCGCCGGGCGCTGGGTGGAGGCCGATTTCCGCGTCCCTGACGCTGCGGGAAACCCTGTCCAACTCACTGTTGCCAGCGCCTACGTGCACTCCGGCGAGGTAGGGACTCCCAAGCAGGACGACAAGTACCGCTTCCTTGACGTCATGAGCACCCGGCTTCCGGAGCTGACCAAGCACAGCGACCACGCGCTGGTGGTGGGGGACTTGAACGTCGCCCACACGCCCCGGGACATCAAAAACTCCAAGGGCAACCTCAAGAAGGCGGGCCACCTGCCGGAGGAACGCGCCTACTTCGACCGTTTCTTCGGCGAGGAAATCGGCTGGCATGACGTCCACCGGAACCTTGCCGGCGACGTCGACGGGCCGTACACGTGGTGGTCCTGGCGCGGCAAAGCGTTCGACAACGACACCGGGTGGCGCATCGACTACCACATGGCGACACCGGAACTGGCAGCATCGGCCATTTCCGCCGTGGTGGACCGTGCAGCCTCCTGGGACACCCGCTTCTCCGACCACGCCCCGCTGGTAGTCGACTACCAGCTCTGAGCACGAAAGTTTTTCCATGACCACCCAGACTGCCCCCACCGCCAAGAAGCGCATCCTTTCCGGCGCCAAGCCCACCGCAGACTCCCTGCACCTCGGCAATTACATCGGCGCCGTGCGCAATTGGGTGGACATGCAGGCGGAATACGACGCCGTGTTCTTCATCCCGGACCTGCATGCCATCACGGTGGATTTCGACCCCGCCGAACTGGCCAAGCGCACCCGCATTGTGGCGGCGCAGTACATTGCTGCCGGCATCGACCCGGACAAGAGCATCTTCTTTGTCCAGTCCCACGTCCCGGAGCACGCGCAGCTCGCCTGGGCGCTGAACTGCATCACCGGGTTTGGTGAGGCGTCCCGGATGACGCAGTTCAAGGACAAGACCCAGAAGTCCGGCGCCGACGCCGCCACGCTGGGCCTTTTCGCCTATCCCACGCTGATGGCCGCCGATATCCTCCTTTACCAGAGCGACCTGGTGCCGGTGGGCGAGGACCAGCGGCAGCACCTGGAACTGACCCGGAACCTCGCGCAGCGTTTCAACACCCGGTTCGGCCACACGTTCACGGTTCCGGAAGCTACGATCGTGAAGGAAAGCGCCAAGATCTACGACCTCCAGAACCCCAGCGCCAAGATGTCCAAGACGGGGGAGTCCCCCAACGGTGCCATCCAGCTGCTGG
The DNA here is from genome assembly GCF_042884655.1 of Pseudarthrobacter sp. NPDC058119. Lineage (NCBI taxonomy): Bacteria > Bacillati > Actinomycetota > Actinomycetes > Micrococcales > Micrococcaceae > Pseudarthrobacter > Pseudarthrobacter sp. NPDC058119. The sequence continues at coordinate 247,276 of NZ_JBHVTN010000002.1, forward strand.
AGGATCCCAAGATCGCCGCAAAGCGCATCAAGTCCGCAGTGACCGACGCCGGCACGGACATCCGCTTCGACGCCGAGGAGAAGCCCGGGGTTTCCAACCTGCTGACCATCTACTCTTCCCTTACCGGAAAATCGGTGGCGGAACTCGAAGCGGAGTACCAGGGCAAGATGTACGGGCACCTCAAAGTGGACCTCGCAGAGGTGGTGGTGGACTTCATCACCCCGCTCCGCAACCGGACCAACGAGCTCATGGCCGATCCCGCCGAGCTGGACCGGCTGCTGGCCCTCGGCGCGGAACGTGCCCGGGAGATCGCCTCGGCCACCCTGGGCCAGGTGTACCAGCGCATGGGTTTCCTGCCTTCCCTCAGCCTCGCAGGGGTCCGCTAGCGCCATGTCTTCGGGAAACGCCACCGCCAGGGGAGGTGCCTGCTCTGCCGGCCAGGTGGAGCGGACCCTGGCCGACCGCTTCGAAGACGGGGCCGGCCACGCTGCCGCGGCCGGCCATGACCCGGGCCGCAGCGAAGAAATCAGTGTGGGCGTCATCCTGGGCTTTCCGGCCGAGGTCGCGGGGGAACTGCAGCGCTGGCGGGCGTCCTTTGGCGATCCGCTGGCCGACGTCGTGCCGGCGCACATCACGCTGGTGACCACCACTCCCACCCAGGACTGGGAGGCCACCCGCCGGCATGTCCGCGAGGTGGCCCGCTGCCAGAGCCCCTTCATGGTCACCATTGCCGGGACCGGAACCTTCCGGCCCGTTTCACCCGTGGTCTTCATCAACGTCGAAGACGGGTTCGATCACTGCGTGGACCTGCACCGCAAGCTGCAGCAGGGTCCCCTGCACCGCGAGCTGCCCTTTGCCTACCATCCCCACGTCACCATCGCCCACGATGTTGCCCCGGAAAGCCTGGATGAGGCCGAAACGGTGCTGAAAAACTACAGGGCCACCTTCCCCGTGGTTAGCATGGGACTCTATGAGCATGATGCCGACGGCATCTGGCAGCTACGGGAAGAGCTGGACTTTGGGACCGAAACTGACAACCACGAAGGCACCCGCACCACGGACGCCGTCCAGGACGCCCCAACCGACGCAGGGTAACCAACAGCCGCTGCCCACCGAACACGCCAAGCTGAAGCTGGAGGTCATCCAGAAGCGGATGGAGTGGAACCGGGCCCGCAGGTCCGGCGGGAAGTTTGGGGCCCTGATGGCGCTGGTGCAGTGGCTGACCGCCCGGCTGAACGTCCTGCGGCCAATGCGCGCGTTCAAGCACTACACACTCCACTACGGCCCGCTGATGAGCGCCGGCATCGGCTTCAACATGTTCTTTTCCATCACCGGCCTGCTGGCCACCGGGTTCTCGATTGCCGGCCTGGTGCTGCGCGGCCAGCCGGCACTACTGGACACCATCATCAGCAGCGTGGCAACCAGCGCCCCCGGCCTTTTGAAGGTCAACGGCGGGGAGGGACTGGTGGACCCCAAGGACCTGCTCGATCCCAACGGGCTCGGCTGGACTGCGCTGATCAGTGCCGTCGTCACCATCATCACGTCCCTGGGCTGGATCAACGGCCTCCGGGACGGCCTCCGCGGCGTCCTGCAGCTGCCGCCGCTGATGGTCAACCCCATCCTGATGAAGCTGCGCGACTCCGGCACGCTGCTGCTGCTGGGCACGGCCCTGGTCATCAGTGCCGGCGCCTCGCTGGTCTTCGGCACCGCTGCCGGATGGGTCTCGGACTTCCTGCACCTCAGCGATGCCCTCGCCGGTCCCCTCACCACCTCCGTGAAGATCGTCGTGCCGCTGGTCCTGAACTGGGTCACGGCACTGATCATGTTCCGGCTGGCCGCAGGGTTGAAGCTGTCCCGCCAGGCGCTGCTCGAAGGCACCATCCTGGCGGCCGTGGGCACCACTGTCCTGCAGATCTTCAGCACCGAGCTGCTGGGCGGCGCCAGCCGGAACCCCATCCTGGCGCCGTTCGCCATCATCATCGGCCTGCTCATCTGGTTCAACCTGGTCAGCCAGGTCTACCTTGTCTCGGCAGGGTGGTCCGCCGTCCGAGAAGCCGACCTGGAGTCCGGGGCAGCCCCGCGGAAGGCGATCCTCGGGGCCCGGCGGGCAACGCCCCAGACCTGATCCTGGAGCCCCTCAGGGGGCGGCAGGCGCCGGGTTCAGGCAGTGGCTGCGTCCAGGTACTGGTCGGCCCACGCTGCGATGATCCTCGCTGCACGGGCGGCCTGGCCCTTGCCGGTCAGGAGATGGTCGCTTCCCTCCAGGGAGACGAAATTCCGGGGGTGCCGGGCGGTCTGGAAGATGGTGCTGGCATTTTCGATCCCCACGGTGTTGTCGGTGGGGGAGTGCAGTACCATCAGCGGCTTATGCAACTGCCTGATGCAGTCGGTCAAGTCGGCATTCTCCAGGTCCTCCACGAAGTGCCGGCGGATCTCCACCCGCTTGCCGCCCAGGTCCACCTCGGCGCTGCCCTCACTCAGGATCCGGTCCAGGGCCGCATCGAACACGTGGGCCACGTGCTTCGGGGAGAAGGGCGCCCCCACGGTGGCCACGGCATCGAGTTCGGGAATTTCGCGCGCAGCGGCAAGGACCGCCGCGCCGCCGAACGAATGGCCCACCAGCAGTGAGATTTCCTTGCCCTCACCGCGCATGAACTCCGCCGCCTTCACCGTGTCAGCCACCTTGTGGCTGAACGATCCCGCGGACCATTCACCGGCGGAGCCACCGAGGCCCAGGTTGTCGAAGCGCAGCATGCCGATTCCGCTGTCCGCCAGCGCCTTGCACATCCTGGATGCGGAGGGGCTGTCCTTGCCGAGCGTAAAGCCGTGCGAGAAGACACCCCAGCCCTTGACGGGACCTTCGGGCAGGTCGATGATGCCGGACAGCATTTCGCCGGTGGAACCGGTGAAGGACACTCTTTCGGTGTGGGACATGGGGGCCCTTTCTGCGGACGGACAGCTTGCTCTATCAGCTTTGGTCCCAAACCCCCGGTTTGGGGACCAAAGCTGATAGGGCATCCGGGGTGAATAAGTGCTGAAACGATCGACGGCGCCCCCCACCGCATGTGGTGAGGGACGCCGTCGGCCGTTTACCTGGAGTTGAAGGTGCTAGATCTTGCGGGCCAGGATGGCCTGCTTGACCTCTGCGATGGCCTGCGTGACCTGGATGCCGCGGGGGCATGCCTCCGAGCAGTTGAAGGTGGTGCGGCAACGCCACACGCCTTCCTTGTCGTTGAGGATTTCCAGGCGCATGTCGCCGGCGTCATCACGGGAGTCGAAGATGAAGCGGTGTGCGTTCACGATTGCGGCGGGGCCGAAGTACTGCCCGTCCGTCCAGAACACCGGGCAGGAGGACGTGCAAGCGGCGCAGAGGATGCACTTGGTGGTGTCATCAAAGCGCTCACGGTCCTCTGCGGACTGCAGGCGCTCCTGGGTGGGCTCGTGGCCCTTGTTGATGAGGAAGGGCATGACTTCGCGGTACGACTGGAAGAACGGCTCCATGTCCACGATCAGGTCCTTCTCCACCGGCAGGCCCTTGATGGGTTCCACGGTGATGGGCTTGGACGTGTCCAGGTCCTTCAGCAGGGTCTTGCAGGCAAGGCGGTTGCGGCCGTTGATGCGCATGGCATCCGAGCCGCATACGCCGTGCGCGCAGGAGCGGCGGAAGGACAGGGTGCCATCCGTTTCCCACTTGACCTTGTGCAGGGCGTCCAGGACACGGTCCGTGCCGTACATCGTCAGGTGGAAGTCGTCCCAGGTTGCTTCCTCGGAAACTTCCGGGTTGTACCGGCGGACCCGCAGGTGGACATCGAACGTGGGGATTTCCCCACCCCCGCCAACGCCGGCAGGCAGTTCAACCTTTGAGGCTGGCTCAGCGATTTCAGCGGTCATCTTAGTACTTCCTCACCATCGGCTCGTAGCGGGTAAAGACAACCGGCTTGGTGGCGAGGCGGATGCCGGCGATTGATTCCGCCGATCCGTCGGCCGGCGCATGGTCATCCTTGTACGCCATGGAGTGCTTCATGAATTTCTCGTCGTCACGCTCGGGGAAGTCCTCGCGGAAGTGCCCGCCGCGGGATTCCTCGCGGTGCAGGGCGGCCACGGTCATTACCTTGGCCAGTTCCAGCAGGAAGCCGAGCTCAACGGCCTCCAGCAGGTCCAGGTTGAAGCGCTTGCCCTTGTCCTGGACGTTGATGCGCTTGTAGCGCTCCTCGAAGGAGGCGATGTCGCGCAGCACCTGGTTCAGGGTATCGGCCGTGCGGAACACCTGCATGTTGGCGTCCATGGTGTCCTGCAGTTCCTTGCGGATCTGGGCCACCTTTTCGTCGCCGGTGCCGTTGCGGGCAATGTCCAGCAGCTCGGTGGTGTAGCCCAGCGGGTTCTCCGGCAGTTCCACGAACTCGGCCGTCTTCGCGTACTCGGCGGCGGCCACGCCGGCCCGCTTGCCGAACACGTTGATGTCCAGCAGGGAGTTGGTGCCCAGGCGGTTGGAGCCGTGGACGGACACGCAGGCCACTTCACCGGCGGCGTAGAGGCCTGGCACCACAGTGTCGTTATCCTGCAGGACCTCGGTTTGAATGTTCGTCGGGATACCGCCCATGGCGTAGTGCGCGGTAGGGAACACCGGCACGGGCTCGGTGTACGGTTCCACACCCAGGTAGGTGCGGGCGAACTCGGTGATGTCCGGGAGCTTGGCGTCGATGTGGGCCGGCTCCAGGTGGGTCAGGTCGAGGAGGACGTAGTCCTTGTTCGGGCCGCAGCCGCGGCCTTCGCGGACCTCGTTGGCCATGGAGCGGGCCACGATGTCGCGCGGCGCCAGGTCCTTGATGGTGGGGGCGTAGCGCTCCATGAAGCGTTCACCCTCGGAGTTGCGGAGGATTGCGCCTTCACCGCGGGCGGCCTCGGAGAGCAGGATGCCCAGGCCGGCGAGGCCGGTCGGGTGGAACTGGAAGAACTCCATGTCTTCCAGGGGGATGCCGCGGCGGAACGCGATGCCCATGCCGTCGCCGGTCAGGGTGTGGGCGTTGGACGTGGTCTTGAAGACCTTGCCGGCGCCACCGGAGGCGAACACTACGGACTTGGCCTGGAAAACGTGCAGTTCACCGGAGGCGAGGTCGTAGGAGACGACGCCGGCCACGCGCTTCTGCTTGTAGGGGGTGCCGTCTTCGCGGACAGCGTCCTCTTCAACCGTCAGCAGGTCCAGCACGTAGTACTCGTTGTAGAACTCCACGTTGTGCTTGACGCAGTTTTGGTACAGGGTCTGGAGGATCATGTGGCCGGTGCGGTCGGCGGCGTAGCATGCACGGCGGACCGGGGCCTTGCCGTGGTCGCGGGTGTGGCCGCCGAAGCGGCGCTGGTCGATGCGGCCTTCGGGCGTGCGGTTGAACGGCAGGCCCATCTTTTCCAGGTCCAGCACGGCGTCGATGGCTTCCTTGGCCATGACCTCGGCGGCGTCCTGGTCAACCAGGTAGTCGCCGCCCTTGACGGTGTCGAACGTGTGCCATTCCCAGTTGTCTTCCTCGACATTGGCAAGGGCTGCACACATGCCACCCTGCGCCGCACCCGTGTGCGAGCGGGTGGGGTAGAGCTTGGTCAGTACTGCTGTGCGCGCGCGCTGACCGGATTCGATCGCGGCGCGCATGCCAGCGCCACCGGCACCGACGATGACGACGTCGTACTTATGGACCTGCATACCAGACGCTCTTTCTCTCAAAATTCGCTATGAAACAACGGGGCGGCTTTGCCTGCTCCGCAAAACAGGGCCCGCGGATAAGCCCGCGGGCCCGGGGATGTGCCAGTGCTAGGCAGGGCAGAAGCCACCCGGAAGGGCGACGCCGTTCACCACGGGGCACGGGTTGAAGGTGAAGATCACCAAGGTGCCCAAGAGGATGATGACCACTGCGGCCGCGTAAAGGACCGTCTTCAGCCAGCGCCGGGTGGACGTCTTCTCGGCGTAGTCGTTGATGATGGTCCGCACGCCGTTGGTGCCGTGCAGCATGGCCAGCCAGAGCATGGCCAGGTCCCAGAACTGCCAGAACGGATCCGCCCACTTGCCGGCCACGAAGCCGAAGTCGATGGCATGGATGCCCTCGCCGACCATGAGGTTCACAAACAGGTGGCCGAAGATCAGCACCACCAGCACCACGCCGGAGAGGCGCATGAACAGCCAGGCGATCATCTCGAAGTTGCCCTTGGAACCGCCGCTGCGGCGGTACTGGGGGGCGACGCGCCCGCTGCGGGGGCTCTCGATCGTTGCAGTCATGGCTTAGTGACCTCCGAGGGCGAGGGACAGGTGGCGGATGGAGAAGGCAAGCATGGTCACAAGCCAAAGGGCCAGGACTGCCCACAGCATCTGCCGCTGGTACTTGGCGCCCTTCTTCCAGAAGTCGACCGCGATGATCCGCAGGCCGTTGAAGGCGTGGAAGACGATGGCGGCAACAAGGCCGGTCTCACCCAGCGCCATCGGCGGATTCTTGTAGGCGCCGATCACGGCGGTGTAGGCCTCCGGTGACACACGCACCAAGGAGGTGTCCAGGACGTGGACCAACAAGAAGAAAAAGATCACTACACCGGTAATACGGTGTCCTACCCAGGACCACATGCCTTCACGGCCGCGGTACAAGGTGCCAGCTGGTTTTGTCGGCACTGATAAACCTCCCTGCAACACAGCGGCGCTGGCATGAGATCCATGCGGGGGGAACGCCTGCTGCGAGAGCACTCGTAGCTCAGGCCTAAATCTAGGCTTCGCTAACAGCTTATTCAATTTAGTCGTTTGTTGGTGCCCAGTGCTGGAGCGGATTTTGCGGGGAAATGAGACAAACACCACATCATTGCGGACGCCCGGGCCCGTGGGCTGCCCAAATCGCGGGCCCATCCGCCGCCACAGGAGCCGGCGGCAGCCCTTCGGCTAAAGTAGCCGTGATGAGTACAGACAAAGTGACAAGCCCGGCTTCACCCCTTGACCGCTTCATTGCGGTGATTCCGGCAGGCGGAGTGGGGACCCGCCTCTGGCCCCTGTCACGAGCAGCAGCTCCCAAGTTCCTTCACGATCTCACGGGATCGGGCAGCACATTGCTGCGCGCCACCTACGACCGGCTGCACCCCCTCGCGGGCGACCGGATGCTGGTGGTGACCGGGCAGGCGCACCGCGCAGCAGTGTGCCGGCAGCTCCCTGAGGTCCGCGACTCGGACCTGGTCCTGGAATCGGAACCCAAGGACTCCGGCGCGGCGATCGGCCTCGCGGCCGCGATCCTGCACGAACGCGATCCCGACACCATCATGGGGTCGTTCGCCGCCGACCAGGTCATCAGCCCGGACGACCTCTTCCAACAGGCGGTCCGGGAAGCGATCCACACCGCTGCCGCAGGCAAGATCGTTACCATCGGCATCAAGCCCACCCACCCCTCCACCGGCTTCGGCTACATCCGTTCCGGCAAAGCCCTGCACATCGACGGCGCACCCAGCGCCCACGACGTGGTGGAGTTCGTGGAAAAGCCGGATGAGGTTGTGGCACAGCAGTACGTGGACAGCGGCGACTACGTCTGGAATGCCGGCATGTTCGTGGCGCCCGTGTCGCTGATGCTCAAGCACCTCGAGGCCAACCAGCCTGAACTCTTCCAGGGCCTGCAGGAAATCGCGCGGGCCTGGGATACGCCCCAGCGTGATGAGGTGACGGCCCGGATCTGGCCCACCCTGCCCAAGATCGCCATCGACTATGCAGTGGCCGAGCCCGCCGCCGAAGCCGGGGACGTCGCCGTCGTACCCGGTACTTTCCGCTGGGACGACGTTGGGGACTTCGCCTCGGTTGGCCGCCTTAACAGCGCCAAGGAAGTGGACGACGTCACCGTCCTTGGCGAAGGCGCCCGCGTGTTCACCGAGAACTCGAGCGGCGTTGTGGTCACCGACACCAAGCGCGTCATCGCGCTGATCGGCATCCAGGATGTTGTCATCGTGGATACGCCCGATGCCCTCCTGGTGACCACCATGGCCAATTCCCAGCGCGTGAAGGCCGCCGTGGATGCGCTCAAGGCGAGCGGGGACACGGACGTCCTATGACCGGCAACCCTGCCGGCACCGACAGTGCCGGCAGGACCGGAATGTAATGCGTCGTCAGGGAATGGGCGCTAAACCCGCCACCCTCGCTAGAGTGAAACAGTGCGCAATTACACTACTGAAGCCGAGCCCACTGCACTGGTGGCCCCCTGGCTCGAACCGCTCCTGCCGGACCTGATCGAATTCCGCCGGGACCTGCATGCGCACCCTGAACTGTCCTTCAAGGAGTTCCGCACCACGGACAAGCTCGCCGAACGGCTCGAAGCCGCAGGGCTGAGCCCCCGCCGCCTGGAGGGAACGGGCCTGACGGTGGACGTGGGCGAGGGGCCCATCGCCACGGCACTGCGCGGCGATATTGATGCCCTGCCCATCATCGAGGAGACGGGCCTGCCCTTCGCTTCGAAGAACCATGGCGTCACCCATGCCTGCGGCCACGACGTGCACACCACCACCATGCTTGGCATCGCCCTGGTGCTGCACCGGATGCACCAGGACACGCCCCTCGGCGCCACGGTCCGGATCATCTTCCAGCCCGCCGAGGAAACCATGCCCGGCGGCGCCCACGCCTGCATCGAGCAGGGTGTCCTGGACGGCGTCCCCCGGATCCTCGCGCTGCACTGCGACCCCCGCATCGAAGTGGGAAAGGTCGGGACCCGGATCGGGGCCATCACGTCCGCGTCGGACACCATCCGGATCGAACTCTCCGGCCGCGGCGGCCATACGTCGCGGCCACACCTCACCGAGGACCTGGTGTTCGCGCTGGCGCAGATCGCCATCAATGTTCCGGCCGTGCTGTCCCGGCGGGTTGATGTCCGGAGTGGCGTTTCAGTGGTGTGGGGCCAGATCACGGCGGGCTCCGCCCCCAATGCGATCCCCGGCACCGGCTACATGGCGGGCACCATGCGCTGCCTGGACAGGGACGCGTGGCACGCCGCCGGTGAACTGCTGGACGAAGTGGTGCACCAGGTGGCCGCACCCTACGGCGTCGACGTCCACCTCGAACACACCAGGGGAGTGCCGCCCGTGGTCAACTCCGAACACGAGACAGCCATCATCGAGGCAGCCGCCCGCGCCGAAATCGGTGAGAGCGCCGTGGTCCTGACGCCCCAGTCCATGGGCGGGGAGGACTTTGCCTGGTTCCTCGCGGAGCTTCCCGGCGCCATGATGCGCCTGGGCACCAAAACGCCCGGCGGCGAGGACTACGACCTGCACCGCGGCGACTACATCTTGGATGAGCGCGCCCTGGGCCTCGGCATCAGGGTGCTCACCGCGGCCGCCCTGCGCACCATCCGCGACCTGGAGCCGGCCCCCCTTTCCTAGCCGCGCCGCCCGCCAGGGCACTGCCGGTGGTGCCGGGCCGCCGTCGGGAAAGCACGACGGCGGGGCAAGCCATGGGTGCCGCCGGCATAGTTAAGTTGTGCACAATTGAATTGTGCGTTACCGTTGTTTCATGACCGAAGCACCCCGCCTGGACCGGCAAGTATGTTTTGCGCTCTACTCGGCGTCCCGGGCCGCCACAGCCGTATACCGGCCGGTGCTGGACGAGCTGGGCCTCACCTATCCGCAGTACCTGGTCATGCTGGTGCTGTGGGAGAGCGAGCCCCGGGGCGTCAAGGAGCTCGGTGGAGAACTCGGCCTTGATTCGGGTACGCTCTCGCCCCTGCTAAAGCGCCTGGAGGTGCTCGGGCTGGTGGAACGCCGGCGCTCCGGCGAAGACGAACGCCGCGTCGCGATCCACCTCACGCCGGCCGGGCGGAGCCTCAGTGGGCCGGCCCGGGCCATCCCGCAGCGGTTGGCTGACGCCGCCGGGCTCTCCCTGGACGAGCTGGAACAGCTTCGCTCCACCCTGGGCAAGCTCACGGCCGCGCTGCATGAATCCCTCTGACCGCTGAACCAGGCACCATTCCATCTACAGGACGGACTTTTTCGTGAAGACTCTCTATACCGCCGAGGCGCTGGCTTCGGGCGAAGGGCGTGACGGCACCGCACGCAGTAATGACGGCAGGCTGGCTGTGGACCTGGCCAGCCCCGCCGAGCTCGGCGGCAGCGGACAGGGCACCAACCCCGAACAGCTCTTCGCCGCCGGCTATGCCGCCTGCTTCCATTCCGCGCTGCGGCTGGTTGGCCGCAAGGCAGGCGCAGACCTGACCGATTCGGCCGTCGCAGCAAAAATCCATCTTGGGCAACTGGATGGGGGCGCCGGGTTTGGGCTGGCCGCCGAACTGGAAATAGCCCTCCCCGCGCTGGACCTTGCCACCGCAGAAGACCTGGTGGCCAAGGCGCACCAGGTCTGCCCCTACTCGAACGCCACCCGCGGCAACATCAATGTCGACCTCAAGATCCTGGAGTACGCAGCATGAGCACAGCCCTGGCAACCACCACCCGCGAAATCCGCCTGGCCTCCCGCCCCGTGGGCCGCCCCACCGGCGACAACTTCGAGCTGGCGGAGTCGGCACTGCCCGCCCTCGAAGACGGCCAGATCCTGGTGCGCAACCTCTTCATGTCCGTGGACCCCTACATGCGGGGCCGCATGAATGACGCCAAGTCCTACTCCGCTCCCTTCGCCGTGGGCAAAGCGCTCGACGGCGGCGCCGTGGGTGAGGTGGTCGCGTCCCGTTCGTCGGCACACCAGGAGGGCGACGTCGTCGTCCATTCCCTGGGCTGGCGGGAGTACGCGGTGGTGGACGGCAGCACCGCCACCCCGGCCCGCACCGACCTGGCGCCGCCTTCGGCCTTCCTCGGCGCCCTGGGCATGACCGGGCTGACGGCCTACGCCGGCCTGCTGAAGGTTGCAGAATTCAAGCCGGGGGACGCGGTGTTCGTCTCCGGTGCCGCCGGTGCGGTGGGTTCCCTGGTGGGCCAGATCGCCAAGGCCATGGGCGCGTCACGGGTCATCGGCTCCGCCGGCTCGCCCGCCAAGGTGGCCCGCCTCCTGGAGCTCGGCTTCGACGCCGCATTCGACTACCACGACGGTCCGGTCGTGGAGCAACTGGAGAAGGCGGCAGGCCCGGCCGGCATCGACGTCTACTTCGACAACGTTGGCGGTGAACACCTGGAGGCCGCCCTGGCGGTCCTCAACGTTGGCGGCCGGGTGGCGATGTGCGGCGCAATCGCGCAGTACAACTCCACGGAGCCCACTCCCGCTCCGCACAACCTGATGCAGGCCATCGGCAAGCAGCTGACCCTGCGCGGCTTCCTGGTGGGCGGCCAGCGGCAACATGCGGCCGAGTTCGCCGGGAAGATGGCAGGCTGGCTGGCGGACGGAACGGTGCGCTACGACGAGACAATCGTTGATGGGCTGGAGAACGCGCCAAAGGCCTTCATGGACCTCCTGGAAGGGGCGAACACCGGCAAGATGCTGGTCCGGCTGTAACCCAGGCACTGATCACAACCGAACAACCACAAGCAGTAGGGGCGCCTCCCTTGGAGGCGCCCCTACTGCTTGGTAACAACTTGTAAACAATCTCCGGGGTCAGCTCCCGACGTGCTATGGGGACGTGGCGCAGGCCACTAAAGTAAGTGCCATCAGTGCGCTCCGGCGCAGTGCTGCGTGCCTTCAGTGAAAACAGAATTTCAGCGCCGAAACGGACACTCATTGAATTCCGCCCGTAGTGCCACTCGCATCATCCCTGGAGGAAAATTGAAGAAATCACTGCGTGCCGGCTTCAAGCGCGGTTCAATGGCCGGTGTGGCCACCCTCGGTGCGTCCGCCTTGCTGCTCACCGGTTGCGGAGCCGCTCCGACCGCGTCAGGCCCCTCTGGTTCAGCGACCGCCTCCGACTACACCGCTTGCATGGTGTCCGACTCCGGAGGATTCGATGACAAATCGTTCAACCAGTCCGGCTACGAGGGCCTGCAGAGCGCCGTTAAGGACCTCGGCATCAAGGAAAAGCACGTCCAGTCCAAGGCTGACACGGACTACGACCCCAACCTCCGATCCATGGTCCAGCAGGGCTGCAAGCTGACCGTGACCGTCGGCTTCCTGCTCGGCGACGCCACCAAGTCCATCGCGACGGCCAACCCGAACAGCCACTTCGCAATCATCGACTACAATGACCCCGCGTTCCCCAAGAACGTCAAGCCGATCGTCTACGACACGGCCCAGGCCGCGTTCCTGGCGGGCTATTTGGCAGCAGGAACCTCCAAGACCGGGAAGGTCGCAACCTTCGGCGGCATCAACATCCCCACGGTGACCATCTTCATGGACGGCTTTGCCGATGGCGTGAAGTACTACAACGAGAAGAAGGGCAAGAGCGTACAGCTCATCGGTTGGGACAAGGACAAGCAGGACGGCACCTTCGTCGGTGACTTCAAGCAGGTGGATAAGGGCAAGGTCCTGACCCAGGGTTTCCTTGACCAGGGCGCGGACATTGTCCTTCCCGTGGCTGGACCCGTTGGTGGCGGCGCGGGCAGCGCGATCCTCGACGCCAAGTCCAAGGGCAAGGACGCCAAGCTCATCTGGGTTGACTCCGATGGCTACCTGACCGCTCCGGACTACAAGTCCGTGATCCTCTCCTCCGTCCAGAAGACCATGTCCACCGCAGTCGAGGCGGTCATCAAGGACGATAAGGACGGCAAGTTCGACGCATCGCCGTACATCGGAACCCTTGCAAACGGCGGCGTGGCCCTGGCTCCGTTCCACGATCTCGATTCCGCCGTGCCGGCAGACCTGAAGAGCGACCTGGACCAGCTCAAGAAGGACATCGTCTCCGGCACCGTCAAGGTCGAGTCGAAGTCCAGCCCCACCAAGTAGCACCGAACCCCGGGGCGCGCTGCCCTTCCGCCGTTACCCCGGCCGGAGGGCAGCGCGTTCTGCTTTGCTGGCACCTTACCGCAGCCAGCACCATGCCGGCGGTCCTCATTGCCGCCTGCGTGCCCTGCCCAGGAACCACCCGTGACACTAGGCTGGGACTACCCGCTGCCTTGCCGCCGACAGCGCGGCGGAGCAGATCAATACACACACAGATTGGTTGGGGTTTTGAAACTCGAACTGAAGGGGATCACGAAGAGATTCGGGTCCCTGGTAGCCAATGACCACATCGATTTGGTCGTCGAACCGGGGCAGGTGCACTGCCTCCTGGGAGAGAACGGCGCAGGGAAATCCACCCTGATGAACGTGCTCTATGGCCTTTACGATCCGACCGAAGGCGAAATCCTGGTCGATGGCAAGCCCGTCGTCTTCAAAGACCCCGGCGAGGCCATGGCGGCCGGCATCGGAATGGTCCACCAGCACTTCATGCTCATCCCGGTCTTCAGCGTGGCCGAGAATGTGGCGCTGGGCAATGAGACCACCAAGGCCGCCGGCCTGCTCAACCTGGAAGCCACCCGCGAGAAGATCCGCCGGATCTCGGACCAATACGGGTTCGACGTCGACCCCGACGCCATGGTGGAGGACCTGCCCGTCGGCGTCCAGCAGCGGGTCGAGATCATCAAGGCGCTGGTTCGTGATGCCGAGGTGCTCATCCTTGACGAACCCACTGCCGTGCTGACGCCCCAGGAGACCGATGAACTCCTGGACATCATCCGGCAGCTGAAGCGCGACGGTAAGTCGATCGTCTTCATCTCCCACAAACTGCGTGAAGTCAAAGCCATCTCGGACACCATTACGGTGATCCGCCGCGGCAAGGTGGTGGGGCAAGCGGATCCCACGGCTTCCCCCACGGAGTTGGCGTCCGCGATGGTAGGCCGCACGGTGAGCCTGACACTCGACAAGGCTCCCGCCAAGGCCGGTGACGTGACTTTCAAGGTCCGCAACCTGACCGTCACGGACCACAACGGCCAGCACGTGGTCGATGATCTGTCATTCGACATCGCCAAGGGCGAAGTCCTCGCCATCGCGGGGGTTCAAGGCAACGGCCAGACGGAGCTGACCGAGGCGATCCTCGGCGTGCAGCCGCACGTGGCCGGGTCCATTACGCTCGACGGCGAGGAATTGTTGGGCAGGAGCGTCAAGCATATCCTCGGTGCCGGTGTGGGCTTCGTCCCCGAGGACCGCACCCTTGACGGCCTGGTCGGCACGTTCACCATCTCCGAAAACATGATCCTCGACCTCTACGACAAGGCGCCCTTCGCACGCGGCGTGGGAATGAAGCCGGGCGTGATCGCGGAAAACGCCGCCAGGAAGGTCGAGGAATTCGACGTCCGCACGCCCTCTGTGTCCGCCGCGGTGGGAACCCTTTCCGGCGGCAACCAGCAGAAGGTCGTCCTGGCCCGTGAGCTTTCCCGCCCGCTGCGCCTGTTCATCGCCTCGCAGCCCACACGCGGGCTCGACGTCGGCTCCATTGAGTTTGTGCACAAGAGGGTCATCGCCGAACGTGACCACGGAACGCCGGTCATGATTGTGTCCACCGAGCTGGATGAAGTACTGCAGCTGGCAGACCGGATCGCCGTGCTCTACCGTGGCCGGCTGGTGGGAATCGTACCGGCCACCACGTCCCGCGACGTGCTGGGCCTGATGATGGCCGGTGTCCCCGCTACAGAAGCCGAAGCCAACGCCGCCGCGCATGCTTCCGGCGCCACCACCACAGCGGCGGTATCGGAGCCTGCCGGCCACGAAGGAGAGTCCCATGTCTGAAAAGACAACCCCGGAACCGCAGGCTACCGGCCACAACGGCTCCGTGCAGTCCGCCCCGAACCAGCCGCCTGGCGGTACCACTGCCGATGCCGTCGCCTTCGACGTCGTCCTGGACACCGCCGGCGGCCAGATGCCGCCGTCAGCCGTTCCGGCAGCCACCCAGCGGCGCGGCCGGGATCATGACCGGGAAGGCCGCGGATCCGTCCTCCACCAGATCTTCACCGGCAACGCCATGGTCTCCTTCCTCTCCGTCCTGTTGGCGATCGTGCTCGGCGGCATCCTGATGGCAGTGACCAACCCCAAGGTAGCGGTCACCGCCGGCTACTTCTTCGCGCAGCCCGGGGACCTCCTGAGCGAGGTCATCCGTCCCTACATTGCCCTGGTACAGGGGTCCATCTTCAACTGGGCCGGCGCCGACCCGGCAGCCCAGCTGTACCCGATCACCGAGACCCTGACCGTTGCAACCCCGCTGATCTGCGCCGGGCTTGGCGTCGCGCTGGCGTTCCGCGCCGGCCTGTTCAACATCGGTGCCCAAGGGCAGATCATTTTCGGCGCGCTCTTCGGCGCCTACGCAGGGTTCGCGTGGCACCTGCCGATCGGCCTGCACCTGCTGGTGGTCATCCTGGCCGGCTTCGTAGGCGGCGCGGTCTGGGGCGGCGTGGTGGGCCTGCTGAAGGCACGCACCGGCGCGCACGAGGTGATCGTGACCATCATGCTCAACTACATTGCCAACTTCCTGCTGCTGTTCCTGCTCACCACCCCCGCTTTCCAACGCAAGGGTTCCACGAACCCCATCTCGCCGTTCCTCGATTCCACCGCGTTGTTCCCCGAGCTGCTCGGACCGCAATTCCGCCTGCACGCCGGCTTCCTGGCCGCGATAGCGGCGACCGCCTTCGTCTGGTGGCTGCTGAACCGCTCGACAATCGGTTTTGAGTTCCGCGCCGTTGGTGCGAACCCCAGCGCCGCCCGCACCGCCGGCATCAATGTCGCCCGCAGCACCATCCTAGTGATGGCGATCGCCGGTGCGCTGGCTGGCCTGGCCGGCGTGGCCCAGGTCTCCGGCACGGAAAAGTACCTCTCCGGGGGTGTCGCCGCCTCCATCGGTTTTGATGCGATCACGGTGGCTCTGTTGGGACGCTCGACCCCGTGGGGAACCTTCTTCGCGGGCCTGCTCTTCGGCGCCTTCCGCGCCGGCGGCGTGGCAATGCAGGCCCAGACGCAGACACCGATCGACATTGTGCTCGTCATCCAGTCCCTGATCGTGCTGTTCATCGCAGCGCCGCCGCTGGTCCGTGCGATATTCGGACTCAACCCCCGTAAGAAGAAAACCACCACACGTGGTACCGCAGGTTCGCGTGCCGGCGGCGTCAAGAGCGGAGCGGCAGCATGAGCGCCACCACACAATCTCCCACCGGCAAACAGCCGGGCACCGGAAACGGAACCGGCAGGACAGCCGGAGCCAACCGCGCCGAAGGCCGGACAGGCGCGGCCGGACTGGTGAGCTGGAAGGCCGGCATCGGCCTTGGCCTCCTCGCCGTTCTGGGTACCGTGCTGTTCGGCTTCCTGGCCAACCCGAAATCTGCCGGTTTCCAGATCGCCGAAGCCCGCGATCCGAACGCCTCCTCCGCCGCAGCGTGGGTCACCCTGGCCGTGGCGCTGGCCGCCGCCGCCTACGTCGGCTACCGCTGGATCAGCCAGCGGCGGGAGGGCGGGGGAGTGGACCGCTGGATTCCCGCCACCACCGTCGCTGCCGTCGCCGTCCTGGGGCTGGCAGCCCTGGGCGTCGCCAGGGTGGAAAAGATTACTGTGCCCTCGATGGCACTGGGCTGGATCTGCTCGGTCCTGCTGCTCGCACTGGCCGGGTACTCCTGTTTCCTGACCGTGCAGCGGCGGCGCACCCCCGGATGGCTGGGCGGCCTCTTCGCGGTGGTCTTCCTGGTCGGCTTCATGATCTGGATCGTCGCCGGCGGCCGTGACCCCGAACCCTCCATCTCCCTCGGCGGACTCATGGCCGGTGCCGTGACCCTCGCCGTGCCCCTGGTGTTCGGCTCACTGTCGGGTGTCCTGTGCGAACGGGCCGGCGTGGTTAACATTGCCATCGAAGGCCAGCTCCTGCTCGGTGCGTTCTCCGCCGCCGTCGTCGCCACAGTGACCGGGAATGTCTATGTGGGCCTCATCTCGGCGGCAGTCGCCGGCGCGCTCGTGTCCCTGGTCCTGGCCATCGTGAGCATCAAGTACCTCGTCAACCAAATCATCGTCGGCGTAGTCCTCAACGTGCTGATCAGCGGGCTTACCAGCTTCCTGTTCTCCACCCTGCTCACGGCGGACCCGGAACACCTCAATAAGCCCGGCCGTCTGCAGGCCGTGGATATTCCGTTCCTCTCCGACATCCCGATCATCGGCCCCATCCTGTTCCGCCAGTCCGTGGTGGGGTACCTCATGTACGTGGCCGTCATCGTCGTGTACGTCGGGCTGTTCCACACCAAGTGGGGCCTGCGCGTTCGCGCCGTCGGTGAACACCCGCAGGCGGCCGACACCGTGGGGATCAACGTGAACCGGACCCGCTTCATCAACGTCCTCATGGGCGGGGCCATCGCAGGAATCGGTGGCTCCTTCTTCACCCTGGTGTCTGTGGACGCGTTCAGCAAGGACATGTCCGGCGGCCGCGGCTACATCGCCCTCGCAGCCATGATCTTCGGCCGCTGGAATCCCATCGGAGCGTTCCTGGCGGCGTTGCTGTTTGGCTTCGCCGACAACCTGCAAAGCATCATCACCATCATCGGTTCACCCGTCCCCAGCCAGTTCATGGCGATGCTGCCCTACGCCCTGACCGTCGTCGCGGTGGCGGGCCTGGTGGGACGGTCCCGGCCGCCCGCGGCCGACGGCATCCCGTACGTGAAGGGATGACCGCCGTGGACAGCACCCAACCCGTGGACAGCACTCAACCCGTGGACAGCACACAGCCCGTGGACTGGGCAGCCATTGAGGCCGCCGCGGCAGCCGCCATGAAGAATGCCTACGCCCCGTATTCAAAGTTCCCGGTGGGAGCCGCGGCACAGACGGTTGATGGCCGGATTGTCAGCGGCTGCAACGTGGAGAACGCCAGCTACGGACTGACCCTTTGCGCGGAGTGCGTCCTGGTGGGGGAACTGCAGATGACCGGTGGCGGGCTGCTGCGTGCCTTCTACTGCGTGGATGGGGAGGGCGCCATCCTCATGCCCTGCGGCCGGTGCCGGCAGTTGCTGTACGAATTCAGCGCCCCCGGCATGCAACTGATGACCGGCCAAGGCATTAAAACCATAGACCAGGTGCTGCCCGACGCCTTTGGTCCCGAACACCTCGAGGAGACCCGGTGACCGACACCAAAGCCGAAGCGTTCGACGCCGTCGACATCATCCGCACCAAGCGGGACAAGGGGACACTGAGCCCGGAACAGATCGACTGGACCATTGACGCCTACACCCGCGGGGCCATCGCGGACGAGCAAATGGCAGCCCTGAACATGGCCATCCTGCTCAACGGGATGGACCGCGCCGAAATCGCCCGCTGGACGGCCGCGATGATCGCCTCCGGGGAGCGGATGGACTTCTCCAGCCTCCGGCGTCCCGACGGCGGCCTGAAATACACCACCGACAAGCACTCCACCGGCGGGGTGGGGGACAAGATCACGCTCCCGCTGGCCCCGTTGGTGGCGGTGTTCGGCGTCGCCGTCCCGCAGCTTTCCGGACGCGGCCTGGGCCACACCGGCGGCACCCTGGACAAACTGGAGTCCATCCCGGGCTGGCGCGCGGACCTCAGCAACGAGGACATGCTGGCCCAACTGCAGGACGTCGGTGCGGTCATCTGCGCCGCCGGTGCAGGGCTGGCCCCGGCAGACAAGAAGCTGTACGCACTGCGGGACGTCACCGGAACAGTGGAGGCCATCCCGCTGATCGCCTCCTCAATCATGAGCAAGAAGATCGCCGAGGGCACCGGCTCGCTGGTGCTGGACGTCAAGGTCGGCAGCGGAGCCTTCATGAAGGATGAGGCCCGGGCCCGCGAACTCGCCGAAACCATGGTGGCGCTCGGCAAGGATGCAGGGGTCAACACCGTTGCATTGCTGACCAACATGGACACGCCCCTGGGCCTGACCGCCGGCAACGCGATCGAGGTGGAGGAGTCCTTGGAGGTCCTGGCCGGCGGCGGGCCGGAGGACGTTGTTGAACTCACCGTCCGGCTCGCCGAAGAGATGCTCGCGTGCGCAGGGGTGCACGACGCCGACCCTGCAGCCGCCCTCAAGGACGGCCGCGCCATGGACGTCTGGAACCGGATGATCACCGCCCAGGGCGGCGACCCCCGCGCCGCGCTGCCGGTGGCCAGGGAATCCGACGTCGTCTACGCTCCCGCCGACGGAGTGCTGGTGGAACTGGACGCGCTTGCCGTGGGGGTGGCCGCCTGGCGGCTGGGTGCCGGCCGAGCCCGCAAGGAGGACGCCGTCCAGGCCGGGGCGGGAGTGCGCATGCACGCCAAGCCCGGGGCCACCGTGAGGGCCGGGGAACCCCTGATGACGCTGCTCACCGACACCCCGGAACGGTTTGCCCGCGCCCGGGAAGCCCTGGAACACGCCGTGGTCATCGCGCCGGAAGGTTCGCGGCCCGCCCAGCAGCTCATCATCGACCGCATAGCGTAGAGCCCATGCAGGCCATCAACGACTTCATCCTTGCCGCGGCCGGCCAGCCGTGGGTGCTGGTCCTGGTGCTGGCCTGCTGCATCATTGACGGATTCTTTCCGCCCGTTCCCAGCGAATCCGTGGTGGTGGGCCTCGCCGCCGTCGCCGCCACCGCGGATGTTCCCCACCCGCTTCTGCTGATCCTGGTCGCAGCAGCGGGAGCCTTCCTCGGGGACAACATCGCCTACCTCCTGGGCCGCCGGGTGGGCACCAGCCGCTGGGGGTGGATGCGCGGGCCCCGCATGCAAAGCGCGTTCCGCTGGGCCGGCCAGGAGCTGCGCAAGCGGCCCGCTTCGCTGATCCTGGTGGCCCGGTTCATCCCCATCGGCAGGGTGGCGGTCAACCTGACCGCCGGCGTCACTCACTACCCGCACCTGCGGTTCGTGGGCCTGACCGTCCTGTCGGCCAGCCTGTGGGCCGGCTACTCTGTGGCGATCGGGCTTTTCTTTGGGCAGTGGTTCGAGGACAACCACCTCCTGGGCGCGGCAATTGCCATTGTCTGCGCCGTAGCGCTGGGCATCCTGGTGGACCTGCTGATCAACAAATTCCGCGGCAAACCCAACGTGGTGGAGCGCATCCGGGAACCCGGGACATGACCGGCGCGTTTAAGGGGTAATTCCGGGCATTGGGGCGTAGCGGACATGCCCCGGCGCATGGGACACTTAGGAACGATTTCCGCTTTGGCTGCGGCACTTTGGCTGTGTCATTTTTCATACAGGAGCAACACCGCGTGGAGTTTATTAATGAGGCCGTGCTCCATGCAGCGGGCCAGTGGTGGATTTACCCCGTCCTGCTGGTGTTCTTCTTCGTGGACGGCTTCGCCATGGTGGTCCCCAGCGAGACCCTCATCGTAGCCCTCGCAGCCTTTTCCCGGCACAGCGGCGAACCCAACCTGTGGATCCTCGGTGTCACGGCACTCGTGGGGGCAATCGCCGGCGACAACATGGCCTACATGCTGGGCCGCAAGATCGGCCTGGACCGGTGGGGGTGGATGCGCCGGCCCAAGGTGCGGAAAGTCTTTGCCTGGGCCCGCTATGAACTCGAAAAGCGCGGCGCTGTGCTCATCTTCACCGCCCGCTACATCCCCTGGGGCCGCGTGGCCGTCAACTACGTGGCCGGAAGCACCGGCTTCTCCCACCGCAGGTTCTTCGTCTTCGACGCCTTTGCCTGCGTGACCTGGGTGGGCTATTCCCTTGGCATCGGCCTGCTGGCCAGTTCGTTCCCGTGGCTGCACCACAACCCGCTGCTGAGCGCCGGCATCGCCGTCGTCTTCGCCATTGTCCTGGGCGTCGTCATCGACCACCTGCTCCGCTGGTGGCACAAACGGCTGGGCCGGCATGACGCACCGGAAACTGAGGCACGGACCGACGAATCGTCCGCGTCAGCGGGGGAAGGCAGGCCAGGCACGCAGGCCCTCGTGGTGCCCTCGGCTAAGCCCGGTCCCGCCGCCAAATAGCGGCCGGCTTCGAACGGCTGGCTTTGGACTGCGGCCCACCCTAAGGTGGGAACGTGACTGAGCCTATTGTTGACGCTGCCCCTGCCATCGATTTCGACCTGAAGAGCCTTCCCAAGGTCTCCCTCCACGACCACTTGGACGGCGGACTCCGGCCGGCCACGATCATCGAATTGGCGGAAGCCGTTGGCCACACGCTCCCGTCGACGGACCCGGTCGCCCTGGGACAGTGGTTCCGCGAATCAGCCGACTCCGGATCCCTGGTCCGCTACCTGGAGACGTTCGACCACACGGTGGCCGTCATGCAGACCTACGACGGGCTGTTCCGGGTGGCCAAGGAATTCGTCGAGGACCTCGCGGATGACGGCGTGGTGTACGGCGAAGTGCGCTGGGCACCCGAACAGCACCTCCAGAAGGGACTCAGCCTCGATGAGGCCGTGGAAGCAGTCCAGGACGGATTGGAAGCCGGCGTCGAGGCCGTCTCCGAGACCGGACGCGAAATCCAGGTGGGCCAGTTGATCACCGCCATGCGCCACGCCGACCGCGGCCAGGAGATCGCCGAACTCGCCGTGCGCCACCGCAACCAGGGCGCAGTGGGCTTCGACATCGCCGGCGCCGAGGACGGATTCCTGCCCAGCCGTTTCCGGGACGCCTTCACCTACCTCGCCCAGCACAACTTCCCCGCCACCGTGCACGCCGGCGAAGCAGCCGGGCTGGAGAGCATCCAGTCCGCGCTGGTGGACGGCCGCGCCCTCCGCCTGGGGCATGGGGTGCGCATCGCCGAGGACATCATGGTGGAGTTCGACGACGACGAGGAAGCCGGCGACACCGTTGGGCTGGTGACCCTGGGCGACCTCTCCAGCTGGGTCCGCGACCGCGGCATCGCACTGGAAATCTGCCCCTCCTCCAACCTGCAGACCGGCGCCATTGCGGAGTTCGGTGAAGGAATCGAAAGCCACCCGCTGGACATGCTCTACCAGCTGGGCTTCAACGTCACCATCAACACCGACAACCGCCTGATGAGCGGGGTCACCCTGACCGATGAGTTCAACCTGCTCGTGGAAACCTTCGACTACGACCTCGACGACCTGCTCGAGCTCACGCTGAACGCCGCCGAGGCATCCTTCCTGCCCCTGGAGGAAAAGGAAGCGCTGGTGGAGTACATCAACGACGCCTACGCCAACCTTGGCTGATCCGGATTCCCGGCCCGGCAGTTCTCCAACCGAAGAACTGCTGGGCCGAATTGCCCAGCTGCGCCAACACTGCCCCTGGATGGGCGCCCTGACGCACGCTTCCCTGGTGGCGTACCTCCTCGAGGAAGCCTACGAAGTGGCCGAGACCATCGAGGAAGGCCACCCCGACGCCGAACTGCAGGGAGAGCTGGGCGACGTGCTGCTCCAGGTGGTTTTGCACGCACGCCTTGCGGAGGAGCGCGGCGCCTTCACGTTCGACGACGTGGCGCGCGGCCTGGGTGCCAAGATGATCCGCCGGAACCCCCATGTCTTCCGGCCCGACGGATCCCTGCAGGACACCTTCCCGGCCACCGTGGCGGAGATCGAGCAGAAGTGGGATGCCGTAAAGCGGGCCGAAAAGCCGGAACGGCAGGATCCCTTCGAGGGCATCCCGCAGGCCCTCCCGGCCCTGGCCAGGGCGCAGAAGTCCCTGGACCGTGCCGCGCGGGCGGGCCTTGGGCTCCCCGCGGGGACTCCCGTGCCTGAAAGCGAGGAGGAGCTCGGAAACCTGCTGCTCGCCGTCGTCCGTTCTGCCCGGGACAGCGGCATGGACGCCGAGCGCGCCCTGCGGGACGCCGTCCGCCGCTACCAGCGTGGCCAGCGGGACCAAAGTGACCACGCGCCATCATGACGTCCCGGCCGTGACCGGTTTGAGTAACCCGGAGCACTCTCGACTAGGCTGGACCGTGACGAGTACGTCGAGTTTTCTGCCTGATTCCCCCCGTTAATCGCCCATAAGGAGCAAATTCATGGCGCTTATCGATGCCATCCACGCCCGCGAGATCCTTGATTCCCGCGGCAACCCCACCGTTGAAGTTGAAGTCCTGCTGTCGGACGGCCAGATTGGCCGCGCGGCGGTTCCCTCCGGCGCCTCCACCGGTGAGCACGAAGCCGTTGAACTGCGTGACGGCGACAAGGGCCGCTACCTCGGCAAGGGCGTGCAGAAGGCCGTCGACGCCGTGATCGACCAGATCGCCCCCGCCCTGACCGGCTTCGACGCCACCGACCAGCGCAGCATCGACCAGGCCATGCTGGACCTGGACGGCACCCCCAACAAGGGCAAGCTGGGCGCCAACGCCATCCTCGGCGTCTCCCTGGCCGTCGCCAACGCTGCAGCAGCCTCCGCCGACCTGCCGCTCTACAAGTACCTGGGCGGCCCAAACGCGCACGTCCTGCCCGTGCCGCTGATGAACATCCTCAACGGTGGCTCCCACGCCGACTCCGACGTCGACATCCAGGAATTCATGATTGCCCCCATCGGCGCCGAGACCTTCTCCGAGGGCCTGCGCTGGGGCGTTGAGGTCTACCACAACCTCAAGTCCGTCCTCAAGGAAAAGGGCCTGTCCACCGGCCTGGGAGACGAAGGCGGCTTCGCTCCCAACCTGCCGTCCAACCGCGCTGCACTGGACCTGATCCAGGAAGCCATCAAGAACGCCGGCTACACCCCGGGCAAGGACATCGCCCTGGCCCTGGACGTTGCCTCCTCCGAGTTCTACAAGGACGGCGCCTACCAGTTCGAGGGCAAGGCCCTGTCCGCCACCGAGATGAGCGCCTACTACGCAGAACTCGTCGACGCCTACCCGCTGGTCTCCATCGAGGACCCGCTGGACGAGAACGACTGGGACGGCTGGAAGACCCTCACCGACGCCATCGGCGACAAGGTCCAGCTGGTGGGCGACGACCTGTTCGTCACCAACCCCGCCATCCTGCAGCGCGGCATCGACACCCGGACCGCCAACTCCCTGCTGGTCAAGGTCAACCAGATCGGTTCGCTGACTGAGACCCTGGACGCCGTCAGCCTGGCCCAGCGTGCCGGCTACACCACCATCACCTCGCACCGTTCCGGCGAAACCGAGGACACCACCATCGCCGACATCTCGGTGGCCACCAACGCCGGCCAGATCAAGACGGGCGCCCCGGCCCGCTCCGAGCGCGTGGCCAAGTACAACCAGCTGCTGCGCATCGAAGAGGAACTCGACGACGCCGCACGCTACGCAGGCCGCAGCGCGTTCCCGCGTTTCAAGGGCCAGTAACGGCCTAAACCCTTCAGCGGTGGCTATGGTTGAAAGACCATAGCCACCGCTGTTGTTTACAGCAGCATTTGTTCCAGCAAAGTTCGCCTGCTGGGACTGTCCAGCACAGATAGTGGCGGCCCGGCAGGCTGCGTTTCAGGAGTGTCATGGCTACCCGCCGCCCCAAAGTTCCCAAGGTCGCCCCAAACCGTCCAGCCAAGGACACGGCCGACGACGGACCCTCCGCCGGTGCCGACGTCATCCGGGCGGATTTCCGGCCGGCCAAGGGCAATGCCGGGCCGGCCCCTGCACCATCGAAGGACCAGCACGGGCAGCGCACCGGGAAGGCCGGAGGGGCCAAGGCGCCGAAGCCCGCCCCCGGGCGCAAGGGCAGCAACGTCATTGACGGCAAGGATCCGGACCGCGCCGACGAGGAACAGCATCCCGTCCCCGCCAAGGCGTTTTCCGGCCGCATGCTGGCTCTGGCAGTAGTCATGGTGGCCATCACCATCATGCTGGCGCCCACGGTCAAGATCTTCTTCGACAAGAAGGCCGAAATCGACGCCCTCAACGCCGATATCGCCGCACGCACGGCGCAGGGCGACGCCCTTCGCCAGCAGGTCTCGCGCTGGCAGGACCCCAACTACGTCAAGCAGCAGGCCCGCGACCGCATTAACATGGTTATGCCGGGCGAAACCGGCTACTGGGTTTTTGGCAGCGATGAGCCGGCCGGAGAAAGCAGTAGCCCCGCCGGCGCAGCAGCACAAGACCCCGCCGATCTGCCGTGGGTGGATTCCCTGTGGGAGTCCATCAGGCGCGCGGCCACAGACTGAACCGCACAGGAAGGACGGCCCGCGACAGTGGAACACAACACGGCAGCCGCCCGGGACGAATCCCGCCAACCAACAGCACACGACCTTGAAGTACTGAGCAGGCAGCTGGGACGCCCCGTCCGCGACGTCGTGGAAATTCCGGCCCGCTGCATCTGCGGCAACCCGCTTGTGGCGGCCACCGCGCCCCGCCTCAGCAACGGCACCCCGTTCCCCACCACCTTCTACCTGACGCACCCCGTGATCACGTCCGCGGTCTCCAGGCTTGAAGCTGCCGGGGTCATGAACAGCATGAACGACCAGCTGGCCGGTGACGACGGGCTCGCCGCCGCCTACCGGGCAGCCCATGAGGAGTACCTGGCCGCCCGCGAAGCCATCGGGCAGCGTTCGGGCATCGGCCCGGTTCCGGAAATCGACGGCGTCTCCGCCGGCGGCATGCCCACCCGCGTCAAGTGCCTGCACGTCCTGGTGGGCCACTCCCTGGCAGCGGGCAGCGGCGTCAACCCCCTGGGCGACCAGGCCATCGGCATGATCAGCGAGTGGTGGACCGCTGACAAGTGCTACTGCGACGGCGCCTGGGACACCGCCGGTGAGGCACCGTCCCGCGACCTGAGCCGCCACGGGCCCCAAGGGCTGCCGGAGATCGTGGGCCGTCCCGCCCCGGTCCGGAAATCCGCCGGAACCACAGGAGTGCCCGAGTGACCCGCGTGGCCGCCATTGACTGCGGTACCAATTCCATCAGGCTCCTGATTGCCGACATCGACCGCAGCAACGGCAGCACGGCCCTCACCGACGTCCACCGCGAAATGCGCGTAGTCCGGCTCGGGCAGGGCGTGGACGCCACCGGTGAGCTGGCCCCGGAGGCGCTGGAGCGCACCCTTGCCGCAACAGCCGACTATGCCCGCCTCATCAAGGAGCACGGCGCCGGGCGGGTCCGCTTCGTCGCCACCTCCGCCAGCCGCGACGCGCGCAACCGCGATGTCTTCGTGGACGGCGTGAGGGATCTTCTGGGAGTGGAACCGGAGGTCATCTCCGGCGACGAGGAAGCGGCATTGTCCTTTGCCGGGGCCAGCAGCGTCCTGCCGGTCCTCGATGGCCAGCAGGTGCTCGTGGTGGACCTCGGCGGGGGAAGCACCGAGTTCGTCGTGGGCACCGCCGCGGGCGTCACGGCCGCCAAATCCGTGGACATCGGCTGTGTCCGGCTGACCGAACGGCACCTGCGCAACGATCCGCCCACCGCCGGGCAGATCGCCGCAGCCGAAGCCGACGTGGACGAAGCCATGGCCCGCGCCGGCCGTGACGTGCCGCTGGAACAGGCCACCGCCGTCGTCGGTGTTGCCGGGTCCGTCACCACCATCACCGCCCATGCGCTCCGCCTGCCGGAATATTCGCCGGACGCCATCCACGGGGCGGAGCTGCCCATCGCGGAAATCCGCGATGCCGCCACCGACCTGCTGGACATGACCCGTGCCCGCCGGGCGGCCCTGCCGTACATGCACCCGGGGCGTGTCGACGTCATCGGTGCCGGGGGACTGGTGTGGCGGCGCATCCTGGAACGGATGGGGGAGTTGAGCAGCGGGAGAATCACCGCAGCCACGGCAAGCGAGCACGACATTCTTGACGGCATCGCACTGAGCATCGGGTAGCCCATGCATTCCACCCCAGCTTCAACCCCATTTGTTTCCCGTGCCGCGGCCGCCGCAATGGCGGTCTTCCTGGCCGCCTGCTGCCTCTGCGCCGGCCTGTTCACCGCCCCGTCCGCACATGCCGATGAATGGCGGGACAAGGAATACTGGCTGGCGGACTCGGGCATCACCAAAGCCTGGGAGGTGTCCAAGGGCGCCGGCGTGAAAGTGGCCGTCATCGACAGCGGCATCGACGCCCAGCACCCGGACCTCAAAGGCGCCGTCATGGGCGGCTACGACGCATCCGGCTCGGGCCAGCCGGACGGCCAGAAGAGTGTCGGCTCCAAGCCCGAGCACGGCACCCTGGTGGCCACCATGCTGGCCGGACGCGGGCACCAACCTGCCAGCGCCAGCCCCAGTCCCAGCCCGGGACCGGTAGTTCCCCCGGACGGCATCATGGGCGTGGCACCCGAAGCGCAGCTGCTCTCCGTCTCCACGTGGCTGGGTTCGGCCAACCCGTCCGGCAAAAGCGACCAGGACCAGATTCCCGAGGCGGTCCGCTGGGCTGTGGACAACGGCGCCAAGGTCATCAACATTTCGCTCGGCAGCACCACGCCGCAGTGGCCGCAAAGCTGGGACGCCGCCTTCCTTTACGCCGAACAGAAAGATGTGGTCATAGTGGCCGCCGCCGGAAACCGGATAGGCGGCAACACCCAGGTAGGCGCCCCGGCCACCATTCCCGGCGTGCTCACCGTCGCCGGCCTGGACCGCAAGAACGTGGCCAGTGTGGACGCATCGTCGCAGGGCATCAGCATCGGGGTGGCTGCCCCCGCCGAGAACCTCCTGGGCGGGCTCCCCGGCGGCGGCTACGCGGAATGGGCCGGAACGTCCGGATCCACCCCCATCGTGGCCGGTGTGGCCGCCCTGATCCGGTCCAAGTGGCCGGACATGAGCGCCGAACAGGTCATCAACAGGATCGTCTCCACGGCCAAGGACGCCGGGGCCCCCGGCAAGGACCCGCTGTACGGCTACGGCATCCTCAATGCCGAGGCAGCGCTCAAGGCCGACGTTCCGGAGGCCACCGGCAACCCGCTGGGCACCATCGCCGAGTGGATCCGCGTGCACAGGCGCGGCAATGCCGCTCCGGCAGCCCCGGCGCCAACCGCGACGCCGGTGCCCAGCGCCGCACCCACGCTGCCGGAAGCCACCGTTCCGGCAGCCAAGGCCCCCTCGCAGCGGGACAGTGCCATTGGCGCCGCCGTCGTGATCGGTTTTGCCGTCCTGTTCGTGGTGATTATCGCCGCCGCTGCCATCCAGTTGCGCAGGGCCGCCCGCAACGGTCCACCGGCCGTTGAAGAACCTGATACCGGGGTGATGGAAAGCGTGCAACCACGCCGGAATCCGCAGGTTACGGAGCCGTCCGACGGCTAGTGAAGATTTTCACAAACTCCTGTATCCTTGAATAATGGCAACCACCCCACAGCTCCAGGACCGTCCCAGGGTACTCGTCGTCGGCGGCGGGTACGTCGGCCTCTACGTAGCACTGAAACTGCAGAAGAAGATCGCGAATGCCGGTGGCATCGTCACCGTCGTTGATCCACTGCCCTACATGACTTACCAGCCCTTCCTCCCCGAGGTTGCCGGCGGCAACATCGAGGCCCGCCACGCGGTGGTCTCGCACCGCCAGCACCTCAAGCAGACCGAGCTCATCCAGGGCCGCGTCACGTCGATCGACCACGTCAACCGGACGGCCGTGGTGGCTCCTGCCGACGGCGGCGAAAACTTCGAGGTTCCCTACTTCGACGTCGTGCTCGCAGCCGGCGCCATTACCCGCACCTTCCCCATCAAGGGACTGGCGGACAAGGGCATCGGCCTGAAGACCATCGAGGAAGCCGTTGCCCTGCGCAACAAGCTGCTGGAGCGCATCGAGGTTGCCTCCACCATGACGGACCCCGCCGCACGCGCCCGTGCCCTCACCTTCGTGGTGGTTGGCGGCGGCTTCGCCGGCATCGAGTGCATCACGGAAATGGAAGACCTTGCCCGCGCAGCCGTGCGCAACAACCCCCGCATCAAGCAGGAGGAAGTCCGCTTCGTCCTGGTCGAAGCCATGGGCCGCATCATGCCCGAGGTCACCGCCAAGCAGGCCGACTGGGTGGTTGAGCACCTGCGCAGCCGCGGCATCGAGGTCCTCCTGAACACCTCGCTGGACAGCGCCGAAGGCACCCTGAAGCTGATCAACCTTCCGGACAAGACCCCCGCGCAGGAATTCGAGGCCGACACCCTGGTGTGGACCGCCGGTGTGCAGGCGAACCCGATGGTGCGCTCCACCGACTTCCCGCTCGAGCCCCGCGGCCGCGTCCGCGTCCTGCCGGACCTGCGCATCTCCGGCGACGAAGGCATTGTGGAGAACGCCTGGGCAGCCGGCGACATCGCCGCTGTTCCGGACCTCACCGGCAAGGGCCTGCCGGACGGCACCTGCGTCCCCAACGCCCAGCACGCCCTGCGCCAGGCCAAGCGCCTCGCCAAGAACCTGTGGGCTTCCCGCTGGGACAAGCCGCTGAAGGACTACAAGCACAAGAACCTCGGTGCTGTGGCCGGCTTCGGCGAGTGGAAGGGTGTTGCCAACATCAACCTGCTCGGCCGGATCGGACTCAAGGGCGGCCTCGCCTGGCTGGCACACCGCGGCTACCACGGCATGGCCATGCCAACGGTGGAGCGTAAGTTCCGCGTAATCCTCAACTGGATCATCGGGTTCTTCGCCGGACGCGACACGACGCAGCTCATGGACCTGGACAACCCCCGCGGCGCATTCGTCTCGGCGGCCACTCCGGCCCCCAAGCCCGCCGCTGCTCCCGCAGCAGTGCCGGCCGGCGGCTCCAGCGCAACCGCCTCCGCCGCTCCCAAGGAAGCGGTGGCTGCCAACGCCAAGTAAGGCGTCCAGCCCCTTCACCCCGTTCGACGGCGGCCGTCCCCTTCTCGGGGCCGGCCGCCGTCGGCGTTTCCAGCCAACAGGCCCCGGGCAGGTATCATTGACCCGGCGCCCCAGTAGCCCAATTGGCAGAGGCAGCGGACTTAAAATCCGCGTGTTGTGGGTTCGAGTCCCACCTGGGGTACAGATCGTCCCTTCCGGGCCTGCCACGGGCCCGGAACCAGGAAGACGCCTGCACAGCAGGCGTCTTCCTGCGTTTAATTCCACATAGGAAACGACTGTTATAAGGCTGTGACCTCTGTCACTTAGTTTCGCTGCGGTCTATGCATTAGCTTGAACCTAAATCAGGAATTCCTGGTCCAATTCGGGGCGCCGAGGCGCCCCATTGATCCGCACGCGCATCGCATGGCCCTGTTTCGGAAGGCAGACAAATGTACCGAAAGAAAGTCCTCACCTCGTTGGCAGCGGCAGCCACATTCAGCATGCTGCTGTCGGGCTGTGCCAACCAGGCGGGCCCCGGCACCACCGAAAGCTCTGGCTCGTCCAGCAAGGTGAACATCCCCGCCATTTCGAAAGTCGATGTCCCCGCCGGTGCGGTGAAGCCGGCCGGTGACGGCAAGGCAACCTGCCCCGCGACCACCACGCTGGCCTACGCAGGCGCGCAGACGGGGCCCAACGCCCAGCTCGGCGTCAACATCTTCAATGGCATCCAGCTGGCCATCGACCAGCACAACAAGTCCAACCCCGGCTGCCAGGTCCAGTTCAAGAAGTTCGACACCGAAGGCGACCCCAACAAGGCCACCGGCCCCGTGACCCAGCTGGTGAGCGAAACTGACATCGTGGGTGTCATCGGCCTCCCGTTCTCGGGTGAATCCAAGGCCACAGGCAACATCTTCGAACAAAAGGGCCTGGTCCACATCACGCCGTCGGCCACCAACCCCGGCCTGACCGGCAACGGCTGGACCACCTTCTTCCGGGGCCTCGGCAATGACGCCGTGCAGGGCCCGGCCGCCGCCAAGTTCCTCACCGGGAAGCTCGGGGCCAAGAAGGTCTACCTGGTCCAGGACGACTCCGATTACGGCATCGGCCTGGGAACCTCCACATCGGCCGGCCTTGGCAGTGCCTTGGCCGGGACGGAAAAGGTGACCACGGGGCAGAAGGACTTCTCCGCGGTGATCTCCAAGATCATGAACGCCAAAGCTGACGCTGTGTTCTACTCCGGCTACTACGCCGAGGGTGCACCGTTCGACCAGCAGCTGGTTGGAAAGGGCTTCACCGGAACGTTCGTGGCACCTGACGGCGTCAAGGACGACCAGTTCATCAAGCAGGCCGGTGACGCGTCCAACAACGCGTACTTCACCTGCCCCTGCCTCCCGGGTGAGCTGATCCCGGAATTCGCCACGGCCTACAAGGACGTTTCCAAGGGAGCCGAACCCGGAACGTACTCCATTGAGGGCTATGACGCCGCGACGGTCCTGCTGTCCGGCATCGACGCAGGCAAGCAGAGCCGTGCGGACCTGCTGGCCTGGGTCAAGGCCTACGACAAGGACGGCCTGAGCAAGCATTACAAGTGGGATGCCAAGGGCGAGCTTCAGGCCCCGACCGTCTATGGCTACAAGGTGGAGAACGGAAAGATCGTTCCCGTCGGCCCCATCGGGGAGTAGCATTCCGGCAGGAATCGGCTGTGGGGGCCAGCAGATGCGGCCCCCACAGCCTTTTCTTCGCTTGGAAGCATCCCACGACCAACCCAGGTCACTAGACACAAGTCCCACGGCCGGGCCCACAAGGCCGCGTGCAACTGGATCAGGACGTTCCCATGCTTTCCACTCTTGTCCCACTACTCCCGACGGAAAACGACTGGATCACCTTCGACATACCGTCCCTGGCCGAGAACTTCTGGAGTGCCACCTTTGACGGCCTCACGTTCGGAGCCATCTACGCACTCGTAGCACTCGGCTACACCCTGGTGTACGGCGTGCTTAACCTGATCAACTTCGCCCACTCGGAAGTCTTCATCGTCGGCTGCTACGCCGTCTTCTTCACCCTCAGCAGCCTGGGCTTTGGCCCCTCGGTTCCGAGGCTGGACATCTGGGCCATCATCCTCAACCTGCTGCTTGCACTGGTCCTGGCGATGGTTGCCTCTGCGGTCACGGCCTTCCTTCTGGAACGCATCGCCTATAAACCGCTGCGGAAGCGCAACGCCCCGCGCCTGGTGTTCCTGATCACGGCCATCGGTGCCTCCTTCACCATCCAGTACCTGATCTACCTGTGGCGCGGTCCCAGCCCCGAGCTTGCCCTGACCATGTTCCGTCCCACGCCCATCTTCGATGTGTTCGGCACCATCATCGACTCCCAGCAGCTGGTGATCATCATTGCCGCAGTGATCATGATGGTGGGCATCGACAGGTTCATCAGCAAGTCGCGCACGGGCCGCGGCATCCGCGCGGTCGCCCAGGACCCTGACACCGCCACATTGATGGGTGTGAACAAAGAGCGCATCATTATTACCACCTTCGTCATCGGAGGCCTGCTCGCAGGAGCCGCCGCTTTGTTCTACGTCATGAAGATTCCGTCCGGTGTCCAATACAGCGGCGGCTTCGTCCTTGGCATCAAGGCGTTTGCGGCCGCAGTGCTCGGCGGCATCGGCAACGTCCGAGGCGCCCTGCTCGGCGGCCTGCTGCTGGGCCTGATCGGCAACTACGGCCAGATCCTGTTGGGCAACTCGCAGTGGACCGACGTCGTGGCGTTCGTGGTGCTGGTGCTCGTGCTGCTGCTGCGGCCCGAAGGCATCCTGGGCACCTCCCTTGGAAGGAGCAAAGCATGAGCATGACGGACGGCCCCACGCCGCTGCGGACAGCCGCCGCCGCGCAGGCTGCGGAGGACCGCGAAGCCTCCTCGAAATCCCCGGGCAGGAGTTCCCTCCGGCAGCAGGGCAAACGCAAGCCCGGCTACTTCTCCGACCGGTGGCACGCCCTGTCCCGCCAGCAGCAGTGGGCCTTCCTGGTGATAGTAGTGGTCCTGGCCTACCTGCTGCCGCTGATTAATCCGCCGATCCTCACTACCGAACCCGGCAACAACTTCGCCCTCGCCTGCTTCGACATGGCACGCTTTGCGCTGATCGCGGTGGGACTTAACATCGTGGTGGGCTACGCCGGCCTGCTGGACCTGGGATACGTCGCCTTTTTCGCGGTAGGTTCCTACGTTGCCGCCATGCTGACCAGCCCGGATTCGCCCTACCTGCACATCCCTTACCTGTGGACGCTTCCCGTGGCCATGGCCGTGACCATGTTCTTTGGCGTCATGCTGGGCGTGCCCACCCTCCGGCTCAGGGGCGACTACCTGGCCATCGTGACGCTCGGCTTCGGCGAGATCATCCGCATCCTTGCCACGATCATCCCCGCCATGAAGGGCCAGGTGGGCTTCCAGAACGTCGGCCACCCGCCGGGGGACGGTGCTGACGGCCAGCCGATTTTCTCCAACTCCAACGGTGTGCCCTGGTACTGGCTGACCTTGACCATCATCATCATCGTCACCCTGCTGGTGGGCAACC
Source organism: Pseudarthrobacter sp. NPDC058119 (assembly GCF_042884655.1). Lineage (NCBI taxonomy): Bacteria > Bacillati > Actinomycetota > Actinomycetes > Micrococcales > Micrococcaceae > Pseudarthrobacter > Pseudarthrobacter sp. NPDC058119. The sequence goes on from NZ_JBHVTN010000002.1 coordinate 280,241, forward strand.
TGGAACGCAGCCGGGTGGGCCGGGCCTGGATCGCCATCCGCGAAGATGAGGACGCCGCGGAAATCATGGGCGTGCCCACCTTCAAGTACAAGGTGTGGGCCTTCGCCATCGGCGCTGCCGTCGGCGGCCTGTCCGGTGCCCTGTTCGCCGGCCAGGTAGGGTTCGTCAACAACCAGAAGTTCGACGTCACCACGTCCATCCTGTTCCTCGCCGCCGTCGTCCTGGGCGGTGCGGGCAACAAGGTGGGCGCCATCCTGGGCGGGGCCCTGGTCAGCTACATTCCGCTCAGGTTCACGGCCATCGCCGAATACAAATACCTGATCTTCGGGATCGCGCTGGTGCTGATCATGATCTTCCGTTCCCAGGGACTGCTTCCGGCACGGCAGCGGCTGCTCGCCTACGGCAGGACGGCGTTGAACAGGATCACCAGCCGCGAGGGTGCGGAGCCGAAAGACAAAGACAATCCACCGGCCGGCCCTGAAACACCGGTCGCCGGACAGAGAGGAGCGGAGGCATGAGCTCCGAGGAAAGGCACGCCGGCTCCAGCAGTGTTGAAGAGCAGCCGGACCACGACGCCGCGGCCCAGGAAAGCACGGTCCAGGATGGCTCGGCGGCCCCCATCGCGCCCGAGATGGACATGGAAGCCCTGGCCGAGGCAGGGGTTGACCAGGACCTGGCGGAGAAAGTGGCACCCGACCGCGACATCGCGGTCAAGGTGGGCGACAACATCGTCGAGGTGCAGAACCTGACTATCAAGTTCGGCGGCCTGGTGGCCCTGGACAACATCAGCTTCAACATCAAGCGGGGCGAGATCCTGGGGCTCATCGGCCCCAACGGTGCCGGCAAAACCACCTGCTTCAACGCCATGACCGGTGTCTACAAGCCCACCAGCGGCAAAGTGGTCCTGGAAGGCCAGGTCCTGAACGGCATCAAGCAGCACAAGATCACCCGGCTGGGCCTGTCGCGCACATTCCAGAACATCCGGCTGTTCGGCGAAATGACGGCCCTGGAAAACGTGGTGGTGGGCCTGGACGCACGGCACCGCACCAGCGTCGGTGGCGCGTTGCTGCGCCTGCCCACCCACATCAAGGAGGAAAAATCGGCCATCGAGCGGGGCATGGCCCTGCTGGACTTCGTGGGCATCGGCAGCCACGCCCACGTCCTGTCCCGGCAACTGCCGTACGGCTACCAGCGCCGGCTGGAAATCGCCCGTGCGCTGGCCACCGATCCCAAAGTGCTGTGCCTGGACGAGCCCGCTGCCGGGTTCAACCCTGCAGAGAAAGAAGAACTGATGGCGCTCATCCGCACCATCAGGGACGAGGGCTACACCGTGCTGCTGATTGAGCACGACATGAAGCTCGTCATGGGCGTGACAGACCGGATCGTCGTGCTGGAGTTCGGTAAGAAGATCGCGGACGGACTGCCGCGCGAAATCCGTGAGGATCCGCGCGTCATTGCCGCCTACCTAGGAGAGCCTGAAGATGACGTTGCTTGAGCTCGAGGGCGTATCCGTCCACTACGGCCGGATCCAGGCCCTGCGCGACATTTCATTCACCGTCGAGGAAGGTGAAGTGGTGGCCCTGATCGGTGCCAACGGTGCCGGCAAGACCACCACCATGCGCACCATTTCCGGCCTCCTGAACTGCACCGAAGGAAAGATCACCTTTGGCGGCCAGGACATCACCAGGATGAAGGCCCATATCCGGGTGGTCCATGGGATTTCCCAGGCACCTGAAGGGCGCGGCATCTTCCCGGGCATGACGGTCATGGAAAACCTGGATATGGGAACCTTTGGGCGCAAGGACAGAAGCGGCGTATCGAAGGACCTGGATCGTGTCTTCGACCTGTTCCCCCGCCTGAAGGAGCGCGAAAAGCAGTTCGGCGGCACCATGTCCGGCGGTGAGCAGCAGATGCTGGCCATTGGCCGCGCCCTCATGTCAAACCCGAAGCTGCTATTGCTCGACGAGCCGTCCATGGGCCTGGCGCCGCAGTTCATCCGCCAGATCTTCAAGATCATCAAGGAAATCAACAACCAGGGCACCACGGTGCTGATGGTGGAGCAGAACGCCAACCAGGCCCTTGCCGGAGCGCACCGGGCCTTCGTGCTCGAAACGGGGGAGATCACCCACAGTGGCACCGGCAAGCAGTTGCTGGAGGACCCCTCCATCAAGGAGGCGTACCTGGGCGTAGGGTAGGCCCCCGATGGGGCCCGGTACCAACCATGGCGACGGTCACGGTTCGGTTGCAACCGGGCCCCCTGGGAACTTTCAGGGCGGCCCCCGCGTGGGAATTGGTAGCGTAACAAAAAGCCCATCACCCACACCCACATGGAGGAACACCGCAATGGCACTTGGCGGCAACCCGATCTTCAACGGAAAGAGTTTCCGTGGAGCCACCCAGGCACCGCCTGTCCCGCAGGCTCCCTATGGCGCTCCCTACAGCCAGCAGCCGTACGGCCAGGCTCCCTACGGCCAGCAGCCGTATGGCCAGGCACCCTACGGCCAGCAGGGCTGGGGCACCCAGCCGCAGAGCATGACGGACGATCAGCTGCGGCAGATGTACAGCCAGCCGTCGGCGGGCCCGGCGGACACCGGCCGGATGACCTTCGACGACGTCATCATGAAGACCGCCGCTTGCCTCGCCGCGGTGGTTGCCGGCGCGGCAGTCACCCTGGTGGTGGCGCAGGGCCTGGCCTCGCTGCTGATGGTGGTCGGTGCCCTGGGCGGGTTCGTCCTGGCCCTGGTGAACACCTTCAAGAAGCAGCCGTCGCCGGCGCTGATCCTGGCCTACGCGGCATTGGAAGGCCTCTTCCTGGGCGGCCTGACCCGGATCCTGGATGGCATGTTCCCCGGCGTCGGGCTGCAGGCCGTGATCGGTACGCTCTCCGTTTTCGCCGTGACCCTGCTCCTCTTCAAGAGCGGCAAGGTCCGGGCCACCCCGAAGGCCATGCGGTTCTTCATGATCGCTGTTATCGGCTATGCAGTGTTTGCGCTGATCAACATGGTCATGATGTGGACAGGTGCCGTGCAGAGCCCGTTTGGCCTGCGTACCTCCGTTGAGATCTTCGGCATCCCGCTGGGCGTGTTCATCGGCCTGCTGGCCATCGGCCTCGCCGCCTTCTCGCTGATCATGGACTTCACCAGCATTGAGGCAGGCGTCCGCAGCGGCGCCCCGCAGCGCTTCTCCTGGACCGCAGCGTTCGGCCTCACGGTCACGCTGGTCTGGCTGTACGTGGAGATCATCCGCCTGCTGGCCATCCTGCGCGGCGACGACTAGGCACTCCGGCAACTTCCGCCGTCGTACTTTGACTGACCGTGGGCCCCACCGAACCGGTGGGGCCCACGGTCAGTTAAAGCGAGGCCTGCCTAGGCGATCCGCATGGCTCCGGCCGCAGGGGAGACCGTGAAGATGTCCGGGGCCGCAAAGCCGGCGTCCGCGAAAGCCTTTACGACGGCGTCACGCACGTTTTGTTCGGCGTCCACCGGGGTCAGGGCAATGGCTGCCCCGCCGAACCCGCCGCCGGTCATGCGGGCACCGAGGGCACCGTTGGCCCGGGAGGCGTCCACGGCCAGGTCCAGCTCAGGGCATGAAATCTCGAAATCGTCCCGCATGGACGCGTGGCTGGCGTCCAGCACGGGGCCGATGGCGCCCGGGCCGGGCCCGCCCAGCAACTCCACCGTCTGGAGCACCCGGTCGTTCTCGGTGACCACGTGCCGCACCCGGCGAAAGGTGACCTCGTCCAGCAACCCGCTGGCCTCCTCAAGGTCCGCCACCTTGAGGTCGCGCAGGGCCTTCACCCCCATGACCTCGGCGCCGAGCTCGCACGATGCCCGCCGTGAGGCGTAGCCGCCGTCGGCGTGGGAGTGCGACACCTTGGTATCGATCACCAGCAGCACCAGGCCGGCGGGTTCGGTTTCAAACGGGACCAGGCGCGCCGCCTGGTCCCGGCAATCCAGGAACACCGCATGGCCCTTCGAGCCGCGCAGCGACGCGGACTGGTCCATGATTCCGGTGGGCGCACCCACAAAGTCGTTCTCCGCCCGCTGGGTTGCCAGCACCATGTCCTCGGCCGCCAGCCCGGCGCCGGTGAGGTCATTCAGTGCCGTGATGACGGCGCATTCAATGGCGTGCGACGACGACAGGCCCGCACCCAGCGGGACGTTGGAGCCGAGGAGGAGATCCAGTCCCGGGACGTCGATCCCCCGTTCCCGGAGGGCCCACATGACGCCCAAGGGGTATTTGGTCCAACCCTTGGCAGTTCCGGGCCGCAGTGACTCCAGCGAGGTGGTGACCATGCCCTGGTCGCCGTAGGTCGACAACAGGCGGACTGCGGAGTCCTGCCGGACGGCCACGGCTACCCGGGCGGTGCGGTCGATGGCGAAGGGCAGCACGAAGCCTTCGTTGTAGTCCGTGTGTTCGCCGATGAGGTTCACCCGTCCCGGCGCCTGCCACACGCCGTCGGGGACGGCCCCGAATTCCTGTTCGAAACGGGCCGCCAGTTCCTGTGGCGCGGCGGCCCCGGCGTCGTGGTCGTGGTCGTGGGTGTTCACGCGTGTGCTCCTTCCGTGCTGGCCGCGAGGGCGGCAGCAGCAGGCGTGGACGACGGCGGGACGGCAACAGTGCGGAGCCGTTCCGCCACGATTTCGGGGGTGGTGTCGTTGATGAAGGCGCCCATTGCCGCTTCCGACCCGGCCAGGTACTTCAGCTTATCGGCGGCCCTGCGCGGGGATGTCAGCTGAAGGTGGAAGTAGCCCGCCGGGCGCAGGACCGCGTCCAGCGGGGCCTGGTGCCAGGCCGAGATGTAGGGGGTGGGGGTGGGATAGAGGGCATCAACCCGCTTGAGCAGGTCCAGGTAGACGTGGGCCAACTCGTCCTTCTCCTCCAAGCCCAATGAGGCGATGTCGGGGACCTGGCGGTGCGGAACCAGGTGGATTTCCAGCGGCCACCGGGCAGCGAAGGGTACATAGGCGCTGAAGTGCTTTCCTTCCACCACCATCCTGCTGCCGTCCTCCCGCTCAGCGCGCAGCAGCGAGCCGGTGAGCGTATCGCGGCCGTCCCTGGCGTCGTAATATTTCCGGGCCGCCGCACCCAGGACACCGGCGCGCGGCGTGACGTAGGGGTAGGCGTAAATCTGCCCGTGCGGATGGTGCAGGGTCACGCCGATGTCGGCCCCGCGGTTCTCGAACGGGAACACCTGCTTGATGCCCGCCATGGCGCTCAGGGCGGCGGTGCGCTGTGCCCATGCCTCGACCACGGTCCGGGACCGCTCCTCGCTCAGCCCGCTGAAGGACCCGGTGTGGTCAGGAGTGAAGGACACCACCTCGCAGCGGCCGTAGGCGGGGCCCTTGGTTCCCCATGCGGCATTTTCCGGAACCTGCCCCAGCGCCGGTCCCAGTGAGGGGAACCGGTTTTCGAAGACCACCACGTCATAGTCGCCAGCGGGGATCTCGGAAGCATTTCCGGGGGTGGTGGGGCAGATGGGGCACTGGTCCGCCGGGGGCAGGTGGGTGCGGGACTGGCGGTGAGCTGCGATGGCCACCCATTCGTCGGTCAGCGCGTCGAAACGCACCTCGCCGGGTTCCGCCCGCAGCGGCAGCCCGCGTTGGTCGGTGGTGGAGTGCGCTGCACGCGGGCCGCTGTTGCCGCCGTCATCGAAGTAGAAAAGCTCCCGGCCGTCGGAGAGATTGGTGCTGGTGATCCCTGTCATGCAAAAAGTGTGGCACAAACGATCAAAAATGAATAGTTAAGAACAAAATGTAACAGTGGGGTGTGGATGGAGGTGCCCGGCCGGTCGTTGTACGGTAAACCCCATGACTGCCTCTTCCGAACCGGAACCGGAAACTACTGCCCCTGCCCCCGCCCGGCCCTGCGCCACCGGCCGGCAATACGAGCTCCGCCGGGGTGACGCCGTGGCCGTGGTGACCGAGCTCGCCGCCGGCCTCCGTTCATTCAGCCGCGGCGGGTTCCTCCTGACCGAGACCTACGGCGATGACGAGATCGCACCGGGCGGCGCCGGCATCACGCTTGCCCCGTGGGCCAACAGGGTGGAGGACGGACAATGGTTCCTCGACGGCAAGAAGCAACAACTGGACATCACCGAAGTGTCCCGCAACAATGCCAGCCACGGCCTGCTTCGAAACGCGGGCTACGTCCGCGTCGGCGAATCCCCCCACGCTGTGGCGCTGGAAGCCACCGCCTTTCCGCAACACGGCTACCCGTTCCTGGTGCGGCACCGGGTGGAATACCAGGTTTCGGAAGACCTGGGGCTGCACGTCCGGCAAACCCTCACCAACGACGGCACTGCCGCCGCGCCCTTCGTCCTCGGCGCCCACCCCTACCTGCGCGTCGGTGACACTCCGGTTGAGGAACTGCAGCTGACCGTGTCTGCCGCCACCCGGCTGGTAACCGATGGGCGCCTCATCCCGCGCAGTGCGGCCCCGGTCGACGGGGACGTCGATTTCCGGGCCGGCCGTCACATCGCGGACCTTGCAGTCGACGTCGCCCTGACGGACCTCCGCTTCGAGGACGGTCTGGCCAGGCATACCCTGGCCGCGGATGACGGCAGCTGCGTATCGCTCTGGCAGGACGAATCCTGCCAGTACGTCCATGTCTTCGTGAGCGCGGTCTATCCGGGCCGGACGCGGGCGGTGGCGGTGGAGCCGATGACGGGACCGGCCAACGCCTTCAACTCCGGCGAGGGCCTTCGATGGCTGGCGCCGGGGGAGTCCTTCAGCATGGAATGGGGGATCGACTACACCCCCGGCACGGCGGGCCAGTAGTTTCCTATCGGGACGGCGCTGGGGAAGTATTGGTACATGACGCCAAAAGAGGACGACGTTACCCTTGCCCATCCCGCACCGGTACCCCCAGTGCCGGCCCCTGCCGCCGCCGCGCCCCTGCGGGTCCTCACCGACCGTGAACTGGACAAGGACATCCCGTACGGTATCCGGATCGCCGCCTCCTGGTCGTGGCGGCTGGGCCTGATCCTCCTGATGGCCGGGACACTGGTGTGGCTGCTCAGCCACATCACCCTCCTGATCATTCCCATCATGGTGGCCGCGCTCCTGGCCGGGCTGCTCAGCCCCGTCACGGCATGGCTGAAGCGCCGCGGGCTGCCCGCAGGATTGTCCGTGGCGGTGACCGTGATCGGGTTCATCGGCGTCATCGCAGGTGCGCTGGCACTGGTGGGCAGGCAGCTGGTGGTCGGTTTCGGCGAGCTCTACTCGCAGGCCCTCGAAGGCGTCCGGCAGGTCCAGGACTGGCTGTCGGCCGGCCCGCTGCACCTGACCGCCACCCAGATCGACCAGTACGTCAAGGAAGCCACCGACGCTCTGCAGAACAACAGCAGCAGCATCCTCAGCGGAGCCCTGTCCTTTGGCAGCACCGCCGGACACTTCGCCGCCGGCATGCTCCTCTCACTGTTCATCCTGATCTTCTTCCTCCTGGAAGGTGACCGGATCTGGGCCTTCCTGGTCAGGATGCTTCCCCGCAAAGCCCGGGCAGCAACCTTCGGTGCCGGCCAAAAGGGCTGGGCATCCATGGTCAGCTACGCGCGCATCCAAATGTTCGTGGCCGCCGTCGACGCGTTGGGCATCGGTGTGGGGGCCGCCATCATCGGTGTCCCGCTGGCGCTTCCCCTGGGGGTGCTGGTGTTCCTCGGCTCCTTCATCCCCGTGGTAGGCGCCCTGGTGACCGGCGTCGTCGCCGTCCTCCTTGCTCTGGTGGCCAACGGTCCCGTGAACGCCCTGATCATGCTGGGCATCGTCCTGCTGGTCCAGCAGCTTGAGGGGCACATTCTGCAGCCCCTGGTCATGGGCAAGGCAGTGTCACTCCATCCGGTCGCCGTGATCCTCAGCGTTGCGGCAGGCTCGTACCTCGCAGGCATTCCCGGAGCGCTGTTCTCCGTGCCTATCCTGGCCGTAGCAAACTCGGCCGTTCGCTACATTGCCGCCAGAACGTGGGAACATGAACAAGTGCCGGTAATCGCCGGGAGGCCCATCACAGCCGGAGCGGGCGGGGACAACACCATCGAGGACGTTGAACCGCCAACTGCATCCGACGCCGGGAACGGTCCGGAAGCTGGCACGTCATCCGAACAACGTGATGCCCACGTCGCCTCTCCGGAGGGCACCGGGGCAAAACCCAGAGGAGAGTAGTCCGTGAAGATCCTTGAAACCCTTCCCGTCACACTGGACGATGTCCTTGAGGCGCAGAAGCTGCTTGACGGGATCATTGCGCGCACCCCCGTTGAATCGTCCCGGGCCCTGGGCGGCATGGTGGGTGGCGACGTCCATTTCAAATGCGAAAACCTGCAGCGCGCCGGATCCTTCAAGGTCCGGGGAGCCTACGTCCGCATGGCCCGGCTCTCCCCGGAAGAGAAAAAACGGGGCGTCGTGGCAGCCTCGGCCGGCAACCACGCCCAGGGCGTTGCCGTTGCCGCCAAGAGCCTTGGCATCAAAGCCCGTATCTACATGCCCCTGGGCGTAGCGCTGCCCAAGCTCGCCGCCACCCGGAGCCATGGCGCCGAAGTCATCCTGCACGGGCACAACGTGGACGAGGCGCTCGCCGAAGCCCAGCGCTACAGCGACGAAACCGGCATGGTCTTCGTCCACCCGTTCGACAATGTGGACGTGGTGGCAGGCCAGGGCACCGTAGGCCTGGAAATCCTTGAACAGGTCCCGGATGTCGACACGGTCCTCATGGGCGTGGGCGGCGGCGGCCTCCTCGCAGGAGTCGCCGTCGCCATCAAGGCCCGCGCCAGGGAACTTGGCAGGGAGATCCGCATCATCGGCGTCCAGGCGGAGAACGCTGCCGCCTACCCGCCCTCACTCGCCGCCGACGCTTTGGTGCCCCTGAAGAAGGTCTCCACCATGGCGGACGGCATCGCCGTGGGACGCCCGGGACAGCTGCCCTTCAGCATCATCCGCGAACTGGTTGACGATGTAGTCACTGTCAGTGAAGACTCCCTGGCCCGCGCCCTGATCTTCCTGCTGGAGCGGGCCAAGATGGTGGTGGAACCCGCCGGGGCCGTGGGTGTCGCCGCACTCATGGACGGCAAGATCGAGAACCCCGGATCCACCGTGGTGGTCCTTTCCGGGGGAAACATCGACCCGATGCTGATGCTCAAAGTCATCCAGCGCGGCCTCTCCGCTGCCGGACGCTACATGACCGTGCGGATGATGCTCGACGACCGCCCCGGTTCATTGGCAACCATTGCCCGCATCATTGCCGAAAACGACGCCAACGTCACCGGCCTGGACCACACGAGGGTGGGTGGCTCGATCAGCATGGGAGATGTGTCCATCACCGTGAACCTTGAGACCAAGGGCCACCAGCATGGCGAGCAGGTCCTCAGTGCACTTCGCGCCGAGGGTTTCCAGCCGATTGTCGTCCACTAGGTACGGCCGTGGCCGGGCTGGGTAGCGGACTGGGGAGCAGCGGGCGGGGCACGGACCGGCAGACCATCGCGTCGCGCGCCAAGGGCGGCCTGCTGGTGCTTGGCGGATTCGTGGCACTGCTGTTCGCCATCGAAGTGGTGAACACGCTGATGATGGGCGCCCTGACGCGCACCTTCGGGCTGCGGCCCAGGAGCGCCGACGGGCTGCTGGACATCTTCACCTTCCCGCTCCTGCACGCCAACTTCAACCACCTGCTGTCCAACAGCCTGCCCCTAGTCATCTTCGGGTTCCTGGTCTTCCTTTCAGGGCTGCGCGTCTTCCTCACGGCCCTGGCCTTCAGCTGGCTCGGCAGCGGGGTGGCTGTCTGGCTCATCGGCGACGGTGTCACGGTGGGCGCATCCGGGCTTGTCTTCGGGCTCTTTGCCTTCCTCCTGGTCCGTGGCTTCTTCAACCGCAGCTGGCGGCAGATCCTGCTCGCAGTTGTCCTCTTCATGGGCTACGGAAGCATCCTGTTGGGTGCCCTTCCCTTCGTTGCGGGCTACGTGAGCTGGCAGGCGCACCTGGGCGGCGCTGCGGGCGGAGTAGTGGCGGCGCTGCTGCTGCGTCCACGGGCGCCCGTGCTCACACGGGAGTCCTGACTCCGGTCACCTCTGCGCACAGCACGCTGTATGCACAAAAAAGCGGCGGCCGTCCCCAGCTGGGGACGGCCACCGCTTTTTGCAGGACGGGGTGCCTGCCGGTATTAGCCGGTGTAGGGCTTGGCAGAGAGAATCTCCACCTTGATGTCCTTGCCGTTGGGCGCCACGTAGCTGAGGGTCTCGCCCTCCTTGTGCCCCAGGATGGCTGCACCGAGGGGCGACTTTTCGCTGAAGACATCCAGGTCGGAGCCGCCTGCGATTTCGCGCGACCCCAGCAGGAACGTCTCCTCATCGCCGGCAATCCTGGCGACCACGATCATGCCGGGCTCCACGATGCCGTCATCGGCAGGCGCTTCACCCACATGGGCGTCCCGGAGCAGTACCGTGAGCTGGCGGATGCGGGCTTCAATCTTGCCCTGCTCCTCCTTGGCCGCGTGGTAGCCCCCGTTTTCCTTGAGGTCCCCCTCTTGCCGCGCTGCTTCAATCTTCTGGACGATCTCCGCCCGGCCTGCGCCGGAAAGGTGGTCCAGCTCTGCCTTCAGGCGGTCAAAAGCTTCCTGGGTAAGCCAGGCTGCAGATGCGCTGTTGGTGGTAGACACGGACTTCTCCTCTAGTGGTCCTACATGCAAAAGACCCCGCCACGGTGGCCACTTGTGGAACAGTAACCAGCTCAGCGGGGTAAAGGTATCTCTCCATTGTAGTCAATCCTCTGGAGATAACCCAACAGGCAAGCGTCGCGCATCACATCCTTTACGACGTTCCGCCAGGAATCCAGCAACTGTCCACCACGCCGGAGACCGACGCCGACTCCGTGCGCAACGTGACGCGCTGGGCGACTGTCCTGCCGCCGTCGGCTGTCCCGTCCGCTGCCGACGGCGGAATGTCCACCACCTTCCAGCCCACCACCGCGAACTTGGAGTCCAGCGCCTTCACGGCACACTTGACGGGGTTGGCCGGTTCCCTGGTGACCTGGAAATCCACTTCCGCCAGCGTGGCATCGGTGGTGCTGTACCCCACGTCCTTGTACGTCACCCCTGACAGCGAGTTGGAGGTGGTCACCCAAGCCAGAAAGCCGATTCCGACGACGAGCGCGGCGCCGATCGCAGCCCGCGCGGCTTTGGGGGAGAGCCGGCGCTTTTTAGCACCATACCGATTGGCTAGGCTAGTGTCTGCGGGCGCGGATTGGGCCGGCTGGTCCGGGGAAGTCACCAGACCAGTTTAGTGCCCTTTCCGCTGGACCCTTCGCGGCGGCTGCGGCTGCCGCCTCCCGGGCCAATGCGCCGCGCCCTACAACCGTAAGCTGCCACAAGCCGCGCACAACGAATAAGGAGCCGTCCCCTCCATGACAGCGTCCAGCAACCCCCAGGTTCCGCTCCGGCTGCTCGCGGTCCACGCCCACCCGGACGACGAATCCAGCAAGGGCGCCGCAACCATGGCGATGTACGCGTCAGCCGGTGTCGACGTCCTGGTGGCAACCTGCACCGACGGTTCCCGCGGCGACATCCAGAACCCTGCTATGGAAGGCGTGCCGCATCCCAAAAGGGACATGGCCGGTGCCCGGAGGCTGGAGATGCAGCAGGCGGCCGCCATCCTGGGCATCCGCCAGCAGTGGCTCGGGTTTGTGGACTCGGGCCTGCCGGAAGGCGACCCGCTGCCGCCGCTTCCGGCCGGGTCCTTTGCCACCCTGCCCCTCCAGCAGGCCGCGGCACCCCTGGTCCGCCTGGTCCGGTCCTTCAAGCCCCACGTGATCCTGAGCTATGACGAGAACGGCGGCTACCCCCACCCGGACCACATCATGGCCCACCGGGTGGCCGTGGAAGCCTTCCACACCGCCGGGGATTCCGAACGCTACCCCGGGGCGGGGGAAGCCTGGGAGCCCAGCAAGCTCTACTACGACCGTGCCTTCAGCCCGGAAAGGTTCCGGGCGCTGCACTTTGCCCTCGAAGAGGCGGGGCTGCAGTCTCCGTACGCTGAACGCCTAGCGGCCTGGCTGGAGTCGGACGCCGAGGGCCACACCCCGCCTCCGGCCGCGCACCCCACCACCACCCAGGTGGACTGCGGCGACTTCTTCGAAGTGCGCGACGACGCCCTGCGCGCCCACAGCACCCAGGTGGATCCGCTGGGGTTCTTCTTCGCGGTGTCGCCGGACATGCAGCGCAGGGTCTGGCCATGGGAGGACTACTCCCTGATCCACTCGCGGGTGCCGTCAGAACTCCCAGAGAAGGACTTGTTCGCCGGGCTAAGATAGAAACGCAGGCTATTTCTATCTTGCGTAGAAGACAGGCGCGGCGACCGGCCGTTTCCTCCGCGTCCTGCTGCATCCGTTCCACCAGAAGGTATTTACCGTGCATTCTCTGCTCTTGAGCCTCGCCACCACGCCGAGCCCGCTGCCCACTCCGACGCTCCGGGACGGGATTTCCGAGGACCAAGTGACGCCGGGCCTGCTGGGCTTCATCATGACGGCGTTCTTCGTTGTGGCCACCGCCCTGCTCATCGTGGACATGGTGCGCCGCATCCGCCGCGTCCGCTACCGCGCCCAGGTCGAGGAGGAACGCCAGGCCGCCGCTGCCGAGGCAGACATTGACGCGGCGGACGCCCAGGACGGGCTCGACGGCGGCACGCACCAGGCAGCACCGAAGGCCAGCGGAAGCGGTCCTGCCGACGGTCTTTCACGGCCCCGCGAGTAGGGAAAGCGCGCGGTGGTTCCGGGCGTTCTATGCAAGGACCGCCAGGGCAATCGCCACGAAGTGGGCCGCGAAGGCAAGCACGGTGAACGCGTGGAACAGTTCGTGGAAGCCGAAGTGGTGGTAGCTGAAATTCGGCTTCTTCAGTGCGTAGAACACGGCGCCCGTGATGTAGAGGACCCCGCCCACGCAGACCAGGACGGCTGCCGGAATGCTGGCCTGGAAGAACTGGGGCAGGTAGAAGAGCGCGCCGCAGCCCAGTGCGATATAGATCGGAACGTAGAGCCAGCGCGGCGCATCGGTCCACAGCAGCCGGAACAGGACGCCGAGGATGGCGCCGGACCAGATGACCCAGAGGAGCACCACCGCCTGCTGCCGCTCCAGCAATGTCCAGGCCAGCGGCGTGTAGGTGCCGGCGATCACCAGCATGATGTTGGTGTGGTCCAACCGCTTCAGGACGAGCTTGACCCGCGGTGACCAGTTGCCGCGGTGGTAGACGGCGCTGACTCCGAAGAGCAGGACGCCGGTAGCAGCGTAGATAGCGGAGGTGATCCGCCGGTCCGCGGTGGGGGCCAGGACAACCAGGATGATCCCTGCGGCGAGTGCCAGCGGCGCCGTCACGGTGTGGATCCAGCCGCGCCATTTCGGCTTGATCATCAACAGTTCCGCCAGGCGGACCGCGGCGTCATCCACCGCGCTGGGCTCCGGATCCGCACCGGCGTTCCTGTCCTCCGGCCGGGGCGCCGGGGTGGCCTGCGGAGAGTCGCTGTTCATGGCACCAGAATAACTTACGGACCGGTAAGTTACTGCCGGGTAACTTGCCGCGGAGGCCCGTCCTGCCGTGCTGCCTGTCCCGGAGGGCGGCTGGCGGTAGCCTAGGATGTGGATGTACGTACGGCAGGAAAGTCAGGTGAGTGGACGCGTGGAGTTGCCCGGGTTCCTCTATGGCTATTACGAGCGCCGGCTGCTCAAGGATCTTCCCCGCGACCGTATTCCCCGGCACATCGGTGTGATGGTGGACGGCAACCGGCGCTGGGCCAAGCAGTTCAACGCCCCCACGGCCCAGGGTCACCAGGCCGGTGCGGACAAGATCCACGAGTTCCTGGGCTGGTGCCAGGAACTGGGTGTCAAAGTGGTGACGCTGTACATGCTCTCCACGGACAACATGAACCGCTCCAGCGAGGAACTGGACCTGCTGATGGGGATCATCGCCAATACCCTGGACCGGCTGGACGAAGACGCCAACATCTCCGTCCATGCCATGGGTGCCCCGGAACTGCTGCCGGACTACCTGGCCGAGAGGCTGAACAAGCTCACAGCCAGGACCCCTGTCCGGGAAAAGATCCACGTGAACGTGGCCGTGGGCTACGGCGGCCGCCGGGAGATCGTGGACGCCGTCCGCGAACTCCTCCACGATGCCGTGGCCAAGGGCATGGACATCTCCAAGCTCGCCGACGACCTGTGCGTCGATGACATCTCACGCTTCCTCTACACGCGCGGCCAGCCGGACCCTGACCTGGTCATCAGGACATCTGGGGAGCAGCGGCTCTCCGGATTCTTGATGTGGCAGAGCGCCTACAGCGAGTTCTACTTCTGCGAGGCCCTGTGGCCTGCCTTCCGCAAGGTCGATTTCCTACGCGCGCTGCGGGACTACGCCGGCCGGCAGCGGCGCTTCGGCGCCTGAAACCCCCGGTTCATCACGAGTTCATACATCCGCCGGAGAAATCGCCGTCAAATAGTTGCGGAAATGGGCCGCCGTGGATTTACGTTATATCCATCAGCAGGCAAAACCGCCGGCTGATCGGGGAGGCCAATACATGGAGCGGAACATCGCACCGGTTGTATGGGAGGCCGGACCCGGCCTCGTGGCCGAGCCGCCTCACCAATAACAATTCCGGGCTGGCGCCCGGGGCTGGAGTCGATGTGGCTACTTCTGAACAACTGCCCGAGGTCCTTGTTGGACAGGGCGGAAAAGCTACCTCTCGCGCCGAGCGAGCAACCTCTGAGACCGGCGCAGCAACTGATGCTGCGGCCGGTTTTGCTGTCTCCGGAAGGGAAGCCGACATCCACACCTTCGTCATCGACACCTCCGTCCTGCTTTCCGACCCGCGGGCACTCTTGCGGTTCGCCGAACACGACGTGGTGGTCCCCGTCGTCGTCATCACCGAGCTCGAAGCCAAGCGGCACGATCCGGAATTGGGATACTTCGCCCGCAATGCCCTGCGCCTCCTGGACGACCTCCGGGTCAAGCACGGCGGCTTGAACCAGCCCCTTCCCATCGGGGATGAGGGCGGCACCCTCATGGTGGAGCTGAACCACATTTCCTCAGAGGTGCTGCCGCTGGGGTTCCGCAGCGGGGACAATGACAGCCGCATCCTTGCCGTTGCCAAGAACCTGGCCAACGAGGGGCGCAACGTCACGGTGGTCTCCAAGGACCTGCCCATGCGCGTCAAAGCCTCCGCCATGGGCCTCACAGCCGACGAGTACCGCAATGAGCTGGTCAAGGACTCCGGCTGGACGGGCGTCGCGGAAATCGACGCGGACGAACAGGAGATCGCCACCCTGTACGGCCACGAGCCCGTCTTCATCCCCGCCGCCGCCGAACTGCCCGTCAACACCGGGCTGGTGCTGCTCTCCAACCGCGGTTCAGCGCTGGGCCGGGTGGGCGCGGACAAGCAGGTCCGCCTGGTCAAGGGCGACCGCGACGTCTTCGGCCTCCACGGCCGGTCCGCCGAGCAGCGCCTGGCCATCGACATGCTGATGGATCCCGGCGTCGGCATCGTTTCCATCGGAGGCCGGGCCGGCACCGGCAAGTCTGCGCTGGCCCTCTGCGCGGGCCTCGAAGCCGTGCTGGAACGGCGTGAACACCGCAAGGTGATCGTCTTCCGGCCCCTCTATGCGGTGGGCGGACAGGAGCTGGGCTACCTGCCGGGCTCGGAGTCCGAGAAGATGAACCCGTGGGCGCAGGCAGTCTTTGACACCCTCGGCGCCCTGGTCAGCCAGGAAGTAGTGGAGGAGGTCATGGACCGCGGCATGCTCGAGGTCATGCCCCTCACCCACATCCGCGGACGCTCCCTCCACGACGCTTTCGTGATCGTGGACGAGGCCCAGTCCCTCGAAAAGAACGTCCTCCTCACGGTCATGAGCCGCATGGGACAGAACTCCAAGATCGTCCTCACCCACGACGTCGCCCAGCGTGACAACCTCCGCGTCGGACGGCACGACGGTATTGCCGCCGTCGTCGAAACCCTGAAAGGACACCCGCTCTTCGGCCACGTCACCCTGACCCGCTCGGAACGCTCGCCAATCGCCGCCCTGGTGACAGAGCTCCTCGAAGGCTGACCGGGTGCGTGGGGCACCCTTCCTCTGCGTGCTGGCTCGTTCCGCCCCACCGTCCCCCTGGCCTCGCAAGCTCGACCAGGGAACCCTGACGGCGTGGGCCCGCCTTTGACGCACGCTGCCGGAAGGCTGCCCCACGCCCAAGCCGGGTTGCGGCCCTTCTCGTAGGAGCGCATCGCGGCGCATCGGCCGCCGTAGGTCGCCCAGCGACCGGAGGTGGCCCTATGCGCTGTGTCTAAGCGACGGAGAAGGACCGTGGCCCGGCGTACCCAGCCCCGGAGAGGCACTCAACGCACGTGGAGGAAGCTGGCCGCTGCTTCGTGGCCTTCTACCTGCAGCTCCCAGTCCGGGCGGTTGAAGGTTTTCGGGGTGAGGCGGACGTGCTGGAGTGTCTCTACCTTGGTGCCCCAAGCCTTGCGGCTGGTGCCGTTCAGTTCGTAGCCGAGGGAACGGGAGACGCCCAGGGAAGCGCTGTTCCAGGCCGCGGCTTCGGATTCGGCCACTTCGGCGCCCAGCCAGTCAAAGGCCCAGAGCACGACGGCGGCACGCATCTCCCTGCCCAGCCCGCGGCCCTGGACGGACTGCTTGAGCCACGAGCCGGTGGAGACGGTTTTCCGGACCGCGAACTCCTTGGCGCCGACATCCTGGCATCCGATGAATTGGTCCTCGTGCCAGATGCCCAGGAGCAGCGTCCAGTCCTCCGGTGTGAACCCGCCGCGGCAGCGCCAGTACCAGCGGGCCATGTTGGGGCCAAGCTCGTCGTCGGGCAGTTCTGTCCACGGCGTGCTGAAAGGGTTCCTGGCGGCGTCGTGAATGCCGCTGCGGGCGGCAGCGACTGCTGCCGGGATGTCCTGGTCCGTGATGGGACGGAGCTCCAGCCGGGGCGTAGTCAGCCGAAGGTCGAACAGGGGCCAGAGTGTGCTCAGCGTGGTCATCCGGGAAGCCTAGCCGACGGGCGCTGACGCACGCTGTCACGTTCAGGCCGGTATGTCCCAGCTGATGTGCCGGCGGACATCGGTGAGGTTCATGGACTGGGCCAGGAAGAGGTCATCCAGCATGTACTCGTCCACGGCGATGATCCGGATCCAGTGGCCGTATCCCTCCGTTTCCGTTTCCAGCGACTGGCTGGACACACAGACTCCGGTGTCCACGTCCACCCGAAGGAGGGAGCTGCCGGGAAGGCAGAGGGGAGCGGCAGGATCGGCGGGGCGGTACGCGGCATTGGGAACCACCACGGCTTCAAGGACCCGCCGGCCCTCGTGGTCGGAGTACCGCACCTCCCGGATGTCCAGCGCGTTGCTGCCGGGAAACTCGATGGGCACCGGGGCGTTGCCCGCGAGCTCCACGGGATCCAGGGCCGCCGAGAAGCGTCCGTTGCCGAAGCCGGGTTCGCCGTAGGCTGCCTCCGGACGGCGGCGCACCAGCCCGCCGTCGTCATAGACGGGGGTGACCAGGTGTGGCGGGAGGAGCCAGGATTTGCGCGTGGCGCTGACATAGAAGACGTCGCGGGAATCGTTGATGCCCGTGGTGCTGTGCAGGACCAGCCGCTCGGGGCTTTCCAGGCGGAGCGCACCCGGCCGCCGCAGCCAGGCGCGGACGAACGGGGCGCCCGGGGCGGGGGCAGACGCAAAGGCCTGGTCCCAGTACTCGAAGCGCAGCGACTGCCACTTCCAGGGGGAGGACCGGCACAGGTTCCGGAACACGGCGGCAAGGTCCGCCGGGGCGGCAGGAGAGTCCGGACCCGGGCCGCGCCGGGAGTCCCAGGTCGACATATCCACATTTTACGCGGGTGCACTACGGCGGGAATGGGGGGATCCAGTAGCATCCGAGGGGTGATCGGACGACTCGGTGAACTCTGGCAACACACCCCGCTTGCCTTCTGGCTGGTTCTGGCGGCGTGCCTCTACTTCGCGGTGATGGCGGTCCGGCTGACCGTCATCGACGTCCGGCACCACCTCCTGCCCAACCGGATCGTCTTTCCGTCCTATGGCGTGGCCGGGGTGCTCCTGCTCGCGGCGGCCGCCATCGCATGGGCCGGCCCGCTTCCGGATGCGGGGGCCACCGGTTTCCTGTCCAGCCCGGCCGTGCGCGTGGTGGCAGGAGCGGGGATCCTGTGGCTGTTCTATTTCGTCCTCCGCTTTGTGTACCCGCCGGGCATGGGGTTCGGCGACGTCAAACTCGCAGGAGTGCTGGGCATGTACCTGGGTTACCTGGGCTGGGGCCACCTGTTCGCCGGAACCTTCCTGGCCTTCCTCCTCGGCGGCCTGTGGTCCCTGGCCCTCCTCGCAGCCCGGAAGGGAACCCTGAAGTCGTCCATTCCGTTTGGACCGTTCATGCTTGCCGGAGCCGCGGCAGCCATGCTGCTTCCCGCTTGACCGCGGGGAAGCGCCCCGGTTTGGATAGGCTGGCCCTATGCCTGCACCCGAGTATGTCCTGAAGCTGCGCCAAAAAATCGGCAACGATCCCATTTGGGTACCGGGCGTGCGTGGCGTGGTGGTGGACGACGCCGGCAGGATCCTGCTGGCCCAGCGGGCCGACAACGGCCAGTGGGCGCTGGTCAGCGGCATGCTCGACCCCGGCGAGCAGCCGGCACGCGGCCTGGTCCGCGAGATTTTCGAGGAGACGGCCGTGGTGGCCGAGGCCGAACGCGTGGTGTCCGTGGGCGCGGTAGGTCCGGTCACCTATCCCAACGGTGACGTCTGCGAATTCCTGGACGTGGTGTTCCTTTGCCGGTACGTCTCCGGGGAAGCCAGGGTCAACGACGACGAATCCCTGGCTGTCGGCTGGTTTACCCTTGACGACCTTCCCGAGCTGATGCCGGGGCACCTCACCAGCATCCGGCAGGCGCTGGCCCCCACCTTAGCAGTCCACTTCGAGCCGTAGCGGCCGCAGCGGCGAACCCTTAAACGACACAGGGGCGCCGCAACCCCCAAGATTGCGGCGACCCTGTTGGCCACTTCCCGCCGGCCCCGCCGTGCGCCTGGCGCACAACCAGCCGGGGCCAAGCCGTACGTCCGACGCCGTCAGCGGCCTTGGGAAACCAGCTCGCCGTCGTCGTCCTTCACAACACCCCCGTCACGGCCGGCTTCCACGTCCGCGGCAGCGGCGCGGGGAAGCCCTGCGGCGAGCCGCTCGGCCTCCTCGCCCCCTACGGCCTCACCACGGGCCACCATACCGGCGGTGTCCGACAACGGGATCTGCTTCAGCGTCAGGGCCAGCAGCAGCGCGACGGCGATGAAGGGGAGCAGGTACCAGAACACGGGCGCCAGGGAATCCGCGTAGGCGTTGACGATGGCATCGCGCAGCTGTTCGGGGAGCTGGTTCAGGGCTTGCGGGTCCAGGGTCCGGGTGGACTGCCCGGCCTGCTCGGCGGAGGCTCCGGCGCCGGTAAAGGCACTGGTCAGGGCTTCCGAGAGGCGGGTGGTGAAGATGGAGCCGAACACGGCCACGCCCATGGCGGCGCCCACCTCGCGGAAGTAGTTGTTGGTACTGGTGGCGGTGCCGATCTGGTCCGCCGGGACGGAGTTCTGGACCACCAGCACCACAACCTGCATGATCAGGCCCAGGCCGGCGCCGAAGACGAACAGCTGCAGGCAGATAACCCAGATGGGGGTGCTGGCGGTGAGGGTGGTCATCCAGAGCATGGCGGCCATGGTGAAGACGGCGCCCAGGATGGGGAACATCTTGTACTTGCCGGTCTTGGAGATCCGGATGCCCGAGTAGATGGAAGTACCCATCAGGCCCGCCATCATGGGCAGCATCAGCAGGCCCGATTCGGCGGCGGACGTGCCGGAGGACATCTGCAGGAACGTGGGGACGAACGCGATGGCGGAGAACATGCCCAGGCCCAGGGTGAAGCCGATCGCCGTGGCGTTGATGAAGATCCGGTTCCGGAACAGGCCCAGCGGAATGATGGGGTCCTCGGCCCGGCGCTCCACCAGGACGAACGCGGCGGCAGAGACGACCAGCCCCGCGCCGAACGCCCAGGTGAGGGGGGAATCCCAGCCCTCGTCCTTCTTGCCGCCGAAGTCGGTGAAGAAGATCAGGCAGGTGGTGGCGGCAGAGAGCAGCACGACGCCTAGGATGTCGATCCGCTTGTCGGCTTTCTTGTTCGGCAGGGTCAGGGCGAACCAGGCGATGGCGAATGCCGCGAGGCCCACCGGGATATTGATGTAGAACGCCCACTCCCACGTCAGGTGGTCCACGAAGAAGCCACCCAGCAGCGGGCCGGCCACGGCGGAAAGGCCGAAGATGGCGCCCAACGGGCCCATGTATTTGCCGCGTTCCTTGGCGGGAACGATGTCGGCAATGATCGCCTGGGAGAGGATCATGAGGCCGCCGCCGCCCAGGCCCTGGATGGCGCGGAAGATGACGAAGCCCCAGAAATCGGTGGCCAGGGCGCAGCCCACGGAGGCGAGCGTGAAGAGCGCGATGGCCACCAGGAACAGGTTGCGGCGGCCCAGGATGTCGCCGAACTTGCCGTAGATGGGCATCACGATGGTGGTGGCCAGCAGGTAGGCGGTGGTGATCCAGGCCTGGTGCTCCACGCCGCCGAGCTTTCCCACGATGGTGGGCATCGCCGTGGAGACGATGGTCTGGTCCAGGCTGGAGAGCAGCATGCCGGCGATCAGCGCGGAGAAGATGATCCAGATGCGCTTTTGGGTCAGCAGCAGGGGCCCTGCCGGCGCCTTGGTGGGGGCGGTACTCATGATTGTCCTTCTGCGGCGGTGGCCGTGCTGTCGAATGGTTGGGAGAAAAGGAGGCTGGCCGCGGAGATGTTCTCCAGCAGCAGGTCCCGGTAGCTGCGGGTGTTGCCGTCCGAGAAGTAGGCCATGCTGCTCTTGCGGGCGATGGTGCTGAGCAGGACCACTGCCATCTGCACCACGGCGTGGTCCGGGGAGACGCCTTCGCGCCGGGCGACGTCCCGGGCGAACTGCGCTTCGCGCTGTTCCGTGACGCCGATGATTTTCAGGATGAGCTGGGGCTCCTTTTTGACGACCCCGATCAGCTGCCGGGTTTCTTCCTCGGATTCCGTCATGCCCTCGGCCAGGCGCAGGGAGAGCCGGACCAGGTCGCTGAACAGGGTGGGGGAGATGCTCCCGGCGGGCGAGTCCGCACCTCCGGCCACGAATTCGTCGATGACATCCGCCGGAACGTCGTCCTCGGCGTGGCCGATGATGGCGTCTTCCTTGGTGGGGAAGTAGTTGAAGAAGGTCCGGCGGGAGATCCCGGCCGCCTCGCAGACTTCCTCCACGGTGTAGCCGTTGAGGCCCTTCCCGGAGGTGAGGGCGCGGGCAGCGGAGGTAATGGCGGTCCGGGTGGCCGTCCGCTTGCGCTCGCGCAGGCCGTCAGAAGTTGCACTATCAGTCACAAAGTAAATTTTTGCACTAAAAATACTTGAGTGCAAACTTCTGGTTGCGGACTGCAGGTGCCTTAAAGTACGACGGCGGCCGGCGCCTTTCGTGCGAAAGGTGCCGGCCGCCGTCGGGCGCTGGGTGCGTTTATGCCTTATGGGCCGGGGCCGTCATGGTGGTGACGTCCAGTGCCTTGTCGAGGTCGGCCTCGGAAACCTTGCCGTCGCCCTCGCCGACGAAGCCGAGCTTCTCGGTGGCCTGGCGGATGGTCAGGCCCTCCTTGACGGCGGTCTTGGCAATCTTGGCGGCGTTCTCGTAGCCGATGTACTTATTCAGCGGGGTCACGATCGAGGGGGAGGCCTCGGCCAGGAAGCGGGCACGCTCCACGTTGGCGGTGATGCCGTCGATCATCTTGTCCGCCATGACCCGGCTGGTGTTGGCCAGCAGGCGGATGGACTCGAGCAGGTTGGCGGCCATGACGGGGATGCCGACGTTGAGCTCGAAGGCTCCGTTGGTGCCGGACCAGGCGATGGCGGTGTCGTTGCCGATGACCTGGGCTGCCACCATGATGGAGGCCTCGCAGATGACCGGGTTGACCTTGCCGGGCATGATCGAGGAGCCGGGCTGCAGGTCAGGGAGGGCGATTTCGCCCAGGCCCGTGTTGGGGCCGGAGCCCATCCAGCGGAGGTCGTTGTTGATCTTCATGAAGGAGATGGCGATGTTGCGCAGCTGGCTGGACGCTTCGATCAGGCCGTCGCGGTTGGCCTGGGCCTCGAAGTGGTCGCGGGCCTCGGTCAGCGGCAGGCCGGTGTCCGTGGCGAGCAGCTCGATGACGCGCTCCGGGAAGCCGGCGGGGGTGTTGATGCCGGTGCCCACGGCGGTGCCGCCCAGCGGAACCTCTGCCACGCGGGGGAGGGAGGCGTTGACGCGCTCGATGCCGTAGCGGACCTGTGCTGCGTAGCCGCCGAACTCCTGGCCCAGGGTGACCGGCGTGGCGTCCATCAAGTGGGTGCGGCCGGACTTGACGACGTCCTTGAACTCGACGGCCTTGCGCTCCAGCGACTCTGCCAGGTAGCCCAGGGCGGGGATGAGGTCGTTGATCAGCGCCGACGTGGCGGCCACGTGCACGGACGTCGGGAAGACGTCGTTGGAGGACTGCGAGGCGTTGACGTGGTCGTTCGGGTGGACCACCTTGTCGCTGCCGGCGGCCTTCAGGGCGCGGGTGGCCAGCTCTGCCAGGACCTCGTTGGTGTTCATGTTCGACGAGGTGCCGGAACCGGTCTGGAAGACGTCGATGGGGAAGTCGCCGTCGTACTTGCCGGCGGCCACCTCATCGGCTGCGTCTGCAATCGCCTTGGCCAGCTCGCCGTCGAGCACGCCCAGTTCTGCGTTGGCCTGGGCTGCGGCCTTCTTCACCCGGGCCAGCGCCTCGATGTGGGTGCGCTCCAGGGTCTTGCCGGAGATGGGGAAATTCTCCACTGCCCGCTGCGTCTGCGCGCGGTACAGTGCGTTCACGGGGACGCGGACTTCGCCCATCGTGTCATGTTCAATGCGGAACTCTTCAGTGGAAGTCATGGGGCTAGCTTATGGCTCCCGGGCGCCCCATCGAAAACCGTTAAGGGAGCATTGCCGGCGGCCCGCTGGGCCGCCGGCGCAGGGTTCCTAGAGCTCGCCGATTCCGGAAACAAGGTCGGCGCGGCCCTCTGCCAGACGGTAGGACAGGCCGATGACCGCGGTCCGGCCCTCCTCGATTGCGGTGGAAATCACACGCGAGCTGTCCGCAAGGCGATGGGACATCTGCTTGACGTTCTCCACCACCATGTCGTTGACCTCGGGCTGGTTGTTCCGCAAGGACGTCAGGACGGAAGGCGTAATGCGTTCCACGAGGTCGCGGATGAAGCCTGCCGGCATTTCACCGGTCTCCACGGCGTCCCTGGTGGCGGTTACGGCGCCGCAGTTGTCGTGCCCAAGGACCACGATCAGCGGCACCCCCAGCACCGCGACACTGTATTCCAGGGAGCCCAGGACGGCGTCGTCAATCACCTGTCCGGCGGTGCGGACCACGAAAACGTCGCCGAGGCCGACGTCGAAGATGATTTCGGCGGCGAGTCGGGAGTCGGAGCAGCCGAAGATCACTGCGAAAGGATTCTGGGTCTCGACCAGTTCCGAGCGCCGTGACGCGTTCTGGTTCGGATGGGAGGATTCGCCGTTTACGAAACGTTCGTTGCCTTCGCGCAGGCGGCGCCACGCCAGTGCAGGGGTGAGGTTAGTAGCCATGCTTACTACGTTAAGGCGCGGCAGTGGCGGAAGGGGAAACTGTGACGGCGGGGTTGGCGTCAAGGGAAGAGACGACGGCGGCCGCCAGGGTTGCGAATTCGTCCAGTTGCGCTGCGCCGAAGAGGATGACGGCGCTGCCGCGGTAGTTCAGGACCATCGCCTTCTCGCCCTTGCCGGTGTCCCGGAGTTCCCATTGCTGGCCGCCGGCGTTCCGTGAGCCGGTGACAGGGGCGTTCTTTGTCTGCTGGAGCAGCCAGGTGGGATTGGCCTGCGTGGTCTGCACCAAGGCGATGAACGACGTCTTGGGGGTGACGTAGCCAACCTCCCAGGTGGGAACCCCGCTGCCCGTTCCCGCTTCCCAGCGGGCGTAATTCGCGCGGAAGGCGTTGCCGGTGTCCGGTGCAACGGGTGTGAATCCCGCCACATCTGCCGCGTTCCGCGCCACCGACGCCACGTCGATGTCCGGGCGGTAGCCCTCACTCTTCGGCTGCGGGTTCATGAGCACAACAGGCAGGAATGCAGCGATGCTGAGCACCAAAGCAATGATCATGCCGATCACCGAAGCGTTGGCGCGCTTGGCCGCTGCCGCCGGAATGACGGGCTTCACGGGGGTGTCAGCGCTGCTGTCCGCGGCGCCTGGGCGGCCGTCGGGCCGGGCGGGGCCGGAGCTGGGACTGGTGGCTTCCTGCATGTCGTTCACCCCTCTATAGTCGCCCATCCCGGAGCGGGACTTCCATTCGTGCCAGGCCGGCAGTCCGCCCCGGGCCGCCATGCACATTGCGGGGTTGCGTCACGGGCCGCCCCCGGCGCGGTGCCGCGACTATGATCGGTAACAGAGGAATCACCGTTCTGCTGCACCGGCGGGCGGGTTCAATGATCGCCACTCGAAGAAGAGGTTCACGTGTCACCAGCGTCCATGACCCAGAAGTACTCCACGATTTCACCGTCGCTTGCGGTGGGCCACGACGAGCCGGACCGCAACCTTGCCCTTGAGCTTGTCCGCGTTACCGAAGCCGCGGCCATTGCCGGCGGCCACTGGGTGGGCTTCGGCGACAAGAACACCGCAGACGGCGCCGCCGTCGACGCCATGCGCTCCTTCCTGCAGACCGTCCACTTCAACGGCGTCGTGGTGATCGGCGAGGGCGAGAAGGACGAAGCGCCCATGCTGTTCAACGGAGAGCGCGTCGGCGACGGCACCGGGCCTGAGGTGGATGTCGCCGTCGACCCCATCGACGGAACCCGCCTGACCGCCCTGGGCATCAACAACGCCCTGGCGGTGCTGGCTGTTGCCGAACGTGGCTCCATGTTCGATCCCTCCGCCGTTTTCTACATGGAAAAGCTGGTTACCGGCCCCGAGGCCGCCGACATGGTGGACCTGCGCCTGCCGGTCAAGCAGAACCTGCACCTGATCGCCAAGGCCAAGGGCGTGAAGGTCAACCAGCTCAACGTCATGATCCTCGACCGTGACCGCCACCGCCCGCTGGTGGAGGAAATCCGCGAAGCCGGTGCCCGCACTAAATTCATCATGGACGGCGACGTCGCCGGCGCCATTGCCGCGGCCCGCTCCGGTACCGGCGTGGACGCGCTCATGGGTATCGGCGGCACCCCCGAAGGCATCGTCGCGGCCTGCGCCATCAAGTCCCTGGGCGGCGTGATCCAGGGCCGGCTGTGGCCCACCAGCGACGAAGAGAAGCAGAAGGCCATCGACGCCGGGCACGACCTCGAACGGGTGCTTTCCACCAACGACCTCGTCTCCAGCGACAACTGCTACTTCGCCGCCACCGGCATCACGGACGGCGACCTGCTCAAGGGCGTCCGCTACTCCAAGGACAAGGTCCTGACCCAGTCCATCGTGATGCGTTCCAAGTCCGGCACCATCCGCTTCGTGGACGGCGAGCACCAGGCCAGCAAGTGGGAAGGCTACGCCCGCAAGAACTGACCCGCGGCCCCCGCTGACTCAAAGCCCCTGGCGCACCACGCGCCGGGGGCTTTGGCGTTAACCCTTGGTATAGGGTTTAAGCCATGATTCCTGCTGTTGTGCCCTGTACTGACCGCGCCCTCTGGGACGAGCACGTTGACCGGTTCCAGGGGCATCCGCAGCAGCTGTGGGGCTGGGGCGAGACCAAGGCCGCGCACGGCTGGTCCGTGGACCGTGTCCTGGTCAAGGACGGCGACGAAACCATCGGCTGCGCCCAGCTCCTGGTCCGCAGGCTTCCCGTCCCCTTCCGCGCACTGGTCTACATCCCCCGGGGCCCCATGTGCTCAGCCGGCAACGCGCAGGTGGTCCTGAACCGGCTGGCCGAGCACGCCGCCCTTCGCCACCGGGGCGTTGCCCTGAGCATTGAACCGGACTGGGACAAGGACTCCGCCTTTGCCGGCGCCGTGGCCGCCGCCGGTTTCCGCGAGTCCACCAACACCGTCCTCATTCCGCGCACGCTCATCCTGGACCTCACCCGGTCCGACGACGAGCTGATGGCGGAGATGTCCAAGTCCACGCGGGCCAACATCCGCAAAGCAATGCGCAGTGACGTGGAATTCCGCAAGGTCAAGAACGAGTCCGAGCTGGAGCAGGTGCTGGCGATCTACCACCAGACCGCCGAGCGGGCGGGCTTCGGCATCCACGAGGACCAGTACTACCGGGACATCTTCCGGAACCTCGGCGACTCTTCCCCGATCATCGCCGCGTTCGACGGCGAGCAGATGCTGGCCTTCACCTGGCTCTCGCGCAGCGCCGCCACCGCGTTTGAGCTCTACGGCGGCGTCTCCGCCGAGGGCCAGAAGCAGCGGGTGAACTACGGTGTGAAATGGGCGGCCCTGCTGGCCATGCGGGAAGACGGCTGCAGCCGGTACGACTTCAACGGCCTCCTGAATGACGGCATTTCCGACTTCAAGAAGCAGTTCGCCAAGCACGAAAACATGCTCCTGGGCACGTGGGAAAGGCCGCTGTCGCCGTTCTACCCCGCCTACGCCAAGGCCATGCCGCTGGCGCGCAAGGGCCTTCAGCAGGCGCGCCGGCTGCTCAAGGGCGCAGCCGGGCAGGTGCGCCCATTGGTCCGGAAGCTGCGCCCGGGCAACTGACCGGCCCCGGACCCGGTCCCAAGCCAAACAGAAGGGCGACGGCCGCACTCACCGGAGTGCCGCCGTCGCCCTTTTGCTGTTGCAGGGCTGCTGGGAGCGCTAGAGGCCGGTGGTCACTGCGAAGGCCAGGGCCGGCCCGGTGCTGCCGGCTACCCGGTGGACGTTGACGGGGGCCTCGGCCGCGGCAATGAACGCGCTGCTGCCCTGCGCAAGCTCCAGGTCGCCCTTGGGGGAGTCGAGGTACACGGAGCCGGCCATCACGATGACCACTGCCGCGCCTGCCTGCGCCAGGGGAACCGGACCGGCGTCCGGCCCCAGTTCGATGCGCTGCAGCTGGAATTCCCCGAATGGGGGCCGGAACAGTTCCTGGTCCATCACGGAATTTTCCGCGGTGAGCATCGGCACGGCCACCGGGTGGAAGTCGATGGTTTTCAGGAGTTCCGGGACGTCGATGTGCTTGGGGGTCAGGCCGCCCCGCAGGACGTTGTCCGAGGATGCCATGACCTCAACGCCCAGGCCGTGCAGGTAGGCGTGCACGTTTCCGGCAGGGAGGTAGACCGCTTCGCCCGGCTGCAACGAAATCCTGTTCAGCAGCAGGGAGATCAGGACGCCGGGGTCGCCGGGATACTTTTCGTTGAGGCTGATGACGGTGCCCAGCTCTGCCTGGAAGGGCTCGAGGGAAGGGCCGGACACAAGGGCCGCCACCACCAGCGCTGTTTCCTCGGCAACGCCCTGGCCGCCGGTGATCAGCCGCTCGAAGGCGCGGCGGAGTCCTGCGCTTTCGTCCGTGGCGGCGAGATCCTCAAGGAGGGCCTGGACCAGCGCGGGGACCTGTGCGGTCGCGGGAAAGGCGTCCGCGATGTGCTGCAGGATCCTGCGGGTTTCGGCGGCCGGCCGGAACCCGCAGAGGGCCTCGAACGGCGTGAGGGCGAAGATCATCTCCGGCTTGTGGTTGTCGTCCTTGTAGTTGCGGTGCGGTGCGTGCGGATCCACGCCGGCGTCATTTTCCCGTGCGAACCCCTCACGGGCCTGGTCCAGGCTCGGGTGCACCTGCAGGGAGAGCGGCTGCGCGGCCGCCAGGATCTTGGCCAGGAAGGGCAGCCGCGGCCCGAAAGCGGTCACGGAGTCCGGCCCCAGGAAATGTTCCGGATCGGATGCGATCAGGGCGTCGAGTGGGCTCCGGGTTCCGTCCTCGGGCAGGCGGGCCATGGATGGCGAGTCAGGGTGCGCGCCGATCCACAGCTCGGCCTCCGGACGCCCGGATTCGGGGCGCCCCAGCAGCGAGGCGATGGCAGTCGTCGAACCCCAGGCGTAGTCACGCAGGACGTTCTCAATCTCGTACAAAACCGTTCCGTTCCTTGGTGGGTGGGAGCTGGCGGGCCGCCGCTACAGCGGGGCGCACTGTCCGTTGGTGGCCACGAGCTGGCGGATGGCCTCTTCGTTGCCCTCCAGCTTGAGCTGGGTCAGCATCTCTTCGGTGATCGGCTCACCGTCGGGCGTGGTGGTCACCGGCGTGAAGTCCGACGGCGAGGGCTGCTGGACAGCGTTGCCTGCGGCCGGCAGGGTGGCCGGGAGGGCCCCGGCGGCTTGGATGTGTCCGGCGCCTGCCCGGGGAAGGGCCATCACGTCGTCGGCAATTCCGGCCGACTGTGCACCCTTGGCGGAGGCCGACGCCAGCAGCTGGTCCACGCGTTCATGGATCTGGTCGAAGTCGGGGTTCGTGGAAAATGACGGGTCAAAGTCCGGCGGCCCGATGGTCAGCCGCTTGACGTCCTTGCCCCTAGCCTTGATGGCCAGATCCAGGAAACTGCCCAGCTGGGTGGAGGAGATGTTGGACTCCACCACCTTGGTCCCGGCGCCGGCGATGTCCTCGAACTTGGACAGTAGCGTGGCGGGATCCAGCTGTTTCAGCATGGCCTGCTGGACGCACTGCTGGCGCTGGATGCGGGAGTAGTCGTCAACATATTCGCGCGACCGTCCGTACCAGAGGGCCTGGGCACCGTTGAGGGTCTGGTCCCCGGCGGGAATCCAGCCCAGGGGCATGCCGTGGGTCTTGGTGGCCTCGTCGAAGTAGCCGCTCATGGGAACCCAGCCGCCGGCCTTGATCCTGATGCCGCCCATAGCGTCGATCAAGGTGGAGAACCCTTCCATGTCGACCAGGACGTAGGCCTGAATCTGCATGCCCAGGGTGCCGGAGACGGCTTCCATGGTGGCCTGTGCGCCGGGGTCTGCCACGCCCGGGTACAGGTCCGCGTGTTCGTTGGTGACCTCGGTGTTGATGGCGTTGATCAGGCACTCGTCACCGCAGTTGTAGCCGTCCGGGTAGAGGGCGCGCATGGGGGAGCCTTCGCTGAACTGGGCGTTCTGGAAGTTCCTGGGGACGGAGATGATGGCGGTCTGGCCAGTTTGGGCATCCACGCTGAGGATGGAGAGGCTGTCTGGCCGCCGACCGGTGCGGTCATCGCCGGCGTCGCCGCCCATCATGAGGAAGTTGTAGCGCCCGTCCACCGGCTCGATGGCCGGTCCGGACGAAAAGATGTTGCCAATGGCATTGCGGCCCACGTTCAGCAGGTAGGCGGCGTACCCCAAAGAGCCACTGCCTAGGACCAGGGCCAGTACCAGGGCAATTCCGACGGCGGGGCGGGCCCGCGGTGCCAGCAGGACAGGGCGGATGAGCCGCAGCGTATTCAGGAACAGGACGGCCCAGCCGAGGGCCAGTGCGGCGAGCACCACCACCAGCAGCAGCGACGTGATGGGGTTGGTCACGATGTTGATGACCAAGCTCCGGTTCAGCAGCAACAGGACCAGTGCCAGGAGCAGGAGTGCCCATACGGAGAGCGTGACGCGCAGTGCTGTCCGGCCCAGCTTGCGGTCGCCTGCCACGAGTTGGGCGCTGCCGGGCACCAGCAGTGTCAGCAGGACCAGGACGAAAGCCCGCTTGGTGCGGACCTCGGGAGACGCGCTGACGGGGTAGCGCACCGGGTCCGACAGCGACGGGCCGGAGCCGGTGTGGAGGACACTGCTGCTGCTGGCCATGCCGGGCGCCCTAACGGCTGCCCCGAAGCGCGCTGGAGCCGCCGGGGAAGACCTCGCTGACCTTCTGCCGAAGGTTCGCCCCCTTGCGGGACGCCACAGCGTTCAGGTCCGCGGCGAAGTCGATGAGGTCCGCCCGCAGGGAGTCGGCCAGTTCGTCGGTGCCGGAGGCCAGCATCCGCACCGCCAACAGCCCGGCATTCCGGGCTCCGGCGATGGAGACGGTGGCTACCGGGACCCCTGCCGGCATCTGGACGATGGATAGCAGGGAGTCCATGCCGTCGAGGGTCTTCAGCGGAACGGGGACGCCTATCACGGGCAGTGGCGTGACGCTGGCGAGCATGCCGGGCAGGTGGGCTGCGCCGCCGGCCCCCGCGATGATGACCCGAAGGCCACGTTCGTGCGCCGTCTGGCCGTAACGGATCATCTCCGTAGGCATCCGGTGTGCCGAGACGACGTCCGCCTCGAAGGGGATGCCGAATTCGGCCAGGGCGTCCGCCGCGGCCTCCATGACCGGCCAGTCCGAATCGGAGCCCATGACCAGCCCTACCAGGGGGCCCGCGGCGGTACCGGCTGCTGGGGTGGCTTCGGCGCTCATGCGTTCTCCTCGAAAATTGCGGACGGTTCTTCGGCAGTGACCCGCCCGTCGCGGATGATGCCGGCCACGGCCGTGGCGCGGCGGCGGACCGAATCAACCTCTGCCGTGGAACTGCCTGTCAGGTTGACGTGGCCGATCTTGCGTCCCGGCCGCACGGACTTGCCGTAGCAGTGGACCTTGGCCGCGGGTTCGGCGGCAAGCGCCATGGGGTAGGCGGCGTACAGGTCCTGGTTGTCGCCACCCAGGAAGTTCTTCATGACGGTAACGGGGGCCAGCGCATCGGTGGCGCCCAGTGGCAGGTTCAGTACCGCGCGAAGGTGCTGTTCGAACTGGCTGGTGATGGAACCGTCCTGGGTCCAGTGGCCGGTGTTGTGGGGCCGCATGGCCAGTTCATTGATCAGGAACCCGCCCCCTGAACCAGGGGTTTCGAACAGTTCCACGGCAAGCACACCGGTGACATCAAGCTCGGCGGCAATGCGCAGTGCCGCATCCTCCGCGGCGGCGGCAACTTCCAGCGGGATCTCCAGCGCGGGTGCAATCACCTCGTCGCAGACGCCATCAACCTGGATGGTGTGCACCACGGGCCATGCCCGTGCTTCGCCATCCGGGGTCCGAGCCACGAGCGCGGAGAGTTCGCGGGTGAATTCGACTTTCGCTTCGGCCAACAGGGGGCTCATGGCGGCGAACCAGTCCGCGGTCTCCGGGGCCTCTTCCGCGGAGTCGACGATCCGGACTCCCTTGCCGTCGTAGCCGCCCCTGGGGGTCTTCAGCACGACGGGCCAGCCAGTCTCGTCCCCGAAGCGGACCAGGTCATCGACGTCCGCCACCGAAGCCCACGCCGGGTTGGGCAGTTCCAGCCTGTCGATGGCGGCACGCATCACCAGCTTGTCCTGGGCATGGACCAGGGCATCGGGCCCGGGCTGGACGTTGACTCCGGCGTCCTGCAGGGCGCGAAGGTGGTCCGTCGGCACGTGCTCGTGGTCGAACGTCATGACGTCCAGGCCTTTTGCGAAGTCCAGGAGCGTCTGCATGTCCTTGTAGTCGCCAACGGGCGTAGCAGGCACAGCCGATACTGCGGAAACGTCGTCGCCCTCGGCGAGGACACGGAGTTCAAAGCCGAGTGCTGTAGCGGCAGGGGCCATCATTCGCGCGAGCTGGCCGCCGCCAACCACGCCTATCACTGGAAAAGTCACATGTGCCAGACTACCGAAGACGGGCCCAATCCCGCTTTTGCAACCCGGCGGGCCACCGCGATTTCCGCCCGGCGGAGCCAGGGTGGCCAAGTTCTCCCGGGCAGCTCAAAGGTTTGGGGGCTAAAATGGAGCTTTGGCCACGTGGCCCACAGTTCGTCAGGCCATGGAGGGTCATGTACACCGCACTTGCAGATCGTATCCGGGGGCTCGCCTCACTTTTTTGGCGCGAGGTGGCCAAGTTCGGGGCGGTCGGCGGTGTGGCGTTCGTCATCGACAACGGCCTGACCTACTACCTCATGCACGGCCCCATGTCGGACAGCGAGGCGAAGGCACGCTTCGTCGGTGCCACCGTCGCAACCATCTTCTCGTGGGTGGCCAACCGCTTCTGGACCTTCCGCCACCGCCGCCAGGCCAACGTGCTGCGCGAGTTTGTCATGTTCGTCATCATCAACGGCATTGGCATTGGCATCTCCACCGGCTTTACGGCGCTGGCGAAGTACGGCATGGGCATCGACAACAAGAACCTGCTGTTCCTTGCGGGCGTGGCCGGCATTCTCGTAGCCACCGTGGTCCGCTTCTTCGCCTACCGCTTCCTGGTCTTCAACCAGGAGCTGGACCAGGAACCGGAGTTCTCCCACGACCACGAAATCATCGAAGCCCACCCGCACCGGGACTCAGCCCGGTCTGCCGAGCGTCCTGCTTCCACAACCGTGGACGGCGGACCGAAGGCCTGACCGCAGGCTGACCTCAGCTGCCGTGGATGCGTTCGTCCGCACGCAGCTTGTCGGTGAGCGCCACGGCAGGATGGGTCACCACTACCGAGCCGTCCCGCTGCCAGGCCCCCAGCGCACTGGCCAGGGCTGATTCAAGCCCCCGGTCCGCGGGGACATGCACCCTGGCGCCTTCTTCGTGTGGCGCGGCAAAACCGGTTAACAAATCCCAGTGGGGGACACTATGCCCTTCGCTGGTGCGGACCGCGCATCCTTTCGGATCCGGGTCCGTGTGTGCCATGAACACGTCCCCGTGGGAACGCACCTCGGCAGCGTAGTCAAGGCAGCCGGCGGGAAGCTCCCCGGGCCACCGCATGGCCAGCGCCGGGAGTGCAACGGCAATGACGGCGTCGTGCTGTCCAGTGGCACCGGCAGGATCATCCGTGGCAAGGAAGTCAGCCGGACCGCCGTCGAACACTGTTTCCAGGCCAAGCTGCCAGGACGCCAGCGCCCACACCATCGCCTTCCAGTGGGCCGGAAGGGCGAGCCGCAGCCGCATGCCGGGCTCGGCGTCAAGCTCGTCCTGCAGGAGGTTGCTGGTTTTTGCGACCCAGTTGTCCAGGACCCGTCCCGAGAGCTCCACCCGCTCTGCGTCTGGTCCGTACCAGGTGAGCCGTGGTGCCGTTGAGTTGCCCGAGCGCAGGGTGCCCATCAAGTCAATTGCGGGGGTTGTCGTCATGGGTTCATCCTGCCACTCCGCAGTGGCGGGGTCATCCGGGGAGGGCTGCGGAAATACGGCGAAGAGAGCCGAAATGATGTTAATCACAACCGTTGCTAAGCGTGCTTGCTATTTTGCCGGAGACCGGGTATTTTTCCCGCCAGACCCTGCGTTATGACGGATTTTCGGTCCGCCGCAGACCCGTTGCTGCATGCGCCGCGCCGAGGCCGGCAAAAATCCCGGGCGTGGCGTGCGCAAACTTCTGAACAGGAACTGTCTATTATCCCGGCAACGGCTTGACTAGCCCTAGTTACACACGTGTAATTAGGTAACTAAAGCAATTGCGTAAATACCGGCACACAACCGAGTGTCCACGTATCCAGGCAATGGCTGAAACATCAGGAGGGTCGCCGTGGGGCAAGCAGAGCGTATCCAGGAAGATGCCGTCGTGGCCGGTCAGGCAACGGCCAAGTACCGTGCGCGGGGGGTGCCCAGTGACTGGTACGTCGATCCCGCAGATCCTGATGCTGCGGAGAGGTATAACAGGAACTCCACCAGTGTCCTCGAGGACCAGGCCACCGCGTTCCTCGCGGCGCATGAAGCCCTCCTGGACGGCGGCGCCGAGCCGGAGGACGATCTTGATCCACCTATGGAACTGGCCGCCGCCGGGACCGTCCAGCCGGTATGGATTGGCCTGCCGCGGCAGCAGGACTTCGACGACGAAGGCGAGCTTGGCTGGCAGACGGACGCCCTGTGCGCCCAGACTGACCCCGAGGCCTTCTTTCCCGAAAAGGGCGGCTCAACACGCGATGCCAAGAAGGTTTGCGGCGCGTGCAACGTGAGGTCCCAGTGCCTCGAATACGCGCTGGCCAATGACGAACGGTTTGGCATTTGGGGAGGCCTTTCCGAGCGTGAGCGCCGGCGGCTTAGGAAGCGAGCAATCTAATTCTTCAGGATGTCCATGTCACTGCCGTTGTGGTTGCCCACAACGGCAGTGCCTACCTGCCCAGAACCCTTTCGGCGCTCGCCGCCCAAACGCGCCCGGTTGACCGTGCCGTCGGCGTAGACGCTGGATCCGGCGACGATTCGTACAGCCTCCTCAGCCGGGCCCTGGGGGAGGCAGCCGTTGTCAGCCATTCCCGGAGCAAGGGTGGCATGGGTTCCGCCGTCTCCGCAGCACTCGCAGCCCTCGTGCCGTTCGACCGAAATGCCGACTCCGGCAGGACGGAATGGATCTGGCTCCTGCACGATGACGCGGCGCCGGCCCCGGAAGCCCTCGCGGAACTCCTGGGCGCAGTGGAACGCGCCCCATCGGTTACGGTAGCGGGCTGCAAGCAGCTGGACTGGCATTCACCGCGGAGATTGATGGACGTGGGCCTTTCCACCAGCCGTTGGGCCGAGAGGCTCACCCTCATCGACGCGGATGAGATGGACCAGGGCCAGTACGACGGCCGCACTGACACGTTCGCGGTGAACTCCGCCGGCATGCTGGTGCGGCGGGATGTCTGGGAACAGCTGGGCGGCTTCGACCCCGCACTGCCGGGCAGCGGAGACGACGTCGACTTCTGCTGGCGGAACCGGCTTGCCGGCCACCGAGTGGTGGTGGTTCCCGCGGCCCGAATGTTCCACGTGGCTCACCGGCCCCATGCCTTGGGGAACCCCTCTGCCGCCCGAAAAGCGCAGGTCCACCTCCGCCTGAAGCACAGCCCGCTCTGGATGGTGCCCGTCCACGGCATCGGCGCGTTGCTCGGCAGCCTCTTCAAGCTGGTCCTAAGCATCGTCGTCAAAGACCCCGGGCATGGCATCTCCCAGCTCCTCGCCACCTGCGCCGCGCTGGGCCGGCCCCGGGCTGTAGCCAAGGCCCGCAGGGCGGCAAAACGCACGCGGCGCATCCGCCGGTCAGTTATACGCAAGCTCCAGACGCCCCGCCGGGAGGTGTGGAGCCACCGGCGGTCCTTGATGGAGGCGCTGGGATCGGACGGGTCAGGTGCGGACCACCTTGTCCAGGATCCGCTCGCACACCAGCCCACCGGCGACGCCGCGGACGACTTCGCGGCCCTTGCCACCAGCAAGCGCGGCTGGGTGGGCAACGGTGCCTTGGCCGCCGTCATCATCGCGTCAGTGGCCTCACTGCTGGCGCTGGCAGGACTGTTCCGTGCCGGTGCCGTCACCGGCGGTGCCCTGATCCCGGTTTCCGCAAGCCTCGGGGATATCTGGCATAACGCCTCCAGCTGGTGGATCAGCCTCGGAGCGGGCCTTCCCGGGCGCGGCGACCCCTTTGACTACGTCCTCTGGATCGTTGGCCTCGCCGGGGGAGGCGATGCCAACGCTGCCATGGCCTGGCTGCTCCTGCTCGGGGCCCCGCTGTCCGGACTCACCGCGTGGTTCGGGGCCGGCGGAGTCACCGAACGCCGGCGGCTCCGTTTCGCGGCCGCCCTTTTTTGGGCTGCCGCGCCGGCGCTCCAGGCCGCGCTGAACCAGGGCCGGGCAGGTGCCTTGATCGCCCACATCATGCTGCCACTGGTGGTCCTGGGCCTACTGCGGGCCACGGGTTCGGCCATTGGCCACGGACGGTTCAGCGCCAGCGCGGCGTCCGGCTACCCGGCTGCTGAGCAGCTGCCGGCCAAGGCAGGCATCAACGGTGTGCCGTCGTGGACAGCCGCTGCTGCTGCGGGCCTGGCACTGGCGGTCACCACGGCGTCGGCACCCTCCCTTCTTCTTCCCGCAACCCTGGTCATCGTGCTGTGCGGCGTCCTGCTGGGACGACGCGGACGGACGGTGTGGTGGGCGCTGCTGCCCAGCGCAGCCCTGTTTGTCCCGTTCGCCTTGTCCACCCTCGACAGACCACGCGCGCTCCTGGCAGACCCGGGCCTCCCGCTGGGATTCGAGGCAGCGCCGCTGTGGCAGCAGCTCATGGGCCAACCCCTGTCGTTTGACCCCGCCGGTGGCCTCCACGGGCTGACGGCCTTTGCGGGCGGACCGGTGCCCTGGGCCCTGCTGCTCGCCGTGCTCATTGCCGGGCCGGTGCTGATCCTCGCCGTCGTGGGAATTTTCAGCGCAGGACGCCGGGCCCGGACTGCCCGGTGGTTCTGGGCCGCATCGATGATCGCCTTGGCCGGCGGCTGGTTCGCGGGCCACGTTGCCACGGGACTGAACGCAAATGTCATCGTGGCGCCGTTCCCCGGGCCTGCCGTATCCGCCGCTTCCTTTGCCCTCCTGGCCGCGGCACTGCTCGGTTGGGAGCAACTCCTCGCCGCTGCGGCTACGGACCGGACCTCCGGGGCCGGGGCGCGGACCAGGACCGCAGCCCGCGCCGGCCTGGCGGTTGCCCTGGTCCTGGTGCTGGCCGGCCCGCTGGCAGGGATGGCCGCCTGGTCCGCGCAGAACCTGCTGCGTCCGGCCACCTCGGCGGCCACACCGGCAGCGCAAGGCCCTGCCGCCGGCACAACTCCGGCCGCTCCCGTGGACGGGGGTGCGCTGGGTGCTCCGCGGCTCGTGGAAGCTGCCACCGGCCGTTCCCTTCCTGCCACTGCCATCGACCGCGGGACCGGACCCGAACAAACCCGGACCCTCCTCCTCAGCACCGGTGACGACGGGACGTTCAACGCCTCGCTGATGCGCGGGGCAGGCACCACGCTGGACAGCCTCTCCGCCATCGCCTCCGCCCGTAACATCATCGGCGGCCCCGGTTCCGAAGAGGTGCGCGACGACGACGACGTCACCGCAGCCGTCCGCCGCGTCGTGGCCACCATGGTCGCCGGGCAGGGCGTGGACCCCCGTTCCGACCTCGAACAACTCGGCGTCGGCTTCGTGGTGCTGCGCTCGGCGGATACCGCAGCCCAGCTGACGGCAAGCCGCATGGACGCAGTCCCGGGCCTGGTGGCCGTGGGACAGACCGACGTCGGCTGGCTGTGGCGCATCAGCCCGCTGAACCAGCGCGGCACCCAGGCCGCCGACGTCGCCCACCGTGTCCGCATCGTCGATGCAGGCGGCACGGCCACGGCGCTGGTGGCGTCCAGTGCTGAAGGCGTCGACACCGCCGTGCCCGCCGGGCCGGAAGGCCGGCTGGTGGTCCTCGCGGAGCGTGCCGATCCAGGGTGGACCGCCTGGCTCGACGGCCGGAAACTGACCTCCACCACCTCAGGCTGGTCCCAAGCCTTCACCCTGCCTGCGTCGGCCGGCCAACTGACGGTCCGCTACGAGAACCCCTGGTCGTTCTGGTCTGCCGTCGGCCAAATCACGGTGATCGGGCTGACCGTCATCCTGGCAATCCCCATGCCGGCCCGGCGTCCGCGGACCGGCCTCTCACGGGACGAGGGCTCCCTGCGTAAGGAACACCAGCATGCATGAGCACACTCCACCGGCCGGCAAGGCCAACGCCGAGGCCGGCGCCGGAACCGAGGACGCCGGAATCCCGGACGCCGGAATTCCGGACGCTTCCGGGCAGCCACTGCCTGGCGGACAAGAACCGGCAACTGAAATACCCGGTTCGCTTGGCAAACCCTCCGCAGGCGGAACCGGGAAAGGCCGGAAAAGCTCCGGGCGCGGCGCCACGCGGTTGCCGGGCGGGAAAGGCCGGGCAGCCTCCATCGCCGGACTGGCTGCAGGCGTCCTGATCCTCGCCGGCAGCGGGGCCGTTGTCGCGGCCGGATCGCTGCTGGCCGAGCCCGCGTCCAGCCGCATGGTGCCGGCGGCCAAAGCAGCTGTCCCCGCGGGGGCCAGCGTGGGCGTATGCCCCGGCCCGGCGCGGCTGTTGGAAGGGACGGATGCCGGGACGGACGCCCAGTTCCGGCCGGAGTCCGCCACCGCCACAACCAGGGTCAGCGCCGCGGTGCTCAGCGCCGGCGGTGTGCTGCCGGGAAGCCGGCTGGCGCACCTGGATGGAACGGCCGCCGTCGAAATTGCCAAGGACCCGGGGCCGGCCCCAACCGCCGCGGCCCCGCAGGAGCTCCTCGCCGGAGTGGTGGCAGACCGGACCGTGGACCAGGTGAACGTCCTGAGTGCCAAGGCCGTCGCGAACCAGAACACGTCGGCCGCTGGTGCCATGAAATACACGGCCACCGACGGTGACCTGCAGGGGAGTGCCGCCGCCACCTGCGGGCAACCTTCGAACGACCAGTGGCTGGCCGGTGCCAGCACCACCGTGGGCCGCACCTCCGTGCTCGCGCTGACCAACGCCTCCAGCACGCCGGCCACCGTGAGCCTTGAGCTGTTCGGTGGCCGCGGCCAGATCCAGGCCCCGGGCAGCCGTGGCCTGCTGGTTGCCCCCGGCACCACCCGGAGCGTGGTCCTCGCCGGGCTCGCCCCCAACGAGTCCCAGCTCAGCGTCCACGTCCGCAGCGCCGGTGGACCGGTTGCGGCCTCCATCCAGCAGAGCTTCCTGCGCGGACTCACTCCCGGCGGCGTGGACTACATCAGCCCGGGGACCGCCCCCGGCGTCCGCCAGGTAACGACGGGGGTGGACATCCAGGACCCTGCACGCCTGGCCACCCTGACGGCGCAGCCCGGCTACCGCGATGCGGGCCCCGCCCTTGAACTGACAGTGCCTGGCGCTTCCGACGCTGTGGTGGAGATCAAGCTGTACGGCCGCGACGGCCAGCACGCGCTTCCGTCCGGCGGCGTCATCACTGCAAAAGCCGGGACAACAACCGAGGTATCCCTGGCAGGGGTGCCCGCCGGCCAGTACACGGTTGCCGCCTCTTCCGACGTCTCCTTCCTTGCCGCCGCCCGGATGAGCCGCGGCCTCCAGGCCGGCCAGCCCTCGGACGTGGCCTGGACGGCGTCAGCCGTGCGCCTGGGCAGCCAGCACGTGGTCCCGGTCCCCAAGGGCGGACAACGCCAGCTGGTGTTCGGTGTACTGGACTCCAGGGCCACCATCACGTACTCGCCCATCACAGCCGATGGAAAGGTGCGTGCCGCGGCCACTGCGGACATCGCCGGGGGAACCACGGCCTCCATCAACATTCCCGACCAGGCTGACGGAGCGGACGTAGTTGGCTATGTGGTGTCAGCGTCCGGGGATGCCGCGTATGGTTCCGTGCTCGTGGGGCAGGACGGCCGCAACGACGTTTCGTCCCTGTCCTTCCTGGCTGCTGCAGCCGGACAGGAAACCGTCCCGGTCAGCCTGGGCTACTAGCCAAGGCTGCTTAGGCGGTCGGTCGTGCGGGCGGCGTCGTCAGTAGCGGCGGCGGTAGACCGGATCCAAGGTTTCCGGCGCCACGCCAAGCATCTCCGCCGTGTGTTCCACCACCACGTCGTGGACCAGGTCCTGGAGTTCTTCGACGCTGGAGCACGCCTGCTCCACCACCCGCCGGTACACCGTGATCGTGGGGCCGTCCCCATCGGCGGCCGGTGTGTAGGAGCCCATGGGCGGGGTGGACGCAGTCGCCGCCAGCTGCTCCAGCTCCGGCGGGATTTCATCCACGCCGAACCGCACGCCGTCCAGGGTCTTGCCCCAAATATCGTGCAGCCGCTGGGCCGAGTCCAGCACCATGTCGTCAAAACGGTCGGCGCGGGTCCGGTATCCGGGATGGGTGGGCAGCATCACCTCGCCGCGGAGGCCACGCCCGTGGCGGTTCCGGCGCCGCCGGGAGAAGCTCCTGCCACTGGTTTCCGCACCCGTTGCCACAGGGGCATCCGGGTCAGCCAACCGGACCGAAAAACCTGATTCATGGTTCGATGACTGCATACATTGACTGTAGACCCGGGGGAGGATTTACGCGATACATCCGCTGTGCCCCGGGGGCGCGTCGGCCGGGGCGGCAATGCGCGGCTTTTGGCCGGCGAAGGGGTAGTCTGTGATGTCGTGGGAGCTATCCGTCAATGTTCAAGGTCTGCCTGCCGCCAGTCGGCGGTAGCCACCCTGACGTACGTGTATGCCGACTCCACTGCCGTCCTGGGTCCGCTGGCCACCTACGCCGAACCGCACTGCTACGACCTCTGCGAGCAGCACGCTGATTCGTTGACGGTGCCCCGCGGCTGGGAAGTGCTGCGGTTGGCCATGCCGTCCACCCCGCAGCAGCCCGGTCCTGACGACCTGCTGGCCCTTGCCAACGCCGTCCGCGACGCCGCCGCCCTCCCTCCGGAGCCGCAGGTGCCCGCCCAGCGGGCACACCATTCCGCCCTGGAAGCTCCGGCCGGCAGCGAAGGCGCACGCCGCGGACACCTGCGGGTCCTGCGGGAACCTTCCTGAACCGCATCTGGCGGTAGGCTGGAACCTGAACATCTTTTCCGCCACCGGCGCGAGCGCGCCCGCCAGGGAGCATGAACAAATGCCAAAGATCAGTCCCGAGCTGTTGTCCGTCCTGCGTTGCCCCGTGACCGGCTCGCCCCTGGTCCAGGAGGGGGACGAACTGGTGGCCACCGCCGCCGGGGACGCGGGCGCCCGGAACAGGTACGCCATCGAGGACGGGATCCCTTTGCTGCTTCCTCCGGAGCTGCTGGCGGCAGCAGCCTCCGCCGGCTCGGACCAGCACGATCCCGCTGCGGCAGGGCCCTAGGTCACCTGCCTCCGCACGCACAAAACAGCAGCACGGGGACTGGACGAGGACCCGGACCAAGTAAAGGACCACCCATGACTTTTGACTACAAAGTTGCCGACATTTCCTTGGCCGAGGCCGGTCGGCACCAGATCCGCCTTGCCGAGCACGAAATGCCGGGCCTGATGTCCCTCCGCGAGGAGTTCGGCGCCTCCCAGCCGCTCAAGGGCGCACGGATTGCCGGCTCCCTGCACATGACGGTCCAGACCGCCGTCCTGATCGAGACCCTCACTGCGCTGGGCGCCGAGGTCCGCTGGGCATCCTGCAACATCTTCTCCACCCAGGATGAAGCCGCCGCCGCTGTGGTGGTGGGCAACGGCACCGTCGAGGATCCGCAGGGCGTGCCCGTGTTCGCCTGGAAAGGCGAGACCCTCGAGGAATACTGGTGGACCGCGGAACAGATCCTCACCTGGCCGGGCGCCGAGGCCAACCCCGAGCTTGGTCCCAACATGATCCTGGACGACGGCGGCGACGCAACCATGCTGGTGCACAAGGGCGTGGAATTCGAAGCCGTGGGCAATGTGCCCTCCGCGGACCCCGAGGACTCTGAGGAATACGGCATCTTCCTTGACGTCCTCCGCCGCTCGCTGGACGCCGATCCGAAGAAGTGGACCCGCACTGCAGCCACCATCAAGGGCGTCAGCGAGGAAACCACCACCGGCGTCCACCGCTTGTACCAGCTGGCTGACCAGGGCAAGCTGCTGTTCCCCGCCATCAACGTCAACGACTCGGTCACCAAGAGCAAGTTCGACAACAAGTACGGCATCCGCCACTCCCTGCCGGACGGTATCAACCGGGCCACGGACGTGCTCATGGGCGGCAAGGTCGCCGTCGTCTGCGGCTATGGCGACGTCGGAAAGGGTGCCGCCGAGGCCCTTCGCGGCCAGGGTTCACGCGTGATCGTCACCGAGATCGACCCCATCTGCGCACTGCAGGCGGCCATGGACGGCTACCAGGTGGCCAAGCTGGAATCGGTCCTGGCCCAGGGTGACATCTTCATCACCACCACGGGCAACAAGGACGTCATCATGGCCGAGCACATGGCGGGCATGAAGAACAAGGCCATCGTGGGCAACATCGGCCACTTCGACAACGAAATCGACATTGCCGGCCTGGCCCGCGTTCCCGGGGTAAAGAAGGTCGAGATCAAGCCGCAGGTCCACGAGTGGGTCTTCGACGAGGGACAGGACGCCGAGCGCTCCATCATCGTCCTCTCCGAAGGCCGGCTGCTCAACCTCGGCAACGCCACCGGCCACCCGTCGTTCGTCATGAGCAACTCGTTCGCCAACCAGACCATCGCCCAGATCGAGCTGTGGACCAAGCGGGACCAGCACGAGTACGAGAACAAGGTCTATGTCCTGCCCAAGGTCCTCGACGAGAAGGTGGCCCGGCTGCACCTGGACGCCCTGGGCGTTGAACTGACCGAGCTGAGCAAGGACCAGGCGGAATACCTGGATATCGACGTCGCGGGCCCCTACAAGCCTGAGCACTATCGTTACTGAGACGTAAGGGCCCGGGCACGCAACGTGCCCGGGCCTGTTATTTTCTGCACGTAGGATCGAAAACATGGAGCCTGATGTAAAGCCCCGCCGCCGGGGGACTGCCAAGAAAGTCCTTGCCGTGGCTGCCGTTTGTATCCTGGCTGCCGTCGGCGGGGTTTTTGCCGCCGTCGCGCCGGGACTTGCAGGCGGGCCGCTGGAATCGGAAGCAGGCTCCGCGCTGCGTACATCGCCGGGCATCGCATCGCCCGTTGTCCCGCCGGTAAAGGTCGACGCCGCCCCCGCCGACGGCGCCAAGCAGGTCAATCCCGCCGCGCCGGTCTCCCTGAAGGTGGGCAACGGGATCATCCAGCGCGTCACCCTGGCCAGCATCGCGGGGAAGAGCATCGACGGAAGCATCGACCCGGCCGGGACCTCATGGTCTGCCAGCGCGCCTTTGGAGTTCAACACCGAGTACAGCTACACCTACGTGGTCAAGGACAGTGCAGGGCGGGAGACCAGCACCACCCAGTCCTTCAACACGGTCTCCAGCTCACATGAGGCGGACGCCGCCATCTACCCCTTGAACGGCATGAAGGTGGGTGTCGGCCAGCCCCTCCAGATCATCTTCAGTGAGCCCGTGACCAACCGCGCCGCCGTGGAAAAGGCCATCAAGATCACCACCACGGCAGGACAGGCCGGGGCGTTCCACTGGTACAGCGACACAATGGTCCGTTACCGTCCCGAGAACTTTTGGGCGGCCAACTCCACCATCACCATGGACATGCAGCTCTTTGGCGTCGACCTTGGAAACGGCCAGATCGCCAATTTCAATAAGAAAGTGAACGTCAACATTGGGGACAAGAAGGTGGCCATCGCGGACGCCACTGCCCACACGTTCACGCTGAGCGTCAACGACCAGCCCGTCAAGACGCTGCCCGTGAGCATGGGGGACAAACGGTTCCCGTCCGCCAAGGGCTACGCCGTGCTCATGGAGAAGAACCGGTTTGACCACTTCAGGGCTGCCAGCATCGGCCTGAAGCCGGACGATCCCGCCTACTACGGTGAGGCCGACG
Source organism: Pseudarthrobacter sp. NPDC058119 (assembly GCF_042884655.1). Taxonomy (NCBI): domain Bacteria; kingdom Bacillati; phylum Actinomycetota; class Actinomycetes; order Micrococcales; family Micrococcaceae; genus Pseudarthrobacter; species Pseudarthrobacter sp. NPDC058119. The sequence goes on from NZ_JBHVTN010000002.1 coordinate 323,353, forward strand.
TCGAATACACCATCCGCCTCACCCTGAGCGGGGCCTACATCCACCAGGCCCTGGAGTCCGCCTATCCGTATATCGGCAACGCGAATGTTTCCCACGGCTGCATCGGATTCCTTCCGGACGGGGCAGCCTGGGTGTTCGATAACATGGGCACCGGCGACGTCGTCCAGATCATCAACACGGAGGGTGACTACGCGGCCAACACGGACGGATATGGTGACTGGAACATTCCGTGGAGCGAGTACGACAACTGAGTCACTCTGCGAACGGCAGCCGCTGCAGCCGCTGTCCTGTTGCGGTGGTCCGCCGGCGTGACTGCGACAACCTGTTGAACTCCCTGTTCCGGCGTTCAGCGACGACGGCGGCCAGGTAGTCATCCGGGCCGGTCCCCGGCGGTGGCGGCGGCGCAACGTGGGCTGACAGTTCCCCGGCGATCGCCTGCGCCATACCGGCCCTTGAAAGCGGCGCCATGCGGCCCGCCTGGCGGATGAACTGGGCGGCCCTGCGCGCCGTGGCGTCAGGAATCCGGCCGATGTCCGCCGCGGCGGCCCACGCCTGAAGGTAGGGCGGTACGAAAACCTGGACGGCCGCCTCTGCGGGAACCCTGCTTCGCACGGCGTACGTGCCGGCGAGCAGGTCGCCCAGCCGCCGGGATTTGTCGTTGAAGAGCGCCACGGCGAGGGCAAGGCCGCCAAACGTCAGGTAGATCTCGAGGAATCCGGTGAGGCCCCGGATCACGGCATGCCGGAACCGGATGGAACCGCCGTCCTCACGCACTACCCGCAGGCCCGTGGCCAGTTTCCCCAGCGACCGGCCCCGGGTCAGCGTTTCCATTCCCACGGGCACCACCACTAGGCAGAAGACGACGGCGGCCAGCCCCAGGGCACGCACGGCGGCACCGTCCAGGTCCCCGCCGGCGGCGGCCAGGCCAAGCATGATCAGCACGAGCAGTACCAGGTGGAAAACGACGTCGATGACCAGGCCCAGTGCCCGGGCAGCAAAGCCCGCCGGCCGCAGCTCGAGGACCACGGCCTCGCCGGTGATGATCTGGCTCACACTGCGTCCCTGCCCTTCGCGGCTGTGGATGTGGTCCATCCGACGGTGCGGACGGTAAAAGTCTAGTGCCGGCCGCTAGGCTGTAGCCGTGGATATGGATGCCTTCGCTGCCGTTAATGCGGACAAGTGGGCGCGGCTGCAGGAGCTTGCAGGCAAACGCAGGCTCAGCGGCGCCGAGTCGGACGAGCTGTTGGCGTTGTACCAGTCAACATCCGGCCACCTGTCGCTGGTCCGCTCCATGGCCCCGGAGGGTGGCCTGTCAGCTTCCCTCTCTGCCACGCTGGCCCAGGCGAGGACGCGCTTTACCGGAGCACGTTCCAACGCCATGGCCGACCTTGCCAGGTTCTTCGTGGTGGCCCTGCCCGCCGCGCTGTACCGGCTCACGGGGCTTACCCTGGCGTGCGGAACGGCCTTCGTCCTCATTGCCGCCGCCTACGCGGCATGGATCGGGTCGTCGCCGGACGCACTCCGGGCGGTAGCCTCGGAGACCGCCGCCGCCCAGTATGTGGAGCAGGACTTCATTGACTACTACTCGGAGAACCCGGCAGCGTCCTTCGCCGGCGCCGTGTGGACGAACAACGCGTGGATCAGCGCGCAGGCTGTGGCCCTGGGGATCACCGGGGTGTGGGTGCCGATGATCCTGTTTGGCAATGCCCAGGGAGTGGGCATTGCCGCCGGAATCTTCGCCGCCGCAGGGAAATCCGACGTCTTTTTCAGCTACATTTTGCCTCATGGGCTGATGGAGCTGACCGCCGTGTTTGTCGCTTCAGCCGCTGGACTGCGGATCTTTTGGGCCATGGTCTCGCCGGGCCCGCGGACCCGGGGACGGGCGGTGGCCGAAGAAGGCCGGTCGCTGGTAACGGTGGCCCTGGGACTGGTCCTGGTCCTGTTCGTCTCCGGGCTGGTGGAAGGGTTTGTCACGCCCAGTCCGCTCCCTGCGTGGGCCAGGATTGGCATCGGCGCGGCCGTTCTCGCCGCGTACTGGACGTACGTCCTGGTGTGGGGCAGGCGCGCTTTCCTCGCCGGGGAACGCGGTGACCTCCGCCGGGAAGATGCCGGCTACACGGAAATCGCTGCCTGAATCGTTGTAATCCTGCCGGGGTGGTTCCTCGCACAGCGGAAGTTCCGGACGGTAGGCTCGTCAGCAGAATCAATCGCGCCGGCGGAATGGAACCGGCGCGGAACCCAACGGAAGTGACGCTGCTGTGAATGACGAAACGCCGGTCCGCGCCAAAAGCGCTGCGCCGCAGCCGGAGCCTTTGCTGGATACGTCCGGGGATTCCGACGAGCCCGCGTTCTCCTGGCTGACGCCTGCTGACGGGGACAAGAGCAATGGTGAAGAAGCCCGCGGGGACAAACCGGATGGGGAAGAAGCCGACCGGGACAAGGCCGGCCGGCAGGAATCCGGTGCCGAGGGCAAAACCCCGCAACCGGAAACCCGCGCCCACCGCAAGGCCGCCGAGGCCGCCGTTGAGTCCTCCGCCCCCGGAAGTAACGCAACCGGACGAACGGCCGCCGCGTCTGCAGCTGCCTCCCCTTCCGCGGATGGGCACACCCACAGCCCCGGTTCGCCGGTGTTTAAGGAGTCCCTTCCCACTACTGCGCTGCACGTCCGTCCCCCCGAGGAGGAAGTGGAACGCCGCAACGCCCAACGGGAAAGCGCCGCGAACGCCAAGCCCGTGGCGCCGCGTTTCATGCAGGTCCTGCTCGCTGTCATCTACCCGTTCATCCTCCTGATCCTGGCCGTCCGGGCGGTCACCACCCCGCTCTTCCTTTGGGTGGAGTACAACCGCCCGGGGTTCCCGGGCGACGGCTACGGATTCAGCACCGATGACAGGATGACCTACGGCTCCTACGCCGTGGACTACCTCCTCAACTGGGCTGGCCCCAGGTACCTGGGCGACCTGGTGCAGCGCAGCGGCGAAAAGCTTTTCAAGGACGGCGAAGTCAGCCACATGGCGGACGTCAAGGCGGTCATCCTCTCCACTGTCGGCGCGGGTGCACTGCTGCTGATCCTGGCGTTGATCGCCATCCTGTACCTGCGCCGGCGCAGCACCGGCGGGGTCCGGCGTGGGCTCTTCGCGGGCTCCATCATCACGCTCGTCCTGATCCTGGGCCTGGGCACGCTGGCGGCCCTGGGCTGGCAGCAGTTCTTCACCGAATTCCACCGGGTCTTCTTTGCCGACGGGTCCTGGACCTTCAGCCTGGACGACACGCTGATCAGGCTCTTCCCGAGCCAGTTCTGGATCGACGCCGGCATCGCCATCGCGGGCCTGGTCCTCCTGGCATCCATCGTGACGCTCGTGCTCACGTGGCCTACCCGGCGCCGCCGCGGCGTTGCGCCGGAGGCCGGCAAGGCGGCAGAGCAGGAAATGGTGGATCAGCCGTAGATTTTGGCGATCTCCGCCTGGTACTCCTCCACCACAGCGGCCCGCTTCAACTTCAGGGACGGCGTCAGGTGCCCGGACTCCACCGTGAACTCGGCATCCAGCAGCCTGAACGTCCGCACGGACTCAGCCTTTGACACCATCCGGTTCGCAAGGTCCACCGCCTCCTGGAGCGCGGCCAGTACCTGGGGGTCCCCGGCAGCTTCAGTGAGGGGGAGCGGGGGCAGGCCACGCTCCGACCGCCAGTTGGCAACCCCTTCCGGGTCCAGGGTCAGCAGGGCTGAAATGAAGGGCTTGCCGTCGCCCACCAGCACCGCATGGCCAACCAGCTGGTGGGTGCGGATCTTCTCCTCCAGCGGGCCGGGCGCCACGTTCTTGCCGCCGGCGGTCACCAGCAGGTCTTTCTTCCTGCCCGTGATGGTCAGGAAGCCGTCCTTGTCCAGGGAACCAAGGTCACCGGTGCGGAAGAAGCCGTCCACGAACGATTCGGCATTCGCTGCCGGATTGTTGTGGTAGCCCTTGAACACGCCAATTCCCTTGACCAGGATTTCGCCGTCCTCGGCTACGCGGATGGTGGTGCCGGGGACAGGGATTCCCACAGTTCCCACCTTGGTCCGGGAAGGGGTGTTGGCCGTGCAGGGCGCCGTGGTCTCGGTCAGCCCGTAACCTTCGAGAACGGGAATGCCCACACCACGGAAGAAGTGCGCGTCATCGGAGGCCAGGGGACTGGCGCCGGAAACGGTGTAGCCAACCTCTCCGCCCAAAGCCTGGCGCAACCGCGGATACACGAGGCGGTCATATACAGCGTGCCGGGCTCTGTTGAGCAGGCCCGGGCCTGGACCGTCGCCGCGGCTCTGCCGGTCCTGTTCCCGGGAGTATTCGATCGCGGCGGCCGCCGCGGCATCGAACAGCTTTTCCTTCCCTGCCACGGCGGCCTTGTGCGCTGCCGTTGCCCGGACCTTTTCGAAGATGCGGGGCACCACCAGCAGGAAGGTGGGCCGGAACGTCCCAAGGTCTTCCAGGAGCTGCGCCGCGCCGGGGGTGTGCCCCAGGGTTGCCCCGGCCGCGAGGCAGACCACCTGGACGGCCCGGGCCAGTACGTGGGCCAGGGGCAGGAACATCAGGGTGCGGGCCTGGTCCTCCTGCAGGATTTCCGGGAGGAACGCAACGATGTTCTTCGCCACCAGGGCGAAGTTTCCGTGCGTGATCTCGCATCCCTTGGGTTTCCCCGTGGTACCCGAGGTGTATACGAGCGAGGCGGGATCGGCCAGCCCTGCCCTGCTCCGTTGGCGCTCCAGCTCGGCGTCGCTGACTCCCGTGCCCGCAGCGGCGAGGCTGGCAAGGTCCGGGGCCTCGCCGTCGTAATCCATCCGCACCGCGTTGACCAGGCGGTCCCGGAGCTCGGCTGATCCGGCTACCACGGCGCTGACCAGCTGCACGGTGGCACGATCGCCGGCGAAAACCCGGCGGACTCCAGCGTCCTGGATGATCCACTGGACCTGGCTGGCGGACGACGTTTCATAAATGGGCACGGTAACGCCGCCGGCGAACCAGATGGCAAAGTCCACCAGCGTCCACTCATAGGAAGTTCGCGACATCACCGCGACGGTGTCACCGGGTTCCAGGCCGCCGGCGATGAGGCCCTTGGCCAGCGCGCTGACGTCCTGCAGGAACTTCTGCGCGGAAATATCCACCCAGCCGTTGGGTCCCTTCCGCCGGTACAGGGCGTGGGCCGGGTTGGCAGCGTGCTGCTCCAGCAACAGGTCAGTCACGTTGCTGTTGGCGTCAAGCTCAACCAGCAGTTCCGTGCTCGCTTCTCTCACAGCAGGTCTCCGTTTCCGCTGCCACGCCGCGGCAGCGGCTCCTTCAGGTCTCCCTTGACATCCTGCCCTAGATCCAGGACGGCATCCACATCCGCACCTTCCAGTCGACGTACGGGATCACCTCGGCGGTCCAGATCGGGTAGAAGAACGCCGAGAGCAGCGCGGCCGCGGCCAGGAACAGGACCACCAAGTACAGTCCGGAGCGCCGGCGCCACGGCGGATCCGAGGATCTGCCCAGGACCAGGCCGAGGCAGTACACCAGGGCAAGGACCAGGAAGGGTTCAAAGGAGACCGCGTAGAAGTAGAACATGGTCCGCTCGGGGTACATGAACCACGGCAGGTAGCCCGCAGCGACGCCGGCCAGCACCGCCCCGGCACGCCAGTCCCGGCGCCCGGCCCACCAGAACAGCAGGACCACCAACGCGATGGCGGCCGGCCACCAGACCAGCGGGTTTCCCACGGACAGGATGGCAGAGGTGCATTTCTCCACGTTGCAGCCGGGGGTGCCCTGGGGCGGGGACTCGTAGAAGAACGACGTGGGCCGCCCCATCACCAGCCAACTCCATGCGCTGGCCTGGTAGGGGTGCTCGGAGCTCAGGCCCTGATGGAACTTGTACGCTTCCAGGTGGTAGTGGATGAGGGACCGGACGGAGTCGGGGAGCCAGCCCCATTCAGCCGACGGGTTGCTTTCCGCCCAGTGGCGGAAGTAGGCGTTGTCCGACCGGAACCAGCCCGTCCAGGTGGCCGAGTAGACGATCCCTGCCACGGGGACCATTCCAAGGAAAGCAGGGATGCCGTCCCGGATGACCCCGCCGCTGATCCATCCGCGGATGCCCGCCACACGCCTGGCGTTGAGGTCCCACAGCACGGTGAGGATGCCGAATCCGGCCAGGAAGAACAGGCCTGACCATTTTGTTCCCACTGCCAGTCCCATGCAGACCCCGGCGGCAACCCGCCACCAGCGCACGCCCAGCCATGGTCCGGAAAGCAGCGCCCCGGCCGGGGGCTGGCCGCCGTTCCCGGCAGCGGCGCGGCCCAGCCGGTGGGCCAGCCGGCGGCGCCCGTCGTCGCGGTCCATCAGGAGTGCCCCGAAAGCGGCCAGGACCCAGAAGGTGAGGAAGACGTCCAGCAGCGAGGTGCGGGACATCACCAGGTGGTGGCCGTCGACGGCGAGGAGCAGCCCTGCGGCGCCGGCCAGTGGAAGGGAACGGAACAGTTTCAGGGCGATCAGTGAGACCAGCAGCACGGTAAGGGTGCCCGTGAGGGCCGCCGCGAAGCGCCAGCCAAAGGGGTTTTCCGGCCCGAAGAGCCACATGCCGGCCGCGATCATCCATTTCCCCACCGGCGGATGGACCACATATTCGGGGGTGTTCAGCAGGACGTCCGGGTTTCCGGCATTGAAGGAATCGTTGGCCTTGTCCGGCCAGCTGCGTTCGTATCCGCTGATGAGGTAGGAATACGCATCCTTGACGTAGTACGTCTCGTCGAAGACCAGCTTGTGCGGCACTTCGAGGCGGACGAAGCGGAGAAGGCCGGCGATCACCGCAGTGAGGACCGGAACCAGGATGTACCAGAGCCGGAGTGACGCCGGATAGTCCCGCCACGACGCGGCGGTACCGATGAGCCTCGCCTTGAGCGCTTCGACGGTGAACGCTTCGTCCGGCCGGCTGATCCAGGCCCGGGGACTCGTCCCGGCCGGCCCTGCCGCAGTGGCGCCGGTTCCAGTGGAGGATGCCGCCGGGCTGGGTTTCCCGGCCCCGGCGGGCCGCGTCGAGGTCTGCGTCACGAGCCCCATGCTACCTTTTGCGGCTGGAAGACCCGGCAGCAGTAGGCTGGATGGGTGGACCCGAACCCCAGCACCCTTCCCGAGCCCGGCCCTGTGACGGCGGGGCGGATTGTCCTTGCCGCCACTCCCATCGGGAACACCGGCGATGCCTCCGCCCGGCTGGTGGAACTGCTGGGCACGGCTGACATCGTGGCGGCCGAGGATACCCGGCGCCTCCACCGCCTGGTCCAAAGCCTGGGTGTCGCCGTTGCCGGCCGCATCATCAGCTACCACGAGCACAACGAGGCCACCCGGACGGCCGAACTCCTGGATCAGGTGCGTGCAGGCAGCACGCTGCTGATGGTGACGGACGCCGGAATGCCGGCGGTGTCGGACCCCGGGTTCCGGTTGGTGGAGGGGGCCATCGCGGCGGGGCTCCCCGTCACCGCTGTTCCGGGGCCATCCGCCGTCCTCACCGCCCTGGCGCTCTCGGGCCTGCCCACCGACAGGTTCTGCTTCGAGGGATTCCTGCCCCGCAAGGCGGGCGAGCGGGCCTCCCGGCTGGCGGACCTGGCGGGGGAGCGGCGCACCATGGTGTTCTTCGAGGCCCCGCACCGGCTTGAGGCAATGCTGCGGGCCCTGCGGGAAAGGTTCGGCCCGGACCGCAGGATCGCGGTGTGCCGCGAACTGACAAAGACGTATGAAGAGGTCATCCGCGGCACCGTGGGCGAGCTCCTCCAATGGGCCGAGGACAACGAGGTCCGCGGCGAGATCGCCGTGGTCCTGGGCGGCGCTCCCGAACAGGCAGCAGGCACCCCGGAAGACCATGTGGCGGCGGTCAACGAACTGGTGGCCCAAGGCATCCGGCTCAAGGAGGCGGTGGCTGCGGTCGCCGAGGATGTCCGGGTCAGCAAGCGGGAGCTCTACTCCGCAGTCCTCGCCGCCCGCTAAGGCCCGTTCGGGCCGCCGCGCGCCTACTCCCGGGACCTGCTGGCGTGCTGTGCAGCTGCACAGCGCCGGAGCGATTCCGCAGTGCGCAACGGCGTAGACCATGGCAGTGCCCCGCAGTAGTCTGGCTGTTAATCAGCCCCATGATCCCGGTCACTCCGGCCGCGGCGACGGGCTGCCACAACCCTACCGACGAGGGAGTCATCGTGACTGTCACTGCACAGCCGGCCGTTACCGCCGAGCGCGAAACCCGGCTTTTGGCCTCCGTTCCCACCGGGCTGCTCATCAACGGTGAGTGGCGCGACGCCGCTTCCGGCAAGACGTTCGACGTCGAGGATCCCGCCACCGGAAAGGTGCTGCTGAGCATCGCCGACGCCGGCCCCGAGGACGGTGCGGCAGCCCTGGATGCCGCCGCGGCGGCCCAGGAGTCCTGGGCCAAGGTTCCGCCCCGCGAACGCGGCGAAATCCTCCGCAGGGCCTTCGACCTGGTGACCGAACGGGCCGAAGACTTCGCCCTCCTGATGACCCTGGAAATGGGCAAGCCGCTGGCCGAAGCACGCGGCGAAGTGACCTATGGCGCTGAGTTCCTGCGCTGGTTCTCTGAGGAAGCGGTGCGTGCCTTTGGCCGCTACTCCGTTTCCCCCGACGGCAAGTCCCGCCTCCTGGTGACCAAGAAGCCGGTGGGTCCGTGCCTGCTGATCACCCCGTGGAACTTCCCGCTGGCCATGGCCACACGCAAGATTGCCCCGGCCGTCGCGGCGGGCTGCACCATGGTGCTGAAGTCGGCAAACCTCACCCCGCTGACCTCCCAGCTGTTCGCGGCCGTCATGCAGGAGGCCGGCCTGCCCGCCGGTGTCCTCAACGTCATTCCCACCTCCACGGCCGGAGCCACCACCGGACCCCTGATCAAGGACTCCCGCCTCCGCAAGCTGTCCTTCACAGGCTCCACCGAAGTTGGACGCCGCCTCCTGGCCGATGCCTCCGAAAACGTGCTGCGTACCTCCATGGAGCTCGGCGGCAACGCCCCGTTCCTGGTCTTCGAGGACGCCGACCTGGACGCCGCCGTTACCGGCGCCATGGCGGCGAAGCTCCGCAATATGGGCGAGGCCTGCACCGCTGCCAACCGGTTCATCGTCCACGAGTCCGTCGCCGCCGAATTCGCGGAGAAGTTCGCCGCGAAAATGAAGGAAATGACCACCGCCCGCGGCACTGAGCCCGAATCCAAGGTGGGGCCGCTGATCGACGCCAAGAGCAGGGACAAGGTCCACGAGCTGGTCTCCGACGCCGTCGCTTCCGGTGCCAAGGCCGTCCTGGGCGGCGGACCGGTGGAGGGGCCGGGCTACTTCTACCAGCCCACCATCCTGTCCGGTGTCTCCGAGGGAACGCGCATCCTGTCCGAGGAAATCTTCGGCCCGGTGGCGCCGATCATCACCTTCGGCAGTGAGGACGAGGCTGTCCGCTTGGCCAACAACACCGAATATGGCCTGGTGGCCTATGTCTTCACCAAGGACATCAACCGGGGTATCCGGATGGGCGAAAAGCTGGAGACCGGCATGCTCGGCCTGAACGCCGGCGTCATCTCCAACGCAGCGGCACCCTTCGGCGGGGTGAAGCAGTCCGGGCTGGGCCGCGAAGGCGGCCTGGAAGGCATCGAGGAGTACCTCTACACGCAGTACATCGGCATCGCCGACCCTTACGCCGGCTGATCCTGGCAGGTGACCTGTACGTGCCGGCCGGGAATATCCCGGCCGGCACAGCTCTTTCAGCCGCCGCGGGACCTGCTGTCGCCGTCGTCCGCTGCTGACCCCACCCGTGCCCCGGCGCGCGGCAGGCGCCGGATGGTGCGGCCGGCGGCGCTGAACGGCATTCCCAGCAGCGCCCCCAGCCGGCGGTTGACGGACCGGGGGAGCCAGGAGGCCGCCCACCGCCTGGACCGGGGGACGTTCGCCTGAAGGGACTCCTCCACGGCGGCAACTCCGGCAGCAAGGTCCTGGCCCGCTACGCCGGCCGGACCTCTACCGCCGGGACGGCCGTACCGGTGCTGTTCAAAGGCCGCGGTAAGGGACACGACTGCCTCGTGGGCGTCACGGTCCATGCCGTCCGGCTCGCCCAGCAGCGTGCCGCGGAACCGGGCCGCATAGGTCCTGGGCGTCTCGCTCTCTCCGGGTGGCAGCCCGTAATCGGTGCCGAGGTCCCTCAGTTCGCTCCAGGCAAGGGGGACTGCCAGGTCGGGATGTTTGGGGTGGAGCCGGCGTGACCGGATGCCGGCGCGGACCATGTGCGGGGCCCCGGCCAGGAGCAGCAGGGCGGCGGCTCCGGCTGTGCCGAGGAGCCAGGGCACCAACTGCGCACCGTCGCCGGTGCCGTCGCCGCCTGCGCCGGGTACGGCCTGCGCAGTTGGGGTGGCGGCCGATGAGGGGACCGGCGCCGTATCGGGAATGAGACCGTCGTTGTTGCCCAGGGACTCCGCACCGGATGATGCCGAAGCCTCGGTGGCGTAGTCGGGGACAACTCCGCGGGACGGCGTCGGTTCGAAGGCCACCCAGCCCAGCCCCTGGAAGTACAGTTCGGGCCAGGCATGGGCGTCTCGCGCATCCGCCTCGTACTCCGGAAGGGAGCCCTGGCCGGCCACCGTGATGCTGGCCCCGGTCAGCCTGCCCGGTGCGTAACCCACGGCAATCCTGCTCGGAATGCCTTCCAGCCGTGCCATCACCGCCATCGCCGAAGCGTAGTGGATGCAGTACCCGCTCTTCTGCTGCAGGAAGTCGGCCAGGACAGAGAGCCCGTTGCCGTCGTAGCCGCCCTGCACCGGTGACTGGAGCGAGTAGGTGAACTCGGAGGACCGGAGGTACTTCTGGATGGCCATGGCCTTCTGGTACGGGGTCCCTGCGCCTCCCGCCACGCTCTGCGCCGTGGTTTTCACAATGTCCGGAACGTTGCCCGGGACCCGGGTGAACACATCGGCGATGCCCCGGGCCGGCCCTGAAGACTGGGCCAGCAGGGCTGCGGTGAGCTTGGGCACCGCAGAGGTCACCAGGTATTCCTGCCGCCGGGTGGTGGTGTCAGTGCCCTTGATGCTCAGCGTGGCAGGATCCCAGGTCCACTGCCCGCCAAGGCCGCTGACGGTTTCAGGCGCATAGGGGACCGGGAGGTACGGGCTGGTGAAGGACCCGGCGTCGATGGCGGTGACCAGGCGCACCTGCTCGTCGGTGAGGACCGGATAGCCGGGGTCGATCCGGCCGTCCAGCGGCACCCTGGAGCCGGTCCGGTCATCCGGGCCCCAGGAATCGCCGTCGAAATTGTCCACCGTCACCGAGCGCAGGTAGAGGGGTCCGGGCGAGTTGGTGGCGTATGTGATCCTGCCGCTTCCGTCGGGGGTGCGCAGGCTGCTGCCCAGGGTGATCATCGGGTTGAGGCCGGTGGCGCCGCCCCATGGGTTCAGCCGGGAACCCTGCGGGAAGGTGCCGCGGTCGAAGCCGGGAATGGCCAGGGGCAACACCAGCGTGGCGGCCAGGGCCACGGCGCCGGTCACGGCGGCCCGCCGCATCAGCCCCGGGCTGCGGGCCGAGCCGCCCTGCACCCTGCCGTCCGGCGCGAACCACTGGCTGCAGGCAAGGATCAGCAGATATCCCGCCGCCGTGGCAACGAAGCTCCAGACGCCCACGCTCTGGGGTTTGATCATGGCCGGGACCACCAACAGGGCCAAGAGCCCGACGCCGGAAGCCGCAGGCATGCCCAGCGGCACCGCGAGGGCATCGACCAGGATGACCGCCAGGCCGAGGACGGCACAGGCCACCATGACAATTCCGGCGTTCGGCGCCACGGGTGCTGTCTCGGCCAGGACTGTTTCGCTGGCACGCTGGATCAACCGGTCCAGTTCCGGCAGTGTCGCTCCGGTGGGCACGACCCAAAGGAAGCTGGAACTGCGGAAGAAAGTCAGGGTCAGCACACCGCCCAGGGCCACGAACCCGCCGGCGGTCACCAGCAGGGGCTGGGCGCGGAGGGAACGGAGAGCTGCCATGGTCAAGGCCACCGCCAGCACGGTGGTCATGGCGGCCCAGTACCAGTTCCAGCCGCGGAGGACGCCATTCAGGGACAGGGCAGCCCCGCAGCCCGCCGCCGTGATGGCTGCCGCCATGGCCCAGGGATAGGCGCCCGCGCCCGTCCGCCCGGGAGGCGCCCCGGGATTGCCGTTCGCCCGCTGCCCCGCGCCCGTCGGCCGGGCAGGTGCCATGGTCATTTGGCCACCCCCGCTCCCCGGCGGACCTCCGATGCCGGTGCCACCGGGACGGCCGGATCCTGGCCGAACTGGCCCCACACAGCAGGAAGCCGGGTGTTCGGTCCGGCGGCCACGGCCCGCCAGCCGCCCTGCCGGAGCACCTCCAGGACATGCTGGAACTCCGCGGGCCGTTCCACCGCCAGGAGGGCGAACGCGTCCGTGCCATAGGCGGCAGCCGGAGCCAGGGCCGCCGCCTCTTCGCCGGTGATCCGGCCCAGCACTGCAATCAGCGGGCCCCGCATCCGGTGGGCGGAGAGCTTGTCCATCAGGTGGTCGTCAAACGCCGGCGGGCCCTGGTCGATGCCCGGGTGCGGCCGCGTTGCCGCGGCCCGGTGCTCCGCGGCACGGCCGCCTTTGTCCAGGAGCACGCCGTCCCGCCGTGAGTGGAGCGGGCCGGAGAGGTGGATCGCAGCCAGGCTTTCGGCGATCGACTGCAGCCCGGACGGGCCGCTGTACTCCTCGGCCGCCGGCTCGGGGGACGACGGCGAGTGCAGGAACGCTGGTTCGCCTGCCGCATCCAGCAGGCGGAGGCCGTAATTGCGTTCTGCCAGGTGTGCACTGACGGACATGGCGGCAACAACCGACCATTCGAACGTGTCGCTGGTGGCCGGCGCATGCCCGTCGTGGCCCGGCAACCCCGGGGACGAGGTTCCCGGCCCGCCTGCGAACGCACCGGAACGGTGATCCAGGATGATGGTCGCTTCCGGCGTGGTCACGGATTCCTCCTGCCGGACCATTAGGGCCCCATGCCTGGCCGTGGCAGCCCAGTGGACCCTCCGCATCGGGTCGCCGTGGCGGTATTCGCGGGTCATCACGTCGTCATCGCTGGGATTCGCCCGCACGCGGGTGGCGGTGACGCCGTCGTTGCCCCGGGCTCCTGCCAGCCCTGTGGCGGGCAGGACGACGGCGGCAGGCGTCACGGTGAGGACGTCGCCGTCGTCAATGGACCGCCGGTGCAGCGAGAGACCGAAGGGGTCGGTGAACTCGGCCGTGACCGGTCCAATCCTGAACTGCCCGCGAAACCTGGAGGTGAGGTGGTATTCGTAGCGGCTGGTGCCGGCGGTGGCTGCGCGGGACGGGAACCGGAAGGCGGGTGGGTGGCCGAACTGCGCCGGAAGCCGCTCCTCCATGACCACCCGCCCGCTTCCCGGGCCGGTCCTGGCCACCGCGAGGGAGACCACTGCGGGAGCCGAGGTTTCCACCGGGGAGGGGTTGAACTCCCGGTAGACCCGGAACCGGGGTTTGACGAGGCGGACGCCCGCGAGGGAGACCAGGGGCAGCAGGAGCAGCAGCAGTGCCAGGGTCAGGAGGTCACGGCGTCCCATGACCTGGGCCGCGGCCAACGCGAAGGCGCCGGCTGCCAGCATGCCCCACCCACGCCTGGTGAACAGGTGCCGGGGGAGCTTGTCCAGGAGGGCCATGGCATGCGCCTAGCGGTTCCTGCTGCCGGCGGCGGCCCCGGCACGGTCGGGCTGGCCGGCGGCGGCCTGCGGCACGGGCAGCCGGGACAGCATGCCCCGCAGGACGCTGTGCGGGGTCTCGCCGGCGCCGGCAGCCTTCCGGTCAAGGATGATCCGGTGCGCCAGGACTGCCTCTGCCACGTCACCCACATCGTCCGGGAGGACAAAATCGCGTCCGTCCAGGGCTGCGGTGGCTTTGGCGGCGCGCAGCAGCTGCAGCATGGAGCGGGGGCTCGCACCCAGCCGCAGCAGCGGGCTTTCCCTCGTGGCCCTGCCCACTGACACCGTGTATTCCTTCACGGGACCGGACACGAACACCTGCTGGACAGTGGCGATCATCGCGGCGACATCGCCGGCCGTGACCACGGGGGAGACGTTTGCCAGCGGCGAGACCGCCTGGTGGGTCTCGAGCATCTCGATCTCGGCGTCCTTATCCGGATAGCCCATGGAAATCCGCGCCATGAAGCGGTCACGCTGCGCCTCGGGCAGTGGATACGTCCCTTCCATTTCGATGGGGTTCTGGGTGGCCACCACCATGAACGGCTCATCGAGTTTGTAGGAGGTGCCGTCCACCGTCACCTGGTGCTCCTCCATGCATTCGAGGAGGGCGGACTGGGTTTTGGCGGACGCCCGGTTTATTTCGTCGCCGATGACGATGTTGGCGAAGACCGCGCCGGGCCGGAACTCGAAAAGCCTGGACGCCTGGTTGTAGATGGACACCCCGGTGACGTCGGAGGGCAGGAGGTCGGGGGTGAACTGGATGCGGTTGACCGTGCAGTCAATGGTTCGGGCAAGGGTCTTGGCCAACAGGGTCTTTCCGACGCCGGGCACGTCCTCCACCAGCAGGTGGCCCTGGGCGAGGAGGACGGTGAGCGCCAGCTTGGCGGCATCGGATTTGCCGTCGATGACCGTGTTGACGGTGGTCAGGATGCGTTGCGCCGCCGCGTGGAAGGCCCCGGACTCCATGGCTGCCGGCCGGTGGCCGTTCAGGTGGCTGACGGGATCGGCGACGCCGGCCAGGTTGAGGTTAGGTGCGCTTCCATTGTTGGCAGTGCGTCGGTGGGGTTCCATCGGCAACCTTTCAGCCCGGGTTTCACCTGGACGTGACAGCAAGCCTGCCTTCGCCCCTCGGTGGGCGTGCGCGTGTGTTCGTTCCAGACTACTAACACAACTGCCCTGCCTGACAGAGAGTTCCGGCAAATATGGGGGAGCCTTGGGCCGCTAGGCTGATTGGATGTGCGATTCGTCCATTCCCGCCGCCTACCGGGCGCCTGCCGCAGATGCAACCACCGATCCTGATGCGGACCGTCGCAGGGATTTCCCGCCGGCGCCCGAACCGTTGCCGGTCCCGGTCATGGACAACCACACGCACCTGGACTTCCCGGAAGGAAAGGGCCCGGTAGGGATCAAGGCAGCCCTTGACGCCGCAGCGGCCGTCGGCGTGCAGGGGGCGGTGCAGGTTGGCTGCGACCTGGAGTCCTCGCGGTTCACAGTGGAGGCCGTGGACCTGGACGAAAGGCTGCTGGGAGCTGTGGCGCTGCATCCCAACGATGCTCCGCATTACGCTGCCCGGGGCGAACTGGAAGCGGCCCTTGCGGAGATCGAACAGCTGGCCGCGCATCCCCGTATCCGTGCCATCGGCGAAACCGGGCTGGACTTTTACCGCACGGAAGGCGAGGGGCTGCGGCACCAGGAGTACTCGTTCCGGCGCCATATCGATATCGCAAAGCGGCTGGACCTGACCCTGCAGATCCATGACCGGGATGCCCACGATGACGTGGTCCGGGTACTCCGGGAGGAAGGGGCACCGGAACGGGTGGTGTTCCATTGCTTTTCCGGGGACGAGGACCTTGCCAGGACGTGCAATGAGCAGGGCTGGTGGATGTCCTTTGCCGGCACCCTGACGTTCAAGAACGCCGCGAACCTCCGGGCCGCGCTCGCGGTCGCTGACCGGCAGCTTGTGATGGTGGAAACGGACGCCCCCTTCCTGACTCCGCATCCGCACAGGGGACGTCCGAACGCGAGCTACATGGTCCCTTACACCGTGCGGGCCATGGCAGAATTGACAGGCTCCGACCTTGCCGGCCTGTGCACCGCAATCAGCGAAAATACCGCAAGGGCATACGGATCCTGGTCCTGACCGCAGCCTGTCGCTACGCCCCTTACCGCATACCTGGTATGCAAAAATGTTGGCTGCTTTATAACGCTACGGTTACAGTGGAAAACTATTAGCCGGGGTCGGGGAAGGCCAACGGGTAATTTCACTCAACGTGCAGCCGGCCCGGCTTGACCAATATCCGGCCATGCCGCTGCGCGGAGTGTGGCGGCGCATCGGTGCCCGGACTCTTCTTTCGAGGTTGCTCCGGGCATTTTATTGCGCGTTCCCCGTGCCCGGATGGACCGAGAGTTACGGGCAATCGTGATCAAGTTCTTCACATCGGACGGCAAGTTCAGCTTTATAAAGGTTGGCGCCCAGCTGCTGGTGCTTTGCGGCCTGGTCGCAGGCCTCGTAGCCTTCGTGGGCAATAACAAAACAGTCACGCTCAACGTGGATGGCCAGGCGTCATCCGTGCAGTCCTTTGGTGGAACAGTGGCGCAGGTGGTCAAGAGCGCCAACCTGGACCTGAAGCCCGGCGACCGCGTCTCGCCTTCCCTGGACGCCACCGTCCAAAACGGCACCATCATCAACATCAACCAGGCCAAGGAAGTCAAGGTCAGCCTTGACGGGGCCGAGAAGACGGTCAACACCACGGCGCAGGACGTCGAGGACTTGGTGACCGAACTCGGTGTGGCCAGCGCCTCGTCCGTGTCGGAGCCCAAGGATGCCACCCTTGCCCTGGCCGGTTCATACGTCTCCATCTCCACACCCAAGACCGTCAGCATCGTCGCCGACGGCAAGGTCAACACCGCCACCACCACCGCCCCCACGGTGGGCAAGGTCCTGGAGGACTCCGGCGTGACCCTAGGCGCCAACGACCGGAGCTCGCAGCCGGCCAACGCCAACGTGGTGAACAACATGGTCATCAAGGTCTCCCGGGTGGACACCGGCCAGACCGCAGTTACCAGCGAGGACGTCCCCTTCGACACGGTCACCGCCGAAAGCGCCGACATGCTCAAGGGTGAGAAGCAGGTGACCCAGGCCGGAGCAGCCGGAAAGATCGAGCGCACCTTCAAGCTGGTGCTTGTGGACGGCCGTGAGGCCTCGCGGACCCTGGTGTCGGAGAATGTCGCGGTCCAGCCGGTCACCGAGAAGGTCACCGTGGGCACCAAAGCCAAGCCGGCCGTCCAGGCCGCGTCCGCCGCTGCAGGTGCCAACACCGGCGCGGCAGCACCGGCCATGATGAACGAAGCCATGTGGGACAAGATCGCCCAGTGCGAGTCCACCGGCAACTGGAGCATCAACAGCGGCAACGGCTACTACGGCGGCCTGCAGTTCGACATCCAGACCTGGATCGGCGCCGGCGGCGGCGCCTACGCTCCGAATGCAAGCCTCGCCACCAAGGCCCAGCAGATCGACATCGCCAACCGCGTCTACGCGCAGCGCGGCCTGTCGCCGTGGGGTTGCGGCTGGGCGGCCAGCCGCTGATCCGCAAGGAACAAACGCGCAGTTACGGCGATGGCCGGCACCGTATACTCCGGGGCCGGCCATCGCCGTTAACCGGAAGGGCGGGCCTGCCGCGCGGGATAGGATACCTAGGTGACTGAACCGATCCCCGCCGTGCCCGCACCGCTGTTCGGTGCCTCCGACATTCGCCGGATGGCAGCGGAAATCGGGGTCAGGCCCACCAAGACCCTGGGCCAGAACTTTGTCATTGACGGCAACACCATCCGCCGCATTGTTGCGGCCGCGGGCGTGGGGCCGGACGAAACAGTACTTGAGGTCGGTCCTGGCCTGGGCTCCCTGACGCTGGGACTGCTCGACGCGGCAGCGGCGGTCGTCGCCGTCGAAATCGACCCTGTCCTCGCCGCCAAGCTCCCCGGGACCGTGAACGAATGGCGGCCGGCCGCCGCCGATGCTTTCCACCTGGTGCACGCCGACGCCATGAAAGTCACCGAACTGCCGGTGGAACCCACCGCCCTCGTGGCCAACCTGCCGTACAACGTGGCCGTTCCGGTGGTGCTGCACCTGCTGCAGCATTTCCCCAGCCTGCAGCACGGCCTGGTGATGGTGCAGGACGAGGTGGCGGACCGCCTGGCCGCCGGGCCGGGGTCCAAGACCTACGGTGTGCCGTCCGTCAAGGCCGCCTGGTACAGCCAGATGCGCAAGGCCGGCGTGATCGGCATGAACGTCTTTTGGCCCGCCCCGAAAATCCACTCCGGTCTCGTGGCCTTCACCCGCCGCGAACCACCGGCCACCACTGCCACCCGCGAGCAGGTGTTTGCCGTGGTGGACGCCGCATTCGCCCAGCGCCGCAAGACGCTCCGCGCCGCCCTGGCGGGCTGGGCCGGGGGAGCGCCGGAAGCCGAACGCTGCCTGCTCGCTGCCGGCGTGGACCCCACCGCCCGCGGTGAAGTCATTGATATTGCAGCATTCGCCCGGATCGCCGAAGCCAGGGAAAACCGGCCGTGAGCGCGGCAGGGCGGTTCGCTGCCAGGACTGTACGGGTCAAGGCGCCCGGCAAGGTCAACGTGTCCCTGGCGGTGGGGCCGCTGCGGCCTGACGGTTACCACTCGGTGGCCAGCGTCTACCTCGCGGTGTCCCTGTACGAGGAAGTGGCTGCCACCAGTACCGCTGCCCCCGGCATCACCATCAGCCTCAGCCCGGACAGCACCCTGGACCTCGACGACGTCGACATCCCCCTGGACAGCAGCAACCTGGCGTACAAAGCGGCCGCCATCATGGCCGACGTTTCCGAACACGCCACCGGCGTGCACCTGGAGATCACCAAGCGGGTGCCGGTGGCCGGCGGCATGGGTGGTGGCTCCGCGGATGCCGCGGCCACGCTGCTGGCCTGTGATGCGCTCTGGAACAGTGGCCTGTCCCGCGAGGAACTGGCCCACCTCGCAGCGGAACTGGGCGCAGACGTGCCCTTCTCGCTCCTGGGCGGGACCGCCGTCGGCCTTGGCCTGGGCGACGAACTGTCACCGGCCCTGGCAAAGGCGCAGACCCACTGGGTGCTGGTGGTGGCAGATTACGGCCTCTCCACGCCCGAGGTGTACCGCACCCTCGACCGGCTGCGCGGAGACGAGGGAATCGACGCCGAAGAACCCACCGGGGTTGATCCGCAGATCCTCGCGGCGCTGCGCGGAGGCGACGCTGAGTCTTTGGGCCGGGTGCTGGTGAACGACCTGCAGCGTGCCTCCATTGAACTCTCGCCTGCGCTGCGCGATACGCTGGGAATCGGTGAATCCCAAGGCGCGATCGCGGGCATGGTTTCCGGATCCGGCCCCACCGTGGCGCTCCTGGCCGATGACTCCGTCGCCGCCGAGGCGCTGGCGGAGGACCTGCGGCACTACGGCCTGACGGCACTCCCGGTCCACGGCCCGGTCCCGGGCGCGCGCATCATCTCCGACACCCTCCTTTAATACCTCCAGTCCGGCAGCAGAAAGCAGTTCCCTTGGCACACCTTCTTGGCGGCGAAAACCTCACGGTTTCCTACGCAACCCGCACCGTCCTGGACGGCATCACCTTGGGACTGGAGGAAGGGGACCGGATCGGCGTGGTGGGCCGCAACGGCGACGGCAAGTCCACGCTGATGCGGCTGCTGGCCCTGCGCTCCACGCCGGACTCCGGCCGGGTCACCAAGCGCGGCGACGTCAATGTGGGGTACCTGGACCAGAGCGACGTCCTCGACGGCGACCTGACGGTGGGTGCTGCGATCGTGGGGGACCAGGCGGACTATGAATGGGCCCGGAACCCGCGGATCCGGGAAATCATGGGCGGCCTCGTGTCCGACGTCGACTGGCACGCGAACGTGCACGCCCTCTCCGGCGGCCAGAAGCGCCGGGTGGCCCTGGCCAAGCTCCTTATCGAGGACCACGACGTCATCATGCTGGATGAGCCCACCAACCACCTCGACGTCGAAGGGGTGGCCTGGCTGGCGCGGCACCTGAAGACGCGCTGGCGGGCCAACCAGGGCGCCTTCCTGGTGGTCACCCACGACCGTTGGTTCCTCGACGAAGTCTGCACCAAGACGTGGGAAGTCCACGACGGCATCGTGGACCCTTTCGAGGGCGGCTATGCCGCCTATGTGCTGGCCCGCGCCGAGCGCGACCGGATGGCATCCGTGGTGGAAAGCAAGCGCCAGCAGCTGGTCAAGAAGGAACTCGCCTGGCTCCGGCGCGGCGCCCCCGCCCGCACTGCCAAGCCCAAGTTCCGGATCGAGGCAGCCAACGCGCTCATCGCCGATGTTCCGGCTCCCCGCGACTCGATGGCGCTGAGCAAGATGGCCACCGCGCGCCAGGGCAAGGACGTCCTGGACCTTGAGAACGTGTCCCTGAACTTCCAGGGCGACGACGGCAGGAAGCTCTTCGACAACATCACCCTCAGGCTCGCGCCGGGGGAGCGCCTGGGCCTGGTGGGCGTCAACGGTGCCGGCAAGACCACCCTCCTGAAGCTGCTCAACGGCGAGGTCGCGCCCGACGCCGGCAAGCGCAAGCAGGGCAAAACGGTGGTCACCGCCGTGCTCACGCAGGAGGTCAAGGAGCTCGACGACGTCGCGGACCTGCGCGTCATCGAGGTGATCGAGCGGGAAAAGCGGTCCTTCAACGTGGGCGGCAAGGAATTCACGGCCGGCCAGCTGGTGGAGCAGCTCGGGTTCACCAACCAGAAGCAGTGGACCCCCGTCAAGGACCTGTCCGGTGGTGAGCGACGCCGCCTGCAGCTGCTCCGGCTGCTGGTGGGCGAGCCCAATGTGCTGATGCTCGACGAACCCACGAACGACCTCGATACAGACACCCTGGCCGCCGTGGAGGATGTGCTGGATGGCTGGCCGGGCACGCTGGTGGTGGTCAGCCACGACCGGTACCTGCTTGAACGCGTCACCGACCACCAGATGGCGCTGCTGGGCGACGGCAAGCTCCGCGGCCTGCCCGGCGGCGTGGACCAGTACCTTGAGCTGCGCGAGGCCGCACTCGCCGGATCCACAGTGACCGGCGGCGGAAACCCCGTTACCAGCGCCGGAAGCCAGGGCGCAACAGCAGCCGCAGGGTCGGGCCCCTCCGAGGCGGAGAAGCGCGAAGCCCGCAAGGCCCTGAACAGGATCGAGCGGCAGCTCAAGAAGCTGGACCAAGAGGAAAAGAAGCTCCACGACCTGATGCTGAAGACCACCGAGGCCGGCGACTTCGACAAGCTCGCCGACCAGAACAAGCAGCTCAAGGACCTCACGGACGAAAAGGACGCCCTGGAACTGGAGTGGCTGGAGTCCTCCGAACTCCTGGGCGATTGACAAAGGCGACGTGCGCACAAGCGGCGTCGGGGGCCTTCGTGTAGTCGCGCATCGCGGCGCATCGTGGCGTGGAGGTCGCCCAGCGACCGAAACGTCACCTATGCGCTGTGTCTAAGCGACGGCGAAGGGCCCCTGCGCTGCGAACGGAACCGAAACTAAGGCTCCGACTGCAGCTCCGGCTCCTTTTTGAGGCCGGTGAGGCCGTTCCAAGCGAGGTTGACCAGGTGCGCGGCAACTGTGTGTTTGTCGGGTTGGCGGCTGTCCTGCCACCACTGGCCGGTCATGGCCACCATGCCCACGAGCATCTGGGCGTACATGGCTCCGTCCTCGCCGCTGAGGCCGCGGCGGGAGAACTCGTCGGAGAGGATGTGCTCCACGCGGGCCGTGACGTGGGAGAGCAGGGTGGAGAACGCGCCTTCAGGCTGGGACGGGGGAGCGTCGCGCATCAGGATCCGGAAACCCTCCGTGCGTTCCTCGATGTAGGTGAGCAGGGCCAGGGCCGCCCGTTCGACGAGGACGCGCGGCTTGGCTTGCTCGGTCAGGGAGGCGTTGACGGCGTCCAGCAGGATGTGGAATTCGCAGTCCACCACTTCGGTGTACAGCCCTTCCTTGGAACCGAAGTGTTCGTAGATGACCGGTTTGGACACCCCCGCGCAGGCGGCGACTTCCTCGATGGTGGTTCCGTCCAGCCCCCGGGCGGCGAAAAGGCCGCGGCCGACGTCGATCAGCTGGCTTCGGCGCTGCAGGCCAGTCATCCGCATCCGCGGAAGGTTGTTGCTCACCTTCCCATCATGCCCCACCGCCGGCGGCGCGATTCAGCGGGACGGGCGGGAGCCGGACGCCCCGTGTCGCGCGGGGCCCTGAACCCGTGGCAAAATAGGGACTTGTGCCCGGGGCTTGAGTCTTCCGGCACGGTCCGCTCTGGTGTAACGGCAGCACCCCGGCCTTTGGAGCCGTGGAGTATAGGTTCGAATCCTATGGGCGGAACTGCTGCGCGGGGCGCGATCACGAGGATGGCACCCGGTGCCCGGCGGCCTGGCCCGCGGGGTTCCGCCAAGCGCCAGCACAACGAAGCAAGGAGAGCCCGTACGTGATCCCCGAGAATGCCGGCCCGGCCGCTGTAATTGTTCTGGCAGCAGGCGCCGGTACCCGGATGAAATCGCGTACCCCCAAGATCCTGCACGAAATCGGCGGCCTGTCCATGGTGGGCCACGCCCTCCGCGCCGCCCGCAGCATCGCCCCCCAGCGCCTTGCCATTGTGGTGCGGCATGAACGCGACCTGGTGGAAGCCCACGTGGCTGCGCTGGACCCGCAGGCAGTGATCGTGGACCAGGACGATGTCCCGGGCACGGGCCGGGCCGTTGAAGCCGCGCTTGAGGCGCTGCACGCCGACCAGGACCTTACCGGCACCGTCGTGGTGACCTACGGCGACGTGCCGCTGCTGTCCGGCGACCTTCTGACCGAACTCGTTGCCACCCATGAGCGCGAAGGCAACGCCGTCACGGTCCTCACGGCGGTCCTGGACGACGCCGCCGGTTACGGCCGCATCCTCCGTGGCGAGGACGGCTCCGTCACCGGCATCCGCGAACACAAGGATGCCTCGGAGGCGGAACGGTTGATCCGCGAGGTCAATTCGGGGATCTACGCCTTCGACGCCGCGGTGCTCCGTGCCGCGCTGGCCAAGGTGACCACCGACAACGCCCAGGGCGAGAAATACCTCACCGATGTGCTGGGACTGGCACGCGAGGCAGGCGGCCGCGTTGCCGCCGTCGTCACCGCCGACCGCTGGCAGGTGGAGGGCGCCAATGACCGCGTCCAGCTCGCCGCCCTCGGTGCAGAGCTGAACCGCCGCACCGTGGAAGCCTGGATGCGGGCCGGCGTGACCGTGGTGGATCCGTCCACCACCTGGATCGACTCCTCGGTCACGCTGGACGAGGACGTCCGCCTGCTGCCCAACACCCAGCTGCACGGCGCCACCAGCGTGGCGAGGGACGCCGTCGTGGGCCCGGACACCACCCTGACCGACGTCGAAGTCGGCGAGGGCGCTACGGTGGTCCGCACCCATGGTTCCGGCTCGGTGATCGGCCCGCGCGCCGCCGTCGGCCCCTTCACCTACCTTCGCCCCGGCACCGTCCTGGGGGAGAAGGGCAAGATCGGTGCCTTCTACGAAACCAAGAACGTCACCATCGGCCGCGGCTCGAAGCTGTCCCACCTGGGATACGCCGGGGATGCGGAAATCGGCGAGGACACCAACATCGGCTGCGGCAACATCACGGCCAATTACGACGGCGAGAAGAAGCACCGCACCGTCATCGGCTCGGGTGTCCGCACAGGCTCCAACACGGTCTTTGTTGCCCCGGTCACCGTGGGGGACGGCGCCTACAGCGGCGCCGGCGCGGTGATCCGCAAGGACGTGCCGGCCGGTGCCCTCGCGCTGAGCATCGCCGCCCAGCGCAACACCGAAGGCTGGGTCCCGGCGCACCGCCCGGGGACCCGCTCCGCCGAACTGGCCGAAGCGGCCACCCATGACTCCTCAAGTACCCCGGCATCTACAGAAGAGGGCAAGTAACAATGAGCGAAATTACGGCGCACGGCGAGAAGAAGCTGGTGCTCGCCTCCGGGCGGGCACATCCTGAGCTGGCAAGGGAAATCGCCAAGGAGCTCGGCACCGAACTCCTCCCGCTGGATGCCTACGACTTCGCCAACGGTGAGATCTACGTCCGGGCTGGTGAAAGCGTCCGCGGTACCGACGCCTTCGTGATCCAGGCCCACCCGGCCCCGCTGAACAACCACCTCATGGAACAGCTGATCATGATCGATTCGCTGAAGCGCGCCTCCGCCAAGCGGATCACCGTGGTCTCGCCGTTCTACCCCTATGCCCGCCAGGACAAGAAAGGCCGCGGCCGCGAACCCATCTCCGCGCGGCTGGTGGCGGACCTCTACAAGACCGCCGGCGCGGACCGCATCATGAGCGTGGACCTGCACACTTCCCAGATCCAGGGCTTCTTCGACGGCCCGGTTGACCACCTGATGGCCATCCCGCTGCTGGCCGACTACATCCGCACCCGGGTGGGTTCTGACAACATCACCGTGGTGTCGCCGGACACCGGCCGTGTCCGCGTCGCAGAGCAGTGGGCCGAACGGCTGGGCGGCGCGCCCCTGGCCTTCGTGCACAAGAGCCGCGACCTCACCGTCCCCAACCAGGCCGTCTCCAAGACCGTCGTGGGCCAGATCGAGGGCCGCACCTGCGTCCTGATCGATGACATGATCGACACCGGCGGAACGATCTCCGGCGCCGTCACCGTCCTGAAGAACGCCGGCGCCAAGGATGTCATCATCGCGGCCACCCACGCCGTCTTCTCCGACCCCGCAGCCCGGCGCCTCTCCGAGTCCGGCGCGCGCGAAGTGGTGGTCACCAACACCCTGCCGCTGAATTCGTCCCAGCGCTTCCCGCAGCTTACGGTGCTTTCCATCGCGCCCTTGATTGCCAGGGCGATCCGTGAAGTGTTCGACGACGGTTCGGTCACCAGCCTTTTCGACGGCAAGGCCTAAGGCAGTACTTGGCGACACCCCGCGGGCGGGAGCCGGCGGGGTTTGGGCGCCCTCCGGCAGGGTTTCCTGGGCGTGCCTGCGGGCTCAGGGGGCCGGTGGGGATTTAAGGAAATGGTCCCCCCACTGGTAAACTTTCAGGCGATACCTTGGCGAGGGAGGGCATAGCCTCCGTTATCGACTGGGTCTGCAGGTCCCTTCGCAGGGACCGCCTTCTTGAAGGGCCGCCTCCGGGCCGCCCGGCGTTGAAGGTCATCCCAGACCTCCGCCCTTGCTGAACACCGTTTAGTCTTCAAGGAGATATCCATGTCTGAGCAGAAGCTCGCAGCAGAACTGCGCACCGAATTCGGCAAGGGCTACGCCCGCCGTGCACGGATGGCCAACCTGATCCCCGCCGTCATCTACGGCCACGGTGCAGAGCCCATCCACGTCACGCTCCCGGCCAAGGCCACCACCCTCGCGGTCCGCACCCCCAACGCCCTGCTGTCCCTGGACATCAACGGCGAAGGCCACCTGGCCCTGGTCAAGGACATCCAGCGCGATCCCGTAAAGCAGATCATCGAGCACATCGACCTCCTGACCGTCCGCCAGGGCGAAAAGGTCACGGTTGACGTTCCGGTCCACGTTGAAGGCGAAACCGCACCCGGCACCGTCCACAACCTGGAACTGACCGTCGTGTCCCTCGAGGCCGAGGCAACCCACCTGCCCACCGCCGTCGAGGTCAGCGTTGAAGGCCGCGCCGCCGGCGAGCACATCCACGCCTCCGACCTGGTCCTGCCCAAGGGCACCGTCCTCCTCACGGACGCTGAGGCACTCGTGGTGAACATCTCCGAGGCCGTCGAAATCGCCGAGGAAACTGAAACCGAAGCTGCCGCCGAGGGCGAAGCAGAGGAAGCTCCTGCAGCAGAAGAAGCCGCAGCAGAGTAACCACTCCGCAGTTCCCGCAGTGGCCGGACCCCCGAGGGGCCCGGCCACTGCCATGTCCGCGGGTCCCCGTCCTCCCGGACACTGCCACCCCCGTCCCCGCCGCCCCCTAGGATTGAACCCATGACTGACACCTGGCTGATCGTTGGCCTCGGCAACCCCGGCACGCAGTACCAAGGCAACAGGCATAACGTGGGCCAGATGGTGCTCGATGAACTCGCCGGCCGTATTGGTGCCGGTTTCAAGACCCACAAGGCCCGCGCCCAGGTCCTCGAAGGCCGGCTGGGCATTGGCGGCCCCAGGGTGGTCCTGGCGAAGCCGATGAGCTACATGAACGTCTCCGGCGGCCCCGTCTCCGCCCTGGCCAACTTCTATGGCATCCCCGCAGACCATGTTGTCGCGGTGCATGACGAAATCGACATCCCCTTCAACACGGTCAAACTTAAGCTCGGTGGCGGGGAAGGCGGCCACAACGGGTTGCGGGACATCTCCAAGGCGCTCGGTACCAAGGACTACCTGCGGGTCCGCGTAGGGGTGGGACGGCCGCCCGGACGGATGGACACCGCCGACTTTGTCCTCCGGGACTTCGGCACCGCGGAGCAGAAGGAATTACCCTTCCTGCTGGACGATGCCGCCGACGCCGTAGAGTCCCTGCTCCGTGAAGGGCTCACCGCGGCGCAGCAGAGGTTCCACCCTGCCAAAACGGAAATACGCCAACCGGAATCGTAAAAGTTCCTTCCGGCCCTGTTTCCCTGTCTGTGGCACAGGGTACTCTTCTTCCTATGCGGGGGAGCAATGGGGCTACATCCCGCTAATGCAGGATGTAGGGGAAAAGTTCATGTCAATCGAGCCACTCAGCTGGGGACGTGGGTCAACGCCGCAAGGTGACGGGCTGCCCACGCCAACCTCCGGGGCACCGGAGGGCAAGCAATGGTCCATGCCTGCACGAAGCGCCAACCTCGACGCCGTCCGCACCGCCCTGACCAGCGAAAACTCCCTGGGTGTGGTGATCACCGGCCCCAGGGGAGTTGGTAAGTCCTCCCTTGCCCGCGCCGCCGTGGCGGACCTTGGCCCCGATGTCTGGTCCCTGCAGCTCAGGAGTGGGCCTTCGGGGTCCGCCACCCCCTACGGATGCCTGTCATTCCTGCTGGCCCGGCTGCCGCAGGCCTACATGGGCTCGCCCACCGCCATCCTCCGGGGGATCACCTCCTTGATCCGCAGCGACGCCGCCGGCAGGCCCTGCATCATCACGCTGGACACTTCCGCCTGCATCGACGACATGAGCGCGGGCGTGCTGCTGAACGTCCTGCTGACCGGCACGGCGAAAATCGTTGCCGTCGCCCCCAACTCCAGCGACCTCCCGGCTGATTTCCACTGGCTGCTGACGGACCGGAAGCTGACAGAAGTACGGCTCAGCAACCTCAACGAGCTGCAAACCAGGCAGGTGCTGCTGTCCCTGCTGGGCCACCGGGTCGCTTCCTCCCTGGTCAGCACCTACCACCAGATGGTGGGCGGGAATCCGCTGCTGCTCAAGGCCCTGGTCACCGAACAGCAGCTCTCCGGAAACCTGGTCCTTTCCGAGTCGGTCTGGACGTTGCGGGACAAGGTGGTCCTCGACGGTGCCGCCAGCCTCGACGACATTGTCCGCTCCCGCTGGTCACGGGAAACGCCCGAAACCCGGGAGGTCATCGAGATGCTCTCCTGTGCCCGCCGGGTGGAGTTGTCCAGCCTCACCGCTATCTACGGCGCGGACGTGGTCGCGGACATGGAGGACGGCGCGCTGCTCGAGATCGACGACTCCGAGAACCGCTGGGTATCGCTGCGCGAGAAGTACATCGGGGACGTTGTCAGGACCTGGCTGAGTATCTCCCGGCGGCGCGAGCTTCGCAACGTACTCCTGGGCGGCAGGGAACCGGACCCGGCAACCATGACGGTGGATGAACTGATGTCGTTCGCCGCCTGGACCCACGAATGCGAGGCCGAACTGGCTCCCGCGCTGGCGCTGGCCGCCGCCGAGGCGGCCGTCCAGCTCTTCGACCCCCGGTTCGCCCTGACCTACGCGGAGATGCTGCAGCGGACGGACGCCGGCTGGGCGTCCGCGCAGCGGCAAAAGGCGGCGGCATACCTCCAGCTGGACATGCCGGACCAAGCCTTGTCAGCCCTGGAAACTATTTCCCGGCCCGAGCTCGAGGCCCTCGATCCCGAAGAATATGCCCAGGTCATTGCCGCCAAGGCGCGGGTGATGCGCTTCCTCCCTGAGCGCGAGGGCAAGGTCCCCGAGCTGCTCGCCACCGCCAGGGAATGGCTGGACAGGACGGCGCAGCATCAGGTCTGGCCTGCGCCCGCAGCCGTGGCGGCCAACCGCATCGCCTTGAGCGAATTCGAATACCAGGCCCACTCCGGTGATTACGCTGCCATGATCCCCGCGCTGGAACGGGCGGCCGATCCCGACGCCAATCCGGACACCGCGTTCCGGTTCCAGTCCGCCATCACCCTGATGAGTGCCCTGGCGCTGACCGGGCGGGAGATGGACGCCTTGAGTCTTATGCGGCAACTCGGCGGCCAGCTCACTGACGCCTCGCACGTTGTCGGCCTCCGTGAGCGCTACACGAGGGAGGCCTACTTCGTCCTGCTGGTGGCGGGCCAGTGGCGGCGCTGCATCGACCTCCTCAGCCCCTTCAGTAGCGGGCAGTCCCACCGGCTGCCCTACCGCAGCGCCGCCACCGAACTCGCGGCCGGAGTGGCCTTCGCTTTCTCGGGACGGGGCGAGGCGGCCCTTGAACCCCTGATCTCCGCCGCTGCGCAACTGGAGCTGCAACCAGTCCAGGCGGCCCTCCGGACGGCATACGCCGCCACGGCCCTGGCCTATGCGCAGACCGGGAACGCCGCCTTTGCCCGTAAATACCTGGCCAAGCTGCAAAGGACACCCGGCAAGGCCGGGTTCGCAACGGAGAGCATCATCGAGTTCTGCGCCCTCGTCGCCGGGCGCTGGCTGGGTGACTCCGAGGCCGTGGGCGGGCTGAAACAGGGTGCCCGGCGCAACCTGGAGGCAGGCAGGCACACCCTGGGCGGCCTGTACCTGCTGGCCGCAACCGTGAACGGCAGCGATACCGATTTCCGTCTTCTGGAGGACATCGCAGGCCATCGGCAGGGTCCGCTGGCCGAAGTTTCACGGCTGATCGCCCTCGGGAGCAGGACGAAGGACGCCAAGGCGCTGCTTGCCGGCGGCGAACTCGCAGCAACACTGGAGCTGGATGCCGTTGAAGCCCGGTGCATGGCGCTGGCGGTGGATTTCGCCCGCCACGACGGGGACGCCCTCTCGGCGAGGACCGCGCAGGCGCGGCTGGACATCCTGGCAGCCACTGTGTCCAACCTGCCTATCGTGCCCAGCAGCGGAAGTCCACTGTTGACCAGCCGGGAACGCCAAATTGCCCGGATGGCCGGCCGCGGCGCCTCAAACCGTGACATTGCCATGGAAATGGGCGTGTCGGTCCGCACCGTGGAAGGCCACCTGTACCAGGTCTTCACTAAGCTGGGCGTGACTTC
This sequence comes from Pseudarthrobacter sp. NPDC058119, assembly GCF_042884655.1. NCBI lineage: Bacteria > Bacillati > Actinomycetota > Actinomycetes > Micrococcales > Micrococcaceae > Pseudarthrobacter > Pseudarthrobacter sp. NPDC058119. The sequence continues at coordinate 352,475 of NZ_JBHVTN010000002.1, forward strand.
AAGGGGTGATCTGACTGGACTCGTCTAACGGCCACAAGCCGACGGCCGCGCACCGGCTCCTTACCGGCCGCCGGGAGCCGGTGGAGCGGATCTGCAACCTGGTCCGGAACGGCACCCACCAGGCGGTGTTCATCATGGCCGGCCCCGGCATCGGGAAGTCGGCCGTGACGGATGCCGTGACGGATCGGCTCGCAGGAACCATGAGCATCCTGCGGATCCATGCCAGTTCCGCCCTGGCGGGGGTTCCCTTCGGTGTCCTCACCCCGTACACCGGGGACCTCACCGCTGAAGAGTCCGTCTCACCCGTGGCGGTGCTCCGCTCCATGTGGTCGTATTTCGAGAAGCTCAAGGGGGCCGGCAGTTCACCGGTCCTGCTGGCGGTGGACGATGCCCACCACCTGGATGACGCCTCGGCAGGCGTTCTCGCCGAGGTGATTTCGGCCGGATGGGCAACGGTGGTGGCCGCAGCCCGTCCGCGGCCGGGCCTGCCGCAGCCGTTGGACCAGCTTTGGTACGACGGCCTTGCCGAGCGCGTTGACCTCCGTCCCCTCAACCATGAACAGATCGAAGAGGTCCTGGCCCACATCCTTGACGGAACAGTTCCCAATGCCACCGTGGATGCCATCTGGAATGCCTCCGGAGGAAATCCGCGGCTGCTTGATGCCTTGCTCCATGACGCCGCCGAAGCCGGCGTGCTGGCCAAGCGCAACGGCATCTGGATGCTGCTGGGGGCACTGCCCGCGGACGGTGCCCGGCTCGCAGCAGTGGTGGCCAAAGACCATCTCCGGCGGGGGCCCGAGGAACAGGAAGCCCTGAAGCTCATTGCCCTGGCCGGGCCCGTGGGCCGCAAGGTTATCGAAGACATCAGCGGGGCAGCAGTGGTCCGTTCCCTGCTGGACCAGCAGATGATCGTCGAAGCCCCCGGCATCCCCGCTGAACTTTCCATGTGGAACGGGCTTTTCGCCGGGGCCATCCGGAACACCGTCTCCGTCTCCCGCAGCCTCCAGCTCCTCGAAAAGGTCAAAGCCCACCAGAACCCCACCCAGCTCCAGGGGGAGGGCCGGCTGCGGTCGGTGGAATGGGCCCTGGAGTGTGGCATCCGGGTCGGCGACGAGGATATGCTGGCGGCAGCGAAAGAGGCCCTGCTGAGGTTCCGCAACCACAGCGCGCGTTCCATTGCCGCCCGCATCCACCACCCCCCGCTGGTTCCGCTGGCCCAGGCCATCCAGGCCCGGGCGCTGTACAACGACGGGGCGTATGCGGACGCAGCGGTCCTCCTGGACGGATGCTGGCTCCCGCTGGCCAATGACACGGAGGGGCCGGCTGTCCTGATGCTCAGAGTCGCCGCGCACCAGGCCACCGGCCGTCCGGTGGGGGCAGTGGCGGAGGACGTCGAAAAACACTCAGCACAGTCCGGCGGTGAAGGCACCTGGCAGGAAGAACTGCTGCACCTTTTGCAGCTCGGCGCCGACGTCAACGTCCAGGCCTTGGACGACGCCGTCAACGGGATGCGGACGCGCCGCACCGGGGCAGGCGGGGAACCGCTGCGGGCTTTGGCAGAGGGACTCCTGGCCCATGCGCTTGCGGCTGCCGGGCGTCCCGTAGAGGGCCTCGACGCGGCCCTGCTGGCAGCCTCGGAGCTGCCACCGCTGGAAGGCAGCCTGTTCTTCTTCCCCGAATTCGTGCTGGGGAGGCTCGTCTCCGACTACCTGGCCATGGGCGAATGGGAGTCGGCAGAGCGGGAGATCAACCATTACGCCGCGGCCAACAGCCCGGGGGCGGCAACCTTCAACGGGAGCCTGCAGCTGCTCCGGGGCTACTCGCTGCTTCGCCAGGGGAGGATGGAGCGCGCCTACCAGATCCTGCTGCCGGCCGTCGAGGCGCTGAGGCTCAACGACCCCCTGCAGCTGTATCGGTTTGGTACCGCACTGGGCTTCTATTCGGCAGCGCGGCTTGGGGATGCGGAACAGGCGCGGCGCCTGGAACAGGACCACAAAGACGCCGCAGCCGGCTGGCCCGCCCACGACCTCCTCGCCGAAGCCTACGTGGCAGCAGCCGCCGAGTACCTGGCCCGTGACGGCAAGGGCCTGGCCGCACTGCAGACCCTGATGACCACCACGGACGCTTCCGCGCGCACCGGCAACCTCCTTGAAGTCCTTGCCATGTGCTGGGACCTGGGGGATCCCTCCGTTGTGCCCATGGTGCAGGCGGCCGCCCGGGGCGTTGAAGGCCGGTGGGCGGAAGCCCTCCTGACCCTGGCCACCGCCTGGGAGCGCGCAGACGGCGATACCCTCATGGCAACGGCTGCCTCGCTGGAGGAGGCAGGCTTTGTGAACCTTGCCCGGGAAGCCTATGCCCGTGCCAGCACCGTACTGGAGCAGGCCGGAGAACGACGCCGGTCCCGCCAGGCCGTCGCCCAGCGGGAGAAATGCGACCACGAACTGGGTGAACGGTTCCGGGAAGGCCGCTTCATTGCTGCGGCGCCCGCCGTCCGCCTCACCCGGCGTGAGCAGGACATCGTGGAGCTGGCGGTGCAGGGCCTGACCGACCGGGAGATCGCCCAGCGGCTCATGGTCTCCGTCCGGACGGTGGAAGGCCACCTCTACCGGACCTACGTCAAGCTTGGCGTCCGCAGCCGCGACGAGCTCGAGTCGGCCCTGCCCAAATAAGCCCTGCCCAAATAAGCCCTGCCCAAATAAGCCCTGCCCAAATAAGTCCTGCCCAAATAAGTCCCGCCCGGATTGCGCCTGCCCCTCCCTGGCGCTGCCCCGCGCCTCCGCCGTCCCCGGGATTTTTGCCAGTGCTCCCAGGCGTTCCGGCGCGCCATCTACTACCGGCGCGTAACCGCTGGGCGCCCCGGTAGTACTGCCCCGTCGATTCGAGTACTGCCTACTCGTGTACGGGAGGCTGCTACCGGATTTACTTAAGGAGGCAAAGCAAAGCGGCCGGCTGGACGCCGCGGAGCAGCCAAACAGGACATTGAGGCCCACTCAACTCCCGGTCCCGCAGGGGCCGGGCTGAGACGGGGCCGGCGGCGTCAGAGTCTTCTGAGACCGAGACTCTCCCCCCAGCCGTCGCCGGCCCTCTGCTCCCTCGGCTGAAGCCCGGGGCAGCTGTGGCGGCCGCCCCTCCCGGGCGGCCGCCACAGCCGTGTGTGGGACAATTGGGTGTCAGCCATTGGCAGCCCAAGGAGTTCGTTTTGGCCGTAGTATCAACGCCAGCCACGCTGGAACGCGCCGTCCCTGCCATGGATAACGCCGAGGTGCTGCGCATCCGCAACGACTTCCCGGTCCTGAACCAACTGGTCAACGGGCAGCCGCTGGTCTACCTGGACTCCGGGGCCACGTCGCAGAACCCGTTGAGCGTCATCGAAGCCGAACAGGAGTTCTACGAACAGCGGAACGCCGCTGTCCACCGGGGTGCCCACCATCTGGCGGTGGAGGCAACCGAGGTCTTTGAGGACGCCCGGCAGACCATGGCCGACTTCATCGGTGCCGACTACGTGGAAACCATCTGGACGTCGAACGCCACCGAGGGCTTGAACCTCCTGTCCTATGCACTGTCCAACGCAGGGCTGTGGGCAGCCCAGGGGCGCGGAGACCAAGCGCTGAAGGGACTGGCGCTGAAGCCCGGCGACGAGATCGTGGTAACGGAAATGGAACACCACGCCAACCTGATCCCATGGCAGGAACTGGCATTCCGGACCGGGGCCACCCTCCGCTACATTCCCATCGCGGATGACGGCACCCTCCGCATGGACCAGGCCGCGGACATCATCGGCCCGCGCACCAAGGTCCTTGCCTTCACCCATGCCTCCAACGTCCTGGGAATTATCAACCCGGTGCAGGAACTGACGGCCCTCGGGCACGACGCCGGCGCCCTGGTGGTGCTGGACGCGTGCCAGTCGGCGCCGCACCTGCCCCTTGACGTGAAGGAGCTGGACGTGGACTTCGCGGTCTTCTCCGGCCACAAGATGCTTGCCCCCACCGGAATCGGGGTGCTGTACGGCCGGCAGGAGCTCCTGGACATCCTGCCCCCGTTCCTGACCGGCGGATCGATGATCACCACCGTCACCATGGAACGGGCGGAGTACCTTCCGGCGCCCCAGCGTTTCGAGGCCGGGACCCAGCGCATTTCCCAGGCAGTTGCCCTCGCAGCAGCCGCCAACTACCTGACCGAAACGGGGCTGGACCGCATCCACCGGTGGGAGTCAGACCTAGGCCAGCGCATGGTGGCGGGCCTGGAAGGCATCCCCGGCATCAGGGTCCTGGGCCCGGCCGCGGGCAGGGAACGGATCGGCCTTGCCGCCTTCGACGTCGAAGGTGTCCACGCCCACGACGTCGGGCAGTTTCTGGACTCCCGCGGCGTTGCCGTCCGCGTGGGGCACCACTGCGCCCAGCCGCTGCACCGGCGCCTTGGCCTGACCGCCACCACCCGCGCCAGCGCCTACCTCTACAACACTACCGAAGACGTGGACCGCTTCCTTGAAGCCGTGGCCGGCGTCCGGGCCTACTTCCGCGCCTAGCGGAGAACACGAAAGTTGACATCATGAGCCTTGACCAGCTGTACCAGCAGATCATCCTTGACCACTCAAAGGCCCGCCACGGCAGCGGCCTGGCCGCCACGGAAGCGCCGGATGGCACGTCCACCGGGCAGTCCCACCAGCTCAACCCGGTGTGCGGCGACGAGGTCACGCTCCGCCTGGCGGTCCAGGAGGGAAAGGTAGCCCAGATTGCCTGGGACGGGGCCGGCTGCTCCATCTCCATGGCGTCCGCATCGGTCCTGTCCGACCTCGCCGAGGGCATGACGGTAGCCGAGCTCCATGAAGTCATCGACAGCTTCCGGGAAGTCCTGCGCTCCCGGGGCAAAGTCCACGCCGATCCCGAACTGCTGGGGGACGCCGCCGCCTTCGAGGGAGTGGCGCGCTACGCGGCACGGGTCAAGTGCGCCATGATTTCCTGGGTGGCAGCCGAGGACGCGCTCAACCAGGCAGCCTAAGCCGGACAGCAAACAGCCCGGGCTTTCCTCCCGCAGGAGGAAAGCCCGGGCTGTTTCGTGCCACTACGGGTTGTTGCGTGCTCAGCCCAGCAGGCCGAGGACTCCGATCACGGCGGTGGCCAGCCCGAGCACCATGGAGATGCTTACCAGCACCACGTGGACGGTCAGGAACTTTGTTGCCTTGCCGGCGGCATCACGGGCGCGCGGATCCTTCATGACGCGGCGCAGGAACTGCGGCCACACCACCAGCGACCAGACACCGGCAACGATGAGGACCAGCGCGGCGAAGACGGGGAGCTGCACGGGCTAGTGGCTTTCCAGCCAGGCCTGCGCCTGGGCGGCCTGCAGGTTCAGCGCCTTGGCCACCATGGGCTCGGCGGCATCGGCGATCTTGCCACCGAGGAACGGCACGGAGGACTTCACGGCGCCCTCCAGTTCCACACGGGTTCCGCCGGCGTCGGCCACCAGCCGCTGGACGGCGGTGACATCAACGGGAGCGCCGGCAATCTTCAGCGAGATGTTGCTCTGGCGTGACCCGTCCGCGGCGGGCGCTTCCCAGTTCTCAACCTGGGTCACCTTGAGGTTCTCGCCAACGAACTTCCGGGCGATTTCGGGCAGCCGGGTGGTGGGCAGGGTGCGCACGGACGTGGTGTTGAAAGCCCCGGCGATGTCGCCGTCCACGGTGAAGGACTCGAGGCTGCCACCCACCAGCTGGCTGACGTGGCGCTGGAAATCCTCGTTCACCAGCACAGCGGCGACGCTGTCAACGGGGTGCGGAAGGGTGGTGGTTGCGCTCAGCGCCATGGGTCCTCCTGGGACGTGGGAACGGATTAAGCCTCCAACATCCTACGGGGTGGTGGCCGCGGGCTCCGCATCGGCCAGCTTCCGGGCGGTATCGGTGATGTTGCGGGCCATGGCCGGGAAGATCAGGCTATGGAACGGCAGGACCGCGAGCCAGTACAGCCTGCCGCTCAGCCCCTTGGGGAAGAAAATGGCGCGCTGCCGGTAGCGGCTGCCCGTCCCGTCCGGTTCCACGGAGAGCTCCAGCCAGGCACGTCCCGGGGCACGCATTTCGGCGCGCAGCCGGAGCAGCTTCCCACGTTCGATCCGCTCCACGCGCCACCAGTCCACCACCTCGCCGGCGGCCAGGGTGTGGGGGTGCCGGCGCCCGCGCAGCAGGCCGGCGCCGCCGGTCAGCTTGTCCAGCCAGCCCCGGACCTGCCACGCCAGCGGCAGCGAGTACCAGCCGTTGCGGCCCCCAATTCCTTCGATGACGGTCCACACATGGGCCGGGTCCACCTCGCCGTGGAAAGTCCTTTCGTCGATGTACACCTTGTGTCCGGCCCACTCCGGGTCGCTGGGCAGGGGATCCGAATCCGCGCCGGCATTCGCCCAGGTGGTCTCCACCTGGCCGTCCCGTTCCTTGCCCAGCGCCAGGGCCACCGCGGTCCGGTAAGGGGTCAGGCCGCCGTCGGGCTGCGGGATGTACTGGTCGATGTCGTGCTCGTTGGACACTGCGTCGTGCTGGAGCGACTGGACCAGCGGGACCGCCATGGACCACGGGATGGGGGTGGTCAGCGCCACCCAGATGCCTGCCAGCTTGGGCGCAGGGATGGGCAGCGCCAGCACCACCCGGTAGGGGAGGCCTGCTTCCGCAGAGTATTCCTGCATCATCCTGGCGTAGGTCAGCACCTGCCGGCAGCCGATATCGAACGTCCTGTTGATGGTGCCCTCGAGGGATGCGGCAGCCACCAGGTAGTAGAGAACGTCACGGACGGCGATGGCTTCGATCCGGTTCCGCACCCAGCTGGGCGCCGGCATCAGCGGCAGGGTTTCGGAGAGGTGGCGGATCATCTCGAAGGAGGCGGAACCGGAACCTATCACCACGCCGGCCTGGAACACCACGGCGTCCACCGGGCTGTCCAGGAAGACCTTGCCCACGGCCTCGCGCGAGCGCATGTGGGTGGAGAGTTCCACCCCTTGCGGGTGCAGGCCGCCCAGGTACACGATCCGGTGCACTCCCGCGGCGGCGGCAGCGTCCGCGGCGGTCCCGGCCATGGCCTTTTCCTTCGCTTCGAACCCGGCCCCGGCCGCCATGGAGTGGACCAGGTAGTAGAGGACGTCGACGCCGGCCAGCGCTTCCCGGAGGGCGTCGCCGTCGTCGAGGCTGCTTTGCACCACCTCCACCTTGCCCCGCCAGGGGACGCCGGCGATCTTGTCGGGGGAGCGGACCAGCACCTTCACCGTGTGGCCGGCTTCGAGCAGCCTGGGCACAAGCCGGCCGCCGATGTAGCCGGTGGCGCCGGTAACGAGGACGGTCCTGGGTGTTGGGGTGGCACTCATTGCGGTCATGTTGGCTCCTGTTCGTCCCTTGGAATTCGCAGCAGCTGCCCCTACGGACGGCCGCGCTGCGGAAAAGGCTGCGGAAATCGCTCGACCTTGCCAGCCTAGATCCATTCCCGCGAAAGACGGTTCCGTGCTGCCATGCCGTTCCTGCGCGGTAGGCTGGAAGTCCCGGGATTCGCAGCGAATTTCGGGTTTTCGCGTTGCCTGCTTGCTTTCGCTGAATACCACAGGAGCTTCTGCCATGAGTCTTCCCGGCCAGTCCGCCGCCGGCACATCCAGCACCGGGACGTCCGGCGCGGCCCCGTCGCTGGACGGACTGCGCCGCGCACTGGAACCGGACCAGACGTTCGCCCGGGTCCGGGCGGAGGCCGCCAGGGGCTTCGCCGTGCGCGGCCAGGACTATCAGATCAGCGCCCCCGCCGGCCTCCGCCCGGTGCTGCTGGCGGAGATGGCGGACGGGCTCGCCGCCGCCGTGGCAGGACAGTCCGACGCCGGGGAGCCGGGCGTGGTGCTGGCGGTAACGGCAACCGGCCGTGAAGCGGAAGACCTCTCCGCAGCACTGCGTGCCTACCTGCCCGCGGATTCGGTGGCCGAGTTTCCCAGCTGGGAGACCCTCCCGCATGAGCGTCTATCCCCGCGTTCGGACACCGTGGGGCGCCGGCTGTCTGTGCTGCGCCGCCTGGCACATCCGGAAAGTTCGACGGCGGGGCGGCTGCGCGTCGTCGTCGCTCCCGTCCGCGCCGTGGTCCAGCCCGTGGTGGCCGGCCTTGGGGACCTGGTTCCGGTCACGCTGAAGGTGGGCCAGGATGTTCCGTTCACCAGCGTGGTGAAGAGCCTCGCCGACGCTGCCTATGCGCGGGTGGACATGGTCACGCACCGGGGCGAGTTCGCGGTCCGTGGCGGCATCATCGACGTCTTCCCGCCCACGGAGGACCACCCCATCCGGGTGGAGTTCTTCGGCGACGAGGTGGACCAGATGCGCTGGTTCGCCGTGGCCGACCAGCGCTCGCTGTCCGCCCCGGGCATCCACCACCCCACCGAACTGCACGCCCCGCCGTGCCGCGAAATCCTGATCACCCCGTCGGTGATGTCCCGCGCCGCCACCCTCAAGTCCCAGCTTCCGGCCGCCGCGGACATGCTGGAGAAGATCGCCGGCGGCATCGCGGTGGAAGGAATGGAATCGCTGGCTCCGGTCCTGGTGGACGCCATGGTTCCGTTCGTGGACCAGCTGCCGGGCGATTCGATCGCCGTGGTGATCGAACCGGAGAAGGTGCGCACCCGCGCCCACGACCTCGCCGCCACCAACGAGGAATTCCTTGAGGCGGCCTGGTCCACAGCGTCCGACGGCGGGGCGGCACCTTTGGACCTCAGCTCGCAGGCGTCGGCCGCCCTCCATTCGGCGAGCTTCCGGTCGCTGGCAGAGACCCGTGGTTCCGCCCTGGCGCACGGCGTCTCCTGGTGGTCCATCACCTCGCTGGCGCAGGACGCGGAACTGCTGCCCGAGATCGATGTCCTGAACCTGCACGCCCGTGAACCGCGCGGCTACCAGGGTGACGTTGCCGAGATGATGGACTTCATCGGCTCGCACGTACGGGACCAGTGGCGGATCGTCGTGGCCACCGAGGGCCCCGGCCCGGCCCAGCGCCTGGCGGAACTCTTCCACGAGAACGACATCCCGTGCGCGAGCGTCGACAGCCTGGACCACGAGCCCCAGCCGGGCATCATCGAGGTGACCACTGCCGCCGTCGGCCGCGGTTTTGTCCTGGACGGGCTGAAGCTTGGCCTGCTGACCGAAGCCGACCTGCTGGGCCGCACCTCCGCCGGGTCCACCAAGGACATGCGGAAGATGCCCTCGAAGCGGCGCAACGCCGTCGACCCCCTCCAGCTGGTGGCGGGGGACCATGTGGTCCACGAACAGCACGGCATCGGCAGGTTCGTGGAACTCATCCAGCGCAAGGTTGCCGGCGGCGGCGACGGCGTCCGGGAATACCTGGTGCTGGAATACGCGCCCGCCAAGCGCGGCGCCCCCGGCGACCGCCTGTTCGTGCCGACGGACCAGCTGGACCAGGTGACCCGCTACGTTGGCGGCGACACCCCGGTCCTGAGCAAGATGGGCGGCGCTGACTGGGCCAGCACCAAGTCCAAGGCGCGCAAGGCCGTCAAGGAGATCGCCGGTGAGCTGATCCGGCTGTACTCGGCCCGGATGGCCTCCCGCGGGCACGCCTTCGGCCCCGACACCCCCTGGCAGCGCGAACTGGAGGAAGCCTTCCCATACGTGGAGACGCCGGACCAGCTGACCACCATCAACGAGGTCAAGGCGGACATGGAGCGCGAAATCCCCATGGACCGGCTGGTGTCCGGCGACGTCGGCTACGGCAAGACCGAGATCGCGGTCCGTGCTGCGTTCAAGGCCGTGCAGGACGGCAAGCAGGTGGCGGTGCTGGTGCCCACCACGCTGCTGGCCCAGCAGCACTACGAGACCTTCACGGAACGGTTCTCCGGCTTCCCATTGCGGGTGAAGCCGCTGTCCCGGTTTCAGTCCGCCAAGGAGTCCAAGGAAACCGCCGAGGGCGTCAAGAGCGGCGCCGTGGACGTGGTGATCGGCACCCACCGGCTGCTGTCCAAGGACTTCGAGTTCAAGGACCTGGGCCTGGTGATCGTGGACGAGGAGCAGCGGTTCGGCGTGGAGCACAAGGAAGCGCTGAAGAAGATGCGCACCAACGTGGACGTGCTGGCCATGAGTGCCACCCCGATTCCCCGCACCTTGGAGATGTCCCTGACCGGCATCCGGGAAACCTCCACACTGGCCACCCCGCCGGAGGAACGGCACCCGGTGCTGACCTACGTGGGCCCGTACACGGACAAGCAGACATCCGCCGCCATCCGCCGCGAGCTGATGCGCGAAGGGCAGGTGTTCCTGGTCCACAACCGGGTGTCCACCATCGAACGGACCGCGGCGAAGATCCGCGAACTGGTCCCGGAAGCCCGGGTGGAGGTGGCGCACGGCAAGATGTCCGAGAGCCGCCTGGAGCAAATCATCGTGGATTTCTGGGAGCGGCGCTTCGACGTTCTGGTGTGCACCACCATCATTGAGACCGGCCTGGACATCTCCAATGCCAACACCTTGATCGTGGACGGGGCGGATAAATACGGGCTGTCCCAGCTGCACCAGCTCCGCGGCCGTGTGGGCCGTGGCCGGGAACGCGCTTACGCCTACTTCCTGTACCCGTCGGAGAAACCCCTGGGCGAGGTGGCGCTGGAGCGGCTCAAGGCGGTGGCGGCCCACAACGAGCTGGGCGCCGGCATGCAGCTGGCCATGAAGGACCTGGAGATCCGTGGCGCCGGCAACCTGCTGGGCGGGGAACAGTCCGGCCACATCCAGGGTGTGGGCTTCGACCTGTACATCCGGCTTGTGGGCGAGGCCGTGGCGGACTTCCGCGGCGAAGCCGAGGAGAAGGCCGCCGAAATGAAGATTGAGCTGCCGGTCAACGCGCACCTGCCGCACGACTACGTTCCCGGCGAACGGCTCCGCCTCGAGGCCTACCGGAAGCTGGCCGCCGCCCTGACCAACGAGTCCATCGACGAGGTCCAGGCCGAGCTGGTGGACCGCTACGGCGAGTTGCCGCTGCCCGCGCAGAACCTGGTGGAAGTGGCGCGTTTCCGTGTTGCCGCCCGCGAGGCCGGCCTGTCCGACGTGGCGCTGCAGGGCAACTTCATCAAGTTCTCCCCGGCCACGCTCCCGGAGTCCAAGACCATGCGGCTGAACCGGATGTATCCGGGGTCGCAGTCCAAGCCAGCCATGGACGCCATCCTCATTCCCAAGCCCAAGACGGCACGGATCGGTGGCCGGGACCTCCAGGACGCCGAGATCCTGGAATGGGCCAACGGCGTCATCCGGAACATCTTCTCCGATGCCCCGCTGGCGGTGAGTTAGCACTTGATGGGAGGACATCACGCCGCGTCCGGAGCCGCGGCGTGGGTAGCTGTTGCCTCCACCGGCCCGTACACCCTGGGCTGGTACCCGCTGGATCCCACGGGCATCCTCATCGGCGGCATGGCCACGGCCGGCACCGCGCTGGTCTGCGACTGGGACCACCGGTCCAGCACGGTGGCCCATTCGCTGCCGCCGCTGTCCAACGTGATCGCCCGCGGCATTGAGAACGCCAGCGGCGGCCACCGGCAGGGTACGCACTCGATCCTGGGTGCGGCCTTCTTCGTCTTCCTCGCCGGCCTGGCATCGCAGGTCCACATGGAGACCGGATGGGGACGGCTGTCCATTGGGGCCGGGCTGCTGTGCATGTTCCTGATCAACATCGCCGCCAAGGCACTGAAGCTCTTTCCCAAGGGCGGCTTCATCTCCAACTGGATCTTCGCCCTGGTCATGGCCGGCCTGGTGACCGCCTACGCGCCGGAACAGTGGACCTGGCTCCCCACGTCCATGCTGATCGGGGTGGTGGTGCACATCGTCGGAGACCTCATCACCACCGGGGGAGTGCCGCTCCTGTGGCCGCTGGTGGTCCGGCCGCCGAAGATGCTGCGCCGGCTGCCCCTGTTGCGGAGCGTCTGGCGTGCCAACGGCGCATTGTCCGTACCGCTGCTGGGCCGGGCCGGCTCCAAGCGGGAGTGGCTGGTGCTGATCCCGGTGAGTGCGTACGCGATGGTGGGGATGTCCGTGGCCGGCTGGGCCATCGCCCAGCACCACTGGGGCCGGGTAGCGGCAGCCGCGGGGGCGTGGATCAAGCTCTGGTTCTAGCCGCCGGGCATCAGGGCCACCAGATGAGGAAGGGACCCCGGACATTGTCCGGGGTCCCTTCCTGTGCTGCGGCTGCGGTCTTTAGTGCTCGCCGGCGGAGTCCGAGCGGCCAAAGATGGTCTGCGGAAGCCAGAAGGCCAGCGCGAAGAGGACCAGGCACACGGCCATGGGCCACGGGTTGCCCAGGGTGAGGAAGGACAGCGAGTAGATGGAGCCGAGGAACAGGGCGAAGCAGATCACGAACAGGATCACGCTGGTGGCGAGGTTGTTTTCGTTCTGCGGGGTCCGAACGGCCTCGTTGTTGGACGCCGTGTTCCTGCTGGACGCGTTGACCTGGCTGGACATGTGTTCCTCCTTGGCCCCAAAGGGCTTGATCTGTGGCGGCTTCCGGCCACGGTCAGTAAGCGGCTGAACCCTGTTCACCCTTGACGATGGCAATTCCGGAGCTGGCACCAATTCGTGTTGCACCTGCTGCAATCATAGCCTGAGCATCCGCCAGGGACCGTACGCCGCCGGAGGCCTTGACCCCCACCTCCGGGCCCACGGTCCTGCGCATCAGGGCCACATCCTCAACGGTGGCACCGCCGCCGTTGAAGCCCGTGGAGGTCTTCACGAAGTCGGCACCGGCCTCCACGGCCGCCTGGCAGGCCAGGACTTTCTGCTCATCCGTCAGCAGGGCAGTTTCGATGATGACTTTCAGGATGGCGCCGCCCGCGTGGACCGTCTCGGCCACCGCGGCGATGTCCTCGGCGAGGGCTCCCTTGTCACCGGCCCGTGCGGCAGCAATGTTGATCACCATGTCCACCTCGGCAGCACCGTCCAGGACCGCGCCCCGGGCCTCGAACGACTTCACGTCCGTGGGGGTCGCCCCCAGGGGGAAGCCCACCACAGAGCAGGTGAGGACCCCTGAGCCCCGAAGTGCCGTGGCGACCGTCTTGACCCAGACCGGGTTGACGCAAACCGACTTGAAGCCGTATTCGGCCGCTTCCGCGCAGACCTTCAGCACCTCGGCTTCCGAAGCTTCGGGCTTGAGCAGCGTGTGGTCGATGTAGGAGGCGATGTCCGTTGACCGGCCGGGATCGGCGGTGCCTGCGTGAACGGTGGCTTCGTTGCTCATGATGGTCCTCTCGGAGGGCCTTGTGGGCCCGGCGTTGACTCGGTTTCGGGAACCATCTTGTCACAGCGGGCCCCGCCGCAGCAGGCCCCACGCAGGAGGCCTGCAGACGGGCGCGGCCGCTCAGGCCGCCTGCAGGACCGGGGCCTCCGCCGCGGCACTCAACAACTGGGTGGCGCAGGCGCCTGCCGCCGAAGCCGCCGCCACCAGCAGCCCCAGCCGCACGCCGTCGAACGCTGCCGCATCCCCGATCGCCCAGATCCCCTGGACGGAGGTGCGGTAGTCCCGGCTGATCACGATGCCGCCCCCGGGTGCCGTCTGCAGCCCCGCGCTGGCGGCCAGGCCGTCGCGGGACACCCGCTCCTCCGCCATCACCACAAGGTCGCCGGTCATGCTGCTGCCATCCTCGAAGACGACGGCGGACGCGGCCTGCCGGGCGGATGCGCCGGACACGACGGCGGGGATGATGGCGGCGGGCCGGGCGGTGGTGCGGATGGGCCGCACGCCTTTGGCCCGCAGCACGGCTTCGGCCTGCCCGGCTGCCGCGCCGGTGCCCACCAGGATCCCCACCGGGCGCCGCCCCAGCTCACGGGCCACCTTTTGCACGCCCTTCGCGACCCGCGGTGCGTCGTCGATGGTGGCGTAGCTCAGGCACTGCGCGGCACCGTCCACCGGGCTCGCCACGGGGGCCGATCCGGTGGCGATGACCAGCTGGTCGTAGGCGAACTCCATGCCGTCCGCTGTCGCCACCGTGCGGTTGGCCGGGTCGATGTGGCTGGCAGGCTGGCCAAACCGCACCGAGACCTGGGGCAGCATGGCAAGCTCCAGCAGCTCGTCCGGGGTGTCGTCGCGGTTGCTCAGCACGGTGACGGTCCCGGTGAACCGGGCGCGGTCCAGCTGCGCCACGAGGGCCTGCGCGGCGGGCCCTGCGCCGGCAATGACAATGCGGGTTGCGGTGGAGGTGGACGGTGAGGATGCCGGAGCGGACATGTGCTGGCCCTTTCGCTGGCGGCCGGTGAGCGGCCGGAAGTTCGTGATGGAACACAGCGTAGGCCCGCGTCTTTTCCGGGGTGTTTCCCCGCAGTTGCTGTTCAGCGGGCCCTTGTTCGCCAGTATTTACCGGCCGGTAACAGAACCCGTGACGCACCTCTCATTCATCAGCCCGCCGACACAAAAGCCCGGGCCCAGGGCACTTAGACGCGGATGCGGTACCCGCGCTTCACCACTGTTTCAATCAGCTTGCCGTCCGGCAGCGAGGACCGCAGCCGGCTCACGGTCATGTCCAGCGCGTGCACCGAGCCGCGCAGTTCCAGCAGGTCGGAGAGCGATTCACGGGACAGGACCGCACCGCCGGCGCCCAGCAGTGCACGCAGGAGCAGCAGGGGAGCGGGAGCCAGTTCCACCTGCTGGCCGTCGATCCGCAGGCTGCGGCCCCGCAGCTCGATGCTGCCCGAGCGGGTATCCAGCCGGCGGACGTGGTTCAGCGCCAGGTGCTCGCACACCAGCCGGATCAGCGCACCCATCCGGAACCGCTCCGGGATCAGCGGCGTGATCCCCGCGTCCAGGAGGGGCTGGGCCGTGACGGGACCCACCACGGCCGTGGTGACATTCAGCTTCAGGCTCTCCACCAGCTGCTTGTAGAGCCCCATCTCATGGGCCGTGCTCCACATGGCGTCCACCGCGGGTGCGCTAGTGAACGTCAGGACGTCCAGGTTCCCGGTGCAGGCGGCGTCGATCAGCCGCGGAAGCCGGTCCTCGCCGTCGGGCTTGACCCAGCGGTAGGGCGTGACGGTCAGGACGGTGGCGCCGGACATCCGCAGGCGTTCAATCTGGCGGACGTCGGTGTAGCCGTGCAGCTGCATGGCCACGGTTTTGCCACGGACGCCCTCGGTGAGCAGCATGTCCACCAGGGTGGAGGTGGTTTCGTCGCTGCTGATCCCGACGTCGGCAAGGCCTGCCGCGCGCACCGCACCACGGGCCTTTGGTCCCCGGACGAACATCCGGCAGCTGCCCAACGTTTCCAGCAGCTCGTCGCCGATGCCAAAGGAATCCGCGGCTTCGCACCACCGGCGCATTCCGTACGCGGTGGTGGCGATGCAGAGATCGGGCCTGGCGGCGATGATGGCCCGGGTGTCCTCTATGAGGCGCATGTCCTCCTGGACCGGGGCGATCTTCAGCGCGGGGGCGTGGAGTACTTCGGCGCCGCGCCGTTCCAGGGCTTCGATCAGGTCGCGGGAGCGCCGGTCCGAGGTGACGCCGATTCGGAATCCCTCCAGCGGCGACTCCGCGGCGTCGGGAGCTTCTTCAGCCTGCGTGGGTTCGGGCCGCGTGTGGTCAACCGGTGCAAGTGCAGTCATGGGGGTCAATCCTTTCACGATCCCAGCAGCGAGGCCGCCAGCCGGTCCAGGTCGGCTGCGGCACCGGCGTGCTGCTGGTTGGCCTCCGCCACCCGCACCACGTCGCCGATGACCAGCACGGCCGGGTTGCTGCAGCCGGCCGCGGCCGAGGCGATGGTGCCCAGGTCCGCGATGGTGGTGCGCTGGCCCGGCCGGTACCCGCGTTCCACCACTGCCATGGGCATGTCCTGGCGCATCCCGGCGCGGCGCAGCCCTGCCGCAAGCTGGTGGAGGGTGCCGATGCCCATCAGGACCACGATGGTGCCGCCCAGCCCGGTAAGGTGGTGGTGCTCCTCTTCGGTCAGCGGTGCGTGTCCGGACACCACGGTGAACATGTGGCTGACTTCCCGGTGGGTCACCGGGATCCCTGCCGCTGCCGGGACGGAGATGGCGCTGGTTACGCCCGACACCACCCGGACCTTGACGCCGGCGGCCACGCACGCGGCGACTTCCTCCCCGCCACGGCCGAACACGTAGGGGTCACCGCCCTTGAGTCGGACCACATTGTTTCCGGCCAGCGCGCTTTCCACCATCAGCTTTTCGATATCCGATTGGCTGACCTTGTGGTGCCCGGGCTTCTTTCCCACATCCACGAGCTCCGCGGACGTCAGCAGCGGCAGCTCCTGGTACGGGGCCAGCCGGTCATAGAACACCACATCTGCATCCCGCAGCGCCTTGACGGCAGCCACGGTGAGCAGGTCGCCGGTGCCCGGGCCGCCGCCCACCAGCGTGACGTGTCCGGCCGGGCCGGCCGCGGGCTCGGCAGCGACCGGGATTCCTGCTTCCCGGCAGCGGTCCAGGACTGCGGCCCAGCCGGGCTGCCCGTCCTCGACGGCGGCCACCAGGAACAGGTGCTCCGGCAGCGGCGTGCCCTGGGCGTCGTGCGGGCTGGTGAGGCGGTGGACGACGGCGCCCGCGGCCTGGTAGCGGCGGACCGCTTGCCGCGCGGCAGCAGGGGCGCCGGTGACCAGGATGTCCCGGCCGGTGAGGTCGATGGTGAGCTGCATGGCTATGCCTCGTTTCCGGTGGTGTCCGTGGTGGCGGCCCGGACCGGGATGGAGGCCCCGATCAGGACTTTTCCTTTTTCCTCCGGGGTGGCGGGCCGCATCTGGCCGCGCTCGTCCGGGACGAAGGTGATGGAGTCGTCCTTCTGGTCGGGTGCGTTGACGAAGGAGCGGAACCGGCGCAGCCGCTCCGGGTCCTTCAGGGTGTCGGCCCACTCGTCGACGTAGGTGTCCACGTGCTTGGCCATGGCGGCCTCGAGGTCGGCGGCGATGCCCAGGGTGTCCTTGACCACCACGTCCTCAACGTGCTTGATGCCGCCGTCGAGCTCTTCCTGCCAGCGGGCCGTGCGCTGCAGCCGGTCGGCGGTGCGGATGTAGTACATGAAGTAGCGGTCGATGTACCTGATCAGGGTTTCGTCGTCCAGGTCCTTGGCGAGCAGCTGGGCGTGCGCCGGGGTGGCGCCGCCGTTGCCGCCGACATAGAGGTTCCAGCCGTCGGCCGTCGCGATCACGCCCACGTCCTTGCCGCGGGCCTCGGCGCATTCCCGGGCGCAGCCGGAGACACCCATCTTCAGCTTGTGCGGGCTGCGGAGGCCGCGGTAGCGCAGCTCCAGCTGGATGGCCATGGCCACCGAATCCTGGACGCCGAACCGGCACCAGGTGGACCCGACGCAGGACTTGACCGTGCGCAGGCTCTTGCCGTACGCCTGCCCGGATTCGAAGCCGGCGTCCACCAGTTCCTTCCAGATCTCGGGCAGCTGCTCCAGGCGGGCGCCGAACATGTCGATCCGCTGGCCGCCGGTGATCTTGGTGTACAGGTTGTACTTCTCGGCCACCGCGGCGATCACGCCCAGTTTCTTAGGGGTGATCTCGCCGCCGGCGATGCGGGGGACCACCGAGTAGGTGCCGTCCTTCTGCATGTTCGCCAGGGCGCGGTCGTTGGTGTCCTGCAGGGTGCCGCGGCCGGCGTCCAGGACGTAGGCGCTGTTCTGGCTGGCCAGGATATTGGCGATGGTGGGTTTGCAGATGTCGCAGCCGGCGCCGGTGCCGTACTTGGCCATGATCTCCTCGAAGGAGGTCAGTCCCAGGACCCGGATGGCGTCGAACAGTTCCTGGCGGGACAGTTCAATGTGCTCGCACAGGGCCTTGGAGACCTCGACGCCGGACTTGGTCAGTTCGGTTTCCAGCAGCTTCTTCAGCATGGGCACGCAGGAGCCGCATTGCGTGCCGGCGCGGGTGCAGCCCTTCAGCTCGCCGAGTTCCTGGACGGGGGCATTGCCCTCGCAGGCGCCGCAGCCGTTGATGGCGTCGCGGATGCTGCCGGCGGTGACGTTGTTGCAGGAGCACAGGGTGGCGTCGTCCGGAAGTTCGGTTTCTGGAGCCTCCCCGCCGCCCGCCGCGGAGAGGAAGGCGCCGGGCTCGGCGGGAAGTTCGCGGCCCAGGAGCGGGCGCAGGCTCATGTACGGGGAGGCGTCGCCCACGAAGATGCCGCCCAGGAGGGTCTTGGCGTCATCGGTGGTGACGATCTTCTGGTAGACGCCGCGGGCCGGGTCCGCGTAGACGATCTCCAGGGCGTGTTCGGTTTTGGCGAAGGCGTCACCGAAACTGGCCACATCGACACCGGAGAGCTTCAGCTTGGTGGCGGTGTCGAAACCCGGGAAAGTGGCGTCGCCGCCGTGCAGCCGGTCGGCCACGATCTCGGCCATGGTGTTGGCGGGGGCCACCAGGCCCAGGCACATGCCGCCGAAGTTCGCCACTTCGCCGATGGCCCAGATGCCCGGTACTTCGGTGGCGCAGTAATCGTTGATGACCACCCCGCCGCGGGGTCCCAGGCTGAACACCTGTTCCTCACCCTCGGCGGCGCGGAAGAGTTCGTCGCGGGGTTTGACGCCGACCGCCACGATGACCAGGTCAGCGGGGATGATGCGGTCGTCCGCCATGAGCACCCCGGTGACCTGGCCGTCGTCGTCCGTCATGATTTCGGACGGGAACACGCCGCCGTGGACTTCGAAGCCCTTCGCCTCGATGAGCCGGCCCAGGGCCTGCCCCGCGCCCTCGTCCAGCTGGGTGTTCATCAGCCACGGCGCGCCGTTGATGACGACGGGGGTGGCGCCGAGCTGCTCGGTCCCGGCAGCTGACTCAAGCCCCAGGAGGCCGCCGCCGATGGTCACCGCGTTGATCTTGCGGCCGAGCCTTTCGGTGAGCTCGGCAATGGCCTTGTTGATGGCCCACACATCCTCAAGCGTCCGGTACACGTGGGCGTGCTCACCGCCGGGGATAGGCAGGCGCACGGCATCCGAGCCCGTGGCCACCACCAGCTGGTCATACTCGTAGCTGTGGCCGGCGGCGGTTTCCACGCTCTTTGCTTCCGGGTTGATCTTCACCACGCGCTCGCCGGTCTTCAGGGCCAGTGACCCGTGGTCCCACATGGAGGCGGCGCCCAGGGTGAGGTCCACGTCGGCGTCGGTAAGGGCCTTGGACAGTGCCACCCGATCGTAGGGGAGGTGCGCCTCCTCGGTGAGGACCGTGACATGCCAGCCGTCGAGGCCACGGGCATGCATGGCGTCCGCAAAACGGTGGGCCGCGGGGCCGCCGCCGGCGACGACGATGCGGCGCGGTGTCTCTGTGCTTGAAGTCTGTTCGGTCACTGTGGGCCTTTCGCATGGGCCGCAGACGGTGCTCTGCAGCTTGTGCCTCCAGCCTAGGAAGGGGCAGTTTCGCCTCAGTTTCCCAATTGTTTCGTCAACTTAACTTCTGCATCACGAACGCATTTCCGCCCGCGTTAGGTCTCTTTTACGCGCCGGACACATTCACCGCACCCCTTGGAAACACCCGGACCCTAGCGTGGGACACGGCCGCAAAAGCTGCCAACGCAAGGGACAACAGGCACAGGGAAAGGAGCCGGACATGACGGCAACACTTGAACTTGGGGCGCTCGCCGCCGAATCAGACACCGCCGGGTTCAGGACCGGCTGGCACCGTGTCTGCATGGTGGATGACCTCGAACCCGCATGGGGTGAGGCAGCCCTGGTGGCAGGCCGCCAGGTGGCGCTCTTCCGCACCGGCCCCAGCGAAGTCTTCGCCGTCGCACACCAGGACCCGGCCACGGGAGCCCACGTCATGGCCCGCGGCATCCTCGGCTCCAAGGGGGCCCGCCGCACCATCTCCTCACCGCTGCACAAGGAGGTCTACGACCTCGAAACCGGCGAGTGCTTTACCTCTCCGGCCCTGCGACTGGCAACGTACGGGACGCGCATCATGGACGGCTTTGTCGAGGTGGAGCTCTAGGATTTTCCGCATACAGGAAGGGGCGCGCCGAAGCGGCGCGCCCCTTCCCGGTTAAAGTCCCAGCGCTTCACTGACGTCGTGCAGGACCTCGTCCAGCGAGGCGCGGGCAGCCTGGCGTGCCGCCGGCAGTTCGGCGGCGGAACCCACCTGGTGGATGACTTCCAGGTAGCACTTGAGCTTGGGTTCGGTGCCGCTGGGCCGGATGATCACGCGGGTCAGGTTCCGGGTGATGTAGAGCAGGCCTTCGGTGGGCGGCAGCTGCGCGCTGCCTTCGGCCAGGTCCGTGAAGACCTCCACCGCCGACTGCCCGAAGGACTCCGGTGGGGAAACCCGCAGGCGGTTCATCATGGCGTCCAGGAGTCCCAGGTCCGCGACCCTGATGCTCAGCTGGTCGCTGGCGTGCAGGCCGTGCTGGAGGTACAGCTCGTCCAGGGTGTCGAAGACCGTCTTGCCCGCGGCTTTGGCGGTGGCAGCGAGTTCGGCAATCAGGACTGCTGCGGAGATGCCGTCCTTGTCCTTCACCTGCTCCGGCGCAACGCAGTAGCCCAGCGCCTCCTCATACCCGTAGACCAGCCCGGGCACCCGGGAAATCCACTTGAAGCCGGTGAGTGTTTCCTGGTGGGCAAAGCCGGCCGCGGCGGCGATCCGTGCCAGCAGGCGCGAGGAAACAATCGAATTGGCGAACACGCCGCGTCCGCCAGCCTCCACTGCGGCATCACCGTCCGCGAGGCGGGCCACCATGTGGGCGCCCAGCAGGGACCCCACTTCGTCACCGCGGAGCATGCGCCACGCCCCAGTATCGGGGTCTTTCGCCGCCACGGCGGCCCGGTCCGCGTCAGGGTCGTTGGCGATGACGAGGTCCGCGTCCAGCCGTTCCGCGGCTTCCAGGGCAAGGTCCAGCGCGCCGGGTTCCTCGGGGTTGGGGAAGCTGACAGTGGGGAAATCCGGGTCCGGGTCGGCCTGCTCGGCCACCACGGTGACGTCCGTGAAACCTGCCGCCTTCAGCACGTCCTGCGCCGTTCCGCCGCCCACGCCGTGCAGCGGGGTCAGGACAATCCGGAGGTCCCGTGCCGGAAAGCGCTCCGGCATGGCGAGTGCCGCCGTCGACCGCTGGTAATCAGCGGCCAGCGAGCCGCCCAGGATGGTCCAGCCATCCGCTGCCAGCGCGATGGACTCCAAGGGCCCCGCGGCGCTGATGCGCGCGGCGATTTCGGCGTCGTACGGCGGCACGATCTGGGCGCCGGCGCCATCTGCCGGCACGGCGTGCCGCCCCAGGTACACCTTGTACCCGTTGTCCTGTGGCGGGTTGTGGCTGGCGGTGACCATGACGCCGCCGTCGCAGTCCAGGGCGCGGACGGCGTAGGCCAGCAGGGGAGTGGGAAGGGCTCCCGGCAGGACGAACGTCTCGATGCCGGCCGCGGTGAAGATCGCAGCGGTTTCCGCCGCGAAGATGTCCGAGTTGTGGCGGGCGTCATAGCCGACGACGGCGCGGGGCCGGGTGCCGGCGGCAGCCTTGGCCACGGCGTCCACCAGGAAGGCCGCAAGTCCGGCGGCAGCGCGGCGCACCACCACGCGGTTCATTCGGTTCGGCCCGGGCCCAAGCGCCGCCCGCAGTCCTGCGGTGCCGAACTGCAGTGGGCCGCGGAAACTGTCCTCCAGTTCCTGCCGGGCTGCCGGATCGCCATCCTCCGCCAGGCGGACCAGCTCAAGGAGCGACGCCTTCGTTGCGGGATCCGGGTCCTGGGCAGCCCATTCGCGGGCTTCGGTGAGCAGGCGAAGTTCGGCATCGGAAGACGTCATGGGCATAACGCTATCGTCATTGCCCGCCCGCGTGGCGCACCCCGGGCGCCTGACCCGCTAGAGCCGGGCGATGATGCCGGCCAGCAGCCTGGAAATGCGCGGCCCCGCTGCCTGGCCGGATTCGATGACTTCCTGGTGGCTGAGCGGCTGGGGGCTGATGCCTGCGGCAAGGTTGGTGACCAGCGAAATGCCGAACACCTCCATGCCGGCGTGCCGCCCGGCAATGGCCTCGAGCGCCGTCGACATTCCGATGAGGTCCGCTCCGATCCGCTTGGCGTACTGTACCTCGGCAGGGGTTTCGTAGTGGGGGCCGGGGAACTGTGCGTACACGCCCTCGTCCAGGGTGGGGTCCACTTCCCGGGCCAGCCCGCGGATCCTGGGCGAATACAGGTCTGTCAGGTCCACGAAGGTGGCACCTTCCAGCGGGGAGGCGGCGGTGAGGTTGATGTGGTCGCGGATCAGGACCGGGGTGCCCGGAACCCAGTCCTCGTTGAGGCCGCCGCAGCCGTTGGTCAGGACCAGGGTGCTGCACCCGGCGGCCGCCGCAGTGCGGATGCCATGCACCACGGCGCGGACGCCCTTGCCCTCGTAGTAGTGGGTCCGGGCGCCCAGGACCAGGGCGCGCTTCCCTTCCTTGGTCAGGATGGACCGGATGGTGCCAACGTGGCCTTCCACGGCAGGGGCGTGGAAGCCGGGAACCTCCTCGGCAGTCAGGGTGGCGGTGGTCTCGCCAATCAGGTCGGCGGCTTCGCCCCACCCGGAGCCAAGGACCAGCGCGGTGTCGTGGCGGTCCACGCCCGTTTCTTCCGCGATGTAGTCCGCGGCGGCGCGGGCGGCGGCGAACGGGTCGGTGTTCAGGAAGTCTGTTGTACTCACCAGTACAAGTTATCCTGCCGCCCCTGTTGCCCTGGTCACGGCAGGCCCGGAAAGCAGCCTGATTTCTTGGTGGTCGGGCCGCCAATGGGAGAGAATGGATGACTGTGACTACGCATCCAGATTTCAGTTCCCCCCGGATCGCAATCCTGGGAGGTGGTCCCGGCGGATACGAAGCTGCCATGGTGGCTGCCTCACTGGGGGCAACGGTCACCGTGATCGAGCGTGCCGGGCTCGGCGGCTCCGCGGTGCTGACCGACGTAGTCCCCTCCAAGACCCTCATTGCCACGGCTGACCTGATGACCCGCGTGGCGGAGGCCGGCGAGCTGGGAGTGAAGTTCGACGTCGACGGCGGCGACTTCGTCCCTGTGATGCACGCCGACCTCAAGCACATCAACCACCGCCTCCTCAACCTGGCCCGCAACCAGTCCCGGGACATCCGCGACGGCCTGGAGAAACAGGGCGTACGGATCATCGAAGGCTCCGGACGGCTCCTGGACACCCACCGGATCGAGGTCCTGACCGCGGACGGATCCGAGACCGTTGAGGCCGACACCATCCTGCTGGCGGTCGGCGCGCACCCCCGCGAGCTGGAAACGGCACGCCCGGACGGTGAGCGGATCCTGAACTGGACCCAGATCTACAACCTTGACGAGCTGCCCGAGGAGCTCATCGTTGTGGGCTCCGGCGTCACCGGCGCCGAATTCGCGTCCGCCTACAACGGCCTGGGCTCCAAGGTCACCCTGGTCTCCAGCCGCGACCGCGTGCTGCCGGGCTCGGACGTCGACGCCGCCGTGGTCCTGGAGGAAGTCTTTGAACGCCGCGGGGTCCGGGTCCTGTCCCGCTCCCGCGCCCAGAGCGTGGAACGCACTGACGACGGCGTGGTGGTCACCCTTTCCGACGGCACCCAGGTGACCGGCAGCCACTGCCTCCTGTGCCTCGGTTCCATCCCCAACACCGCAGGCATCGGCCTGGAGGAAGCCGGCGTTGCCGTCAGCGACAGCGGCCACATCAAGGTCGACGGCGTCTCCCGCACCACGGCCCCGAACATCTACGCCGCCGGCGATGCCACCGGCGTCCTGCCGCTCGCCTCCGTCGCTGCCATGCAGGGCCGCATCGCTGTGGCGCACTTCATGGGCGACGGCGTGACCCCCCTCAAGCTCCACCAGGTGGCGTCCAACATCTTTACCTCGCCCGAAATCGCGAACGTGGGCGTCTCCGAGGCCGAGATCGAGTCCGGCAAGTACCAGGCCGACATCATCAAGCTCTCCCTGCGCAGCAACGCCCGCGCCAAGATGCGCAACGCCAAGGACGGGTTCGTGAAGATCTTCGCGCGGAAGGGTTCGGGCACCGTGATCGGCGGCGTGGTGGTGGGCCCCAACGCTTCGGAGCTGATCTTCCCCATTTCCATCGCCGTCAAGCAGAAGCTTCACGTCGACGACGTCGCGAGCACCTTCACGGTGTACCCGTCGCTCACCGGATCCATTTCCGAGGCCGCGCGCCGCCTGCACGTCCACATGTAAGGGCCCGCACAGGAACGGCCGGGAATTTCTATGAAAGTCCGGGCCGTTCCTGTACGGGTGGAAAGCGGTTTAGAACGGGTACGGGGCGATGTCCGGGCGCATCGTGAGCCACTGGATCTCCGTGAACGACTCCATGTTGGCGTGATGTCCGCCGATCCGCGAGCCGTTGCCTGAGTTCTTCGTGCCGCCGAAGGGGGAGTTCGCCTCGTCCGAGACCGTCTGTTCGTTGATGTGGACCTTCCCGGAATCAAGCCGGTCGGCGATGGTCATCGCCAGTCCGACGTCGCCCAGGATCCCGATCGAGAGACCATACTCGTTGTCGTTGGCCAGCGCCACGGCCTCATCCACGGTGGAGAACTTCATGACCGGGGCCACCGGGCCGAAGATTTCGTCCTTCCAGGCAGGACTGTCGGTGTCCAGGTCCACCAGTACGGCGGGCTGGTAAAACCGGCCGTCGTGGCTTCCCCCGGCGGCCAGCCGGGCGCCGGCCTGGACCGCGTCCTGGACGATCCCGTCCACCCGCTGCAGTTGGCGCTCATCAATTACTGGACCCAGCGCCACGGTGCCGCTCTTCGGATCTCCCACAGGCAGGTGGGCGGCCTTCTCCGACAGCGCGGCGACGTAGTCGTCGTAGATGTCCTCGTGCACTATGTGGCGTCCGGCAGCCATGCAGATCTGGCCCTGGTGCATGAACGAGCCGAACGCCGCTGCGGAGGCCGCCTTGGCCAGGTCGGCGCCCGGGAGCACGATGAGCGCGTTGTTGCCGCCGAGTTCAAGGTGGGCGCGCTTGAGCAGCCGTCCGGCCGTCTCGCCGATCTTCCGGCCGGCCGCCGTCGAGCCCGTAAAAGCGATCACGCGGACCTCGGGGGCTTCGACCACGGCGGCTCCGATGTCCGCGCCGCCGGGCAGCAGGGAAAGCAGGCCTTGCGGAAGTCCGGCCTCCTCGAAGATCCGCATCACTGTCACGCCGCCGCACACCGCGGTCCGCGGGTCCGGCTTGAGCAGCACGGCGTTGCCAAGCGCCAGGGCAGGGGCCACGGCCCGGATGGAAAGGATCAGCGGAAAGTTGAACGGTGCTATGACGGAGACGACGCCCACCGGTCGGCGCCGGGCGAAGGACCAACGGTTCTCGTTGGACGTGAGGACGTCACCGGCAGGGAGCGAGGGCAGCGCCGAGGCGTCGTAGCATTCGTTGGCGGCGATATGTGTTTCCAGCGCTGCCTTGGGCGGAATCCCGCCTGATTCGCGGACAATCCAGTCCTGGACCTCGGCGGCATACTCCTCCCAGAGCTGCCCGGCGCGGCGCAGCACCGCAGCCCGGTCCTCGGGGTTGCGGCCAGCCCATTCCTTCTGTGCCTTTGCGGCGGCGGTTGCCGCTTCGCGGACGTCCGCCACGGACGCGATGCCGTAACTGCCCAGCTTCCCACCGGTAGCCGGTTCCATGCTGGTCCCGGTACCACCGCCTCCCGCCCGCCAGCCGTTGAGGTAGATCTTGCCTTCCCAGAGGGCGGAGTCGAGCAGGGACATGGGAGGTCCTTTCGTAGATCCGGGCGTCAGCCGTCCGGCCCCGAAGATGGGCGCGCGGGTCAGTCCCGTCCATCACATGCCGTGCGGACGCCGCCGTCAAGGGCCTGGACGGAAAATAGGGGCAGCGGTATCCGTGGGAATCTTAGGCCAAGGCCGGGAGCGTATTCCGGGATGCCGGGTCCCGCCGGGCCAGCCGCGCGGCCACCAGGTAGGCAATGCCGACGATCAGCGGAACCACGGTGGCGGCGGCAAGCGAGGCTAAAGGCCCTGACCGGCCAAGAACGGTGGTCAGCAGCGGCAGCGTGCCAATGGCCAGCAGCAGCCAGCCGGCCCGCCCTGACCGTTTCAAACCCAGGACAGCGGCCGGGAAGGCCAGGGCGACAACGCCGATGGCCACCACAGGCCCGTTCGAATCCTGGACGCTGCGGGCCGCCGCGGGATCGAGGTCAAACCACACGCAGACCGCGACGAGCACCACGGCCAGCGCCATCAGCAGGGGAGAGGCCGCGGCCGGCCGGAACCCGGCGAGGGCCGCAAGGAGCACCATCGGCACAAACCAGGACAGGGTCACCACCAGGCCGGCCGTGCCGCCGGGCTGGTCCATGGCGTAGCCGCCGATGAAAGCCACAGCGGCCACGGTGAAGACCGTCATGAGCACCGCGCCCAGTTTCACCAGAGCACGGGCCCGGCGCTGCGGATCCTTCTCCCGGACAAGGAGCACCCCGGCCACGGCGGCAGCCACCACGGCTGCGAGCGCCAGAACGATGGGCAAGGACATCGGTGCCTCCTGGGGCCGGTGGAATCCCGTGACCATTCAAGCCCTGTGGAGTCCCCGTACCAAGGGGCCAAAGCCCCGCAGTTGCTATGCCGCGGCCGCCGGATTCCCTGGCCGGGCTTGCGAGGTTAGGGCAAGGCTGGGGAGAAGTGCCGTTCGATGAGCCCCTTGATGTCCTCGTGGCAGCCACCGCACCCGGTTCCGGCGCGGGTGGCTTTGGAAAC
Source organism: Pseudarthrobacter sp. NPDC058119 (assembly GCF_042884655.1). Classification (NCBI taxonomy): domain Bacteria; kingdom Bacillati; phylum Actinomycetota; class Actinomycetes; order Micrococcales; family Micrococcaceae; genus Pseudarthrobacter; species Pseudarthrobacter sp. NPDC058119. Next base: position 379,096 of record NZ_JBHVTN010000002.1, read on the forward strand.
CTCGGCCACCGTGGAGCAGCCGTCAGAGGCCGCCGCCGTGATGGCCGCCCCGCTGACCCCCGCACACCGGCATACGGTGCCCGCGGGGTCGGCAGCTCCGCCCCCGGGCACCTGGTCCGGTCCATCCAGGCGCAGGAGCAGCGACCGGTCGGCGGGCAGCTCGGCACCCCGCTCAAACAGCCCCACCAGTTCGGCCGCGGTCCGGGGCATGCCCACCGCCACCAGGCCTTCCAGCACACCGCCCCGGGTGGTCATCTTGACGTACCGGCCGTGCTCGGGATCGGCCCACTGCGACACCTGCAGGCGCGGCCTTCCGTTGACCGCTCCGGCCGTGAGGGCTTCCTCGTCCCACGGCTCGGCAGCGTTGTCCCCGGCCACGGCCATGTTCATGCCCCGGGCCTTCAGGACCACGACGCCGGGCTGTTCCGGCGGCAGCGCGGGCAGCACTTCGGCGTCCGCTTCCGCCCCCTCGGCCAACAGGGTGAGGTAGCCGGCCAGCCATTCGGCCTGCCGCCAGCCCGGGCCCACCAGCCCGGACGGCCCGGAGGCGTTCCGGCACGCGGCGCAGCCGGGATCCGGGCAGCGGACCTCGGCGCAGTCACCAATGGCGAAGATATGCGGCTCGTGGTGCGCCCGCAGCCGGTGGTCCACCAGGATCCCGGTGCCGGTGGACAGCCCGCACCCCTCGGCAAGCTCCGTCCGCGGACGGACGCCGCACGAGATGACCAGGAGGTCGCCGTCGATCGCTGACCCGTCGTCGAGCAGCAAAGCCGAGAACCCGCCGTCGTGCGCGTTGTGCTCAACGCCGGTGGACCGGGCGTTGCCGGCCACGCGGACGCCGCAGCGGCGCAGCCCGGCAGCCAGGACGGCTCCGCCGCCGCGGTCGATGCTGCGGCCCAGCGGGTGCGGGCCGTTATGGACCACGGTGACCGTGGCGCCTTCCTCCGCGGCCGCCAGCGCCGTCTCCAGGCCGAGGACGCCGCCGCCCAGGACCACCACGCGCTGGCCGCCGTCCACCGCCTGCCGCAGCACCTCCGCGTCGCGCAGGTCCCGAAGTGCCGTGACGCCGGCAGGCAGCACGGGGGAGGCCGGGTCCGGGTTGATGCCGGTGAGGTTGGGGATCACCGGCCGGGATCCGGTGGCAAACACCAGCCGGTCGTAGTGCACTGACCCGCCGTCGGACAGCGCCACCTGCTGCCGCGCCCGGTCCACGCGCTTGACCCGCACACCCAGCCGGACGTCCACGCCCTCCGCAACCAGTTCGGCGCTGTCGGCGAGCGCCAGGGCGTCGGCGGTGGTCCGGCCCACGCCCAGATCGGCCACCAGGACACGGTTGTAGGCGGCCTCGGCTTCCTGGCCCACTACCGTGAGCCTGGCGTGTCCGCTGCGAACGGCTGGCAGGAGCTCGTCCACCAGCCGGGCGGCCACGGGACCGAATCCCACAATGACAATCTGCTCGCTCATGAGGCCTCCGTCGTTTGCAGCATGCGGGCGGATTCGGGTGCGGCCACGGGCCGGACCCATACGGTGTTGAACTTGAACTCGGGCATCCCGGAGACCGGATCAGTCGCCGCTTCCGTCAACCGGTTGGCGCTCCCAGCCCCGGGAAAGTGGAAGGGCAGGAAGACCGTCTCGGGGCGGATGGCCGTGCTGAGTTCCGCCCGGCACACCACCTCGCCGCGCCCGTTGGACACCGACACCAGCGTTCCGGCACCGATGCCCATGGCTTCGGCCGCCCCGGGGTGGAGCTGCATCCTGGCCTCGGGCTGCGCGGCGGCCAGCTCGGGAACACGGCGGGTCTGGGCCCCTGACTGGTAGTGCTCCAGGAGGCGGCCGGTGATGAGGGTCATGGCTGTGCCGGCGGGTTCTGTTGCGTGCCCGCCGGCTTCTGCTGCGGGAGTACGACGGCGGCGCGGCGCCACCGGGACCATGACGGCCTTTCCGTCGGGGTGAGCGAAGCCGTCCCGGAACAGCCGCGGCGTTCCGGTACTGCCCGCGGGGTAGGGCCAGTAGGCGGCCTCGCCGCGGTCCAGCATGGCGTAGTCGATGCCGGAGTAGTCGGCCAGGCCGCCCGCGGAAGCCCGGCGGAGCTCCTCGAAGACCGTTTCCGGGTCCTCGCTGTAGGTGGAGGGGGCGTCCAGGCGCTCGGCCAGGCGGGCCATGATCCAGAGTTCGCTGCGGGCGCCGGCGGGAGGGGAGATGGCACGGCGGCGGCGCAGGACGCGGCCTTCCAGGTTGGTCAGGGTGCCTTCCTCCTCGGCCCATTGGAGGACAGGGAGAATGAGGTCCGCCTCCGCAGCGGTTTCGGACAGGAAGAAGTCGCAGACCACCAGGAAGTCCAGGCTCCGCAGCCCCTTGATGACGGCGTTGGCGTCGGGTGCCGCCACCGCGATGTTGGACGCATGCACGAAAAGGCACCGGACGCCGTCGTCCTTTCCGAGCGACTTCAGCAGCTGGACGGCGGGAAGGCCCGGGCCGGGGATCAGGTCCTCCGGGACGCCCCAGACCGCGGCGAGGTGCGCGCGGGCGGCGGGGTCGGTGATCTTGCGGTAGCCGGGCAGCTGGTCGGCCTTCTGGCCGTGCTCGCGGCCGCCCTGGCCATTCCCTTGGCCGGTGAGGGTGCCGTAGCCGCTGCGGGCGGAGCCGGGCAGGCCCAGCAGGAGGCTGAGGTTGATGGCCGCCGTGGCGGTGTCCGTGCCGTCCACGTGCTGTTCCACGCCGCGGCCGGTGAGGATGTAGCTGCCGCCATTGCGGGCGCCGGCGGCAAGCATCCTGGCGGTTTCGCGGATCAGGTCCGCCGGGACGCCGGTGAGGGACTGGACGCGTTCAGGCCAGAAGGCGTTCACGCTGCGGACGACGGCGCTGAAGCCCGAGGTGCGCTCCTGGAGGTAGGCGGTGTCCACCAGGTCCTCGTGGATGACCACGTGCGAAAGGCCCAGCAGCAGGGTGAGGTCGGTGCCGGGAAGGGGCTGGAGGTGGAGTCCGGCGCCGTCGGCCGTGAAGGCCGCGGTGGCGGAGCGGCGGGGATCCACCACCACCAGCCCGCCGGCGTCGCGGGCTCCCTGCAGGTGTTGGACGAACGGCGGCATGGTCTCGGCAACGTTGGAGCCGAGCATCAGGATGGCGCTGGCGGTGTCCAAGGCCTCGAGCGGAAACGGCAGCCCGCGGTCAACGCCGAAGGCGCGCATTCCCGCTGCGGCCGCTGAGGACATGCAGAACCTGCCGTTGTAGTCGATCCGGGAGGTGCCCAGCGCCAGCCGGGCGAACTTGCCCAGCTGGTAGGCCTTTTCATTGGTAAGGCCGCCGCCGCCGAAGACGCCGACGGCGTCCGCCCCGTACCGGGCGCGGGCGTCACGCACTGCCGCGGCGGCGAGGTCCAGGGCCTGGTCCCAGCCGATGGGTCGGTGGATGCCGTCAGCCCCTTTGAGCAGGGGCTCGGTGATCCGGCCCGCATGGTTCAGGAGCGTGGTCGAGGTCCAGCCCTTGCGGCACAGGCCGCCGCGGTTGGTGGGGAAGTCCCGGCCGGCCACGTCCAGGGCCGGTGGTGCGGTGGGGGTGGCAGGAGCGGAGCCTGGCCCCGGCTGCGAAGCCGGGGCCAGGTCCGCCGGGGACGTGAGCGTCATGGCGCACTGCAGGGCGCAGTAGGGGCAGTGCGTGTCGGCGCTTTTGGTCATGCTAGACGTGTCCCATCGCGTTCCGGCCGGCGTTGCGGATGTAGCAGGTCCAGCAGACCGCCAGCATGAGGACGTAGGCGCCGACGAATCCGTAGAAGGCCGGGGTGTAGGAGCCGCTGGCGGTGCTGGAGGCGTTCAGCACCTGGGGGATCACGAAGCCGCCGTAGGCGCCGATCGCGGAGATCAGGCCGAGGGCCGAGGACGCGAGCCGCTGGGTGGCCACCGGGTTTGCACCGTTGCGGGCAGCCCGGCTGGAGGTGGCGAAGATGACCGGAATCATCCGGTAGGTGGCACCGTTGCCGAAGCCGCTGGCGGTGAACAGCATCAGGAAGAGGACCAGGAAGAGCAGGAAGTTCTTCAGCGGCAGCGTCCAGATCATAGTCAGCGTGATCACGGCCATCGCGGCGAAGGCAGACACGGTCATCCGGGCCCCGCCCATGCGGTCCGCCATGCGGCCGCCGTAGGGACGGGCCAGCGAACCCACCAGGGGGCCGAGGAAGGCCAGGGACAAGGCCACGCTTCCCACTCCGATGGAGGAGAACGCGGGGAAGTAGTCCTTGATCAGCTTGGGAAACACGCCGGCGAAGCCGATGAACGAGCCGAAGGTGCCGATGTAGAGCAGGGCCATGATCCACAGGTGCGGTTCCTTGAGTGCAGCGACCGAGCCGGCCACGTCACCCTTGGCGCTGGTGAGGTTGTTCATGTACTTGAAGGCTCCGAAAGCGGCCAGCAGGATGAGGGGGACCCACATCCAGCCCGCCAGGGGGAGGTTGACGGTGCCGGCGGCCAGGAGCGTGATGACGATCGGCACGGCCAACTGCGCGACGGCGGCGCCCAGGTTTCCGCCGGCGGCGTTCAGGCCCAGCGCCCAGCCCTTTTCCCGGGCCGGGTAGAAGAACGTGATGTTGGCCATCGAGCTGGCGAAGTTGCCGCCGCCGAAGCCGGCCAGGGCAGCCACCAGGAGCATGACTCCGAACGGCGTGCCCGGGTTCGAGACGCAGAGGGCCAGCCCGGTGGAGGGGATCAGGAGCAGCAGGGCGGACACGATGGTCCAGTTGCGGCCGCCGAATCGGGGCACCATGAAGGTGTAGGGGATGCGGAGGGTGGCACCCACCAGGCTTGGCATGGAGATGAGCCAGAAGATTTCCGAGGTGGAGAAGGTAAAGCCGGCGGCGGGAAGCTGGACCACCACGATGGACCACAGCTGCCAGACGACGAAGCCGAGGAATTCGGCGAAGATGGACCAGTTCAGGTTGCGGCGGGCGATGGCGCGGCCGGCGGTTTCCCACTGATCCTTGTTCTCGGCATCCCAGTTGGCGATCCAGCGGCCGGGGCGGAATTCAAGGGCGGGGGCGTCAGTGGTGCGGGTAGGACCGGGCTGTGCGCTGGCGGATACGGCATCAACGGTGCGGTCAACAGTCACGGGTTACCTCCTTCGGGGGATGTTGTTCCTCCAAGGTAGGGACGGCTCGTTTCGCGGACGGTCGAGGTTTGTTAACGCGCTGTGACTTTTGCCTATCCGGGGCCGCCGGGCGGCGTGAGGTGGTCCCGGGGGTCCGGGATATGAGACGCACAACACAGGTCCGCATTGTGGACGTTTCGTCCATTGACTGGACGTTGGGAAGTAAGATCAAACTCTAACTATTCGAGCCGGGAGGTACTACCGCCTGCACCCGGCCGGTCACACGAAAGCGTTTACCCATGTCATCCACCGATACCACCAAGGTGCCTGGTTCGCACCAGCCGGTGAACTCCCGCGGCCGCGTCATCGTGGCAAGCCTGATCGGCACCACCGTGGAGTTCTACGACTTCTACGTCTATGCCACGGCAGCCGTGCTTGTGTTCCCGAAGCTCTTCTTCCCCAACGCGAACGAAACCACGCAGCTGCTGAGCTCCTTTGCCGTCTTCGGCGTGGCCTTCATTGCCCGCCCCCTCGGCTCGATCATCTTCGGGCACTTCGGCGACAAGTTCGGCCGCAAGGGCACGCTGGTGGCTTCGCTGCTGACCATGGGTATTGCCACCTTCCTCATTGGCTGCCTCCCCACCGCACTGGTTCCGGGCTGGGAGTTCCTCGCTCCCGCCCTGCTGGTGGTCATGCGCTTTGCACAGGGCCTGGCCCTCGGCGGCGAATGGAGCGGGGCTGCACTGCTGGCCACGGAAAACGCACCGGCCAACAAGCGCGCCATCTACGGCACCTTCCCGCAGCTCGGTGCCCCCATCGGCTTCATCATCGCCAACGTCATCTTCCTGGTGGCGAGCTACACGCTGACGCCGGAGGCCTTCGCGGCCTGGGGCTGGCGCGTGCCGTTCCTGCTTAGCGCCGTGATGGTGATCCTGGGCCTCTATGTCCGGCTCAAGCTGATCGAAACCCCTGCGTTCACCAAGGTGGTGGAATCCAACGAGGTGGCCAAGCTGCCGCTGGGCCGCGTCTTCAAGTCCAGCTGGCGCCAGTTGATCCTGGGCACCTTCATCATGCTGGCCACGTATGTGCTGTTCTACCTGATGACCACGTTCACGCTGACCTATGGCACCAAGCCCACCCTGGCCGGCGCGCAGGCCGCCGCAGAAAAGGCCGGTAAGCCCATGTCCGAGGCCGCTGCCGCCGCGTTCGTTCCCGGCCTGGGCTACTCCCGCAACGATTTCCTCTGGATGCTGATTGCCGGCGTCGTGTTCTTCGGTATTTTCACCCTGGTCTCCGGGCCGCTGGCCGAGAAGTTCGGCCGCCGCAAGATGCTGATGGCGGTCACCGCGGGCATCTTCGTTTTCGGCCTGCTGTTCGTCCCGCTGTTCAGCGGCGGCTTCGTGGGCACCATGGGCCTGCTGATCCTCGGGTTCTCGCTCATGGGCCTGACCTTCGGCCCCATGGGTGCGCTGCTGCCGGAACTGTTCCCCACGAACGTCCGCTACACCGGCTCGGCCATCAGCTACAACTTCTCCAGCATCCTGGGCGCAGCGGTGGCCCCGTTCATCGCCGTCGCCCTGTGGGAAGCCGCCAAGGGCAGCCCGGTGCTGGTGGGCGTCTACCTGACAGCCATGGCGGTGCTGACCCTGATTGCGCTGTTCCTGACCCGTGAAACCCGCGACCTGGACTACGAGAACAACGTGGCCTGACGGCAAGTGTGCATTCCAGCCCGGTTAGTGGCTGGGCTGCCCGGCGCGTTACCTGCAATGGCAGGGAACGCGCCGGGCATTTTGCATTCTGCGCCAGGTAACTGGGCGGGAACGCACGACGGCGGGCTGCCGGGGTTTCACCGCGCGTAGCGGGCAACGAAGTTCTTCAGCACCGCCATGGGCTCGGTGACCGTGAATTGCCGTGCCGCCGCCATGAGCTCCTCCGCGGATTCCGGTGGAAAGTACCCGGCGTCCCGGTAGATATCGATCCGCGTCACCAGCCCGTCGGCGTCCAGTTCGGGGTGGAACTGGGTGGCGTACAGGTTGGTCCTGATACGGAACATGTGGACCGGGCAGGTGGCGGCCCGTGCCAGCAGGACGGCGTGCGGGGGCAGCGAGCGGACAGCTTCCTTGTGCCCGGTCAATGCCGTGAAGGTTCGGGGCATGCCCTGCAGGAGGGGGTCCTGGAGGCCCGCATCGGTCAGTTCCACCTCCACCGCGCCGAGGGGCTCGCCGTAGGTCCGGTCGATCACGGCACCCTGGTGGCTTCCCAGGGTGCCCACTCCGTAGCAGGCACCAAGGAACGGGAAGTCGCGGGCCACCAGCTGGTCCAGGAGGGCCGCCAGCTCGTGCTCCACCCGGTGCTGCACGGGGCTTTTGTGCCCGGGCGGGTCACTGGAGGTGAACGGACTGCCGCCCACGATGACGCCGGAGTACCTGGAGAGGTCCAGTGGAGGCAGGGGAGCTGCTTCCAGCCGGACCCGGTGCAGTTCCCGCTCCTCCAGGCCGCCGTACCTCAGGTAGGCGGCATACTCGTCCTCGGCCGCGGCGTCTTCCGCGCGGGAGGCCAGGAGCAGGAAAGGCAGCATGTGCTAAGTCTGCATCCTGGCGGCGCCCCCTGCCAGCATTCCCGCCGCGGGCACCGTTCCGGCAGCTGGCCCCGCCAGGCACCCGCAGGAGCCGGCTGGGCAGCTGGCTCAGGCCGGGGGCTGCGCCAGCGACCGGCGGGACTGGGACCGCGCTGCCGGGTCGGCGTGGCGGTGCACCAGCTTCCAGTAGCCTTCCTCGCGGCGGAAGATGCTGGTCACGCGCAGCGCGAACTCCTCCGTGGCGGCAGCGCCGTCCAGGCGTGCCCGGAAGTGCTCGGTCTCCACCAGGAAGGCGGTGTCGCGGGCCGTGTATGAGGTGATGGTATCGAAGCCCAGCATCTCGCCGTCGCGGAACTGCCGCGCCGCCTGGTCCAGGCGGGCCTCCACCTGGGCCCAGCCGCGGGCTATCCCACCGAACGGGTTGGCCAGGGTGACGTCGTCCAGCCGGGAGTACAGTTCCTTGATCGGGGCGGTGTTGCCCCGGGTGATTTCGGGAACCGCCTGGTGGTAGCGGGCCACTTCTTCCTGGAAACTTGGTGCCAGCATTCGGCTTCCTAGTCTTCGATGGTGGCGATGATGGCGCCCGCGGACACCGTTTCGCCGGCCGTCGCCGTCAGGCCCGTAATGGTGCCGGACCGGTGGGCGGTGAGGGGCTGTTCCATCTTCATGGCCTCCAGGACCACCACCAGGTCGCCTTCGGACACAACGTCCCCGTGCGCCACGGCCACCTTGACGATGGTGCCCTGCATGGGGGAGGTCAGGGCATTGCCGGTGGCGGCGGTGGGGCCCGCGGAACGCGACCGCTTCTTGGACTTGCCGGGCTTGCCGGCGGCGGAGGATCCCGTCCCAAGGGTTCCAAGGGATGCGGGAAGCACTACCTCGAGGCGCTTGCCGCCCACTTCCACCACCACGCGCTGGCGGTCCTCGGCCGAGCCGTCGGCGTCGGCAGCCGCGTCCGGGGTCCACGCCGGCAGGTTGTTGCTGAACTCGGTTTCGATCCAGCGGGTGTGGACCTTGAACGGGCCTTCGGCGGGAGCGAACGCGGGGTCGGTCACCACGGCGAGGTCGAACGGGATGACGGTGGGGATGCCCTCCACCACCATTTCCTCCAGGGCGCGGCGGGCGCGCTGCAGCGCCTGCGGGCGACTGGCGCCGGTGATGATGAGCTTGGACAGCATGGAGTCGAAGTTCCCGCTGATCACGTCGCCCTGTTCCACGCCGGAGTCCACGCGGACGCCGGGACCGGAGGGGTTCTTCAGGACGCGGAGCGTGCCCGGGGCGGGCAGGAAGTTGCGGCCCGGGTCCTCGCCGGTGATCCGGAATTCGATGGAGTGGCCGCGCACCTCGGGATCGCCGTAGCCCAGTTCCTCGCCGCGGGCCAGCCGGAACTGTTCGCGGACCAGGTCGATCCCGGTGACTTCCTCGGAGACGCAGTGCTCCACCTGCAGGCGGGTGTTGACCTCCAGGAAGGAAATGGTCCCGTCCTGGCCCACCAGGAACTCGCACGTCCCGGCGCCCAGGTAGCCTGCTTCCTTCAGGATGGCCTTGGAGGATTCGTAGAGGCGGCGGTTCTGGTCCTCGGTGAGGAACGGTGCCGGGGCTTCTTCCACGAGTTTCTGGTTGCGGCGCTGGAGCGAGCAGTCGCGGGTGGACACCACCACCACGTTGCCGTGGGCGTCGGCCAGGCATTGGGTTTCCACGTGCCGGGGGGCGTCCAGGAAGCGCTCGATGAAGCATTCGCCGCGGCCGAAGGCAGCCGTGGCTTCGCGGACGGCGGATTCGTAGAGTTCGGGGATTTCCTCGCGGGTGCGGGCCACCTTGATGCCGCGGCCGCCGCCGCCGAAGGCCGCCTTGATGGCTACGGGCAGGCCGTGCCGGTCCACGAAGTCCAGGACTTCGTCGGCTGATTCGACGGGGTCGGCGGTGCCGGGGACCAGCGGTGCACCGACTTTTTCGGCGATGTGCCGGGCCTGGACCTTGTCGCCCAGGGCGGAGATGGCGTCCGGGGAGGGGCCGATCCACGTGATGCCTGCGGCAATGACCTTGGCGGCGAACTCGGCGTTCTCGGCCAGGAAGCCGTAGCCCGGGTGGATGGCGTCGGCTCCGGACTGGCGCGCGGCGTCGATGATCTTGTCCATCACCAGGTAGGACTCGGCAGCGGTGGCACCGCCCAGGGCGTAGGCCTCGTCAGCGAGCCGGACATGCAGTGCGTCGCGGTCCGGGTCAGCGTAGACGGCAACGGAGGCGATGCCTTCGTCCCGGGCCGCCCGGATGATCCGCACGGCGATTTCGCCGCGGTTGGCGATCAGCACCTTTGTGAGGCTCGGCTGCGTGGTTCCTGCGGACTGCTCCAAATTTGCTGACAAGGCGTCTCCTTCTTTCCTTCAGGGAGCCTAGCGCGGTTTTGGAGGTTCCGCCGATATTACTTGCGGAATCCGCGTGTAAAGCGGTCTTCCTTTGTAGGTAAGCTACAAGCGGCGCGGAAAACGGACGACTTTACCGCGGCGGCCAGAGATCCGTGATGCGCACATTGGCGGCGGCGAGCAGGCCCCGCAGGGTCGAGACGGAAAGGCCGACGACGGCGTGCGGGTCGCCGTCGACCTTGCGGATGAAGGCCCCGCCCAGGCCGTCGATGGTGAAGGAACCCGCGCAGTGCAGCGGTTCACCGGTGGCGATGTAGGCGTCAATCTCTTCCGGGGCCATGTCCAGGAACGAAACCTCGGCGGAGGCGACCGCCCCGAGCGTGGCGCCCGAGCCGCGGCCGCCGCTGCCGTCGTCGTCCTTGTCCCGGCAGTCCACCAGCCAGTGCCCCGTGTGCAGCACCCCCGCACTGCCGCTCATCCGGAGCATCCGCTCGCGCGCAACGTCGGCCGTGTAGGGCTTGCCGTGCGCCTCGCCGTCGAACTCGAACACGGAATCGCAGCCCAGCACCAGCGCACCCTCCGCCTCCGGAAGGGACGCGACGGCCTCAGCCTTGGCCCGGGCCAGCAGCAGGGCGGTGTCATGCGGGTCGGTGACGCCGTACCGTTCTTGGACGGCCGCCTCGTCGACGTCGGACACCAGCACAGTGTGCCGGATGCCGGCCTCGGCCAGGAGCTTGGTGCGGGCGGGGGACTGGGAGGCGAGGATCAGATGGAGCACGGTTTCAGCCTAGTGGACCAGCTCGCCCGGAGCCGGTGCGGCCTGGCCGCGGTTGAGCTTGGCGCCCTCCACGTCCACGTCCGGCAGGATCCGGTCCAGCCAGCGCGGCAGCCACCAGGACCTGGCGCCCAGCAGGTACATCACGGCCGGGACGATGGTCATGCGGACCACGAACGCGTCGAACAGGACGCCGAAGGCCATCGCGAAGCCCAGCGGCCGGACCATGGTGAGGTGGCTGAAGATGAAGCCGGAGAACACGCTGACCATGATAATCGCGGCGGCAGTGACCACGGCGGCCGCGTGCCGGAAGCCCACCCTGACAGCTTCCTTGGCGGACGACCCGTGCATGTAGGCCTCGCGCATGCCGGAGGCGATGAACACCTGGTAGTCCATGGCCAGGCCGAACAGCACGCCGATCAGGATGATGGGCAGGAAGCTCAGCACGGCGCCCGGGTTGGCCACATCGAAGACGTTCCCCAGCCAGCCCCACTGGTAGACAGCCACGACGGCGCCGAAGGCGGCCGACAGGGACAGCAGGAACCCGCCCGTGGCCAGCAGCGGCACCACGATGGAACGGAACACCAGCAGCAGGAGGACCAGCGAAAGCCCGACGACGATCGCCAGGTAGGGCGGCAGTGCGTCGCCGAGCTTGGTGGAGACATCCACGTTGCCGGCAGTCTGGCCGGTCAGGCCCATGGCGACGTCGTAGTCGGCCTTGATTTCGCCGTTCAGCCCGCGGAGTTCTGCGACCACCTTGACCGTGCTGGCGCTGGCGGGGCCTTCCTTGGGGATGACCTGGAAGACGGCGGTGCGGCGGTCTTCGCTGAGGGCCACCGGCACGGCGGCCACCACGTTGTCCACGGCGCGGAGCTTGTCCGCGATGTCGAACTGCAGCTTCTGTGCCTGGGCCGCATCCAGGTTCGCGGGGAACTCGCCCACGGCCACGATGGGGCCGGTGACGCCCTCGCCGAAGCTGCGTGCCGTCAGGTCGTAGGCCTGGTAGGCCTCTGACTCCACGGGCTCGGAGCCGCCGTCCGGCAGTGCCAGCTGGAGCTGGGTGGCGGGCAGGGCCAGGGTGCCCAGCAGGAGGATGCCGGCGATGAGCGCAATCCAGGGGTGCTGGGTGACCAGGCCGCCCCACCCGTGGGTGCTTCGTTCGCGGTCGACGGCGATATCTGCGGCTTCGTGGCCGGGCTCGGCGTTGTGCGCCTCCGACTTGGCCCAGGCCCGCTTGGAGATGATGCGGCGGCCGATCAGGGACAGCATGGCGGGGGTCAGGGTGATGGCGACCAGTACCGCCACTGCCACGGTTCCCGCAGCGGCGAGGCCCATGACGGTGAGGAACGGCAGCCCGGGGACCACCAAGGCAGCCAGGGCGATGATCACGGTGAGGCCCGCGAAGACCACTGCGTTTCCGGAGGTTCCGTTGGCCCGGGCCACGGATTCTTCCGGGTCCATGCCGGCGAGGAGCTGGGTCCGGTGCCGGTTGACGATGAAGAGTGAGTAGTCGATGCCGACGGCCAGGCCCAGCATGAGGGCCAGCATGGGGGAGATGGAGCTCATGTCGAACAGGCCGGAGAGCGCAAACGTGATGCCTACGCCTACACCGACGCCGATGATGGCCATCAGCAGCGGCAGTCCGGCCGCGATCAGCGTACCCAGCATGAGGATCAGGACCAGGGCAGCGACGGCGATGCCGACGATTTCTGCCGTCCCGAACAGGGCCGAGATGTCCTCGGTGATTTCCTTGCTGGCAAATGCCTTGACGCCAGCGGAGGACGTCTCGTGGGCAATCTCCTGCACCTGCTTGCGGACGGCCGGGGCCAGGCCGTTGATGGAGGTGTTGAACTGAACCTGGGCCACCGCGGCCTTGTTGTCGGCTGAGACGAAGCGGATGGCCGAGGCCGCCTGGGCCTGGCGCTTGCCAAGTTCCAGCTTGGCCTTGTTGGCCTCCAGTTCCTGTGTACCGGCGTCGAGCTTGGCCTGGCCGGCAGCCAGCGCTGCTTTCTGCTGGCCCAGCTGGGCCTCGACCACTGCTGCGGGCGCGCCGGCGGCGGTGAGCTGCTGCTCAGCCGCGGCAAGCTGTGCCTTTCCCGCCTCCAGCTGGGCTCGGGAGGCGTCCAGCTGCGCCTGGCCGGCGGCCAGTTGCTGTTCGCCGTCGGTGATGGCCTTGCCGGCCTGGTCCACCTGGGCCTGGGTGGCGAACGGATCTACCGTGCCGCGGACCTCGGGCAGGTCTTGCAGCTTCTTGAGCGCGTCGGTGACGGCCGCGCGGCTCCCGTCCGTGAAGCCGCCGTCGGGCGCTTCGAAGACGATCGTGGCGCTTCCGCCGGAGGCCGCAGGCAAATCCTGCTTGAGCTTGTCCGCGATCCGCTGCGTCTCGGTGCCCGGGATCTGGAAGTTGTTGGACAGCGTGCCGTGGAAGGCCGCGGCGGAACCGCCGACGGCCACCAGGACGGCAAGCCAGAGGGAGATGACAAGCCAGCGCCGGCGGTAGGAGAACTTGCCGAGGCGGTAGAGGAGGAGTGCCATGCGGGAGGACCGATCTGATCAGGAGGAAGGGGTGGCGGAGGGGAAAGCAGTGGTGGTGAAGCCGGCGCCCAGCAGGGCCATGGCGTCGATGAGCAGTTGGCGGAGTTCAGCCAGGGAGGCGGGTGTGAGGTCCGGGCCGCGCCGGCTGAACCAGACCTCCATGGCGGCCTTTCCGCAGGAGATGATGGAGCCGGCCAGGGCGTGGACGTACAGTTCGTCACGCTCCCCGGGGGTACCGGCAAGGCGTTCGCGGGCGACGGTGAAGACCTGGGCCCGGCAGTGGTCCCAGGCCTCAAGTTCCGTGTGGGACATCAGCGGACTCTGCTGGGTCAGCGTGAACAGTTCAGCGAGCGGCTCGATGGCCTTGGGATCGGCCAGGGCAACCAGGGCGGCCTGGGCCGACTCCAGCATGGGTTCGTCCGCCGGGCGGAGGCGCAGCTGCTGGATGGCGTTGTCCAGGAAGCCGTGGACGATGGAGGCCAGGGCGGCGTCGGTGCTGCCGAAGTAGTTGAAAAAGGTGCGGCGGGAGATTCCCGCGGCGTCGGCAATGTCCTCCACCGTGAAGTTTCCGGGGCCCTTGGAACGCAGGAGGCCCAGGGCGGCGTCGGTAATCGCCTGGCGGGTGGCGGCCTTGTTAAGCTCGCGGCGGGAGGGTGCGGCGGCCCCGGAATCCTGCGGGATTTCCGGGGCGGACAATGGATCAGGCACGCACTTACACTACGTGCAACTTTGCACTGAATGCAACTTATCTTCGTGGCCGGGGGGAAGGTTGGATTCACAGGAGAACGAAAGGTTCCCGACAGCCTTTCCTGAACCTGGTGGCCGATGCTGGAAATGTCCCGCCGCGAGGCGTATCACCAGCAGCCGTCAGCCGACGGCGAACGAGGAGACAAAGAAATGACCCGCACGAAGAAGATGACCCTGGGCCTGTCAGCCGCGGCGCTGGCGCTCGGTGCAGGAATCGGCGTGGCCGGCATGGCCTCGGCCACCACCACCGCCCCCACCCCCACGCCGAGCGCGAGTTCCAGTGCCTCCGCTGACGACGGCACCAGCACCGGCCATGGCGGCATGGGCAGGCACGGCGGCAAGGGCATGGAGCAGGCGTCAGCCCTGGCGGCGAAACTCGGCGTGGACGAAGCCAAGGTGACCGACGCCTTGAAGGCGTTCCGCGAAGCCAACAAGCCCACCACGCCGCCGGCCGACGGCCAAAAGCCCGACCCCGCCGCCCGTGAGGCCGCCCTTGCCAAATCGCTGGCTGCCTCGCTGGGCATCGACGAGGCCAAGGTGACGGCAGCCCTCCAGGAGATCCGCAGTGAGGAGCAATCCGAACACGCTGCCGAACTCAAGACCCGCCTGGACAAGGCAGTGACGGACGGCAAGCTGACGCAGGCCGAGGCCGACGCCGTGACCAAGGCCGTCCAGAACGGTGTGATTGGCGGCGGCGGACGCTGACCGCAGCCGGCCGGCTATTGGCCGGAGGCGCAGCCCCATAAACAAGAGGGACGTCCCCGGGAGTTTCCCGGGGACGTCCCTCTTTGGTGGCGCGTGTTACGACTTTGCATCCTGCAGTTCGCGGGGCGCGGTGTCGGCGATGGTGCCGTCCGTAGCGTCAGTCACGGCGTCGCTGTCATCCACGAACGGGGTGCCGTTGCGGGGTGCGTTGTACAGCGTTTCGTCCAGGATGCCCTGGCGCTTGGCCACGATGGTGGGGACCAGTGCCTGGCCTGCCACGTTCACTGCCGTGCGGCCCATGTCCAGGATGGGGTCGATGGCGAGCAGGAGTCCGACGCCGGCCAGCGGCAGTCCCAGCGTGGAGAGCGTCAGGGTGAGCATCACCACGGCGCCCGTGGTGCCGGCGGTGGCGGCCGACCCGAGGACGGAGACCAGGGCGATCAGCAGGTACTGGCTGAAGTCCAGGTGGATGCCGAAGAACTGGGCGACGAAGATCGCGGACACTGCGGGGTAGATCGCTGCGCAGCCGTCCATCTTGGTGGTGGCGCCCAGCGGCACGGCGAAGGAGGCGTAGGCGCGGGGCACGCCCAGGCTGCGCTCCGTGACGCGCTGGGTCAGCGGCAGGGTTCCCACCGAGGAGCGGGAGACGAAGGCCAGTTGGACAGCCGGCCACACACCGGAGAAGTACTGCTTGATGGACAGGCCGTGGCTGCGGACCAGGATGGGGTAGACCACGAACAGCACCAGGACCAGGCCGGCGTAGATGGCCACGGTGAACTTGCCCAGCGAGCCGATGGTGTCCCAGCCGTAGACGGCCACGGCATTGCCGATGAGGCCGATGGTGCCCAGCGGTGCAATGCGGATGATCCACCACAGCACCTTCTGGATCACGGCGAGGGCTGACGCGTTGAGGTTCAGGAAAGGCTCTGCGGCCTTGCCCACCTTGAGGGCTGCAACGCCCACCGCGATGGCGATGACCAGGATCTGCAGGACGTTGAAGCTGACGGACGTGGTGACGGCGCCGGAATCGCCGACAGTGGAGCTGGCACCCAGGCCGAGGAAGTTCTTGGGGAAGAGGCCCACCAGGAAGGCCCACCAGTCACCGGACTTGCCGGTGTACTTGGCATCGCCGGTGATGCCGGTGTTGGCGCCCGGCTGCAGCAGCACGCCAAGGCCCATGCCGATCAGCACGGCGATCAGGGACGTGATGGCGAACCACAGGAGCGTGTTCCACGCCAGCCGCGCGGCATTGGACACCTGGCGGAGGTTGGAGATGGAACTGACCACTGCGGTGAAGATCAGGGGAACGACGGCGGTCTGCAGCAGCGACACGTAGCTTGAACCGATGGTCTGCAGCGTCGCGCCGAGCGCGTTGGGGTTGGTCTTGGTGCTGCCTGTGTACTTGGCCAGCAGGCCGAGGCCGAGGCCCACAATGAGGGCGGCAATGATCTGGAAGCCGAACGAGCCCGCCCACTTGGGGAGCTGGAATCCGGTCTTCCCTGCGGGGGATGGGGTGCTTGTCTGAGTGCTCACCAGAACAAGCTAGTCCTCCGCTCATACCACGTCGAAAGAACATTGAGAAATATTACGCGCGAGCAAGTGGGCTTAGCGACCAAAAAACCAGCAATGACAAGGCATCCAGCGGCAATTGTTAAGTTATTCCCGGCGAGGGTGTGCTTAACATCTCGCGGTTAGGGTCAAGACAAGAGCGCCCGGCGGAGGGTGTCAAGTCCCACGGAGCCGATGTTGAGGGCCCTGGTGTGGAATTCCTTGAGGTCGAATCCCGGCCGTCCTTCGAGCTCGGCGCGGATCTGTTCCCAAAGACGCTGTCCCACCTTGTAGGAGGGGGCCTGTCCGGGCCACCCGAGGTATCGGGCGAACTCAAAGTTGAGCTGGCCTTCGCTGATGGGGAGGTTTTCCTTCAGGAATGCGTAGCCCTTGTCGGCAGTCCAGGTGCCGGTTCCCCAGCGTCCGGGCATCTCGAGTTCCAGGTGCACGCCGATATCGAAGACCACGCGCGCTGCCCGCATGCGCTGCATGTCCAGCATGCCCATGTGGTCGCCCGGATCGTTCAGGTAGCCCAGTTCCTGCATGAGTTTCTCGGCGTACAGGGCCCACCCTTCGCCGTGGCCGGAGGTCCAGCAGACGTTCCGGCGCCACTTGTTGAGCAGCTCCCGCCGGTAGGTGGCAGTGGCTACCTGGAGGTGGTGGCCGGGGACGCCCTCGTGGTACACGGTGGTGGTTTCGGCCCAGGTGGTGAAGGTGTCCTCCCCGGCGGGGACTGACCACCACATGCGGCCGGGACGGCTGAAGTCGTCGGAAGGACCGGTGTAGTAGATGCCGCCCTCGTCGGTGGGGGCGATCCTGCACTCAAGTTTCTTCATGACGTCGGGGATGTCGAAGTGTACGCCGGCGAGGTCGGCCACGGCCCTGTCCGAGACATCCTGCATCCACTGCTGGAGCGCCTCCGTGCCCTTCAGCTGCCTTGCCGGGTCGTTGTTGAGGATGTCCTTGGCTTCGGCAATGGAAGCCCCCGGCTTGATGGCGTTGGCCACCTCTTCCTGTTCGGCGATGAGGCGGTCCAGTTCCTGGACGCCCCACGCGTAGGTTTCCTCCAGGTCCACCTCCGCACCGAGGAAAGACCGGGAAGCGAGGGCGTAGCGGGCCCTGCCCACGGCATCCTTTTCCGGCGCGGCGGGCAGCAACTCGGTGCGCAGGAATTCAGCCAGCCCGCTGTAGGCACCGCGGGCGGCGGCGGCACCGGCGTCGAGCTTTTCCTGCAGGGCCGCCGGCAGCGGGCCGCTGGAGGTAGCGGCACCGGCCGCGAGCTTGGCGAAGAAGCCGTCCCCGGCGGCGTACTTGGCCACCTGGTCGATGACGATCCGCACCTGGCGCGCAGCGGCCACCTTCCCGGCGTCCCTTGCCAGGCGCAGGGACTCGGTGTAGCCGCCGATGGCTGCCGGCACGTTGTGCGCGCGCCCGGCGATGTGCTCCCAGTCTTGCTCGGTTTCGGTGGGCATGAGGTCGAAGATGGAGCGGATGTCCTGGGCCGGTGAGGCGATGTTGTTCAGGTCCGCATATTCCCAGCCGGAAGCGTGGATCAGCAGCTGCAGGCCCAACCGCTCCCGCATGGCGTCCAGGGTAACGGCGTCCACGTCGTCTTCCGGCTCCAGGCCCTCCAAGGCCACCAGGGCAGCCCGTGCCGCCTCCGCGAATCCTGCGATGCCGGCAGGGGAGAAGTCCTGGTACTCCGTCTCATATCCCGGCAGGCCAAGGGTAGTGGCAAAGGTCGGGTTGAGCCTGATCAGGGTGTCCGTGTACGTGTCCGCGACGGCGTCGATCCGGGTGTGCGGGCGCGCGGCGGAAGAGGTGTCTGTAGTCACACCCCGAGCCTACCGGGCGCGTGGACGGGAAGTTGAAGCCGTCAGCCCCGGCTGCGTTTCCAGGCGCCCGGGCCCGGCGTGGGCGCAAGCCGCAGTTGGTGCCGCCGGACCCAGTGCCGCACGCTGGGTGCTGTGGCAGGAACGGGATTTTCCCCGGCGCCCAGGGAAAGCACGACGGCGGTCAGCGCCGCCAGTTCCTCGGCGTTCGGCTGCCCTTTGACAACAGAGAGCAGGGGAGCGGCAGGCAGGTTCTCTTCAGCAGGGCCGGGGATCACAGCGGGATGTTCCCATGCTTCTTGGCGGGAAGGCTGGCGCGTTTGTCACGCAGGGCGCGCAGTCCCTTGATGATCTGGATGCGGGTGTCCGAAGGGGCGATGACCGCGTCCACATAGCCAAGTTCGGCTGCCTGGTAGGGGTTGAGGAGTTCTTCCTCGTACTGCTGGATGACCTGGGCGCGCCGGGCCTCCACGTCGCCGCCGTTCTCCGCGACCGCGGCGAGGTCGCGGCGGTACAGGATGTTCACGGCACCCTGGGCTCCCATGACGCCGATCTGCGCCGTGGGCCAGGCAAGGTTCAGGTCGGCGCCCAGCTTCTTGGAACCCATGACGATGTAGGCGCCGCCGTAGGCCTTGCGGGTGATGACGGTGAGCTTGGGAACGGTGGCCTCGGCGTAGGCGTACAGGAGCTTGGCGCCACGGCGGATGATGCCCTGGAACTCCTGGTCCTTGCCCGGAAGGAACCCGGGGACGTCCACCAGGGTGATGATGGGGATGTTGAAGGCGTCGCAGTGGCGGACAAAGCGAGCGGCTTTTTCGGAGGCGGCAATGTCCAGGGTGCCGGCGAACTGCAGCGGCTGGTTGGCCACGATGCCCACCGTGTGGCCCTCCACCCGGCCGTAGCCGATCATCACGTTGGGCGCGTAGAGCGCCTGCATTTCCAGGAAGTGCCCGTCGTCCACGATCTGCTCCACCACGGCGCGCATGTCGTAGGGCTGGTTGGCGGAATCCGGGACCAGCGTGTCCAGGGCGAGGTCGTCGTCGTCGATCTCCAGCTCCTGCTGGTGCCCCAGGACGGGCGCCTCGGACAGGTTGTTGGACGGGAGGAAGTCAAGCAGTTCGCGCACGAACTCGATGGCGTCGGTTTCATCGGAGGCCAGGTAGGTGGACGTGCCGGTGGTGGCGTTGTGCTGCCGCGCACCGCCCAGGGTTTCCATGTCCACGTCCTCGCCGGTGACGGTTTTGATGACGTCCGGGCCCGTAATGAACATGTGCGACGTCTTGTCCACCATCACCACATAGTCGGTGAGCGCCGGCGAGTAGGCCGCGCCGCCTGCTGAGGGGCCCATGATGAGCGAAACCTGCGGCACCACGCCGGATGCGTGGACGTTGTTGCGGAAGATGTCCGCGAACATGGCCAGCGAGGCGACGCCTTCCTGGATGCGGGCGCCCCCGCCGTCCAGGATGCCGACGACGGGGCAGCCGTTGCGGAGCGCGAACTCCTGGACCTTGACGATCTTTTCGCCGTTGACCTGGCTCAGGGATCCGCCGTAGACGGTGAAGTCCTGGCTGTAGACCGCCACCAGCCGGCCGTCGACGGTGCCGTAGCCGGAGACCAGGCCGTCACCCAGGGGCTTCTTCTTTTCCATGCCGAAGGCGGTGGAGCGGTGCACCGCCAGGGCGTCGAACTCAACGAAGGAATCCTCGTCCAGCAGCAGGGCGATGCGCTCGCGGGCGGTGTTCTTGCCGCGGGCGTGCTGTTTCTCGATGGCCTCGGCGCCGGAAGGCTGTTCGGCACGCGCCTGGCGGTCGCGGAAATCGGCAATCTTTCCCGCTGTCGTTGTCAGATCGTGGCTCATCAAGTGTCTCCGGCTCTGTAGCAGGTTAATTCTGTCGGCTGGCGGGTCTGGCTTCGCGGAGCGTTTAAGTAGCATCCACACAAAAGACGAACCCTGCTGGCAAGTCTAGTGACGCTTTGGGCGCCAGCGGCTGTAGGGAACCTACAATTTTCCGCCGTTCCAACAACCCCTGCACTATGTTACTCATCAGTAACTTAGTTGGGTTACAGTGTTCCCATGACTTCAAGCGACGATGCTTTGCATGCCTCCGAGAGCCCGTACCGGGCCGCAGGTTCCCTGGCGGGCCGGACCATCCTGCTGTCCGGCGGCAGCCGCGGGATTGGCCTGGCCATCGCCCTGCGGGCGGCCCGTGATGGCGCCAACATTGTGCTCCTTGCCAAGACGGGGGAGCCGCACCCCAAGCTGGCGGGCACGGTGTACACAGCCGCCGAGGAACTGGTGGCTGCCGGAGGCCAGGCATTGCCCCTGGTGGGCGACGTGCGCCGGGACGAAGACGTGGCCGGCGCCGTGGACGCCGCCGTGGACCGGTTCGGCGGCATCGACATCGTCATCAACAACGCCTCCGCCATCGATCTGTCCACCACTGACAAGGTGGAGATGAAGAGGTACGACCTCATGCAGGACATCAACGTCCGCGGCACCTTCCTGCTGTCCAAGCTGGCGCTCCCAGCCCTGCGTGACTCGGACCAGGGGCAGATCCTGACGCTCTCGCCGCCGTTGAACCTCGATCCCACCTGGGCTGGAAAGCACCTTGCCTACACCATGGCCAAATACGGCATGAGCCTGACCACCCTGGGCCTGGCCGAGGAACTGAAGGCTGACGGGATCAGGGTCAACTCCCTGTGGCCCTGCACCCTGATCGACACGGCAGCCATCCGCAACATGCCCCACGGCGACACCATGGTGCTCGCCGCGCGCGGCCCGCAGATCATGGCCGACGCCGCCCATGCCCTCCTCGCCGGCAGCAATCTCGGTGCCGGCGCGCCGCCGTCGGGCAACTTCTACACGGATGAGCAGGTCCTGGCCGCCGCGGGCGTGACCGATTTCCGCCCCTACAGCCTGGGAGCACCGGAAGACCGGCTGGTCCCCGACATCTTCCTTTAGGGCGGCCTTCCTGCAGTCCCAGCAACCCGTTCCGGAACTGCAACCGGCTGGGTACGATCAGGCGCGGATCGGTAGGATCTAGCTATGGACGACGCACATGCACCGGGTACCCCCCTGAACCGAGGGGACCTGGCCGACCAGCGTTTCCTCTCCGCTGCGGGAATACCCCGGATCGACGTGGTGGACTCCACCGGCTCCACCAACGCCGACCTCCTGCGCGGCGTCACCGTGGAGCCTGCGGCCTGGCCCGACCTCTCCGTCCTCACCGCGGAGTACCAGACCGCGGCAAGGGGCCGGCTGGACCGCCGTTGGGAGGCGCCGCCGCTGAGCTCCGTATCGGTCTCCGTGGTCCTGCGGCCGGTGAACGCCGAAGGCAGGCCCCTTCCCACCCAGAGCTACTCGTGGCTTTCCCTGATCGCAGCCCTGGCCCTGCGCGAAACACTCCTGGAAACGGCAGGCATTCCCGCCGAGCTTAAATGGCCCAACGACGTCCTGGTCCGCGGCAGGAAAATCGCCGGCATCCTGGCCCAGCTTGGTCCCATGGTGGACGGCAGCGTGCCCCCCGTCATCCTGGGCACCGGCCTCAATGTCAACCTGCGCGAAGACGAACTTCCGGTCCCCACCGCCACCTCCGTAGCCATCGAGGGTGCCGCCACCACCGACCGCACGGCGCTGCTAAAAAGCTACCTGGCCCACTTTGCGGTCCTGTACCGCAGTTTCTGCAATGCCGACGGCGACCCCGCGGCGGGCATGGCCGGCGGCCCATCGCTGCACAAGCGGGTGGAGGCCGTGATGGTCACCCTGGGAAAGCAGGTGCGCGCGCAGCTTCCCGGCGACCACGAAATCATTGGACACGCCTCCCGCCTGGATGACTACGGCTCCCTCCTGGTGGTGGACCGGGACTCGCATGAGCATGTGGTGACGGCCGGCGACGTGGTGCACCTGCGGCCCTGGTCATCGCCGGACGCGCCGCAGCAGGGTGGTTATGCGTAGGTCCCTTGTTCCAGGGGAGCAGGTCATCGTCACTACCCGCCCGCAGCCGCGGAAGCTTACCGGTGCCGCCGTGGCCTTCGTCCTGGCACCGGCACTGGCCGCCTTCGCCAGCGCCTGGGTTATCCGCGGCGGCGCCGCCCGAGTGGCGCCCGGCCTCGGCCGCCAGTGGACGCCCTGGCTGGTGGGCGCCTGCGTGCTCGCGGCGGCGGCTGTTTGGCTGGGCTACTGCCTGCCGCGGCTCCTTCGCTGGCACGGCACCCGCTACACACTGACCAGCCAGCGGATGGTGGCCCGCTACGGACTGCTGAACCGGCGGGACCAGCAGGTGAACCTGGCATCGGTGCGAAACCTGACGGTCCATGAATCGTTGCTGCAGCGATTGGTGCGGTCCGGGAATATATCCTTGGAAACCGGGCCCCAGGGCATGGTGACCTTTCGCGACGTGCCCGAGGTCGCCCGGTTCCGTGACTTCATCCTCGACGCCATCGGGGAACTGCCGGAGGACAGTGGGGCCCAGCCCGGCGCGACGTATTACCCAGCCGGTGCATTTCCGGAGGACATGAGAGAAGGTGGACGGGATGACCGATGAGGACCAGCAGGAACGCGTCCAGGGCATCGAAGCCGGCGCCTTTGACGCGTCGCCCGGCGCCGGCTCAGCCGACCCCTTCGCCACCGGGCCGGGGGACGCCGCGGAGCTGCCCGGCGTCGACCGCCACCCGCCAACCGGCGCCATGTCCGCGGAACGTTTGGCCATGAAGGCGCTCGAAGCCCGCCTCCTGGGTGGGGAACGCAAGCTCCGCCGTCGTGAAGTTGCGGCCGGCGCCGGCCTCTCGCTGCTTTCTGCCCGCAAGCTCTGGCGCGCCCTGGGATTCCCCAACTTCGGCGACGAGGACGTCGCCTTCACCGAACGCGACCAGGCGGCCCTGTCCACCGTGGTGGACCTGGTCCGCGCCGGCAAGCTCACGGAGGAAGCGGCCATCTCGGTGACCCGCTCAATCGGGCAAATGACCGACCGCATGGTGGTCTGGCAGATCGAAGCGCTGGTGGAGGACATGGTCCACGAGCAGGGCGTCACGGACGCCGTGGCCCGCAAGCGCCTGGTCAACGAACTTCCCGCGCTGGTGGACGCGCTCGAGGAAGTCCTGGTGTACTCCTGGCGCCGCCAGCTCAACGCCGGCGTCCAGCGCCTCGCGGTCCGCGCCGAAGCCGGGCTGCAGGCAAGCGAAGAAGGCCGCGAAGGCGACGAGGACGACGCGCCGCTGCCCCTGGCCCGTGCGGTCGGGTTCGCGGACCTGGTTTCCTACACCAGCCTGTCCCGCCGCATGAACGAAAAGACACTCGCACGGCTGGTCCAGCGCTTCGAAAACAAGTGTGCCGAGATCATCTCCGTGGGCGGCGGCCGGCTGGTCAAAACCGTGGGCGACGAAGTCCTCTACATTGCGGAAACCCCCGCGGCCGGCGCGGAGATTTCCCTGGCGCTGGCCGAAGCCTTCACCGAGGACGAGATCCTGCCGGAGGCCCGGGTGGCCATGGTATGGGGCAGGATCCTGTCCCGCCTGGGCGACATCTACGGCCCCACCGTGAACCTCGCCGCGCGCCTGACCACCCTGGCGGACCCTGGCACCGTCCTGGTGGATTCCATGACGGCTTCTGCCCTGGAACATGACGAACGGTTCGTCATGATTGCGCAGGAACCGGAGAACGTGCGCGGCTTTGGCGAGATCAATCCCGTCCGCCTCACCCGCGGCCGCGGCAAGGGCCTGGTCCTGGACTAGGCTCCGGCAGCTTCGCGTCCCGGCAGGACCGGGCCGGACCGAAAAGAATTTATCCACTTGTTGGCGTATAGCGGTATCGTTGTGGTGCCCGGGGTCCTGTGACGCCGGCTGCAGGCACGAAGCCTAGGATCTACCGGGGGACTTCCACACATGAAACGTCGCGGACAAACGCGCGCCCAGACCCCAGTTTCCGCCGCGCCTCCGTGGCGCCGCCTGTCGCGCTCCCGCTGGTTCACCGGTACGGCGTTTGGTGCTGTGGTGGCTGTGGTGGTGACGGGTGCTGTGTTGTATCCGGGGTTTAAGACCACTGAGGTGGAGTTGAACGATGGTGGTGTGTGGGTTGTTTCGAAGTCGAAGAATGCTGTGGGGCGGTTGAATTATCCGTCGCGGGTGTTGGATGGTGCGGTGACGCCGGCGTCGTCGACGTTTGATGTGTTGCAGCATGCCGGTGAGGTGTTTGTTGATGATGAGACGGGTTCGACGTTGAACCAGGTTTCGCCGGCGAATATGCGCCTGGGTGGGGATAAGCAGTTGCCGGGGGCGGCTGATGTGAGTTTTGGGGCGCGGACGATTTCGGTGACGGATGCGGCGTCGGGGAAGGTGTGGGCGGTGTCGCCGTCCACGGTGAATGGGTTTGATAAGGAAGCTTCGGAGCCGGTGTTGGTCGGCACTGCGGGCGTTGTGTCGGTGGTGGGGTCTGATGACCGGATTTATTCGGCGGATCCGAAGACTGGTGTGGTGACGGTGACGGGGGTTGATGCCGAGGGTGGGGTGGCGTCGTCGGAGTCCAGTACGTGGGATGGGCTTAAGGGTGCCGGGGATTTGCAGATGACGGTGGTGGGGGACCGGCCGGTGGTGTTGGATGCTGCTGCGGGGAGCCTGTTTTTGCCTGGTGGTAAGCGGCTGCAGTTGGAGGATGCGCGGGATGCGAAGCTGCAGCAGGCGGGGCCGGGTAGTGATTTCGTTGCTGTCGCTACGCGGAAGGCGTTGTTGAAGCAGCCGTTGGATGGCGGTACGGCGAAGACTGTGGCGTTTGATGGTGAGGGTGTTCCGGCTGCGCCGGTGCAGTTGGGTGGGTGTGTGCATGCGGCGTGGTCGGGGGCGAATAAGTATGTCCGGGATTGTGCCGATGACGGTGATGATAAGAATGTTGCGGTGCCGAAGGCGAGTGCGTCGCCGTCGTATGTTTTCCGGGTGAACCGGGACCTGGTGGTCCTCAATGATGTGAACTCGGGGAATGTGTGGTTGGTGAACCAGAACATGCAGCTGGTCAACAACTGGGACGACGTCATCCCGCCGCAGCAGACCTCGGACGACGCCGACAAGGACTCCGCCGACGAGGTCCAGCAGACCGTCCTGCCGGACCGCACCAAACCCAACAGCGCCCCTGTGGCCAAACCGGACCAATTCGGCATCCGCGCAGGGAAGACCACCATCCTGCCCGTCCTGGACAACGACTCCGACCCCGACGGCGACGTCCTCACCGTCCGCACCCCCGAAGGGGTCAAAACCGGAGCCGTCTCGCCCATCTACGGCTCCACGGGCCTGCAGGTGGCCGTGCCCGCCGACAAGACCGGCAGCGAAACGTTCAAGTACACCGTGGACGACGGCCGCGGCCTCTCAGCGTCCGCCGACATCACGCTCAACATCATCCCGCCCGGCACCAACACTGCGCCGCGCCAAAAGCCCAACCGGAACACCACGCTGGTGGTCCAGTCCGGCAAGTCGGTCACCCAGAACATCCTTCCCGACTGGATGGACCCAGACGGCGATGACCTCTTCGCCGTCTCCGTGTCCAGCAGCGATCCACTGGACCAGGCCCGGATCCGCCCCGACGGCCAGCTGACCTTCCAGGATTCCGGCGCCGCCCCGGGCCGGAAGGTCCTCACCGTGACGGTCTCGGACGGCCAGTCCACCGCGGAAGGCAAAGTCACCGTGGACGTCAGGAGCCCCGGGGCGCTGCCGCCCATCGCGAACGCCGACCATGTGGTGGCCGTTGCCGGCACGGACACCGTCATCACCCCGCTCAAGAACGATTCGGACCCGCAGGGCGGGACGCTGCGGCTGGCGCAGGCCACCCCTGATGCCGAGACCACGGCAACCCTCAACCCGGACCAGCAGACCTTCACCTTCAACTCCCGGACCCTCGGCGCCCACTACGTCAGCTACCTGGTGACCAACGGACCGGCCAGCGCCCAGCAGCTGGTGCGCGTTGACGTGGTGCCCGGCACCGACGAGGGCGCGCCGGTCGCCGTCCGCGACACCGCGCTGCTCCCCACCGGCGGGGACGTCCTGGTGGACGTCCTGGGCAACGATTCAGACCCCTCGGGCGGCGTGCTGGTGGTGCAGTCAGTGACGGCCGACGCCAGCCTGCCGGTCAGCGTGGCCGTGCTGGACCACTCGGTGGTCAGGATCACCGACATCCGTGCCGAGGGCCAGCTGACGGTCCGGTACACCGTGTCCAACGGCCGGTCATCGGCCACCGGCGAGATCGCGGTCCTGATGGTTCCCGCCCCGGCCAAGCTCCAGGCGCCGCAGGCGAAGCCGGATGAAGCAACGGTCCGGGTCAACGACGTCGTCACCATCCCCGTCCTGGCCAACGACGCCGACCCCAACGGATCAAAGCTCACCCTCCTCCCGGACCTGGCCCAACAGCCCGATGCAGCCGACGGCCGCATGTTCGTGGCGGGAGACCAGCTGCGGTTCGTGGCCGGGCCCGAAGCGAAAACCGTGTACGCCATCTACAAGGTGCAGAACGCCTCCGGCCAGGTGGACTCGCAGCAGGTGACCATCCGCATCCGCGCCCGGGACGATGACCGGAACACCCGGCCCGAGCCCCGCAACCTGACCGCCCGCGTGGTGGCCGGAATGACCGTCAAGGTGCCCGTGCCGCTGGACGGGATCGACGCCGACGGCGACTCCGTCCAACTCATCGGCATCGACAAGGCACCCGCCATGGGAACCGCCGTCGTACGCGATGGCTACCTTGAATTCACGGCCGCCGGCGACGCTGCCGGCACCGACAGTTTCACCTACCGGGTCCGGGACCGGATCGGCGCCGAAAACACCGGGACAGTGATTGTGGGGATCGCCCCGCCGGAGGCCAACAACCAGAAACCCATCGCGGTGGATGACGCCGTGGATGTCCGGCCCGGCCGGAAGGTGGCCGTGGAGGCCCTCGCCAACGATTCAGACCCAGACGGCGACCCGCTCAGCCTGGTTTCCGACGGGTTCGAGGCCAAGCCCGACCTGCAGGTTGAGGCGACGGACGGCGCCAAGGTGTTGTTCACGGCACCGGGCACCGCCGGCAACGAAAGCATCAGCTACCGCATCCAGGACGACAAGAAGGCCGCCGCAAGCGCCGTGATCCGGGTCCGGATCAGCCCGGACGCCGAACTCAAGCGCCCCGTGGCCAAGGACGACCACGTGACGGTGGCCGAAACCCTCGGCAAGAGTGCGGTGGACGTCCCCGTCCTGAAGAACGATTCCGATGCCGACGGCGTGGCCTCCGAGCTTAAGATCAGCCTTCCCGACGGCAACCCGAATGTCCGGCCCGGAGGCTCGGGCAACGTGGTGGTAACGCTGACCCCCGAGGACCAACTCATCCCTTACACGGTGACCGACGTGGATGGCCTCACCTCCACCGCCCTGATGTGGATCCCCGGCCAGGGCGTGCAGTACCCCACCCTTGCCAAGACCGATCCGGTTGAGGTGATGTCCGGCAAGGACGCCACCCTGGACCTGTCCGACTACGTCCGCGTCCGCAACGGCCGCAGCGCCAGGATCACCGTGGCCGACTCCGTCCGAGTCCAGGGCGGGTCACCGGAAGGCATCATCCAGTCCGATGGCAAGGCCCTGCGCTACTCAGCGAAACCTGACTACGTGGGACCGGGCTCCATCACTTTCGAGGTGACGGACGGCTCCGGCCCCGACGACCCCAACGGCCTGAAGGCCACCCTGGTGATCATGACCAAGGTGATCCCGGACCCCAACGCCAACCACCCGCCTACCTTCAGCGGCACCTCCGTGGACGTCCCGAAGGCCGAAACGGCAACGGTTGACCTCGCCGGGCTGGCCAAGGACGTGGACGAACGGGACAAGGACAACCTCCGCTTCGAACTGGACGGGACGCTTCCCGCCGGCTTCAACGCAAAGGTCGACGGCGGCACCCTTGCCATTACTGCGGACGGTTCCCTTGGCATCGGCGTCACCGGAAACATCCAGGTGAAGGTCACCGACGGCAGGTCACCTGCCGTCGGTGCCACCATC
This sequence comes from Pseudarthrobacter sp. NPDC058119, assembly GCF_042884655.1. Taxonomy (NCBI): domain Bacteria; kingdom Bacillati; phylum Actinomycetota; class Actinomycetes; order Micrococcales; family Micrococcaceae; genus Pseudarthrobacter; species Pseudarthrobacter sp. NPDC058119. Next base: position 407,254 of record NZ_JBHVTN010000002.1, read on the forward strand.
ACCGCACGCCACGTGGCCTCCAACCGGCCCCTGCCGGTGGCCAACGACGACGCGGTGGACAAGGCCAACGCAGGAAAGACGGAGCAGGTCAACGTCCTGGCCAACGACTTCAACCCCTTCCCGGATACGCCCCTGCGGATCGTGGGCGCAACCGTGGAGACGGGCTCCGCAGCAGGCCAGCCCTCCGTGTCGGGAGACAGCATTACTGTTACTCCGGCTGACGGGTACAAGGGCGTCATGGTGGTCCGCTACACCGTGGCCGACAAGACAGGCGACCTGTCCCGCCAGGTGGACGGCCGCCTGCGGCTCACCGTCCGAGGCAAACCCGACGCGCCCTCTGCCCCCAGCGCCACCGATGTCCGCAGCCGCACCGCCGTGCTCAAGTGGGCGCCGCCGTCGGACAATGGAGCGCCTATCACCGGGTACACCGTCCGTTCAAACAACGGCTTCGAACAGAAGTGCCCCACCACCACCTGCACGTTGAGCGGGCTCACCAACAACGTGAAGTACGTTTTCACGGTGCTGGCCACCAACGAGGTGGGGGACTCGCAGGCTTCGCCGCAGTCCAACGAAATCCGGCCGGACGAGAAGCCCTCACCGCCGGAGGCCCCCACGGTGAAGGCGGGCGACAAGACGATGGCTATCACCTGGCCCGCGGCCAAGACCGAGGGCTCACCGGTGAAGCACTACAACCTGGAGATCTCACCGCCGCCGGCCAGCGGGGTCGCGGTGAAGAACGATGTCGCCGGGCTGAACTATACGTGGACCGGCCTCACCAACGGCGTGAAGTACAAGGTCCGCGCCCAGGCCGTCAACGAACTCGGCCCGTCAGACTGGGGGACGTACTCAGCGGAGGACAATCCCGCCGGTGTCCCGGCTGCACCTGCCGCACCGTCGTCCGCCGTCGCCGCATCCGTCGGCACCCAGAACCAGCTCCGGGTCACCTGGGCCGAACCCAACACCAACGGCGACCCCATCAGCGCCTACTACGTCACCATGAGCGGCGGCAACGCTCCCGCCCAGACGCAGACCGTCCCCGGCAACGTCCGCACCGCCAACTTCACCGCCAACAACTCCGAGGCCGCCTACACCTTCACGGTCCAGGCGGAAAACAAGGCAGGAAAGGGAACCGTCAGTCCGCCGTCGGCACCCCGGCGCGCCACCGGCAAGCTGTCCACTGTTTCCGGCGTCACGGCAACGCCGGCGAACACCGGCGGAGCAGGGCGTGCAGTGACGGTGAACTTCCGCACACTGACCGCCGCGGAACGCAACGGCTCCGCCGAGAACGAGGTCAGCTACACCTACAGCGCAAGCAACGGCGCCCGCGGGCCCATCACGCCCGGCCAGACCCTCGGCGGCTTCACCAACGGCAACGCCGTCAGCATCACCGTGATCGCCAACTCCACGGTGGCACCGAGCTCAGACAGCAGTGCCCCTGCCACCGCCACGCCATTCGGCTCCCCGGGAACCCCCTCGGCTTCCGGCCAAAACGGCGGCGTCAACCAGAAGTCCGCCACCCTGAACTGGTCTTCCCCGTCCACCAGCACCAATGACGTGGCGCAAACCAGGATCAGGATCAACAACGGCGGCTGGGAGAACGTTGCCCCCTCCGGCAGCAGGACGGTCAACACGGCCAACTTTGGCGACACCGTCACCATCGCGGTCCAGACCTTCAACTCCGTCGGCACCGGCAGCGCGGTGGTTACCGCCAGTGCCACCGCCGGCAAGCAGGGACTCTGGGAAACCCGGATCAAGACCTCCGACCCCAACTTCGTCAGGAGCTGCACCTTCACCCTGGGCGGATCGAACTACCGGCCAAGTCCCTACTTCGACTGTGACGGCGTCAACGCGGACAGTCCGCCCTGGTTCTACAAGGCGGACCAGGACCGCATCATGGTGGCCTGCTACATCGACCAGAGTGACAACTGGTCCGGCAACGGCATCGTCCGCTGGTGGCGGGTGGAATTAGGTTCGGCACGCAACGTCGGCCGCTACGTGATAGCCGGGCACACCACGCTTGCCGATCCCGCCGGCCTGGGAGCCCCGCATTGCTAGGCCCCATGCCCGGCCGCAACCCGGGCAGATGTCCCCATCGCGGTGGTTTCCGCCATTCGGTAGGCTTACCCCGGGGAAAAGGAAGCCTGCTGCCTGTCCTGCGACCAGGCCGCCATCTGGCTACACAATCTGAGGGAAAAGTAACGCTGTGACAACTCTGCTGGGGAAGCTCGGGCTGAAAAAGCGACATAAGAAACTCGTCACCGGTACGGCGTTTGGTGCTGTGGTGGCTGTGGTGGTGACGGGTGCTGTGTTGTATCCGGGGTTTAAGACCACTGAGGTGGAGTTGAACGATGGTGGTGTGTGGGTTGTTTCGAAGTCGAAGAATGCTGTGGGGCGGTTGAATTATCCGTCGCGGGTGTTGGATGGTGCGGTGACGCCGGCGTCGTCGACGTTTGATGTGTTGCAGCATGCCGGTGAGGTGTTTGTTGATGATGAGACGGGTTCGACGTTGAACCAGGTTTCGCCGGCGAATATGCGCCTGGGTGGGGATAAGCAGTTGCCGGGGGCGGCTGATGTGAGTTTTGGGGCGCGGACGATTTCGGTGACGGATGCGGCGTCGGGGAAGGTGTGGGCGGTGTCGCCGTCCACGGTGAATGGGTTTGATAAGGAAGCTTCGGAGCCGGTGTTGGTCGGCACTGCGGGCGTTGTGTCGGTGGTGGGGTCTGATGACCGGATTTATTCGGCGGATCCGAAGACTGGTGTGGTGACGGTGACGGGGGTTGATGCCGAGGGTGGGGTGGCGTCGTCGGAGTCCAGTACGTGGGATGGGCTTAAGGGTGCCGGGGATTTGCAGATGACGGTGGTGGGGGACCGGCCGGTGGTGTTGGATGCTGCTGCGGGGAGCCTGTTTTTGCCTGGTGGTAAGCGGCTGCAGTTGGAGGATGCGCGGGATGCGAAGCTGCAGCAGGCGGGGCCGGGTAGTGATTTCGTTGCTGTCGCTACGCGGAAGGCGTTGTTGAAGCAGCCGTTGGATGGCGGTACGGCGAAGACTGTGGCGTTTGATGGTGAGGGTGTTCCGGCTGCGCCGGTGCAGTTGGGTGGGTGTGTGCATGCGGCGTGGTCGGGGGCGAATAAGTATGTCCGGGATTGTGCCGATGACGGTGATGATAAGAATGTTGCGGTGCCGAAGGCGAGTGCGTCGCCGTCGTATGTTTTCCGGGTGAACCGGGACTTGGTGGTCCTCAATGATGTGAACTCGGGGAATGTGTGGTTGGTGAACCAGAACATGCAGCTGGTCAACAACTGGGACGACGTCATCCCGCCCAAGAACCAGTCCGATGACCAGGACCAGGAATCAGCGGACAACAACACCATCAACATCCTGCCGGACCGCACCAAACCGAACCGTCCGCCGGAAACCAAGCCCGACGCCGTCGGCGTGCGCCCAGGCCGCACCACCATCCTGAGCGTCCTGGACAACGACTCCGACCCCGACGGCGACGTCCTCACCGCAGCGGTGGGGGACGCCGGACCCAAATCCGGAACGCTGGAAAGCATCTACGGCGGCACCGCTTTCCAGATCACCGTCCCCGCGGACGCCAAGCCGGGCACCGAGACCTTCAACTACAGTGCCTCGGACGGCCGCGGCCTGTCGGCCACGGGCCAGGTCACGCTCAGCGTGGTGGGGCCGGACGACAACAAGCCGCCCAAATTCAAGCGCGGCGAAGACACCACCATGCTGGTGGAGCAGGGCAAAACCGTCAGCCAGAACATCCTCACCGACTGGATCGATCCCGACGGCGACGACCTGGTCCTGCTGGACGCCAAGGCCGACAACGACCAGGACCAGGTCAAGGTCCGGCGCGACGGCCTGCTGACCTTCCAGGACTCCGGCGCCACCGCCGGTAAGAAGAACGTCCAGGTCACCATCTGGGACGGCCGCGCCACAGTCACCGGCAAGGTGGTAGTTAACGTCCAGCCGCCGGGCGCACTGGCACCGGTGGTCAACGCCGACCACGTCACCGCCGTAGTGGGCCAGGACTTGGTCATCTCGCCGTTGAAGAACGACGTCGACCCCAACGGAGGTGCCCTCCGCCTGGCCCAGGTGGAAGCCAACGGCCCCGCCGAACTGGGCCCCGTCACCGACGGCGGCACCTTCACCTTCCGCAGCAGCACTCCCGGCCCCGTCTACCTGACCTACATCGCCAGCAACGGCCCGCAAAGCAGCCAGGGCCTCATCCGGGTGGACGTGGAATCCGGCAACGACGGCGGCGACCCAGTGGCGGTCCACGACGTTGCCCTGATGCCCACCGGCGGAAGCGTGCTGCTGGACCCCCTGGCCAACGACTCCGACCCCTCCGGCGGAGTCCTGGTGCTGCAGTCCGTAAAACTCCCGGACAATGCGACGGTTTCCGTCAGCGTCATCAACCACAGCGTCCTGCGCATCACGGACATCCTGGGGACCAAGGACCCCATCCTGTTCGAATACACCATGTCCAACGGAAAGAAATCTGCCACCGGCAGTGTTTCCGTGGTGCCGGTCCCGGCGCCCGCCGTGGTGGAAGCACCCCAGCCCAAGCCGGACGAGGTAAACGTCCGCGTCAATGACGTGGTCACCATCCCCGTCCTGGACAACGACACCCACCCGCAAGGGCAGGAACTGACCGTGGACCCCGTGCTCCCGCAGGCGGTGGACCCTGCCGACGGGAAGAGCTTCGTCTCCGAAAACACGCTCCGCTTCATTGCCGGCAGCCAGCCCAAGACCGTGCGTGCCATCTACAACGCCGTGGATCCGCAGGGCCAGAAGAGCGCCGCGGCCGTGACCATCCACATCCTCCCGCTCGAGGGCGCGGAGAACTCCCGGCCGCAGCCGCGCAACCTCACCGCCCGCGTGGTGGCCGCCGGCACGGTCCGGATTCCGGTTCCCCTCGACGGCATCGATCCCGACGGCGACTCCGTGCAGCTGACCGGCATCGACAGCACCCCCGCCATGGGTACCGCCACCGTGGGCAGCAACTTCATCGACTTCACTGCCGCGGGCGACGGTGCAGGAACCGACACCTTCCGCTACAAAGTGGTGGACCGCCAGGGTGCAGTGAACACGGGGACGGTCACGGTGGGCATCGCTCCCCGCGGTGACATGAACCAAAAGCCCACCCCGGTGGACGACGAGGTCCGGGTGCGTCCCGGCCGGCAGATCGCCGTCGACGCCACCGCCAACGACACCGATCCCGACGGCGACCGCATCCGCATCCTGACCGACGGCATCGAGGCCGACCCAGCCCTGCAGGCCACCGTGAGCAAGAACAGCGGCCGCATCATCCTCCTGGCCCCCAACGAGGCCGGCACCGTCAACGTGCGCTACACCATCGCCGACGACCGGGACGCCACCGCCCAGGCCACCATCCGCCTGGTGGTCGACAACGATGTCCCGCTGAAAGCACCGATCGCCCGCGATGACCGGGTGACGTCTGCCCAGGCCATGGGAAAGACCGCCGTGGACGTTCCCGTCCTGAAAAACGACGAGGATCCCGACGGCGTGGGGGAGAACCTCAAGATCAGCACCGAGGCCACCACGGCCCGGCCCGGCGGCAACGGCAATGTCCTGGTGGACCTCACCGAACAGCCCCAGCTCATCCCGTACACCGTGGAAGACGTCGATGGCCAGCAGTCCACCGCCATCATCTGGGTACCGGGGCTTGGCCAGCAGGTTCCCACCCTGGCCAAGGACGAGGTCCTGGAGGTCGTGGCCGGACAGTCCGTGGACGTCGAACTGAAGGAATGGGTCAAGGTCCGGGAAGGACGTTCACCCCGGCTGACCCAGGCGGACCGGATCAAGCTCATTGGTGCCGACGGCGGCGATCCGGTGACGCGTGACGGCACCGGCCTGAAATACACGGCAGGCGCGGATTACGTGGGCCCCGGTTCACTGACCTTCGAGGTGACCGACGGTACCGGGCCGGACGATCCCGCCGGTCTGAAGTCCACCCTCAGTATCCGCACCAAGGTGTTGCCGGACCCGAACAAGAACAACCCGCCGGAGCTGCTTGGCGCCAACGTGGATGTTCCCAAGGGTGACTCGGCCAGCACCGACCTCGGCAAGCTCACCTCAGATCCCGACCAGGACGACGTCGAGAAGATGAAGTACGAACTGGTGGGAGACTCTCCCGGCGGGTTCACTGCACGCATCGAAGGCAAGACGCTGAAGGTATCGGCGGCCGATTCCACGGCCACCGGAACCCGCGCCGCAGTGCAGGTCAAGGCAATCGACCCCCGCGGGCTCGAGGCCACGGCCACTTACCAGCTTGCCGTAACCGCCTCCAACCGGCCCAAACCGGTGGCGAACGACGACGTGCAGGACAATGCCGCCGCCGGCAAACCGGTGACGATCAATGTGCTGGCCAACGACGCCAACCCGTTCCCGGAGACACCGCTGAAGATCATCGCCGCCAACACTGAAACGGGCAGTGGCAACGTGGGCGTCAATGGTGACTCTGTGACCGTAACCCCCGCGCCGGGCTTTACCGGAACCATGGTGGTGGCCTACACGGTGGAGGACAAGACGGGGGATGCGTCCCGGCACGCCACTGCGCGGGTCCGGCTGACCGTCAAGGACAAGCCGGCGGCGCCCACCACGCCGCAGGCGCAGAGTGTGGGCGACCAGACGGCGCTGCTCACCTGGTCGGCACCGGCCGACCGGGGCTCGCCCATCACCAAGTACACCGTGTTCGGGGAGGGCGGATTCCGGCAGGAATGCCCGGCCAACACCTGCACCCTCAATGGCCTGACCAACAACACCACCTACCACTTCCAGGTGACGGCCACCAACGAGTTCGGTGACTCCGACCGGTCGCCGGCGTCCGCCGATGTCCGTCCGGACGTTAAACCGGATACGCCACAGGCTCCGTCGCTGAAGTTCGGCGACAAGCAGCTCACGGTCAACTGGGCCGCGCCGGCCAGCAAGGGGTCCCCGGTCAAGTCCTACGACCTGGAGATCTCGCCGGCGCCCGCTGGCCAAAACGCCCAGATCCAGGGACTGACGTCAGTCAGCTACGTGTGGAAGGGCCTGCAGAACGGCGTGTCCTACAAGGTCCGGGTCCTGGCCCGCAATGACGCCAAGGACCCGTCCGAATGGAGTCCCTATTCCGCGGCCGAGGTGCCCGCCGGAGTCCCCGCCACGCCGACGGCCCCCAGCGTCTCCCAGGCCACGCCGGTTGGTTCGCAGAGCCAGCTGCGCGTCGTGTGGTCGGCGCCCAACAACAACGGCGACGCCGTCTCCTCCTACACCCTGACCACGCTCAGGGGAGGGGCCGCCATTGCCAGCCAGCAGGTAGCCGGCACCTCGCAAAACGTCACCGTGGACAATTCGGAAACGAACTACACCTTCACGGTCTCGGCAACGAACAAGGCCGGAACCAGTGCCACGAGCGCGCAGTCTGCCGCAATTCGGGCAGCTGGAAAGCCTGGCACTGTCAACTCTGGAACGGTGAAGGAGAACGGGACCAGCGGCCAGCTGGACGTGACATTCACGCCGCTGACCGATGCACAGCGCAACGGCTCCACCGCCTCCGAGATTGCGTACTCCTACAACGCCGACGGCAAGACCGGGTCGATCAAGGCCGGGGGAGGAACCATCGGTGGCATGACCAATGGGCGGGACATCACCGTGACCATCATTGCCACGTCCACCAAGAACAATATGGCCGGTGACGCCAAGGCCATCGGCACCGGAAACCCCTACGGTCCTGCCAATGCCCCCAATATCAACGGCGGCACCTCGGCCAAGGGCGATGGACAGGTGCATTGGACCTGGAATGACCCGGCGACGAACGGCAGGCCCCTCAGCTACTACGAGGTGAGCATGGATGGTGGCGGCTGGCAGAACGTCGGCAAGGCAAACAAGTTCGATACCGGAGCCGGCGGGTGGAGTACGAGCCACAGACTGCGGGTCCGTGCCTACACGGTCACCCCGGGCGCCATCGGCGGTCCGGTCACGTCAACGTCCGGCCCGGACAACACACCGCCCCCGCCCACGGACTGGTACGTCACGGCAAGCCCGGTCCGCAGCTGCACGGAGCCCCGTCAGGGGACGGACAGCTACATCGCCGGCAACCCCTCACAGTGCACCGGTGCCGGCAAGTGGCTCGATGCCGGTGCCCCGTCCACGGCGGACCGCTACCAGGTCTGGTACAAGACCTCCAACAACCCCAGCGGCATCTGGTACCACCTGAACTCCGGGATGGCGTCCGGTAACTGGCTCCGCTGCGACACCTCCAACGTGGGCTGCAATCCGCCGAACGGCATGCCAAACCGCTAGCAACCGCATCACCTCTTGTGGGCCCGGGCCTCCGGGCCCACAACGAACTCCGATCCATCAAAAGGAAGCAACTTTCATGACCATGACCATTGAGCAGGCCGAGTGGTTTGCCGACACGTTCGAAAAGCTGGTTGCCAACGTTGGGCAGGCGGTGCTGGGCAAGGAACACGTCATCCGGCTGACCTTTACCGCCATGCTGGCCGAGGGCCACGTCCTGTTCGAGGACGCCCCGGGTACGGGTAAAACCTCCCTGGCCCGCGCCCTGGCCGCCACCGTGCAGGGGTCCAACAACCGCATCCAGTTCACCCCTGACCTGTTGCCCTCCGACGTCACCGGCGTAACCATCTACGACCAGAAGACGCAGAAGTTCGAGTTCCACAAGGGCCCGATCTTCAACAACATTGTCCTGGCCGACGAAATCAACCGCGCCTCGCCCAAGACGCAGTCAGCGCTGCTGGAGGTCATGGAGGAATCAAGGGTCACCGTGGACGGCGTGACCTACTCAGCAGGCCGTCCCTTCATGGTCATGGCCACCCAGAACCCGATCGAGCAGGCCGGAACCTACCGCCTGCCCGAGGCTCAGCTGGACCGCTTCCTGATCAAGACCTCCATCGGCTACCCGGACCACGCTTCCACCGTCCGGCTCCTGGGCGGCAGCAACCTGAAGGACCGGTCCAAGGATCTCTCCGCGGTCATCACCACCCAGGCAGTGGCGGACATGGCGGACCTGGCGGCAACCGCCCACATTGACACCGCAGTGCTGGAATACATTTCCAGGCTGTGCGAGGAAACCCGCAACGCCCCGGAAACCCGGCTGGGAGTCTCCGTCCGTGGCGCCTTGGCCATGGTGCGGGCCGCGAAGGTCTGGGCTGCCTCGCAGGGACGCAACTTCGTCCTGCCGGACGACATCAAGGAACTGGCGTCCGTGGTGTGGACCCACCGGTTCGTGATGGACCCCGAGGCTGAGTTCTCCGGTGCCACCGCTGAGGCCGTACTGACCCGGATCCTCGCCGACGTCGCCGCCCCGCAGCAGCGCACCAACGCCTGATCCGCCAGGCTGCGGCCGAACGCCGCAGCTACCGTCATTCCATCCCAGCGCAACAATGAAGGCACACCCATATGTCCGACGGCACGTCCAGCGGTACCCCGTTGACCCGGTTCGCGGAGCGGCTCAAGCAGCTCTTCCACCGGGACGGCCGCCCCACCCGCCTGCACCCCATGGCGGTATGGTCCGAAGCCAGCAGCACAGCCCTCCAGGCCCTGGCCCCTGCCTGGCGAACCGTCCGGGATAACTGGCTGAAGTATGCGTGGCCGGTGCTTTCGGTCGTGAGCATCCTGGGCTGGTCCGTCCTGGCCGCCGCGATCCTGCTCTGGGTTACCGGCCAGGCCTTCGGCTGGCAGGAAGCCACGGCAGCGGCCATTGCCGCGTTCGCCATGTTCGTCATCGCCGTTGCCTTCATCCTGGGCCGGTCCTCCTACGGCGTGGTCCTGGACCTTGCCCGCACCCGGGTAGCGGTGGGGGACAGCGCCGTCGGCAGCATCGCCGTCTCCAATACCTCAGCGCGTCCCCTCCTTCCGGCCGCGCTGGAACTGCCAGTGGGCAGCACCACGGCCGTGTTCCACCTGCCGCGCATGAAGCCCGGGCAGGTCCACGAAGACCTGTTCACCATCCCCACCGCGCGCCGCGCCGTCATCGTGGTGGGACCCGTCCGTTCGGTCCGCGCGGACCCGCTGCACCTGCTGCGCCGCCAGGTCCTCTGGACCGAACCGGAGGACCTCTTCGTCCATCCGCGGACGGTAGCCCTGGCCGGTTCCGCCGCAGGCTTCATCCGCGACCTCGAGGGCATGCCCACCACGGACCTCTCCAGCGCCGATGTCTCCTTCCACGCCCTGCGCGACTACGTGCCCGGCGATGACCGCAGGCACATCCACTGGAAAACGACAGCGCGCACCAACAAGCTGATGGTGCGCCAGTTCGAGGAAACCCGACGCGCCCATCTGGCCATCTCGCTGTCCATCAACACCGAGGAATACGCGTCCGAAACCGAGTTTGAGATGGCCATTTCCGTGGCGGCCTCCATCGGCCGCCAAGCCATTCGCGAACAGCGTGAACTGGACGTCCTGACCCAAAAGGGGCCACTGCGCTGCGAAACCGGCCGCAACATGCTGGACGACATGACCCGGATCGTCGGCGCACCCATGCGCCGCACCGCCGTCGACCTCGCCCGGACCCTGGCTGACACCGTGCCGAACGCCTCGGTGGTCTTCTTCGTGGTGGGCAGCAACGTAACGGCGACCCAGCTCCGCTCGGCCGCCGCCTCCGTCCCGCCCGGCGTCCGCAGCCTGGCGGTCAGGGTGGAAGCCGGCGCCGCCCCCACCCGGGCCAACATCGCAGACCTTACTGTCCTGACGCTCGGCGACCTGGCCGACCTTGCCATCGTGCTGAGAAAGGCGGCCGCATGAGCACCGCACCGGGCCGCTCCCCGCAAACGCAGATTCCCCCGACCCGTACCCGCCGCAAGGCGGCTGCCACGGAGTCGGCCTTTGTGGACGGCCAGCCGCCATGGCACTTCCTGCTCGACGCCGGCGCACTGGTGGTCCTGCTGGGCCTGGGCCTGCTCGGCTTCGGCCTGAGCTTCGGCGGGGACCCCTACTACCTGCTGTCCGGGTTCGGCGGCATCGTCCTGGGCCTGGCCATGGGCGCGGCGAACGCCCACCTGCGCCTGGGCCTGCTGATCACCACGGCCCTGGCCCTCGCCGCGTACCTGGTCCTCGGCACCTGGCTGGCGGTCCCCGACGCCTCCATCGCCGGCTTCGTCCCCACCCTTGATTCGCTGCGGACCCTGCTCCTCGGCGTCGTCTTCGCCTGGAAGGACATGCTCACGGTAGGCGTGCCGGTGGGAACGGCCGGCGGCGTGCTCATCGTCCCGTTCCTCAGCTCGCTGATCACGGCGCTCGTGGCCGCGCTGCTGACCTGGCGCGCCAAGAGCCCCTACCTGCCGCTCCTGCCTGTGCTGGTCCTGTTCGTCACCGGCATCGCCTTCAGCACCAACGCGGCGTTCCTGACACTGGAACGCGGCATCGGCCTGACCGTCCTCGGCATCGCCTGGGCCACCTTCCGCCGCGACGCCCTGCGGCAGAACAACACCCGCCGGGTGGCGGTCAACAACCCGCAGACGGATACGGCCGCCGCACGCCGGGCCAGGATCCGCCGGCTGGGCATGGCGGCCGGGGTCATCGCCGCCAGCGTGGGGGTCACCGCGGTGGCCGCTCCGCTGGTCAGTGCAGGAGAGGACCGGAAAGTCCTCCGCAACGTGGTGGTGCCCCCGTTCGACCCCAAGGACTACATCACGCCCCTGGCGAGCTTCCGTACGTACGTGAAGGACAAAAAGGACGACACCCTGTTCGTGGTCAAGGGCCTGCCGAAGGACGGCCGGGTCCGGCTCGGCGCACTGGACGCCTTCAACGGGACCAACTACAACATGGACCCCAACGGCTCCGGAAACTTCAGCAAGGTGGGCGATGCGAAATCCATCAATACCCTCGCCGACGCCTCCGGCGTTGTCCCCACGAACGACTACTCGATCAGCATCAACATCGAGGACTACCAGGGCTACTTTGTCCCCGGCGGGCGAAAGACCACCGGCATCAGCTTTGACCAGTCCGGGTCCGCCGCCGCTGCGGGCCTCTACTTCAACCCCGGCTCCGACACCGCGGTGACCACCAACGGGCTGTCCCGCGGCGACTCCTACAGCGTCCAGGTTTCCGACCCCGCCAAGCTTGAGCACGGCCAGCTGACGCAGTACGACTTCGCCAAGGTGTCGCTCCCGGACGCGCTGGAGGTGCCGCCGGTGGTGGGATCCCAGGCCAACGACCTGTCCGCCGATGCGCCCACGGCCATCGACCGGGTCCGCCAGATCGAAGCCCACTTCCAGAAGACCGGGGCGTTCAGCAACGGCCTGGTCAGCGAGGGCCAGCTGCCCAGCGTCTCCGGCCACGGCTCGGCCCGCATCCGCAGCCTGCTCACTGCCAAGCAGATGCTGGGCGACGATGAACAGTACGCCGTGGCCATGTCCCTGATGCTCCGCCACCTGGGCATCCCCTCCCGTGTAGTGATGGGTTTCTACCCCGAACCGACCAGCCCGGAGAACGGCGCCGGCGAGGTGAAGATCACCGGCAAGGACGTCCACGCCTGGGTTGAGGTCGCCTTTGAACGGGTCGGCTGGGTCAGCTTCGATCCCACCCCGCCCAAGGACAACATCCCTATCCCGCCGGACCCCGAGAACAAGTCCAAGCCCAAGCCGCAGGTGCTGCAGCCGCCGCCCCCGCCGCAGGAGCCGGCAGACCTGCCGCCGGACTCATCACCGGACGCACTGGATGCCGACCAGAAGAAGAACAACCCGTGGCTCTTCTGGGGTGCCCTCCTGGGCGCCCTGGGCGTTGCCGCGATCCCGCTGGTGATCCTGGCGCTGCCGCTGCTGCTGATCGGCCTGTTGAAGGCACGACGGCGGAAGTCGCGTTTCCGAGACGGGCACCCCGCCCAGCGCGTGGGCGGAGGATGGAGCGAGGTGGTGAGCCTGGCGACAGACCTGGGCGCCGCCGTCGACACCCGCTCAACGCGGCGGGAAAGCGCCGCCGTGCTGGCCGAAGCGTTCCCGGCCACCCAGGGAACCACCACCATGCTGGCGCGGCGGGCAGACGCCTCCATTTTCGGAGCCGGGGAGCCCAGCGAGGAGGAGGTCCGAGAGTACTGGACCATCGTTGATGGTTCGCTCAAGGAAATGACCTCCGGCATGGGATTCTGGCGCCGGCAGCAGGCACGCTTCTCGCCCCGCTCGCTGCTGGCCGACGCCCGGACCGCGATGAACTCCGGCAACGGCCTCAAGCTTCGCGGCGGCCGTGTGGCGCTCCCGGCGGTGGGCGGCATCCTTGCTGCGCGCCGCCGCCGCCTCGCCGACGGCAACGCCGCGGGGGAGACCGCCGGAACACCCAGCCCACCGTCGGCGCCCCAACCGGAAACCCCGCAGCGGCAAGCGCCCGGACCAGACCAGCAAGGACCCCACCAGCAGTGATGCCCGACGCCGAACGCTGCCCGCGCTGCCAACAGCAGATCCGCGCGGGAGCCACCTTCTGCACCGCCTGCGGCGCGCCGCTGCCCAACCGGGCGGCGCGCCGCACCCGCACCCCGGACCAGCTGGAGCACCAGGACAGGAGCGACGCCGGGGAAGCGCGCCCCACGCATGCGCCGGGGATTCCCGGTACTATCCCGGTAGTAGAAAGGCCCCCGGCGGGTCAGCCGGCGGGCACAGCACATACGGGCAACGCGCGCAGGGGCACCCTGCATACGGGCACCGGGCCGGGCACAACCGGCGGTTCCACCAGGGTGGAAGCCGCTCCAGGGGGAGGAACGGGAATGGCAGTAAACCTTGAGCTTGTTCCAGCCGCGGCGGGCAAGCGGCTGGGCGCTGCCGTCATCGACTGGCTTCCCGGCGTGGCGGTGCTCGTCGTGACGTTTGCCATCGGGTTCGCCGGAATCACCCGGACCAGGAGCGGCGGCTTCATCGTGTACGACACCTCTTCCCTGGTCCTGTTCGGTGGCACCGGCCTGGGCCTCACCCTGGCCTACCTGTTCGTGGTGCTCGGGCTCGAGGCCCGCACCGGCAAGACTCCAGGCAACCTGGCCATGGGCATCCGCAGTGCGGACCAGGACGGCTACGCGCCCGGTGCCGGGACCGTCTTCCTCCGCGGCCTCATCACCGGGGCCGGCATCCTCCTGGCCCTGCTCGCGGCAGTGCTGGTAGTGGTTTTCAAGTGGTTTGACGCCGCCCTGTTCATCCTCGGCCCGCTGCTCCTGGTGGGTGCGGTGTGGGCCGTGCTGGTGGTGGTTTCCAACCGGTGGGACAAGAACGGCGGGCTGCGGGGCTGGAATGACACCGCCGCCAAGACCCTGGTGTTCGACGTCAAGACGGGCAGGGACCCCATCACCACCGGCGGCATCCAGGGGCCCTACAGCTTCGCGCCCCTGGACCTCCCACCCGTGCAGCAGGTGCTCTCCCCGGCGCCCCAGCCGCGCCCGGCGCAGCCGCCCTCGGAACCGGCGGCACCCCCGGCAGTGCCCTTCCCGCGCCCCCAGGCCTCCGCGCCCCCAGCACCTGCGCCGTCGGCCACCATGCCGTCGCAGACCATGCCCTACACCTCGCCGGCGTCCTTCGCGCCGCCTGCGCCCGCCTCCCAAGGCGTACCCCCGGGCCACCGGGTGGCACCGCACGTGGACGACGACGTCGAACGCACCCAGGTGCGCCCCGGCACCGGCGGCCCAGCCCCCGTGGCCGTCCTCCGTATCCGCCTCGACGACGGACGCGACTTCCAGCTGGACCGCAGCGTCCTGGTGGGCCGCAATCCCGTGGGGCAAGCGGGCGAACAGCACGCCCAGCTCCTGGCCGTGGACGATCCCGGGCGCTCCATCTCCAAGACGCACCTGCACCTCCTCACCGACGGCGCCGGCATCTGGGTGACGGACCGGCAGTCGACCAACGGAAGCGCCGTCACCACCCCGGACGGCCTGCGCACCCCGCTGGTGCCGGGCGTCCCCACGTTTGTTACCCCGGGCTCCAGCGTGCACTTTGGAGACCGCACCTTTTACCTAGGACAGGCATGAACCAGCACCCCGCCAGTGTTTCCCCCACCATCCAGCCGAGGCCGGGCCTCAGCCTCACCTACGGCTACGGGACGGACAGGGGACTCCGCCGGGAGCTGAACGAGGATTCCTACATTGCCGCAGATCCGGTCTTTGCCGTGGCTGACGGCATGGGGGGCCATGAAGCCGGCGAAATAGCCAGCGGCCTGTGCGTGCGTGCCCTGGCCGAGATGCCCCAGGTGACCACGGGGGAGCGGAACATCACGGCCTCCCTCCTCCAGCAGTACCTTGTGCGCGCCGACGCCTCCATCCGGGAAGCCACCGGCGCCCGCGCCGGGACCACCCTGACCGGCGCCGTGGTGGTGGAGCAGATGGGCATGCCGTACTGGCTGGTCCTGAACATCGGCGATTCGCGCACCTACCGGCTCAGCCAGGGCCGGTTCGAACAGATCAGCGTGGACCACTCCGAGGTCCAGGAGCTTGTGGACGCCGGCGAGATCACCGCCCAGGAAGCCACCGTCCACCCCCGCCGCCATGTCGTAACCCGGGCCCTGGGTACAGGGGATGAGACCGAAGCCGACTACTGGCTCCTCCCCGTGGAGGAAGGCGACCGGGTCCTGGTCTGCTCCGACGGACTCACCGGGGAACTGGCGGACGACGACATCCTCGGGATCCTCAGCAGCACCGCGGAGCCGCAGGACGCAGTGGACGCCCTGATCCAGGCCGCCCTGCGCAGCGGCGGCCGGGACAACGTCACGGCCATCGTGGTGGATGCCCACAACGTCGCGCACGACGACGGCGCCGGCACCACCGCGCCCCGCCACGCCCCGGTGGACGGAGACGAAGTGACGCTGCCGCGACCCCCGGCGTCGGAAGCGGTAACACAGCCCCTGCCCGAACCCGTCGACGCCGGCGCGGTCCAGGACGGGGAGCCCGGCCGATGACGGGTGCAAGCTACACCCCCGGCACCTGGCTGGGTATTGTCCGGTCGGGGACCGCAGTCCTCCTGGCTCCGGAGACACCGGCGGAACTCGCGGGCGCCATTTGGGACCTCCTGGGGTCCCGCCCCGAGCCGCACGAGGTCCTGGCCGCAGTGACCAGCAGCTCCGGCGGGTCGCTGACCCGCATACCGTCGTTCGGCATCCTCGATTTCAACGGGTCGCTCCGGGTCTTCCTCCGCGGCGGGCTCGACCTCGCCGTGGAACAGCCCGGTGGGCCGGTGGACCTTGACGGCCGCGACGTGACCACCTGGACCGAGCGCAGGTTCGTAGTACCGGGCAAGTGCCGCCTCACCATCGCCGGCGGCACGGACGCCGCGCAGGGTGCCGCCAGCCCCGGCCGGCCGCTGGTTGGGCTGCCGCAGCCTGAACTGCCACAGCTTGAACCGCGACTGCCCGAACTTCCACTGGGGGAGGGCGTGGTGCTGCTCCAGTCCCTGACCCTGGGCGCGCCGTCCGGCCCCGCCGCCGTCGCTGCTCCGGCTCCGGCTCCGGCTGACCGTGAAGAACCCGCGCGGACTCCGGCCGGTGTTGATGGCCCGTTCGCCGTCAGTCCCTCCGGGGAAGTGGACGGTCCCGCCGATGTCGAGCAGCCCCTTGCCCCGGACGCACGGGCAGGCGGTGTCGAAACAGTCGTCGAGGCTTCCGTGCGGCCCGCTACCGCCGCCATGCCGTCAGCAGCCGTCGTTGCCCCGCAGCAACCCGAAATGCTGCCCGATCCGGAACCCGCCGTGCGCCACCTTGATCCGGAGGCCACCATTGCCCCCGGCGCGATCATCGACGCCGACGGGGAGCTTCTGGAAGAAACCGGAGCCGAAGACTCCACCGGCCTTGGCGAGCAAGCAGCGGAGTTGCCCGGTTCCGGGACAACCGGGACGGAACCAACCGCCGCCGCGGCAGGCCACGCTGATGCCGCACCCGCCGTGGAGATGACCACGTCCTACGACCACCTGTGGGACCGCACCGTGATGCGGAACATCGAGGACGCCGCCGTCCGCGAGGACCCCGACGCCGACTCCGGGCACGTGGTGCCGCAGCAACAGCCGGCGCTGGCCGCCGCCGAACCGCTGCCCGCCCTCGGCACGGCAGGGGACGGAACCCCGGCTGGAACCTTCGCGGAACCGGGGGCAGCCGAGGCCGGACCAGCGGATGCCCGTTCAGACGCTGCCGCCGGACACGGTGACGGCTCGAACGGCACGGCGGCCACTCCTTCCCGTCCCGCTTCTTCCTCCGGTGTCCTCATCGATTCCGTCCCCTGGCGCACCGGGGCAGGAGGGGGAGCAACTGCCGCGCCCTCCCGCTCGGAGGGCCAGCCGACCGCCCCGGAAGCCGCTCCCGCCCAGGAACCCGCCCCCACCCCGGAACCCGCACCACTCCAGGTGCCCGTGGCAGCCGATGGCCCGCCGGGGCACCCGCCTGCCCCGGGCCGGCAGTCCGACCCGGGCTTCGACCCCGACCACGACGGCCAGACGGTCATGAAGAGCAGCCTCGCCGGAACCTCGGGCCCGGCCTCGAACGCACCTGCCGCCCAGCAGGATGCCGGCGGCCCGCTGGTGCTGGCCCGAGTCTGCGCCCAAGGGCACCCCAACCCGCCCACCCGCGCCCAGTGCAGCGTCTGCGGCGCAGCCCTGTTGCCCGATGCGGTTCAGGTGGCGCGTCCCCGGCTGGGACGGATGCGGCTGTCCACCGGAGACCTGCTGGACCTCGACCAGTCAATGGTGATCGGCCGCCAGCCGTCTGTATCCCGGGTCCAGGGCGGGGTGATGCCGCGCCTGGTGCAGGTGGCAAGCCCGGGCGGCGACATCTCGCGGTCCCACGTGGAGGTCCGGCTGGAGGGCTGGCACGTGATGCTCTGCGACCTCAAGGCCACCAACGGCACCGTCCTGGTCCGCGAAGGCCAGCCGCCGCGCCGCCTCGCCCAGAACGAGATGGCCATCCTGCTCGACGGCGACATCGCCGAGCTGGGCGACAACATCTCATTGCGTTTTGAGGAGATTCCTTGAGTTCCAAACGGCCCGTTGCGCCGCCGCCCCGCATTCCGGGGTTCACCTACATCAGCCTGCTCGGCTCGGGCGGGTTCTCCGACGTCTACCTGTACGAACAGGACAGGCCGCGCCGGAAGGTGGCCGTCAAGGTACTCCTGTCCGACCTGAAGACAGAGGGCGCACGCAGGCGCTTCGAGTCCGAGGCCAACCTGATGGCCCAGCTGTCCTCGCACCCCTACATCGTCACCATTTTCGAAGCGGAAGTAACGGACGACGGGCACTCGTACCTGGCTATGGAGTACTGCTCCCGGCCCAGCCTGGACGTGCGGTACCGGCGGCAGCGATTCAGCGTGGATGAGGTCCTGGCTGTCGGCATCCAGGTGGCCTCCGCCGTCGAAACCGCACACCGGGCCGGCATCGCCCACCGCGACATCAAGCCCGCCAATATCCTGGTGACGGACTATAACCGTCCCGCGCTGACCGACTTCGGGATTTCCGGCACCCTCGCCGGGGACTCCGACGACGACTCCGGTATGTCCATTCCCTGGTCCCCGCCGGAGCAGTTCCGTGACGGCAGCGTCGACGGCGTCATGGTGGACGTGTGGGCCCTCGGCGCCACCCTCTACACCCTGCTCGCCGGCCGGTCGCCCTTCGTCCTGCCCGGGGCGGACAACTCACAGCGCGAACTGATCAACCGGATCAGCAACACGCCGCTGCCCCGGCTGGGCCGTCCGGATGTGCCGGAGTCGCTGGAACTGGCCCTGGCAACGGCCATGGCCAAGTCGCCGCAGTCCCGGTACTCCTCAGCCCACGCCTTCGCCCTGGCCCTCCAGCGCATCCAGGCCGAACTCAACCTCTCCGTCACGCCGTTCGAGGTCCTCGAGGAGCCGCAGCAGGACGAGAGCCACCCGGACGACGGCACCGAGGAAACGCGCGTCCGCAGCATCGCGGCCATCGACCCCGAGCGCACCGGCAGCGCGCCCACCTTTCCGGCCCGCACCCGCCCCAACGCTCCCGGTGCAGGGGCCGACGCCACGGCACGCCGCGGTGGCGCCCTCCCGCCGTCGTCCTTCACTCCCGCCGTGCCTTCCATCCCGGCGGGTCCCGTTGGAACAAATGGCCCCGGAGCAGTTGCGGCCGACGGCGGCGGCCAGGGGGAGTGGGCCCAGTCCACCGTCCTGCGCGGCAGCCCGGGCACGGCAAACTATGGTGCCCCGGTAAAGGACGACGCCGGGACGGACACCTACACCGCCGATGCCACCGTGCACCGGCCGGTGAACGTGGACCAGCCCCAGGCGGAGCCGGCCGCAGACCATGGCAAGCGCAACCTCTGGCTCGCGCTGGCCGGCGGAACCCTCCTGGCCCTGGCGGCGGTGGTGGGCATCGTGGTGGCCAACACCGCGACCGGGACGCCCAAGGCAGTGGAAACCCAGCAGGCCAGCAAGCCGCCGGCGGACGCCGTGGACAGTGGCACTGTCCCCAGTGTCGAAGGCCTCACGGCATCACGAAAGCCCGAAGATCCAAACACCATCATCTTCTCCTGGACCAACCCGCAGCCCAGGGAAGGTGACTCCTACAAGTACCGCACCAAGTCGGCCAAGGCGGACGGGCCGTTCGAAACCACGAAGGTGCCTAAGACCTTTGTTTCTGGCTTCGGCCCGACTCCCATTTGCCTTGAAGTGATCCTGGTGCGGGCCGACGGGAGCGCCTCGCCGGAAGGCCCGGACTCCGTCGCCTGCCTGCAGGACTAGCCAGCTGATGACACACACTTATTGCCGACTGAGGAGGCACAGATCATGGGGGATCTAGCAATAGATTTCTGTGGCGAATGGTACGAGCCATCGGATGAGGACATCTTCAACATCGGCCGCGAAGGCGATCTTGAAGTGGACGACAACCCGTACCTGCACCGGCAGTTCCTGCAGGTGGCCCGCTACGACGGCATCTGGTGGCTCAGCAACGTTGGCAGCATGCTCTCGGCCACCGTTGCCGACGCCTCCGGCGGCATGCAGGCCTGGCTGTCACCCGGTGCACGGATTCCGCTGGTGTTCAGCCACACCAACATCATCTTCACGGCCGGTCCCACCACCTACGAGTTTGCCGTGCACCTGAAGACGCCGTCCTTCCGGCAGGAAGCACGGGAGGACGCCGGCAGCGGCGACACCACCATCGGCCCCGTGGTCTTCACCGACGCCCAGAAAGCGCTGATCGTGGCCCTCGCCGAGCCGGTGCTCCGGCGCGAAGGCACCGGCTTCAGCACTATTCCGTCCTCGGCGGCCGCGGCCAAGACCCTGGGCTGGGCGCTGACCCGCTTCAACCGCAAACTGGACAACGTCTGCGACAAGCTGGACCGCGTTGGCGTGGTGGGCCTGCGAGGAGGCGGCGGGAAGCTTGCCACCAACCGCCGCGCACGATTGGTGGAACACGCCGTCACCACCCACCTGGTGACCTCCGATGACTTGTACCTGCTCGAAAAGATGAGGGGCGTGGACGAAGGATGAGGATCCGGCTGACACTCCGCCGCGAACCCGCCGACGCCAAGGACCTGGCCGTCACGGTGGACGGCATGGCCACCGTGGCCGACATCGCTACCGTGCTCTGGGCGGCGGACCCGGACCGCAAGGGCACGCCGGCGCCGGACAATCTTTCCCTGCGCATCGATGAGGCCTTCGTCGGCGCAGGCATCACCGGAAACGTCCTGGCCCGGGAGGACAACCTCCTCGAATCCGGCCTGCGCCCGGGCTCCGTGGTCTCGCTGGCCCAGGTCAGCGGGCAGTTCCACGAACCCGGAGCCAGCCGCGGCCCTGCTGCGGCCACGTTGCGCGTGTTGTCCGGGCCCGACGTCGGCCGCGAATTTTCGCTGCCCACCGGCACCAGCTACATTGGCCGGGACCGGGACGTCGACATCCGCCTCACGGACCCGCTCACGTCAAAACGGCATGCCCGGATCACGGTGGGCGAAGGCATCGAGATCGTGGACACGAATTCCGCCAACGGCCTCCTGATGGACGGCCTGCCGGTCACCCGCGCCACCCTGAACTCCTCCGACACCGTGACCCTGGGGGACACCACCGTCACCGTGGTGCCGCTCGGCCACAACCACGCGGCAGCGCCGACGTCGCCCCTGGTTGACTTCAACCGCTCCCCGCGGGTGGTGCCCCGCTTCGACGTGCCCAAGCGCGTCCTCCCGGCCGGACCCAAGCGTCCCGAAGACCAGCCGTTCCCGTACATCATGCTGGTGGCGCCCCTGATGATGGGCGCGGTCATCTTCGCGGTCACGCAGAATGTGCTCTCCATGGTGTTCATGCTCATGATGCCCCTGTTCATCGTGGGCCATTACGTGGACACCAGGATGCGCACCCGGAAGCAGCAGAAGGAACAGCTCAAGCAGTTCCGCGCCTCCATGGCCGCGTTCCGGCAGGACCTGACCGAACTGCAGCAGGTGGAGAGGGCGGTCCGGCTCCAGGAAGCACCGTCCGTCAGTGACACCGTGGATGCGATCTACAAGCTGGGGCCTTTGCTGTGGACGCACCGGCCGGAGCACTCCTCCTTCCTGGGCCTGCGCTTTGGACTGGGAACCGCGCCGTCCCGCATCCCGCTGGAGGAACCCTCCAACAACGACACCGAGGTCCAGTACGCCCGCGAAATCCAGGACTGCATCAAGCAGTTCAGCGAGATTGAGGGCGTCCCCGTGGTCTCCCAGCTGCGCACCTCCGGCGCGCTGGGCATTGCGGGTGCCCGCGGGCTGGTGGATGACGTTGCCCGCGGCATGGTGCTGCAGCTCGTGGGCCTGCATTCACCCGCCGAGGTGGTCCTGACAGCCATTACGTCCGCCCAGTCCCGCGAACGCTGGAACTGGCTGCAGTGGCTGCCGCACGTGGGCTCGGGGCACAGCCCGCTGGGCGGGGACCACCTGGCCGCCGGTTCCGCCGGCGGTTCGTCCCTGCTGGCCCGCCTCGAGGACCTGCTGGATGCCCGCGAGGCAGCGGCCAAGCGGACCGCCCCGGAGCTGCGCCCCGGCATCGACCCCGCCAAGCACGAACTCGAAGAGCCCGTTCTTCCGTCGGTGCTGGTCATCGTGGAGGACGACGCTCCCGTGGACCGCGGCCGCCTCACCCGGCTGGCGGAACGCGGACCCGACTCCGGCGTCCATGTCCTGTGGGTGGCCACCGACATCCAGGCCCTCCCGGCAGCCTGCCGCGACTTCATGGTGGTGGACGGCAGCCACGGCACCACCACCGGCCAGGTGCGCCTGGGCCGCCACACGTACCCGGTCAGCTGTGAAAGCGTGGACGCGGAGCTCGCGGCCCAGCTCGCCCGGATGCTCGCGCCCGTGGTGGATGTGGGCAAGCCCGTCAACGACGATTCCGACCTGCCGCGTGCGGTGTCCTACGCGACGCTGATCGGCAAGGACTTCCTGGACAACCCGCAGTCGGTGGCGGAGCGCTGGACGGAAAACAACTCCGTGCATGCCACCGCCGTGGCGAACCGCAAGGACAACGGCACGCTGCGTGCCCTGGTGGGGTCCAAGGGCATCGAACCGCTGTACCTGGACCTGAAGAACGAAGGGCCGCACGCCCTGGTGGGCGGCACCACCGGCGCCGGTAAGTCCGAGTTCCTGCAGTCCTGGGTCATGGGCATGGCCGCCGCGTACAGCCCGGACCGGGTCAGCTTCCTGTTCGTCGACTACAAGGGCGGCGCCGCATTCGCGGACTGCATCAACCTGCCGCACACCGTCGGGCTGGTCACCGACCTGTCCCCCCACCTGGTGCGTCGGGCCCTCACGTCCCTGCGGGCGGAACTGCACTACAGGGAGCAGCTGCTGAACCGGAAAAAGGCCAAGGACCTGCTGGCCCTGCAACGGGAAGCCGACCCCGAGGCGCCGCCGTACCTGATCATCATCGTGGACGAGTTCGCCGCCCTCGCCAACGACGTCCCCGAGTTCGTGGACGGCGTGGTGGACGTGGCCGCCCGTGGCCGCTCCCTGGGCCTGCATCTGATCCTTGCCACCCAGCGGCCGGCCGGCGTCATCAAGGACAACCTGCGCGCCAACACCAACCTCCGCGTGGCACTTCGCATGGCCGACGAGGACGACGCCACCGACATCCTGGGCGTTCCGGACGCCGCCTACTTCGACCCCGCCATACCCGGCCGCGGCGCCGCCAAGACCGGCCCCGGCCGCATCCAGGGATTCCAGACCGGCTATGCCGGCGGCTGGACCACCGACAAGCCGCAGCGGCCGCAGATCGACATCGTGGAAATGGCCTTCGGATCCGGCCCCAGCTGGGAAGCGCCCGCCCCTGACAAGCCTGTTGCCCAGGAACCGGCGGGACCCAACGACATCGCCAGGATGACCTCCACGATCGTGCATGCAGCGGACACCCTGGCCATCCAGCCGCCCCGCAAGCCATGGCTGGACGAACTGGCCAAGACCTACGATTTCTCCAAGCTGCCCAACCCCCGCACCGACGAACAGCTCCTGCTCGGCGTCGCCGACGACCCCGTGCACCAGGACCAGCCCACCGTGTTCTACGAACCGGACCGGGACGGCAACATGGCCATCTATGGTACGGGCGGCTCCGGAAAGTCCGCAGCCCTGCGCGGCATTGCCATCGCGGCTGCCGTCACCCCGCGCGGTGGCCCGGTCCACGTTTACGGCATCGACTGCGGCTCCTCCGGGCTGCGGATGCTCGAAGAACTTCCGCACGTGGGCGAGATCATCAATGGCGACGACGTGGAACGGGTTGGGCGGCTCCTGCGCCTCCTCCGGGACATCGCCGAGCTGCGGTCCACGAAGTTCGCCGAGGTGCGGGCGTCCACCATCGTGGAGTACCGGAAGCTGGCCAACCGGCCGGACGAGAAGCGGATCTTCATACTGGTGGACGGCATGTCCGCGTTCCGCGAGGCCTACGAACACAGCAAGCTTTCCGGACTCTGGGATATCTTCCTGCAACTGGCCACCGACGGCCGCACCCTGGGCATCCACCTGGTGGTGACGGGGGACCGGCCCAACGCCGTCCCCGCATCGCTGCTCGCCTCCATCCAGCGCCGGCTGGTGCTGCGGCTCTCCAACGAGGACGACTACATCTCCATGGACGTGCCCAGGGACGTCCTCACGGCCAACTCACCCCCGGGCCGCGGACTCCTGGACGGGCTCGAAGTGCAGCTGGCCGTCCTGGGCGGCAACTCCAACCTGGCCCTGCAGGCCCGGGAAGTCCACAAGCTCAGCGAAGCCATGCTGCGCCAGGGCCTGGATACCGCACCCGGCATCGAACGGCTGCCCGAGCAGGTGGACCTGGATGTCCTGCCCGCCGGCAGCCCGGACCTGCCGGTGGTCGGCGTGGACGACGAGTCCCTGCAGCCAGCGGAGCTCATGGCCCGCGGCCCGCTGCTGCTGGCGGGCCCCCCGGGTGCCGGCCGGACCGTGGCCCTGGTGACCCTGGCCTACGCACTGCGCCGGTCCAACCCCGCCACCGAGCTGATCTACCTTGGATCCCGCCGGTCCGCCGTCGCCTCCCTCCCCATCTGGAACCGCTCCGTGGTGGGACCCGACGACCTCGCCGAGGTGGTGGAGGACCTGGTGGAGCACTCCACCGGGAACCCCGGCGCTGTGGCCTTCTTCATCGAAGGCCTGACGGAATTCACCGACACCATCGCCGAATCCGGCATGGCGCAACTGGTCACCGCGTCACTGAAAGCGGACCAATGGGTGGTGGGCGAGTCCGAATCCTCCACCTGGTCCAGCGCCTGGCAGCTTGCCCAGCCCTTCAAATCCGGGCGCCGGGGCCTGCTGCTCAACCCGGGCGACATCGAAGGCGACAGCCTCCTCAACACCTCGCTGGGCCGGGTGAGCCCCGAGTTCATCCCGGGCCGCGGCTACGTGGTGGGACGCGGCAAGGCACGGAAAATCCAGGTGGCCCTGCCGCCCGAAAACAGGGACTGAGCAGGACTAACGACGGCGGGGCCGCCGCTGCGGCGGATTTGCGGCCCCGCCGGGCGCTGTAGAAGACTACCGGGGACACCAGAAAGCCGCGGTGGGGGGCTGCGCGCATCGAAAGGTAGCAATGACCCCGTCCGCTCCGATCCTCCATGCCGTCTCGACGACGGCTTCAGCAGCTGCCCTGGCCCTCGCTCTCGGCGTCTTCCCGGCCGGGCCCGCGCTCGCCGCCGCCACCGCACCCTCGCCAACTCCGGCGTCGGACACCCAGGCCCCACCAGACTGCGGGTTGGTCTGCGTACCCATCCTCGCCGGCAGCCCCGACGCAGGCCAGACCGGGCGGCCGCGGAAATCGAGGGACCCGGTCCCGCCACCGAGCGAGCCGGCACCACCGGCGGGGGCCCCTGCCCCGACGGCCCAGCCCGCCCAGCCACAACCGGCGCAGCCTGACGTCCAGGCCCCGGACCCGGCACAGCTTCCCGCGACGGCGGCGCCGGACCCGGAGGGGGCCGCCGCCAGCGAATCGCCGTCAGCCACGGCGGGCTACCGGCCACCCACCGGCCCCTCCAGCGGGCAGGACTGGAACAGCCCCGTCACCCGGTCCAGCGGGCCCACCCAGATGGCTGCCGTGGCTCCTGCCGGCGGTGAGGGCCCGGGCGGCCCGGCCCTCGGTCCCATCGCCTTGGGCACGTTGCTGGTGGGCACCTCCGCCGGCGCCTTCGCAGTGTGGAACCGTAACCGGAACCGGCTCCGCTCGCACTGAGCTGTTCATCCAGAGACACCGGGCGGGTGCCACGCCGTCCTGTCCCGTGGCTGTCGGAGGTGTAGGGCAAGATAGGTCTGTGAGCACAGGACCAGGACCCACAGAACAGACCGCCACCCGGACCACGGCACCGCACCAGCCCGAAGCGGTGCCCACCGAAGCCCTCCGCGAGGAGTACGAGAACCTCGCAGACCTGGTCCGGAAATACCGGTTTGCGTACTACCAGGAGGACGCGCCCCTGGTTTCGGACGCCGAGTTCGATTCGCTCTTCCGCCGCCTCGAGGAGATTGAGGCGCTGCACCCCGAGCTCGTCGCCAACGATTCACCAACCCAGGAAGTGGGCGGCGAGGTGTCCGCGGCCTTCGCGCCCGTGGAACACCTGCAGCGCATGTACAGCCTGGAGGACGTCTTCTCGCTGGAAGAGCTCGAGGCCTGGCTCAACCGGGCCGAGGCCAGCATCGAAAAAATCGGCGACGGCGGGGCGAAAGCCGCCTGGCTGACCGAACTGAAGATCGACGGACTGGCGGTCAACCTCCTGTACCGCGACGGCAGGTTAGTACGCGCTGCCACCCGCGGCGACGGCACCACCGGCGAGGACATCACCCACAATCTGCTCACCATCAAGGAAATCCCGCAGGAACTGCGCGGCAGCGGCTTTCCAGCGGAAATGGAGGTACGCGGCGAAGTCTTCATCCCGTCGCAGGCCTTCGCGGAGTTCAACGAAGCCCTGATCGAAGCCGGCAAGGCTCCGCTGGCCAACCCGCGCAACGCCGCAGCCGGATCGCTGCGGCAAAAGGATCCGGCCGAGACAGCCAAGCGCCCGTTGAAGATGTTCGTCCACGGCATCGGCGCCCGCGAGGGGCTTGCCGCCGGGAGCCAGTCGGAAACCTACGGACTGCTGAAGGAATGGGGCCTGCCGGTCAGCCCGTACTTCGAGGTGCTGGCCGCCCGGGAGGACGTCCTGGCCTTCATCAAGCGGTACGGGGACCAGCGCCACAAACTGCTCCACGAAATCGACGGCATCGTCATCAAGGTGGATGATTTCGCCACCCAGCGCGCCCTGGGCAACACCACCCGCGTTCCGCGCTGGGCCGTGGCCTACAAATACCCGCCGGAGGAAGTCCACACCAAGCTGCTGGATATCCAGGTCAACGTGGGCCGCACCGGCCGGGTCACGCCTTACGGGGTGATGGAGCCGGTCAAGGTTGCCGGTTCCACCGTGGAGATGGCCACCCTGCATAACCAGGACGTGGTCAAGGCCAAGGGCGTCAAGATCGGCGACATCGTCGTCCTTCGCAAAGCAGGGGACGTCATCCCCGAAATAGTGGGCCCGGTCCTGAACCTCCGGGACCAGCAGGACCCGCCGGTGCGCGACTTCGTGATGCCCACCGAATGCCCTTCCTGCGGCACGCCGCTGGCACCTGCGAAGGAAGGGGACGTGGATGTCCGGTGCCCCAACGCCAAGTCCTGCCCGTCCCAGCTGCGGGAGCGGGTGTTCCACGTAGCCGGCCGGGGCGCCTTCGATATCGAGGCCCTGGGCTGGGAAGCGGCCATCGCGCTGACGCAGCCCGCGGAGCCGGACACCCCTCCGCTGACTTCCGAGGCCCGGCTGTTCGACCTCACCCCCGAGGACCTGGCCGGCGTCCGGATCCGGCGCGAAAAGAAGAGCAAGGGCGTCCCCACCGGCGATTACGAACTGGTGCCGTACTTCTTCAGCAAGGGCACCGCGAAGTCCCCGTCCAAGCCCACCGCCACCACCCAAAAGCTGTTCACGGAACTGGAAAAAGCCAAGGCCCAGCCCCTCTGGCGGGTCCTGGTTGCACTGTCCATCCGCCACGTCGGCCCCCGCGCCTCACGGGCCCTGGCGCAGGCGTTCGGCTCGATGGACCGCATCCGCGCCGCGTCCGAGGAGGAACTTGCGCTTGTGGACGGCGTTGGCCCCACCATCGCCGCCGCGCTGAAGGAATGGTTCGCCGAGGACTGGCACATCGAGATCATCGACCGCTGGGCCGGCGCCGGGGTACGCATGGAGGACGAACGCGACGAGTCCATGCCGCGCACCCTCGAGGGGCTGACCGTGGTGGTCACGGGCTCCCTGCCCAACTTCAGCCGCGACGAGGCCAAGGAAGCCATCCTGCTCCGCGGCGGCAAGGCAGCCGGCTCCGTTTCCAAGAACACCAGCTATGTGGTGGCGGGCGAAAGCGCCGGCAGCAAGCTGGATAAGGCAGAGCAGCTGGGCATCCGCGTCCTGGACGAGGACGGGTTCCGGCAACTGCTCGACGGCGGCGCGGCAGCTGTGGGGGATGCCGCGGCAGGAGATGCCGTGGAACCGGGCGGGGATGACGGGGGCAACGAAGAGGCGACCGTACCTGCCCCTGCAGGGGAGAACACAGTACAGGACAGGACTGCGGAGGAGAACGCATGACGTCCGCAACGGAACTGCTGGAGGTGGCCAAAGAGGCCGCCGCGGCAGGCGCGAAGGTCCTGTCCGGCCGTGACGGCAACGCCCTGGACGCGAGCAACAAGGGAGCGGCCGGGGACTGGGTCACGGCCTTCGACCTGGCTGCGGAAAACGCCGTGCGCGGCGTCATCAGCGCCGCCCGCCCGGGCGACAGCATCACCGGGGAGGAACAGGGAACCACCCGGGCCACCGACCCCACCGGTTACCGCTGGTCCATCGACCCCCTGGACGGCACCACCAACTTCATCCGCAACATCGTCTACTACGCCACCTCCGTGGCTGTCGCCGATGCCGACGGCGCCTGGCTGGCCGGCGTCGTCAACGCCCCCGCGTTGGGGAGGGTGTATTACGCTGCCCGCGGGCAGGGCGCGTGGTTGGAGGAACGCGGCACCGTCACCAGGCTCGACGGACCGGTACCGGGCCGCGCCGGACAGATCCTGGCCACCGGGTTCAGCTACGAGCCTGGTATCCGCGCCCAGCAGGCGGCCGCCTTCGGCACTTTGATGGACGGCTTTGCCGATGTCCGCCGGCTCGGCTCCGCTGCCCTGGACCTGTGCATGGTGGCGGACGGAACCCACGATGCCTACGGCGAGCGGGGGTTGAACGAGCATGACTTTTCCGCCGGGGCCCTGATCGCGGAGGAGGCCGGCTGCTGGGTGCGCAGGCCGCGCCTCACCAGCCCGCTCGACGGCGGACCCACGGACGACGAGCGCTTGGACGCCTGGACCTGCGCCGCAAGCCTGGAGCTGTCCGGCAAGTTTCCGCTCTGAGCGGGGCGCCTCTGGGAGGCGCCCGGGCGTGCCTCATCGAAGGAGCGGGTTGTCCGTTCTGATAGTTCTGTCACGGAAAGTGCCTTCCTGCCGTGCCAATGGCCGGGGCGCCACTAGCATTGACGGGTGCAGCCGCAGATAACCATCCGTCCCGCCGTCGAAGCCGACTTCGCCGCCATTGCCCGCATCACCGGAGATTCATATCTTTCGGCAGGCTACTTCGACGACGCAGCCCACCCCTACATGGTCAAGATCATGGATGTGGCAGAGCGCGCGGAGCAGGCCACCATCTGGGTGGCGGAGCGGGACGGAGCTGTGGTCGGTTCGGTCACCCTGGCACTGGCGGGGGAGCCTTACGCGGACATCGCCCTGCAGGATGAACTGGAATTCCGGATGCTGGTGGTGGACCCTGCCGTCCAGCGCAGCGGCGCCGGCAAAGCCATGGTGGAGGCCATCATCGGCCACGCCAGGACACTCCCCGGCATCCGTGCGGTGGCCCTCACCACCGGCCAAACCTGGGAGAGCGCGCACGGGCTCTACCGCAAGACCGGCTTCCAGCGGGTGCCCGAACGGGACTGGCTGGTACCCGGAACCGACATAAAACTGCTGGTTTACCGGCGCGACCTGTAGCAGCCCTACAGTGGTGGCGACCCATTCCAGCTTTGAAAGGCCCACCCATGCGCAAAACCTTCGGCAGCGGATCCGTCTGGGAACAGACCCTCGGTTATTCCCGCGCCGTCCAGGTGGACAACACCCTCTACATCTCTGCCACCGCGGCCAGCGGCGACGACGGAGTGGTGGGGGATGACTTCTACACCCAGACCCAGTACATCCTGCAGAAACTCGGCAAAGTTCTGGCCGACGCTGGCTTCGCCTACGAGGATGTGGTGCAGTCCAAGCTGTACCTGACGGA
Organism: Pseudarthrobacter sp. NPDC058119; assembly: GCF_042884655.1. Classification (NCBI taxonomy): domain Bacteria; kingdom Bacillati; phylum Actinomycetota; class Actinomycetes; order Micrococcales; family Micrococcaceae; genus Pseudarthrobacter; species Pseudarthrobacter sp. NPDC058119. The sequence goes on from NZ_JBHVTN010000002.1 coordinate 437,032, forward strand.
CATCAGCAAATGGGAAGAGGCCGGCCGGGCCCACGGCGAAGTGTTCGGCGGGATCCGCCCCACCCTCTCCCTGGTCCACGTGCTCCCGTTCCTGGACCCGAAGATGCTCGTCGAGATCGAACTGGTCGCGCAGAAGAGCGAGTAACTTCCCGGCCTACCGTGCCGGCAGGCCGTAGCGGTGTTCGGGCCTGCCGGTGGTGCCGTAGCGGAGCTGGATCTCCACCGCCGCGTCGTCCGCCAGCGAGGACAGGTACCGCTGGGCGGTGGCGCGGGAAACGCCCACCCGGGCGGCCACCTCGGCGGCAGAATACTGCTCGCCGGGGGCCAGCGATTCCAGCACCGCTGCCTCCGTTGCGGAGCGTGGTTTCGACGACGGCGTGACGTCCCCGGGAATCAGCGCACGTTTGGCGCGCTCCACGCCCTCCTGGTCCAGCGCCCCGGGCTGGCCCAGGAGGCGCCGGTACCTGGCATAGGAGCGCAGCTGCTGCGAGAGTGACTCCGCCGTGAAGGGCTTGAGCAGGTACCCCAGCGCACCGCGGCGGAACGCCACACGGACCGACGCGGGATCGGAGGCGGCGCTGAGGATGATCGTGTCTACATCCAGCTGCTGCAGCAGGTCCAGCCCGGAGGCGTCCGGAAGGTACACGTCCAGCAGCACCAGGTCCGGCCGCAGGCTGTGGATGGACTGCAACGCCAGCGACGCCGTACCGACGGGCGCCAGCGCCAGGAACCCCGCCACCGAATCCACGTAGGCGGCGTGCAGTTTGGCCACGTGGAAGTCGTCGTCCACGATCAGGACCCGAAAATCGTCAGCCATTCTTTTCCTTTCCGGCTTCCCCCTTGGTCTTCGCGGCGGGGCTGCCCGCCGTCGTGTGCGGAAGGATGGCCATGAACACCGCGCCCGGCCCGCCCTTTGCCCCGCGTTCCAAAACCTTCACGTCGCCGCCCCGCCGCCGCGCCAGCTGGCGCGCCAGCGCCAGCCCAAAGCCCTGCCCGCCGCCGGCACGATGATTTCTGGACACGGTGCTGGAGGCCGTTGTGAAACCTTCGGCAAACACGCTTTCCGTGTCGGTGCCCTCCGCCAGCCCGTCACCTGAGTCCGCCACGACGACGTGCAGCGTGCCGCCGTCGTCCCCCGGCTCATCCAGCACCTCCAGCTCAACCCAGCGGTCCGTCGAGGACCCTGCCACGGCGGCGTTGACCGCGTTGTCGATCAGGTTGCCCAGCACAGTGGTCACATCCTGGGCCTCGGTCACCTGCCCCCGGACCAGGGTCTCCGGCCCGATGCGCAGTGCGACGCCGCGTTCATCGGCCTCCACGCCCTTGGCACCAACGAACGCCTGCAGGTACGGGTCCTGGAGCAGCTCGGCCTGGTCCACCGGGAACTTCAGCGGACCGGTGGCGGCAAGCCCCGCAAGGTAGTCGCGCGCTTCCTGGTGCTGTCCGATGCCCAGGAAGCCAGCAAGGGTGTGCAGCTGGTTGGCGAACTCGTGCCGCTGGGCGCGCAGCGCGGTGGACATAGTGCCGACGGCGTCGAGTTGCCGCGTCAGCTCCTGCAGTTCCGTGCGGTCGCGCAGCATGACCACCCAGCCCAGGTCCTCCCGGCGGTGCAGGGCCTTGCGCGCATTCACCACCAGCACCCGGCCGCCGGCAACCAGCTCGAGGGCGTCCTGGTTCGATCCGCCGCCACCCACCACCGGCCCGACAACTCCGCTTCCAGGGCGGGTTAGGGACTTCAGCTGTTCCGGGACCGGCGCGTCCTCCCAGCGCGACCCCGCCAGGTCCGGCAAACCAAGCAGCCGCTGAGCTGCGGCGTTGAAGACACTGACCCGGCCGTCGGCGCTGACGCCGATCACGCCGTCGTCCACGCCCTGCAGCACCGCCACCTGGTCGTGCACCAGGGTGCTGATCTCTTCCGGCTCCAGGCCCAGCGTGAGGCGCTGCAGTCGGCGGCGCAGCAGGAAGGAGCCCAGCACCCCGGCCAGCAGGGCGCCGACGGCCGTCAGGGCCACCGGCCCGATATCGCGGGCCACGCTTTGTGCCACCGTTTCCATGGAGTAGCCCACGCTCACCTCTCCCACCACGGTGCTGGTGCCGGGCGCGTACACCGGAACCTTCGCGCCCGCGGACGGGCCAAGGGTTCCGGTGTTCCGGGTGGTGATCTCCTGCCCGGACAAGGCTTCGGATGGATCGGTGCTGACCTTTTCGCCCAGCCGCTGCGGATCCGGATGGGCCAGCCTGATGCCCGTCTCGTCGGTGATCACCACGAACAGGGCGCCGGTCCTGGTCCTTGCTGCCTCCGCCGACGCCTGCAGCGGTCCGGCCAGGAGCTCGGCCGGCGGGGGAGTGCCGGGCTGGCCGCTGATGGCCAGCACATCGGCGCGGACCTCCGGATCGGAGGCGACCGTCCTGGCCAGCGTCAGCGCCTGGTTCTCCGCATCGCTGCCCACCCGGTCGTAGGTCAGCCAGGCGTGGACGGCGGTGCTCAGCGCCACCACCAGCAGCACCACGGCCAGTTGGAGCAGCAGCGTCTGGGTGGAAAACCGCAGCGGCGGCCGGGGCGCGGGTCGCTGCATTCATCCTCCTTGACGGGCGTGGGTTAGTGGTTTTCAGTACGAAAGCGCTGTGAGCACAATGAGCAAAATGCTCCCAATAAGCAGTATGCCAATCAATTGGGCCAAAGACACTGCCGTGACGGCCTCCACCCTACAGTCTGTAGCACGCATCACAACGCTGTGGTGCTGTTCACAAGAAGGAGCCGGCTGTGCTGGTAATACTTGGATTCGCCATGATCGCGGTTTTCATGGTGCTGATCATGACGAAGAAGTTGACGCCAGTGCTGGCGTTGATCATCGTCCCTACTGTTTTTGGCCTGTTCGCAGGTGCCGGCCTGGGCATCGGCGACATGGTGATGGACTCCATGAAGTCCATAACCTCCACCGCCGCCCTGCTGATGTTCGCCATCATCTACTTCGGCCTGATGATCGACGTCGGGCTCTTTGACCCGCTGGTGAAGTTCATCCTCCGCAAACTGGGCAACGACCCCGCCAAGGTTGTCCTGGGCACCGCCATCCTGGCCGCCGCCGTGTCCCTGGACGGCGACGGGTCCACCACGTTCATCCTCACCACCGCAGCCATGCTGCCGGTCTACCTGCGCCTCAAGATGAGCCCCGTGGTCCTCACCTGCGTGGCCGGCCTGGCCAACGGCACCATGAACATCCTGCCCTGGGGCGGCCCCACGGCACGCGCCGCCACCGCCCTGAAGATCGACGTCAACGACGTCTTCGTCCCCATGATCCCGTCCCTCGTCGCCGGCCTGGTCGTCGTCTTCGCCTTCTCCTGGCTGCTCGGCCTGCAGGAACGCAACCGCCTCCGCGCCACCGCCCCCGAGATCTGGGGTGTGCCGGACACTGCAGAAGAGTTCGACGGCGGCACGCCGGCGGGTGCTTTGGGAACCAGTGCCTCCGGAACCGGCGCTCCTGGAACCGGCCGTGGACGCAAGAGCGGCAACCCCGGCGGAGCAGCCCCCGCCGTCGACGGCTCCCCGGCAGGATCCTCCGTTGCCGTGCTGGAGCGTACCGACACCGTGGTTGAGGACAGCGGCACCGGACTCGCCGACACCGCCCTCGATCCCAACCGCAGCACCCTGCGCCCCAAGCTGTTCTGGTTCAACCTGGCCCTGACCGTCGCCGTCATGGTGGTGCTCGTCGCCAACGTCATCCCGCTGCCGTTCGTGTTCATGGTGGGCGCCGCGATCGCCCTGCTGGTCAACTTCCCCAAGGTCAAGGACCAGGGTGCCCAGCTCATCGCGCACGCACCGTCCATCGTCGCCGTGGTCAGCATGGTTATGGCCGCCGCCGTCCTTACCGGCGTCCTCAAGGGCACCGGCATGGTGGAAGCCATGTCCGCCTGGCTGGTCCAGATCATCCCCACCTCCATGGGCCCGTTCATGGCCGTCATCACCGGTGTGCTCAGCATTCCCATGACGTTCTTCATGAGCAATGACGCGTTCTACTTCGGCGTCCTGCCGGTCCTGAGCGAAACCGCAGCGCACTACGGTGTCGGCGCCGCCGACATGGCCCGCGCCTCCATCACCGGCCAGCCCTTCCACCTGCAGAGCCCCCTGGTTCCGGCCATCCTTCTGCTCGTCTCGCTGGCCAAGGTTGACCTGGGCGACCACCACAAAAAGGTCCTGTGGCGCACCGCCGTTATTTCCCTGGTAATGCTCGGCGTCGGGATGCTGACTGGAGCCATTGGAATCGGTTAGTCTGTAGCTGCCCGCGCTCCCTGTCCCCGAGGCAGGAACGGGCATCGAAGGTGCCCGTCTGACGCCCGCTGGGGGATGTCAGACGGGCATCTGCGTTTGGCGCACTAGACTGGATCGGAAAACAATTCGAACTTTGCAGGGGAGATCCATGGCTGCGATCAACCGTGACGACGTCGCGCACCTCGCGCGGCTCGCTCACATCGAGATGAGTGCCGAAGAGCTGGACAGGATGGCCGGCGAACTCGCCGTCATCGTGGATTCGGTCAAGTCCGTCAGCGAGGCCGCAGGGGACGACGTTCCGGCCACCTCGCACCCCATTCCGCTCACCAACGTGTTCCGCGACGACGTTGTGGGCCACACCTTCACGGCGGAACAGGCACTCTCCGGCGCCCCGGACTCCGATGACAACCGTTTCAAGGTTCCCGCCATCCTGGATGAGGCATAGACATGACTGACAAGAACACCAGCGCCGATAGCCTGATCCGGCTCTCCGCCGCGCAGCTCGCCGAGAAACTGCGCACCGGCGAAGTCACCGCCGTCGAAGCCACCCAGGCCCACTTGGACCGCATTGCCGCCGTCGACGGCCAGGTCAACGCCTTCCTGCACGTCAACCGGGAAGAAGCGCTCGCCGTCGCCGCCGAGGTGGACGCCATCCGCGCCGCCGGCGGTGCCGAAGCCGAGGCCCTGCACTACCTGGCCGGCGTTCCCATCGCCGTCAAGGACCTGATCGTCACCATCGGCCAGCCCACCACCGCCGGCTCGAAGATCCTCGAGGGCTGGCACAGCCCGTACGACGCCACCGTGGTGGAGCGCCTGCGCGCCGCGAAGATGCCCATCCTGGGCAAGACCAACCTGGACGAATTCGCCATGGGCTCCTCCACCGAGCACTCCGCGTACGGCCCCACCCGCAACCCCTGGGACCTGGACCGGATCCCCGGCGGCTCCGGCGGTGGGTCCGCTGCCGCCGTCGCCGCTTTCGAAGCGCCCCTTGCCTTGGGCACGGATACCGGCGGCTCCATCCGCCAGCCCGGCGCCGTCACCGGCACCGTGGGCGTGAAGCCCACCTACGGCAGCGTCTCCCGCTACGGCGCCATCGCCATGGCCTCCTCCCTGGACCAGATCGGGCCCGTGACCCGCACCGTCCTGGACTCGGCACTGCTGCACCAGGTCATCGGCGGCCACGATCCCCGCGATTCCACCTCGCTGCCCGAACCCCTCGCAGACCTCGTTGCCGCCGCGAAGACCGGCAACGTCGAAGGCCTGCGGATCGGCATCATCAAGGAACTCCACGGCGACGGCTACCAGGCCGGCGTCGAAAACCGGTTCAACGAGTCCCTGGAACTGCTCAAGGAAGCCGGCGCGGAAATCGTCGAGGTGTCCTGCCCCAACTTCCAGTACGCCCTGGGCGCCTACTACCTGATCATGCCGTCAGAGGCCTCCTCCAACCTGGCCAAGTTCGACGGCGTCCGCTACGGCCTGCGCGTCCTCCCCGAAGAGGGCCCCATGACCATCGAACGCGTCATGGGTGCCACCCGCGCCGCAGGCTTCGGCGACGAGGTCAAGCGTCGCATCATCCTGGGCACCTACGCCCTGTCCGCCGGCTACTACGACGCCTACTACGGCTCCGCGCAGAAGGTCCGCACCCTGGTGCAGCGGGACTTCGAGGCCGCCTTCGCCCAGGCTGACGTCCTCATCTCGCCCACCGCCCCCACCACGGCGTTCCCGCTCGGCGAAAAACTGGACGATCCGCTGGCGATGTACCTGAACGACGTCGCCACCATCCCCGCGAACCTTGCCGGCGTCCCCGGCCTGTCGCTGCCCGGCGGCCTGGCCGACGAGGACGGGCTGCCCGTTGGCATCCAGCTGCTGGCCCCGGCCCGCGAAGACGCCCGCCTGTACCGGGTGGGCGCGGTCCTGGAATCGCTGCTCGAAGCCAAGTGGGGCGGCCCGCTGCTGGCCCAGGCCCCCGACCTCGCCGCTGCCGGAACCCTCGAAACCCAGGAGGCAAAATAATGAGCACCGACACCATCCTGAGCTTCGAAGAGGCCATGGAGAAGTACGATCCCGTCCTGGGGTTCGAGGTCCACGTGGAGCTGAACACCAAGACCAAGATGTTCTCCTCCGCGCCCAACGTCTTCGGTGACGAGCCCAATACCAACGTCAACGAGGTGGACCTCGGCATGCCCGGCGTCCTGCCCGTGGTCAACAGGACGGCCATCGAGTCCTCCATCAAGATCGGCCTGGCGCTCAACTGCAAGATCGCCGAGTCCTGCCGCTTTGCCCGGAAGCAGTACTTCTACCCGGACACCCCCAAGAACTTCCAGACGTCCCAGTACGACGAGCCCATCGCCTACGACGGATACCTGGACGTTGAACTCGAGGACGGCACCGTGTTCCGCGTGGAGATCGAGCGCGCGCACATGGAGGAGGACGCCGGGAAGCTGACCCACATGGGCGGTGCCACCGGCCGTATCCAGGGCGCCGACTTCTCGCTCGTGGATTACAACCGCGCCGGCGTGCCGCTGGTGGAGATCGTCACCAAGCCGATCGAGGGCGCCGGGTCCCGTGCACCCGAACTGGCCAAGGCCTACGTGGCGGCCGTCCGCGAGATCGTGAAGAACCTGGGCGTGTCCGACGCGAAGATGGAACGCGGCAACGTACGCTGCGACGCCAACGTCTCGCTCCGCCCGCACGGCCGCGAACGGTTCGGCATCCGGTCCGAGACCAAGAACGTTAACTCGCTGCGCGCCGTCGAACACGCCGTCCGCTACGAGATCCAGCGCCATGCCGCCGTCCTGGACTCCGGCGAGCCGGTCATCCAGGAAACCCGCCACTGGCACGAGGACACCCGCACCACCACCTCCGGCCGCGCCAAGTCCGACGCCGACGACTACCGCTACTTCCCGGAACCGGACCTGGTGCCCGTGGTGGCCTCCCGCGAATGGGTGGAGGAACTGCGCGCCACCCTGCCCGAGCCGCCCGCCGAGCGCCGCAAGCGCCTCAAGGCCGACTGGGGCTACTCCGACCTGGAGTTCCGCGACGTGGTCAACGCCGGCGTGCTGGACGAGATCGAGGAAACCATCGCCGCCGGCGCCACGGCTTCGGTGGCCCGCAAGTGGTGGATGGGCGAGATCGTGGGCCGCGCCAAGGCCGCCGACGTGGACCCCGGCCAGCTGGGCGTTGAGGCTGCCACGGTGGTGGAGCTGAGCCGCATGGTGGAAGCCGGCAAAATCAACAACAAGATGGCTTCCCAGGTCCTCGACGGCGTCCTCGCCGGCGAGGGCACCCCCGAGGAGATCGTCGAAAAGCGCGGCCTCGCGGTCGTGTCCGACGACGGGCCCCTCCTGGAAGCCATCGATGCCGCACTCGCCGCGCAGCCCGACGTCGCGGACAAGATCCGCGGCGGCAAGGTGCAGGCCATCGGTGCGATCGTGGGCGGAGTCATGAAGGCCACCCGCGGGCAGGCCGACGCCGGCCGCGTCCGTGAGCTGATCCTCGAGAAGCTGGGCGTCACCGTCTAGCACTCCCGCCCGGCCGGGCCGCAGTCAGTGCCGTTTTGGACCCCCATCACCGCACCGGTTGCGGCCCGGTTGGCTTTAAGTACTCACCCGGCAGCCCGTGAAACTACCCGTGGCTGCACGTCCGTGGCGGACTTACACTGGAGCCCACAGGGCGCCGGTGCCCTGGCGTGCAGATGCGGCGCGGGCGTGCGGGAGGAACAACCATGGTGATCCGGGAACCTATGAGGATGCGCAAGGCGGTGCTGGCCGGCGCTGTCGCCGTGGCACTCACCGGGACGGGAGCCGCCCTGGCCTGGTCGGCAACGGGGACGCCGACACCCACGCCGTCGCCCTCGCAGTCGGCGCCTGGCGACTCAGGCAACGCTCCGGGGCTTAATAAGCCCGGCAAAGCCCAACGCGCACTGCCCCTGCACGGCGAGGGTGTGGTCAAGAACCCCGACGGTACGTTCCAGACCAAACTGGAGCAACGGGGCACTGTCGAGTCAGTCAGCGACTCAGCCATCACCGTCAAGAGCGAGGACGGCTTCTCCCAGACCTACGCCGTCAACGGCGACACCAAGATCACCAAGATTCCTCCGGCCGCCAATCCAGGTGCAACGCCCAGCCCGGGAGCAGTGCCCAGCCCTGGCGCAACGCCCGGCGGAGGAAAGCCCGACGACGGCAAGCGGCTTGAGCCGGCCGACGGAACCATCGCGGATATAGCCGCGGGCGACGCAGTGCGGATAGCCGGCGTCAAGGACGGGGACAAGGCTACGGCCAAGCGGATCGTGAAGGGCGCCGGCGACGGGCCGGCCCTTGGGTTGGGACGCGGTTTGGAACACGCACCGGGACTGAAACACGCACCCGGACTTGGGCATGGCAAAGGGGTGGGCCGGGGCAACAGCAACGATGACCAGGGCGCATAACTCCTGCAGATTCCAGGCGTGGCCGCCGTCCGCGGCGGAACCCCTTACCGCTGAGCGCTTGTTCAGCCGTGCTGCACCAGCCCTGCCATGATGTCCTCGAGGGCCTCGCAAACCATCACCACTGCCCGCCGCTTCAGGTTCTCCGGCCGGGCCAGCAGGTCGATCCTGCGCCGGGTGCTGATGCCCTCCAGCGGCCGCAGCACGATGTCCGGGTTCAGGACCGGGCCCGCCGTGTACCTGGGCAGCAGCCCCACCACGCCTCCTGCCGCCACCAGCGCCGCCACCGTGGAGTAGTCATTGATGCGGTGGATGATGTTCGGCTCCCGGCTGGAGACGGCAGCGACGGCAGACAGGACATCGGCGGGGGAGTAGCCGGGGTGGCTGGTCACCCAGGCCTCGCCGCCGACGTCGTCCGCCGTGACCGTCTCCTGCTGGGCCAATGGATGGCCTGCCGGCAGCGCCACGTCCAGCGGCTCATGCGCCAGGGGGATCACGGCGACCCGTTCCGCCGGCCAGCGCGGGCTGTGGTCCATCCGGTGTGCGAGCACTAGGTCGTACCGGGCGGTGAGGGCCGGGAAGTCCTGCTGGGCAACGTCCTCGTCAGACAGCTCAATGCGCGGGTGCTCTGGCTGGTCCAGCATGCGTGCCAGCGGCGCGAACAGGGCCTGCCCCGCGCTGTGGAACCCGCTGAGCGTCACCCTGCCCGCGGGGGAGCCGTGATAGGTGCCCAGCGCGCCGCGGGCCTCGGCCATGGCACTGACGACGGCGGCGCCCGCGTCAGCGAGAACCTGGCCGGCCTCCGTGAGCACCAGGTTCCGGCCCTCCTTGCGGGTCAGCGGAACCTCCACCGTGCGCTGCAGGTGCGCCAGTTGCTGCGACACGGCCGACGGGGTGACCATGAGCGTATCGGCCACGGCCTTCACACTTCCCAGGGCGCCCAGTTCCCGCAGGATTTCAAGCTGATGAACCTCCATACGTCCACTCTAATCATTAGCAATAGCTACATCGTCGATTGAGAAGATCCCTGTTGTGCTAAAGCATTGCCGGGGCTTCAATGGGGAGGTACCCAGCAGAGTGAACGCCAAGCAGTAAGGACGCCAATGAAGGCCCTGTATAAGGCCGGCCCGCACGCCGGCTTCGAGCTCGTCGACCGGCCCGAACCCGAAGCCGGCCCGGCTGACGTGAAGATCCGCGTCATGACCACCGGGATCTGCGGCACGGACCTGCACATCCAGTCCTGGGACGCCTGGGCGCAGGGCATGATCGAGGCACCCCTCATCGCCGGCCATGAGTTCTACGGCGAAGTGGTTGAAGTGGGAGAGGACGTCCGCGAGGTCAAGGTTGGCGACAAGGTCTCCGGCGAAGGCCACGTGGTGTGCGGCATCTGCCGGAACTGCAGGGCAGGGCGCCGCCAGATGTGCATCCACACGGTCAGCGTCGGGGTACAGCGCGATGGTGCCTTCGCAGAGTACGTCGTCATCCCCGAAACCAACGTCTGGGTCCACCACGATCCCTCCGTCACGCCCGAACTCGGTGCCATCTTCGACCCCTTCGGAAACGCGGTCCACACCGCCCTCAGCTTTCCGCTGGTAGGCGAGGACGTGCTCATCACCGGCGCCGGCCCCATAGGGCTCATGGCCATCGCCGTCGCCCGGCACGCCGGCGCACGCAAGATCGCCATCACCGACGTTTCCCGGCCGCGGCTGGACCTGGCACGGCAGCTCGGAGCCGACCTTGCCATCGATGTCTCCACCACCCGCGTGCGCGACGCCCAGCGCGAGTTGGGCATGCGCGAAGGCTTCGACGTCGGAATGGAAATGTCCGGCCACCCCTCCGCCCTGCCTGAGATGATCGACAACATGAACCACGGCGGCCGCATCGCCATGCTGGGGCTGCCCAGCCAGGAGATCACCATCGACTGGGGCAAGGTGGTCACCCACATGCTCACGCTCAAGGGCATCTACGGCCGCGAGATGTACGAAACCTGGTACGCCATGAGCGCCATGCTCTCCTCCAACCCCGTGCTGCACGCCGGAATCTCTGCCGTGGTGACGGACACGCTGCCCGCCACGGACTGGGAAAAAGGCTTCGACATTGCCCGCAGCGGCGTGGGCGGCAAAGTTGTCCTCGACTGGACCCGACTGTAAGGAACCCCATGTACACCTCCATCAAGGACCAGCTGCGCGAAGAGCTGGACGAGATCCGCACCGCGGGACTGTACAAGACTGAACGCAGCATCAGCTCGCCGCAGTCCAGCCACATCACGGCCGGGCAGATTGGCGGCCCGGGAGCCGACGTGCTGAACTTCTGCGCCAACAACTACCTGGGCCTGGCGGACCACCCGGACATCATCGGGACCGCCAAGGCCGCCATGGATGAGCGCGGCTTCGGCATGGCCAGCGTCCGGTTCATCTGCGGCACCCAGGACCTGCACCTGGAACTCGAAGCCAAGGTCTCCGCATTCCTTGGCACCGAGGACACCATCCTGTTCTCCAGCTGCTTCGATGCCAACGGGGGCGTGTTCGAGTCCCTGCTGGGACCGGATGACGCCGTGATTTCCGACGCGCTCAACCACGCCTCCATCATCGATGGGATCAGGCTCTGCAAAGCCCGCCGCTACCGCTACGCCAACCAGGACATGGCCGAACTCGAGGCCCGGCTGCAGGAAGCACAGGGCGCCCGCCGCACGCTGATCGTCACAGACGGCGTATTCTCCATGGACGGCTTCCTCGCTCCGCTGGAGGCCATCTGCGACCTCGCCGACAAGTACGGCGCCCTGGTCATGGTGGACGATTCCCACGCGGTGGGCTTCATGGGCGCCACCGGGGCCGGGACTCCCGAGCACGCCGGCGTCTCCGACCGGGTGGACATCTACACCGGCACCTTCGGCAAGGCCCTGGGGGGAGCATCCGGCGGTTACGTTTCCGGACGCGGCGAGATCGTGGCCATGCTGAGGCAAAAGGCCCGTCCCTACCTCTTTTCCAACTCCCTTGCGCCGGCCATCGTTGCCGCCACCCTCAAGGCGCTGGACTTGGTCCAGAACTCGGCCGACCTCCGCCGCCGCCTGTTCGAGAACGCCGAACTGTTCCGCCGCCGCATGACCGAGGAAGGATTCGACCTGCTCCCCGGCGAGCACGCCATTGTCCCGGTCATGTTCGGCGACGCCGTCATTGCGGCCAAGGTGGCGGACCGGATGCTGCAGCACGGCGTCTTCGTCACCGCCTTCAGCTTCCCCGTGGTCCCCCGCGGTGCCGCGCGGATCCGGGTGCAGCTTTCAGCTGCACATTCAGCGGACGACGTCGAAGCGTGCGTGCGTGCCTTCGTCGCCAGCCGTGCCGAGGCAGCAGCCTGACAGACCCTTATACGCAGGGGTCCCAGCACGCGGGATCTCTGTCAGGATGGACCCATGGCAGCACACTACGATGTCCTGATTGTGGGCGGCGGCATCGCCGGCCTGTCTCTCGCGTCCGCGCTCGCGGGCCGCTGCAGCGTCGCGCTGGTGGAGGCGGAGCAGGAGCTGGCGTACCACACGTCCTCCCGCTCCGCCCGCCAGCTGATTCCCAGCTACGGGCCTCCCGTGGTGCAGGAGCTCACCGTCCGGACCCTCGAACTGCTCGCAGCCCGCGACGCGGAAGCGCCGGAAGCAGTCCTGACGCCGCGCAGCTTCATGCTGGTGGGGTCTGCGGAGGATGTCGCCGCAGAGGCCAGCGGGCATATGCAGGCCATCACGGTGGACCATGCCCTCAAGCTGTGTCCGGCCCTGAGGCCGGGAACCTTTGAAGCTGCCGGACTGGATACCGGATCCTTTGGCTGCAACGCGCCCCTGCTGCTGGAGGACCACCGCAAGCGGGCGCTCGCGGCCGGAGCCGACATCATTACCGGTGCCCGGGTGCATTCGGCCCAACGGCTGGGTTCCGGGTGGCAGGTGGGAGCGGGTGCCGAGGGCTTTGAAGCCGCGGTATTGGTCAATGCGGCGGGTGCCTGGGCTGATGAACTGGCGGTGCTCAGCGGCGTCGAGAAGCTGGGACTCCAGCCGTACCGGCGCACTGCGGCGATTGCCGCCGTCGACCATCCCTTGCCGGCGGCCTCCCCCATGGTGGCAGCGGCGGACAACACGTTCTATTTCCGTCCCGACGGCCAGGACGTGCTGATTTCCCCTTCGGAGACGGTGCCCAGCGGGCCCGAGGACGCACGGCCGAATCCAGGTGATGTGGAGCGCCTGGTGGAAAAGCTCAATGCGTTCACCAGCCTGGGGATCAGCGGCATCCGACGGGCATGGACGGGCCTGCGCACGGAAGCCGCGGACGGGGTGCCCGTGGCCGGGTTCGACGCCGAGGCTGCCGGGTTCTATTGGCTCGCGGGCCAGGGCGGCTACGGATTCCAGACGTCGGCGGCCCTCGCCGAGTTCGCCGCGGGCCAGATCCTTGCCGGGCTGGGCACTTCCGGCGGCGCTGTCCCTGCCGATGGGGCCGCGGACGGTCCGGAATCCCGGACAGCGCAGGCCCTCGCGGCCACGCGCTGGTCCGTCAGACGCTGAAGAATGATTCCATGAGCACCTTGATCACCAATATCGCCGAGCTGATGACGCAGGACCTGGAACACCGGGTTCTGAAAGACGCGGCGGTGGTGGTCGAGGGTGAACGGATCTCCTGGATTGGTTCCACGGCCAATGCTCCGGCAGCTGATGACGCCGTCGACGCCGGCGGCCGGGCCATGCTGCCGGGGTGGGTGGACTCCCACAGCCACCTGCTGTTCGCCGGGGACCGCACGGCAGAATTCGAGGCGCGGATGGCGGGGGAGGCCTACGCTGCCGGTGGCATCGCCGTCACCATGAACGCCACGCGCGCCACGTCCGACTTCGACCTCACCCGACTGGCCATGGGGCGGGTGGCAGAGGCCGTATCGCAGGGCACCACGTACCTCGAAACCAAGACCGGCTACGGCCTTGATGTCGAACACGAGGCCCGGAGCGCGCGCATCGCCTCCACCATAGCGGACCAGGTCACCTACCTTGGCGCGCACCTGGTTCCAGCCGGGCAGGACCCGGAAGCGTATACCGACCTGGTCTGCGGGCCGATGCTCGCCGCGGTCCGCCCTTATGTCCAGTGGGCCGACGTCTTCTGCGAGGAGGGTGCGTTCAACTCCGAGCAGTCCCGCCGCGTGCTGGTGGCCTGCCGCGAGGCCGGTCTTGGCCTGCGGGTCCACGGCAACCAGCTCGGTGAAGGCCCCGGCGTGCAGCTCGCCGTGGAGCTGGGCGCTGCCAGTGTGGACCACGTGAACTACCTTGCCGCACAGGATGTGAAGGCCCTTGCTGCGTCCTGGTCCGGCTGGGATCCGGCTTTGGGAACGGGGGAGCGGGGCACTGTGGCCACGTGCCTTCCTGCCTGCGACCTCTCCACCCGCCAGCCGCTGGCACCTGCCCGTGAGCTCCTGGACGCGGGGGTGCAGGTGGCGCTGGCGTCCAACTGCAACCCGGGCACGTCGTACACCAGTTCCATGGCTTTTTGCGTGACAACGGCCGTCCTCCAGATGCGGCTGAGCGTGCACGAGGCTGTCCGGGCCGCCACCTACGGCGGCGCCCTTGCGTTGCACAAGGAAACCGGCCGGGATGCCGACGGCGAACGCGCCGTGGGATCGATCGCCGTCGGACACCGGGCCGACCTGCAGCTGCTGAACGCGCCGTCCGCCACGCATCTCGCTTACCGGCCCGGGATGCCATTGACGTACGCTGTGTGGCGGGCTGGAGTTCGGGAGCGTTAGCACGGCACCTGCTGTATGATTGTTCCTGATCTTTTCCGTATGGTTAGAATCAGGAAACGTCATCCCAATGCGGTGGCTGATGTATCGAAAGGCCCGCTTGCATGACGCGCACCGACCGGCTGACAGCGATTCTGGACCTGCTCGCCAGGACCGGCCAGGTAGAGGTCGATGAGATCGTCAGCACCCTCAACGTTTCCCCTGCCACGGCCCGGCGCGACCTGGACAGCCTTGCCAAGCGCCGCCTCCTGACGCGGACGCGCGGCGGTGCAACCACCGGCGCCCTGGCGTATGACCTGCCCGGACGTTACAACCGCGACGACCATGCCGAAGCAAAGGAGCAGATAGCGCAGTGCGCCGCTGCCCTGATCCGGCCGGGCGCCGTCATCGGCCTCTGCGGCGGCACCACCAGCACCGCGCTTGCGCAGATCCTGGCCACCCGCGAGGACCTGAATGCACCCTCCAACCAGCCGACGCTCACCGTCGTAACGAACGCCATCAACATTGCCGGCCAGTTGGCGGTCCGGCCCAACATCAAGGTGATGGTGACTGGTGGCATCCTCAACCCCCGGTCCTATGAGCTCGTGGGCCCTTACACGGACATCATCATGCAGAAGGTGGTGCTGGACATCGCCTTCATCGGTGTCAACGGCATCGATCCGGAGGTCGGACCCACCAATACAGGGGAGGGGGAGGCTTCCGTCAATGCCCTGCTGGCGTCCCGTGCCAGGGTTTCCTACGTCCTGGCTGATTCCTCCAAAGTCGGCGTGCGCGCTTTCGCCACGATGGACGGCTACGACTTCACCCGGCTGATCACCGATTCCGGGATCTCTGCGCGAGACAAGGCAGCCTTCGAAGCCAACGGCACGGAAGTGATCGTCGCACCTTCCTGATGCTTCGGGGAGGCTGGGGGGAGTTCCGTCAGGCAGGATCCAGAAACTGAAGGCAAGATGGGAACATGCTGGTTCCCTCCCGCCGTCGGCTGCGGCTCGAAGTCTGGATCGTCCTGGGACTGTCCCTGGGCCAGTCCGCTGTCTACTCCGTGGTGCAGCTACTCGACAAGATGACCCGCGCCCCGCTGGCCGAGGGCACGTCCACCCTGAACCGCTCGCAGAGCACACGCGAGTACTTCGACCTGACGTACCAGTTGCTGGACATCATTTTTGCGTTGGTGCCTGTGCTGCTGGTTCTCTATTTCCTCACCGACCAGCGCCAGGTTTCCCCCGGCGACGCACCCAACTCCGGTTCTGCATTCCGAAAGCTTGGGTTCAACTTCGCCCGGCCCGGGAAGGACCTGCTGCAAGGCCTGGGGCTGGCCGCGCTGATTGGGATACCGTCGTTGGGACTTTATGCGGCCGGCCGGGCGCTCGGCATCACCACCGCCATTATCCCCAGCGCCCTGGACGCATACTGGTGGACCGTTCCCGTCCTGATCCTCTCGGCGATGCGCCACGCGGTGCTCGAGGAAGTCATCGTGGTGGGGTACCTTCTGGACCGCTTCGGCAAGTTCGGCTGGAGTACGCCACTGGCTATCGCCGTGAGCTCTGTGCTGCGTGGCAGCTACCACCTTTACCAAGGCTTCGGTCCCTTCATTGGCAACGCCGTGATGGGGGTGGTCTTCGCTTGGCTCTACACCCGCACCAAGCGCGTCATGCCATTGGTCATCGCCCACGCGCTGCTGGACATTGTGGCATTCGTCGGCTTCAGCCTCTTCGGCAAGGCAGTGGGGCTGGGGTAGGGCCGCCGCGGCCTGCCAGTACCCGATTGAACGAGCGCTGGGCGGTAGGCCGGCCGGCGGTAGCCCTATTACGGGTTCTTGTTGATTCCAAGCGTGCCTTCGTGAAGTCTTGCAGCATGGGCGGGGGACTACGACACGGATTGGCCTTGGGGAGTGCGGTCTTGGCGTTGGCCGGATGTGTGCTCACCGGGCGATTGTGGAGCATTCACGAACAGACGTCGGACTGGGTTCTCTGGCCTCGAGAGGTTCCGTCCAAAGTCCAGTTTGCCGGGCGCGAGTACAACTGCGGCCCTGACCCAGAGCCCGCGCGCACTGATGTTTCCCTCCTGACGGTCCAAGGCAAAACCGCCGGTGGAACCGAAATCCTCGCCGCTCCCTCCTCCGATCAGGCCCGGGTATTCATCGTTGTGAGGACTGCCAAAAGATATGTTGCCTGCGGCCTGCTGGGCGGCCCCTAGCTCCGGACTCGGGCTGCGCGCTACTTTTCTGGCCTCACCTCAGGTGTAGCAGCAGCTGCCAGTCCGCCTGCGGGTCAGCGGGCAGATTGTAGAACCGTCCATGAAATTCATCCCAGAGGGGATCTGTGGGGCAAAGGTCGCCGGGGTCCGGTTCGTCCTCGCCTGGCGGTTCTTCGACGGGAGGATCAGGCCACAGTGGCATCGAGGCGAGAAGCTGCCGCCACAGCGCGTCCTCCGCTGGCGCGGAGGCTTCCAATTCAACCCCCGCCACAACGGCACCTCGAACAGCGTGCGCCGGCAGGATGCCGGGTGGCCAGTGGGTTGGTTCTGCGTCTTGTTGTTCTGGTTTGTAGTGCCTGCCGGTGGGTGAGGTCCAGCCGGGTGGTTCATTCTTGTTGGCCGGGCCGGGTGTCCATTGGCTGTGGTGTTTGAGTCGATGGTGTTTGGGGCAGAGCTGGGCGAGGTTGCTGACATCAGTGGTGCCGCCGTGTTCCCAGGCTTGGAGGTGGTCGGTGTCGTTGTCGGGGGTTTTGTTGGTGCAGCCGGGGAAGGTGCATTTGGTGTCGCGCATCCTGATCCAGTGTTTGATGGGGCCGGTGAGCCGGTAGTTTTTCCGGCCGATTTCCAGGGGTGTCCCGTCCCTTGGGTCGACCAGGACCCGGTAGAACGAGTCGGCGCCGCCGGCGACGAGTTTCCGTGCCATGGACGCCGGGATTGGTCCGAAACCATCCAGCATGGCTGGTTCGTCGGTGAGGCCGAGGAGGGCGAACACCGGCACGGTGACCAGGACATCGGCCCGCGGGGCAGGGACCTTCCCGATCCCTGTGACACCCTGGGTGCCCGGGGCGGTGCCGGTGGAACCCTCACCCGGCACCTGCCCGGCGCCGAGGAGCAGGGAGGCGGCGATGTCTGGGCGGAGTTGGGTGAGGGTGCGTTCTTCGTTGGGGCCTTGGAGGCCGCGGGCGGTGGCGGTGGTGCGGTTCCAGATCGCGCACGCGGTATCGCCGGGGAGGTAGAGGGAGAGCCAGGCCATGCCGTCCGTGTCGGGGGTGTATTCCATCCGACGGTCAGCGGCCCCTTTGGCGTGGCGTTTCTGGATTGATTCGGGGTGGTGGCGTTCCCGCCAGCTGCGGACCTTGGCCCGGAACCTGGACGGAACGAGGTCCCCCGGGGCGGCGCCCCGGGCGGGGTTTGGTGTGTCGGGGTCGAAGAAGTGCGCCACCAACGCGGCTGCACCACTCCCATCGAGGCCTTCGGTTTCGTCCGCGATGATGCGGGCGTGCTGCCAGGACATCGCCCCGGCGGCCAGGGCCCCGAAGGCCAGCGGGAGGGAACAGACCCGCCGTGACTGCTCCACCAACGCCCCCGCAGCCGCGGAGTTGATGGTCAGGACCCCGGCGATCTCCTCCACCACCGACATCCGCACATAAGTGCAGTCCGTAACGGAGGCATCCGGCGGCGTCATCGCCTCCTGGAACCCAACGGCCTCGGCAGCATCCCGTGCTTTCACCGCAGCCAGCTGTGCCTCCAGCCGGGCTGCAACCTCCAACCGTTCCAGCCGGATCTCATACCGCCGCTGCAACACATCAACACCGGAACCAACGGCGGTCAACGCAGCATCGTCCAGGTTCTGGTCCTCAAAAGTGAGCGCATCCAGGGCAGCAACAGAGGCACGAACACCCTCCAAAACCACCCCAACACCACCGCCGATTCCCATACCCACATCATCCAACGACCCACTGACATTCAAAGTGCTCGCGGCGCCGGCGCCTCATCACCGCGCGCAGGGGGAAGCCACTTAAATGGATTCGGCCGCCATTGGGTGGTGACGCCGTTGTCACCACCCAATGGCGGCCGAAGTTTGCCCGGGCGCAACCCGGGAACCTCCCCGAAGTGGTCCAGGGAGGAAAGGGGTGAGGGTCAGATGGTGACGGCTCCGTTGGCGGTCTCAAAGGTGACCGAGAGGATGCCCGGGGTACCGTGCGGGGCGACCCACTCCACGGCAACGTCCTCGAGCGGCTTCTCCACGGGCTCACCCAGCCACTCGGTGACGCGCGAGGCGGAACCGGCGATGGTCAGGCAGCTCATCTTGAGGTTGCTCTCGTAAGCGTGGGACGGGTGGAGGGAGGGGTCGCCCTCCCACTTGAGCATGTACGGCACCTGGGGATCGGCGATGAGGCCCAGGATCCCGATCTGCTTCCAGACCAGCTCGCGGCCGTCCGGGAACTTGCGATTGCCGTTCACGGCGGCGCGGCCCAGGCGTTCCTCGAAGGGGGCGAGGTCGTCCACTTCGACGCACCAGCCCATCCAGCCGCCACCGGCAGCGGAGCGGGCGCGGACAGCCTGCCCGAAGGGTGCCTTGTCCGACGCCGGGTGGTCCAGGACCTCGACAACTTCCAAGTACTTGTGGCCGGCCAGGGGGATGATCATATTCCGGGTTCCGAAGCGGGGGTGTACGCCACCCTTCACTGCCTCAACGCCGAGGGCAGTTGCAATTCGTTCGGTGGTGGCCGCGAGGCCGTCGTGTTCACAGGCGTAAGAGACGTGATCCATGCGCATGGCAACATCTTGGCACTTTGTGATGCGGCTCTCAGCTAAGGGTACCCTTACTGGATTTGCGCGCACTCAATGGCCATGGGGAGGCCGCCGAAAAGACCATGTTCGTCACAATCCTGTTCACGACAACAACGCTGTTCCTAGACTTGGCGCAGGTCATGAGTGCCAGCGCCAAGCCCCGGCTCGCTGGCCGGCAACCCTCCATCCGCGGTGGGGTGCCCCGGGTGAAGACCTGGCTGTCCGGCAAGAGCCGGCAGCAAGCGCGGCCCGCACTGCCGGTGAGCATGCCGGGCCCATGTCAAAGGAGATTTGGATGTCCAACGGTTGGTCCTTCGAAACCCGCCAGATCCACGCTGGCCAGGAAGTGGACAGTGCCGCGGGAGCCCGTGCCCTGCCCATCTACCAGACCACGTCCTTCGTGTTCCCAACAGCCGAGAGCGCGGCAAACCGCTTCGCACTGTCCGAACTCGCGCCCATCTACACCCGCATCGGCAACCCGACGCAGGACGCAGTGGAACAGCGGATCGCCAGCCTCGAAGGTGGTTTGGCAGCGCTGCTGCTGAGTTCCGGCCAGGCCGCTGAAACGTTCGCGGTCCTGAACATCGCGGAGGCCGGCGACCACATCGTGGCCAGCCCCAGCCTCTACGGCGGAACCTATAACCTGTTCGCCCACACCCTGAAAAAGTTCGGCATCTCCGTAACGTTCGTGGAGGACCCCGACAACTTGGACCAGTGGCGCAACGCAGTCCAGCCCAACACCAAGCTCTTCTTCGGTGAAGTGGTCTCCAACCCCCGCCAGGACGTCCTGGACATCGAGGGCATCTCCGAAGTCGCCCACCAGGCCGGCGTGCCCCTCATCGTGGACAACACCCTCTCCACCCCGTACCTCATCCGCCCGCTGGAGTGGGGCGCGGACATCGTGATCCATTCCGCCACCAAGTACCTGGGCGGCCACGGCACAGCCATCGCCGGCGTGATCGTCGATTCCGGCAAGTTCGATTTCAGCAAGGACCCGGAACGGTTCCCAGGCTTCAACACCCCGGATCCCACCTACAACGGGCTGGTCTACGCCCGCGATCTGGGAGCCGATGGAGCGCTGGGGGCCAACCTCTCCTACATCCTCAAGGCGCGGGTCCAGCTCCTGCGCGACCTGGGCTCGGCGGTCTCGCCCTTCAACGCCTTCCTGATTTCCCAGGGCCTGGAGACTTTGAGCCTGCGGGTGGAGCGCCACGTTGCCAACGCCACGGAAGTGGCGCGCTGGCTTGAGGCAAGGGACGACGTCGAATCGGTCGCCTATGCCGGGCTGCCGTCCAGCCCCTGGTACGAGCGTGGCCGCAAGTACGGGCCCAAGGGGACGGGCGCCGTCGTCGCCTTCAACCTGGCCGGCGGAGCGGAGGCGGGCAAACGCTTCGTCGACGCCCTGGAGCTGCACTCCCATGTGGCCAACATCGGCGACGTGCGCTCCCTGGTCATCCACCCGGCGTCGACCACCCACAGCCAGCTCTCCCCGGAGCAGCAGGCTGTGGCCGGGGTGCACCCGGGACTCGTCAGGCTTTCCGTGGGGCTGGAACACATCGACGACATCCTCGCCGACCTGGAAGCAGGCTTCAGGGCTGCGAAGAGCGCCTAGACGGGCAAAGTACGACGCCGGGCCTCCACTCGGGCGGTAAGGCGGGGCGGGCAGCAAGCCGGGAAGTCACAACCAGTCACACTCTTGGCCTGGACCGGGGAGTATTTCGTACACTCGATCCAGGTCATGAGTGCCAGTGACAGCCCCGGCGTGCTGGCCGGCAACCCTCCATCCGCGGTGGGGTGCCCCGGGTGAGGACCTGGCCTGCCGGTCAAATGACGGCGGGCAAGCGCGTAGAAGAGGTCTTGCCATGACGGTTACCGTCGCCCCAAAAACCATCCCCGAACACGGAATTGTCCGCTACGCCTCCATCGGGGGACTGGAACTCGAAGCCGGGGGATACCTCCCGGACGTCACCCTGGCCTACGAAACCTGGGGCACCCTCAACGCGGACGCCAGCAACGCCATCCTGATCGAGCATGCGCTGACCGGCAGCACGCACGTAACCCGTGGCGACACGGACGAAGAAGGCTGGTGGGAACAACTCGCGGGCCCCGGCGCCCCCGTGGACACCGACCGTTTCTTCGTGGTGTCCATCAACATTGTGGGCGGCTGCTACGGCTCCACAGGCCCCTCCTCTCCCGCCCCCGACGGATCGCCCTGGGGCTCCCGCTTCCCCCTGGTCACGCTGCGGGACAGCACCGAGGCGGAAGTCCGGCTCGCAGACCAGCTGGGAATCAAGAGCTGGTTCGCGGTCCTTGGCGGCTCCATGGGCGGCGCCCGCGCACTGGAATGGGCAGTGACGTACCCGGAAAGGGTGCAGCGCTGCGCCGTCATCGCCGTCGGGGCTGCCAGCACCGCAGAACAAATCGCCTTTGCCCAGGCCCAGACCCTGGCCATCCGGCAGGATCCAAACTTCAACGGCGGCGACTACTACGGCGGTCCCTGTCCTGAAGAGGGCCTGGCCCTTGCCCGGCGCATCGCCCACATCACCTACCGGTCCGCCGCCGAACTGGAAGGCCGCTTTGGCCGGTCAGCCCAGGCATCCGAGTCGCCCCTTCAGGGGGAAGTGCTCGCAGCCCGCGGCCGCTACCAGGTGGAAAGCTACCTGGACCACCAGGGCAACAAGCTCGTGAAGCGCTTTGACGCCAACAGCTACATCGCCCTGACCGAGGCACTGATGAGCCACGACGTCTGCCGGGGCCGGGGAACCCTGACCGAAGCGCTGGCGGCTGCTACTGCACGCTTCTTCGTGGCCGCCGTCGACTCCGACCGGCTCTACTTCCCGTCCCAGTCGCGGGAGCTGGCGCAGTCGCTGCCCGGCGACGTGGACGTCCACGTCATCCAGGCGCCCATCGGCCACGACGGGTTCCTCACCGAAATTGGGCAACTGGGGGCACAGCTGAGGAGCAGCTTCCTGGTCTAGGGGCATCCAGCAAACCGCCAGCAATGTGCATTAGTGCAGATGCCTTCTGCACTAATGGGCGTTGAGGTTGCACGGGCAGGCAGACCATACTCATCGAAGCCGGCTTTCGTGGTGTACATCACACGCGGCTGCCATCGACTGTCCCCGTGGTGTCGACGACGACGCCGAAGGAGTTCGCATGAGTACGGAACGCTCCGCCGCAAGGCTCACCGAAGAAACCGACGTCAAGGCATCAGGCCTGAAGAAAGTGGTGACCGCCTCCATGGCCGGCACCGTCGTGGAGTGGTACGAGTTCTTCCTCTACGCATCGGCCGCCACCCTGGTGTTCGGGAAGGCCTTCTTCCCCAACGCCGGGACCGAGCTGGACGGCATCATCGCCGCCTTCCTCACCTATGCCGTGGGTTTCGTGGCCCGTCCCATCGGCGGCATCGTGTTCGGCCACTTCGGCGACAAGTTCGGCCGCAAGCAGCTGCTGCAGCTGAGCATCGTGCTGGTGGGCGTCTCCACCTTCCTGATGGGCTGCCTGCCCACCTTCGCGCAGATCGGCTACTGGGCTCCGGCGCTGCTGGTCATCCTCCGGTTTGCGCAGGGCTTCGCTGTTGGCGGGGAATGGGGCGGCGCCGTCCTCCTCGTGGCAGAGCACAGCCCCAGCAAGTCACGCGGGTTCTGGGCCAGCTGGCCGCAGTCCGCCGTGCCGCTGGGCAACCTGCTGGCCACGGCCGTGCTGTTCGTCCTGTCCTCCACACTGACCCAGGACGCCTTCCTCGGATGGGGCTGGCGCGTTGCCTTCTGGCTGTCCGCGGTGATCGTCCTGATCGGCTACTACATTCGTACCAAGGTCAACGACGCGCCCATCTTCCTCGAGGCCCGCAAGGAAGTGGATGCCGGCCACAAGGGCTACGGCGTGGCCGAGGTCTTCCGCCGCTACCCGCGCGGCGTCTTCACCGCCATGGGCCTGCGCTTCGCGGAAAACATCCTGTACTACCTGGTGGTGACGTTCTCCATCACCTACCTCAAGACCGTGGTGCAGGCCGACACCACACGCATCCTCCTGCTGCTGCTCCTGGCCCATGCCGTCCACTTCGCCGTGGTGCCCATGATCGGCAAGCTCTCGGACCGTTTTGGCCGCAAGCCCGTCTACATGGCCGGCGCCATTATGGGGGCCACCTGGGGGTTCTTCGCGTTCCCCATGATGGATACGAAGAACGACTTCATCATCCTGGCCGCCATCATGATCGGCCTGGTGTTCCACGCCTTTATGTACGCCGGGCAGCCTGCCATCATGGCGGAAATGTTCCCCACCCGGATGCGCTACTCAGGCGTCTCCCTGGGCTACCAGGTGACCTCGATCGTGGCCGGCTCCCTGGCCCCGATCATCGCCGCTTCACTTTTGGGCACCTACAAGTCCTCGGTCCCGGTGGCCGTCTACCTGCTCATCGCCTGCGCCGTCACCGCCGTCGCGGTCTTCTTCCTGAAGGAGACCCGCGGCGTCTCACTCCACGACGTGGATGCAGCCGACGCCAAGGGCACCGCCGACCTGTTGGCCGCCAGCAGGAAGTAGGGATCCCATGAAAGCCGCCGTCCTGTACGCAACCGTCCCCGCCACTGGAAACGCCCCCGGTAAGAGCAGCTACGCCGATGCCCGGCCGCTGCTGGTGCAGGAGCTCGAGCAGCCGGAGCCCCGCGCCGGTGAGCTGGGGGTTGCCATCACCTATTCGAGCCTGTGCCATTCGGATCTCTCCGTGGTGGACGGCTCACGGGTCCGGCCGCTTCCCATGGCGTTGGGCCATGAGGCGGTGGGGCGCGTAGTGTCCGTTGGCCAGGGTGTAGAGGACGTGTCCGTGGGCGACCACGTGGTGCTGGTGTTTGTGCCCAGCTGTGGCCATTGCCGGGCCTGTCTGGCCGGGCGGCCCGCGCTTTGCCACCGGGCAGCAGAGGTCAACGGTTCGGGGGACCTGCTGCACGGGCCTGCCCTGTTGCGGACGCCGGAGGGGGAGCGCATCAACCACCACTTGGGCGTTTCCGCCTTCGCGGACTATGCAGTGGTTGCGCGGGAATCAGTGGTGGTAATTGACGACGACGTCCCGGACACGGTCGCGGCGATGTTTGGTTGCGCCGTGCTCACCGGAATGGGCGCGGTGTTCAACACGGCGGGAGTCAGCCAGGGGCAGCACGTGGCAGTGTTCGGCTTGGGGGCGGTGGGCCTTTCCGCCGTCATGGCGGCACGCCTGGCCGGAGCTGCCAGCGTGATCGCCATTGATCCGAACCAGGGCAAGCACCAGCTCGCGCTCGACGCCGGAGCCACCGCCGTGGGAACGTCGGAGGATGCCGGCCGGCTGATTGGGGAAGCTTCGGGCGACGGCGTGGATGTAGCCATTGAAGCGGTGGGTTCGGCCGCGGTGATCGCATCCTGCCTGGAGCGGGTCACCCGGGGCGGGGCAGTGGTCTCGGTGGGCCTGCCGCACCCGTCCGCCGAGTTGACCGTCCCGGCCCTCCAATTCGCCGGTGCCGGCAAGCGGCTGCTGGGCTCCTATATGGGTGACGCCGTTCCCGCCCGGGATATCCCGCAGTACCTCGGGTACTGGCGGGAGGGGAGGCTGCCGGTTGAGCTGCTGCACACCGACACGCGGCCACTGAGCGAGATCAACGAGGGCCTTGATGCGCTCGCGGCGGGGCAGGTGGTGCGGCGGCTCTTCCGGGCCTGAGCTGAATGCTTGGACCGCCGACCCTCACCATCGGCCCGAGCCGCCGGGCCGGCCTGAACCGCCGGCCCCGCTCCTCACCCGGCCAGCAGCACCGAGCGCTCCTTCACTTCGTCCTTCAGGGCCGCGATCACCGCCTGCACGCGGGCCGACCGGAGCGACTCCGGACGGGCAACGGCCCAGATGGGCAGCTGGCGCTCGAAGTCTCCTGGCAGGACGGGGAGGAAGTCGTCACGGTCCGCCACCATGAAGTTGGGCAGCAGTCCGATGCCCGCGCCCTGCCGCACCGCTTCCACCTGCGCGAACACGCTGGTGGCCTGGAAACTGGTCCTGGGCGTCGGAAGCTGCGATGACCAACGGGGCCCAAGCTCCGCCACCTGGAGTGCAGACTCCACGTACGAGACGAACGCGTGCTGCCCCACGTCGTCGAGCGTTTCCGGCAGGCCGTGCCGCGCGGCATAGCCGTGGCTGGCGTACAGGCGCAGGTAGTAGTTGCTCAGGAAGATGGTCTGGGCCGTGCTGACGTCGGCCCGGCCCACCACGATTTCCAGGTCCACGCCCGACCGGTTCTGGCTGACCTTCCTGGTGGCGCTCAGCATCTCGATGTTCAGCTGCGGGTTCTGCTGCTGGAGCCGCACCAGCGACGGGGTGACGAACACCGCTCCCACTCCGTCGGTGGTGGCGACGCGCACCAGCCCGGCCAGGGCACTCTGGTCCTGGCTGATCAGGCTCGACAGGGAGCCGAGCGTGTCTTCGATTGTCTCCGCCGCCGCCACCGCGGCTGCCCCGAGCTGCGTCAACTCCCAGCCGTGCGGGCTGCGTTCCAGGGTCCGGCCGCCCAGTTGCTTGTCCAGGGCCAGTATGCGGCGGGAAATGGTGGTGTGGGTGGTGCCCAGGGTTTCGGCCACCGCGTTGAACCGGCCCAGGCGCGCAACGGTCAGCAGGATGAGCAGGTCGTCGGGGCTGGGCAAGCGTCTCGAGTCCACGCGTGGCCTTCCTGGTGTGTGCATCAATGCACAGAGCGTCTGTGTTTTTTCCCCTTGATTGCACTCTAGCAGGGTGTGATCGTAGACACAGGCATGCCGGCAGCAACGCCGGAATGAAAGCAAAGGAGCTTACGCATGGCAGTTATCGGATGGATCGGCCTGGGCAACATGGGCGGCCACATGTCGGTGAACCTGGTGAAGGCCGGGCACGACGTGCGCGGCTTCGACCTCAACCCCGCGGCGCTGGCAGCTGCCGAGGCAGGTGGCGTCAAGCGCGCAGCCAGCATCGCCGAAGCAGTGGACGGCGCGGATGCCGTATTCACCATGCTGCCCAAGGGTGAACACGCCCGTGCCGTCTACCTCGGGGACGACGGCGTGCTGGCGCATGCGGGTACCCGGACGCTGCTCATCGACTCCTCCACCATTGACATTGCGTCCGCGCAGGAACTGCACGACGCCGCTGCCGCCGCCGGCTTCCGCTTCGTGGACGCCCCGGTGTCCGGCGGAATGAGCGGCGCGGAAGCAGGGACCCTGACCTTCATGGTCGGCGGAGAAGAAGGTGCCGTCAAAGACGCCTCGGACTACATCGGGCCCATGTCCGGAAACATCATTCCCACCGGCGGCCCCACCACCGGCCAGGCAGCCAAGATCTGCAACAACCTGATGCTCTTCATCAACCTTGCCTCCACCGCCGAGGGCGCAGTCCTGGCTGACCGGCTGGGCCTGGACAAGCAGGTCTTCTGGAACATCGCCTCGGTGTCCTCCGGGGACTCCTGGGCGCTGCGGACCTGGTACCCGGTCCCCGGCGTGGTGCCCACAGCGGCCTCCAACAACGACTTCGCACCCACCTTCACCACCGAGCTTGCCAACAAGGACATCGGCCTGGCCATCAGCGCCGCCGAGGACACCGGCACGCCCCTGGAGATCGGCAAGCACGTCCAGCAGCTGTTCCAGCGGCTCATCGACGCCGGCGACGCGGGCAAGGACTGCTCCATGATCATCAAGCTCGTGGACGGCTCCCTCCAGCCGGCCGACCAGGCACCATCCAACTAACCGCGCCGCCAGCACAGCAGGAAAAGAGACTCTCTTGGAAACCATCCCGCACTACATCAACGGCTCCCGCGTCACCGATGCCGACCGCTTCGGCCCGGTGTTCAACCCCGCCACCGGCCGGCAGGAGAAGCAGGTGGCGCTCGCCTCCGCAGCCCGGACAGAGGAAGCGATCGCCGCAGCCCGCGCCGCGCTGCCGGAATGGCGCGCAACCAGCCTGGCCCGACGGACCACCATCTTCTTCAAGGTCCGCGAAATCCTGACCCAGCGCAAGTCCGAACTCGCCGCGATCCTCACCAGCGAGCACGGCAAGGTCCTCTCCGACGCCGAAGGTGAAATCGCCCGCGGCCTGGAAAACATCGACTTCGCCACCGGCCTGTCCCACATGCTCAAGGGCGAACGCTCGGAGCAGGTCTCCAGCGGCATCGACGTCCACTCCGTCCGCCAGCCCGTGGGTGTGGTGGCGTGCATTACCCCGTTCAACTTCCCCGCCATGGTGCCGCTGTGGATGATCGGCAGCGCCCTGGCGTGCGGCAACACGGTGCTGCTGAAGCCCAGCGAGAAGGATCCGTCGGCCGCCGTCTTCATTGCAGAAGCCTTCGCCGAGGCGAGCCTGCCGGCCGGGGTCCTGAACGTGGTCCAGGGTGACAAGGAAGCCGTCGACGTGCTGCTCGAGCACCCCGATGTCAAGGCAGTCAGCTTCGTCGGGTCCACGCCCGTGGCCCAGTCGATCTACAAACGGGCCGCAGAGCACGGCAAGCGGGTGCAGGCCCTGGGCGGCGCCAAGAACCACATGGTGGTGCTTCCCGACGCCGACCTGGACATGGCCGCCGACGCTGCGGTGTCCGCCGCGTACGGGTCCGCCGGCGAACGCTGCATGGCCGTCAGCGTCCTGGTGGCAGTCGGAAACATCGCCGACGACCTGGTCAAGGCGATCTCCAGCCGTATGGCAGACCTAAAGATCGGGGCGGGCACCGACCCGGCCTCCCAGATGGGCCCCCTGATCACCGCGGAGCACCGCGAGCGGGTGGCATCCTACGTTTCCGGAGCAGAGGGCGAAGGAGCCACCGTGGTGGTGGACGGCCGCGCCCAGCAGTTCGACTCCGACGGGTTCTTCATCGGCGTCAGCCTGGTGGACCATGTCAAGCCGGGCATGAAGGTGTACGACGACGAGATCTTCGGCCCGGTCCTGTCCGTGGTCCGCGTCGACTCCTACAGCGACGCGGTGCAGCTTGTCAACGACAACCAGTTCGGCAACGGCACGGCCATATTCACCCGCGACGGCGGGGCGGCACGGCAGTTCGAGTTCGACGTCGAGGCAGGCATGGTGGGCGTCAACGTCCCCATCCCGGTCCCGGTGGGTACGTTCTCGTTCGGCGGCTGGAAGAACTCGCTGTTCGGCGACACCCACATGTACGGTCCCGACAGCATCCGCTTCTACACGCGCGGCAAGGTTGTCACCACCCGCTGGCCGGACCCGTCCACCTCCGTCATCGACCTGGGCTTCCCCCAGGTGGACTAGCACCTTGACCGGGCACGCGGGTTAAGAGACAGCAGGCCGGGGACCAATATTCGGTCCCCGGCCTGCTGCGTGTCGGTGTGCTAGCCATTCATGATGTCGCCACGGCGCTTCATGTACTCCTCCATGGACAACTCACCGTTGCTGTACTGCTGGTCCAGTTCCGCGAGCTTCCGCGCCCGGTACCCTTGGGGAGCTGCCGGCGGCGGGGGCGTGGCCGGCCCGGAGGACGGCTCGTGTCCCGGGTAGGGCGGCTGCTGCCCGAACGTCGGTTGCCGGGGCTGCTGCTGGAACGGCGGTTCCTGCCCGAAGTCCTGCGACCCAGCGCCGTAGCGGGGGTCCGCCATGGGCGGTTGCCCGTACTGGTAGGGCGGCTGCTGGCCGCCGAAAGGACCCTGCGGTTGGCCGAACTGGCGGAAACCGCCGGAGAAGTAATCCTGCTGGGTGTAGCCGTCACGCGGCTGGTTGCTCTGCGGCCCGGCGGACCCAGGGAACTGGCCGTAGCCCGGGAACTGGTTCGAGCCCGGGAACTGGCCGGGCAGGCCCTGATCCCGGTCCCGCCGCGCCATGGCGCGCCGGTATGCCCGCATCGCCATGGGGACAACGAAGGACAGGATGATAATCCAGAAAAACAAGCTGCTCACGGTGCCGCGCCTCTCGGGTGTTGTCCTTCCAGCGTAACCCCGGCAGCCCTAGCGGCGGCTGGGTTCGGAGGTGCCAAGCGGACCCTCGCCGGAGCCCAGTGGAACGCCAGGGCCAAAGACGGGACCCGGCGTCGGACGTTTTGCCGTGATGCCGTCGCCGGAGGACTGGTGGCGCAGGCGTCGCAGCACCCACGGTACGAAATACTCGCGCGCCCACACGAAGTCCCCGCTGCGTGCCTCGCGCCAGGTGCGCGGCGGCAGCGGCTTGGGCTGCAGCGGTTCCAGTGAATGTTCCACGTTCAGCGCGTCCAGCACCATGGCCGCGATGGTGTGGTGGCCCAGCGGGGAGAAGTGCAGGCGGTCCTGATCCCACATCTGCGGGTCGCTCAGCTGCCGCAGGGACCACATGTCCGCAATGACCGCGTCATGCCGCGCTGCCACCGTGCGGAGGTTCTCGTTGTAGATGGCCACCTTGCTGCGGATCCTGCCCAGCACCGACGACCCCGTGTCCGGCCCGTTGAACAGCACCACCGTGGCGCCGCCCATGGACAGGATCTGCACCACGGAATCGAGCTTCTCAGCCAAGGCATCGGGATCGCCGCCGGGGCGGATGAGGTCGTTGCCGCCGGCGGAGAGGGTCACCAGGTCCGGCTTCAATTCCAGGGCGGGGGCGAGCTGCTGGTCAACGATCTGCTGGAGCAACCTGCCGCGCACGGCGAGGTTGGCATAGGCGAAGTCCGGCTGGGTGCGGCCCAGTTCTTCGGCCACGCGGTCGGCCCAGCCACGGTGGCCACCGGGGCTTGAGGGTTCGGGGTCACCGATGCCCTCGGTGAAGGAATCGCCCATCGCCACGTACCGGGTCCAGGGATGGGAACCGGCGGGCGAAGGAGTAGTGGAATCGGCGCTTGCATCAGTCACGGTCCTATCCTGCCTTCCGCTCCTCTGCCTACGCGAACGTAGGTTGTTACTTTCCGGTAACTGTAAGAATGGAAACCATGACTGACGCCGAAGTATTTCCTGCCCCCGTTGTCCTGTGGTCCCATCCGGAAGACCAGCGCGCCGGCAAGCCGCTGCTGGTGCTGCTCCACGGTTACGGAGCCAACGAACAGGACCTGCTCAGCCTGGCCGACATGCTGCCCGGGGACTTCGCCGTCGCGTCCTTGCGGGCGCCCATCGCGATGGGCCCCGGCTTCACCTGGTTCCCGCTGACGGCCTCGATCGAGTACTCGCTGGACCGGGTCAAGAAGGCGTCCGCGTACGTGCTGGAATGGATCGACACCATCCGGGTGGGGCACCCGTCCGTCACCCTGCTGGGTTTCTCCATGGGAATGGCCATGGCCACCACGCTCCTCCGCCAGCGGCCCACGGACTTCGCCGCCGTCGTCGGACTCTCAGGGTTCGTGGTGGACGCCGCCGGGGACCCGTCCTTCAAGGACGGCGAGCTGGACGGAACCGTGCCCATGTTCTGGGGACGGGACCAGCAGGACCCGGTGATCACCCAGGACAAGATCGAATTCACCATGGGCTGGGTGCGCAAGCACGTCAAACTCACCAAGGTCCTCTACACCGGCATGTGGCACGGCATCAACCAGCAGGAAATCGGGCACGTGGGGGAGTTCCTCACGCATGAGGTGCTGAACAAATAGGACGGACGACGGCGGCGCGCCAGCCGTGCGGCTAGTCCGCGGCGGGTGCCACGACCCGCACGGTCTGGCCGTTAACGGTGACCTTGTCGCCGTTGTGCAGCTGCCGGCCCCGGCGGTCATCGATCTCGCCGTTGACCTTGACCAGCCCGTTCTTAATGAGCTCCGCCGCTTCCACCCCGTCCTCAACGAGGTTGGCCAGCTTCAGCAGCTGGCCGAGCCGGATCATGGTGTCGCGGATGGGGACGTCCTCGATGGGGTTGCTCATAGAGCAATAATGCCTGAACTAAGGTGGATTCAATGACCTCCCCTTCCCGCCTGCCGGCGCTTGCAGGCCTGCCCCTGGCCGTGGGTTCCGGCCTGGCCATCCCCGTCCAGGGCCGCATCAACGGCGCCCTGGGGGCACGCCTGGATGACGGAATCGCTGCGGCGGCCGTGAGTTTCAGCACAGGCCTGCTGGTCATGGTCATCATCTCCCTGGTGCTGCCACGCGGCAGGGCCGGCCTGGCCGCCATCATCCCGGCGGTCCGCCGCCGCGCGTTTCCCCGCATCTACGTGGTGGCCGGCGCCATCGGAGCCCTGTTCGTCTTTGCCCAGTCCTTCACCGTAGGCATCCTCGGCGTGGCCCTGTTCACCGTGGCCACCGTCACCGGGCAGACCGTCAGCGGCCTGCTGGTGGACCGGCTGGGCATAGGCCCGGCCGGGAAGAAGTCAGTAACCGCCATCCGCATCATCGGTTGCATCCTGACCATCGCCGCCGTGGCCTGGGCGGTCTCGCCGAGGTTCAGCAGCGGCGGTTCCGGGGACGGGGCGGCCGGGTTGCTGGTTCCCCTCCTGCTGCCGGTGGCGGCGGGATTCCTCATGAGCTTCCAGCAGGCCATGAACGGTACCGCCACCCTCCACTACGGCACTCCCATTGCCGCCACCCTGGTGAACTTCGTGGCCGGCTGCATCGTGCTGTGGACCGCGTTCGCCGTGAAGCTGGCCGTGGCCGGCCCCGCCAACCCGCTGCCGGGGGAGTGGTGGTACTACCTGGGCGGACCCATGGGCTGCATCTTCATCGGGCTGGGCGCCCTGCTGGTCCGCAGCCTGGGGGTACTGGTCACCGGCCTGGGCATGATCGCGGGCCAACTGCTCGGCTCGCTGGGCCTGGACCTTGCCCTGCCCGCCCCGGGAACCGTCGTCGCGCCGGCCACGGTCCTGGGAACCCTGCTCACCCTCGGCGCCATCATCCTGGCCACCCTGCCCTGGCCCCGGGGCGCGCTGCGCGGGCAGCGGCCGGTACGCTAGGACACAAGCTTTCCCACGATCTTCCTTCATCCGCCCCGACCCGTTGCCGCCGTGCCGCAGGCACATGGCAGCAGGGGCCCGACAACCCGCGGACCGCACCCAGCGGCCCTGTAGAAATTGGAGTTACCCATGGCAGCAAAATCCGTCCTCGACCAGGTCATTTCCCTCTCCAAACGGAGGGGCTTCGTGTTCCAGGCCGGTGAGATCTACGGCGGTTCGCGCTCTGCCTGGGACTACGGGCCCCTCGGAGCCGAGCTCAAGGAGAACATCAAGCGCCAGTGGTGGCAGTCCGTGGTCCGCGGCCGCGAGGACGTGGTGGGCCTGGACTCCTCGGTGATCCTGCCCCGCCAGGTCTGGGAAGCCTCCGGCCACGTAGAGGTCTTCTCCGATCCGCTGGTGGAATGCCTCTCCTGCCACAAGCGCTACCGGGCCGACCACCTCGAGGAAGAATACGAGGAAAAGAAGGGCAGGCCCGCCGAGAACGGACTGAAGGACATCGCCTGCGCCAACTGCGGAACCCGCGGCCAGTGGACCGAGCCGCAGGAGTTCTCCGGCCTGCTCAAGACCTACCTGGGACCGGTGGCCAGCGAGGAAGGCCTGCACTACCTGCGGCCCGAAACCGCGCAGGGCATCTTCGTGAACTTCAACAACGTGCTCACCACCTCCCGGAAGAAGCCGCCGTTCGGCATCGGCCAGATCGGCAAGTCCTTCCGCAACGAGATCACGCCCGGCAACTTCATCTTCCGCACCCGCGAGTTTGAGCAGATGGAAATGGAATTCTTCGTCGAGCCCGGCACGGATGAAGGGTGGCACCAGTACTGGATGAAGGAGCGCATGGCCTGGTACACCGGCCTGGGCATCCGCGAGGAGAATCTCCGCTTCTACGAGCACCCCAAGGAGAAGCTCAGCCACTACTCGAAGGGCACCACGGACATCGAGTACCGGTTCGGCTTCCAGGGTTCCGAGTGGGGCGAGCTGGAAGGCATCGCCAACCGCACCGACTTTGACCTGTCCACCCATGCCAAGGCCTCCGGCACGGACCTGAGCTACTTCAACCAGGCCACCAACGAGCGCTACACCCCGTACGTGATCGAGCCGGCCGCCGGCCTCACCCGTTCCTTCATGGCGTTCCTGGTGGACGCCTACACCGAGGACGAGGCCCCCAACGCCAAGGGCGGCGTGGACGTCCGCACCGTCCTGAAGCTGGACCCGCGCCTGGCCCCGGTCAAGGCCGCCGTGCTGCCGCTGAGCCGCAACGAAGCCCTGTCCCCGAAAGCCAAGGACCTCGGCGCCCAGCTGCGGAAGAACTGGAACATCGACTTCGACGACGCCGGCGCCATCGGCCGCCGCTACCGCCGCCAGGACGAGATCGGCACCCCGTTCTGCATCACTGTGGACTTCGACACCCTCGAGGACCAGGCCGTCACCATCCGCGAGCGGGACACCATGAGCCAGGAACGCGTCTCCCTGGACAAGGTGGAAGGCTACCTGGCGGCACGGCTGATCGGCGCCTGAGCGTGGCCATCGAATACCGCGAATGGCGGGACGGCGACGACCTCGCGCTGCTGGAAATCTGGGGCGGCCCCGAGACCGCCCAGGCCCGCCAGTTCCGTGGCGCCCTGGCCGTGTCCTCCAACGGAGGGAACGGCACGACGTGGCGCCGCTGCATCGTGGCCGAGGACGTCGTTGACGGCGTCGGGATCCCGGTCGCGGCCGGCGTCGTCTATGAAGCGTCCCTCCACCCGGAACGACTCTGGACCTACATCGAAGTCGCCAAGGACCACCGCCGCAGCGGCATCGGCGCCACCCTCCTGGCCATGCTGCGCCGCGAAGCCGGGCACGCGCCGTCGGGCGTTACCAAACTCCGCGCCAAGGTGGAACCGGGCACTCCCGGGGCCGCATTTGCCGAAGCGGCCGGCCTGGCACCCATCCAGCGTTCCCGGCTGGTCATCGTGGAGCCCGGCGCCCTGAGGCTGCCTGTCTTCCCGGACAAGGACCATGGCGGCCGCCCCATTGACGGTGAAAACGCCGGTTCCGACATCGTCATGGACCTGGCCACCGGCTCGGTGGAGCTGACGGACGTGGTGGGCCGGTACTACACCTCCATCCACGGCTGGGACTCACCCGGTGTGCTGTCCGTGGGCCAGGTGCAGAAGCTCTTCCTGGACGAGCTCACCGGGGCCCACGGCGCCATCGTGCTCCGGGCCCAGCCGGAATCGGCGTTCGGGCAGGGCGTGGCGCCCAGCAAGAAGGGCCGCATCCGGGCGTTCGCCGTCAGCTACGCAGCCCCTGCCGGCCCTGACGACGCACCGCAAACGGAAGCGGGCACGGGACCCGACACTCCCACGGACGTTTTCGTGGGGCACGAGCCGTCGCTTGATGCCGACGACGCGGCAGAGGCGGTCCGGGACATGCTTGCGCTGATCGCCTACCAGCACCCCGTCATGCTGGAACTGGACGATTCGATGACCGCCCTGCGTGCCGCCGTCGAACCCCTCCTGGCAGGCGGCAAGGCCCGCCTGGCCGGCGCCGAAACGCTGGTGGTCTCCGACTAGGGCATTGCCCACTGCAGTGCGCCACGCGCCGTTCCCGGACGGCGCGTGGCGCTGCAGTTTAAGCCGGCTACTTGGTGTGGGGAGCCCGACGGCGGCCCGCGGCGGCGTCGGCAGCGTCCAGCAGTTGCCGCTCGGCATCCGTGGGCGCCCCACCACCCAGCCGTGCCGGCATCCACCAGGCTCCAGGCTCCGGGCGGATCGGAAAGCCGGCGATGCAGCGGTCGATTCCCGCCTGCAGGGTGCCGCGCAGGGCTTCGGTTGCCGCTTCCACATCAACGTCGGCGGCATATACCACCGGTGCGTCCACCCGGACCCGGACCGGCGCCCGCCAGCTGCGGCGGAAGGAAAAGCCGTGCCCGCGGGTGAGGATGCGGTGGGCGCCCCAAATGGCTACCGGAATGACGGGAACGCCGGCCTCCGCGGCCATCCGGACAGCCCCCGTGCGGCATTCACGGACCGTGAAGCTCCTGCTGACCCCCGCCTCGGGAAACACGGCCAGGTATTCGCCCTCCCGCAGCCTGGCGACCGCAGCCGCGTAGGCGTCTGCGCGGCCCGTATATCCCACCACCACATGGCCGCTGGCGCTGATGGCCGGCCCGGCCAGCCAGTGGTCCGCTGCGCCCTGGTGCACCAGGAACCGCAACTGGGCGCGCGTATGGCGCCACAGGAGCAGTTCCAGCACGGCAAAGTCGACGTAGCCGAAGTGCGTCACGGCAAAGACTGCCCCTCCTCCACGGACCGCTTGCCGGGATGGCCCCTTCCGCGGTCCGGGGGCGGGCAGGTTCTCCACGCCCGTGGCACGAACGTCCAGCTGCAGGGTCCAGCGGAGGAGCTGCCCCGTGCGGACGATCAGCCGGTAGAAGCGGTCGTTGGGCGGCGGACGCCACGTCATAAGACCGGGCCCTAGAGGGTGACGTGGACGGAGGACTCGGGAAGCAGCTCCACGAACGCACGGGACGGCTGGACTCCGGCGCCCGTGCTGTCGGCGAAGGACTTAATGACAAACCCGGTGGCCAGGGTGTGCCATACGCGGACCTTCCGAAGCATGAAGTGCCCCACGCCCTTGAGTGAGACGTACTGCATGCTCGCCGCGTCCGCGGACGCCCGGCGGGCAAAGGCCAGCGACTGCGAGGGGCTGGTCATATGGTCGGTGGTGCCATGGATGATCAGCACCTTCCTGCCGGCGACCCTGTAGGCGGGGGTTTCCGGGCTCAGCCAAGGTGCCAGTGCTACCACGGCCTCCACCTGAGGATGGTCTGCCGCGCACATGGCGGTCAGGCCGCCCATGGAGTGGCCCAGCAGGAAGACGGGAACGCCCGGGTGGCGGTCCGCGATCTGCTGAAGGGCCCAGCGGGCATCCTGCAGCGGGGACATGTCCGGCCCGTTCCAGCCGCGGACGCTGTTGCGCAGGGACCACACCGCCAGCCCGTGCTTCCGGCCGGCTCGGTGCAGCTGCCTGGCGAACGGGACCATCCTGGCCGGGCTCAGGTGCCGGGCCTCCACCGGATCCCGGCTGTGGGCCTTGCCGCCGTGCAGGACCAGGACGACGCCCCGGGTGTTGCCGGATGCTTCAAGGACGCTCAGGACCGGCTGATGGGCGGTAACCTCAGGCGCCTGCCCGGTCTGAACACCGCCCTTCCCAGGTACTCCATTGCTGCCGCCCCCACGCCCACCACGGTTATCCATGCCAGGTTCCTCCCCATCCCGATGGTCCATTTATAAACCCTATGGCGCCGCACGTAGAGTTCAACCATGAGGTTGTACTGCTGATGGGCGCCGGTCACTCCCACTCTTTCTTGGATCATTCGGAGCCGACGCCCCAGGCGATGGCTGCCCGCAGCAAAGCGAACCGGATACTGGCCGCTGTGCTAATTCCGCTGGCACTGCTGACCCTGGCCGGGATGGCCGCGCTGTGGCCTTCGGGGAGCAAGGAAGGCATTTCGCTCGCCAACCCGTATTCCACGGCCCCCGGCGTCACTTTCGATACCGGCACCATCCAGAACGTGGTGACCGAGAACTGCATGCAGGGGACCAGCCAGCAGGGGCCGGGCCAACAGGCACCCGGCCAACAGGGGACAAGCTCACAGGGGACAAGCCAACAAGGCCCGCAGCAGCCGGGCCAGGGCTCAGACTGCACGTTCGCCTACACCGAGCCGGACAAGGGCGGCAGCCCGGTCAAAGTGGTCATCAACCCGGACGTGGCCTCATCCCACGGGGTTAAGCCCGGAGACCAGATCCGGTACTTGAACCTGTCCAACGCACAGGGCGCCGGCGGGTCCCAGGGGTCCCCGGCGTACATCTTCGTGGACTTCGTCCGGACCCTGCCCATCATCCTGCTCGCCGTGCTCTACGCCGTGGTGGTCATCGCCGTCGCCAGGTGGCGCGGGCTCCGGGCCCTGATCGGGCTGGTGGGCGCCTACTTCGTGCTCGCAAACTTCCTGCTCCCGGGCCTGGTGGAGGGCAAACCGCCGCTGCTGGTGGCCCTGGTGGGATCCACCGTGATCATGATCGGGGTGCTGTACTTCGCCCACGGGTTCTCGGCGCGCACGTCAACGGCACTCCTGGGCACCGTCTTCGGGCTGGCCATCACCGCGCTGCTCGCAGCCTGGGCCACGGACGCCGCCAACCTGGCCGGCGTGGGCAGCCACGACGCCGCCACCTTGGTGAACACCTCGCACAACATCTCCATTTCCGGGGTGATCCTCTGCGGGCTCATCATTTCCGGCCTGGGCGTCCTCAACGACGTCACCATCACGCAGTCCTCGGCCGTCTGGGAGCTCTACGAACTGGCGCCGGCCAGCAGTGCCCGGAAGCTGTTCACGTCCGCCATGAGGATCGGCCGCGACCACATCGCCTCCACGGTGTACACCATCGCCTTCGCCTACGCCGGGGCCGCGCTGCCCATCCTGATCATCGTCATGCTCTACGACCGGCCACTGATGGACACCCTCACCAGCGCCGAACTGTCCGAGGAAGTCATCCGGACGCTCGTGGGTTCCATCGGGCTGGTCCTGGCCATTCCGGTCACCACGCTGATCGCAGTGATGGTGGTCAAGGCCACCGGGGTTCCGGCAGGCGGAGTCCATCCACCCGTCGCCGCGCTAAGGCACGGAAAGCACGACGACGGGCACAGCCACGCGGACGACGTCGCGGACACGGGGGCGCTCGCCGCCGCCGTGCTTGAGGAACGCAGCCGGCGCACCGCCGTCGAACCCGCCGCCGTGGACACCGAAGTAACGGCGCCCCCGGAAGCACCCCCCACCCGGCGCGGCCGGCGGGCGGCCCGCGGCTGACCTGCGTCCCAACCTGGACGGGGGACAGGTACTTTGGCGCTGGCCGGAAGCGCCGATTTGCCCGGCTTTGCAACAATGGACAGGTGACTGTTGCTGCAACTCCGCCCGCCCCCAAGCTGGAACTCCCGCCCCTGAAGCTGGGACCCCTCACGGTTGACACCCCCGTGATCCTGGCCCCGATGGCCGGCATCACCAACTCCGCCTTCCGCAGGCTCTGCCGTGAATACGGCGGCGGCATGTACGTGGCGGAGATGGTCACCTCGCGCGCGCTGGTGGAGCGGACCCCCGAATCCCTCCGCATCATTTCGCACGATGACGACGAGAAAGTCCGCTCTGTCCAGCTCTACGGCGTGGATCCCGGCACTGTGGGCGCTGCCGTGCGGATGCTCGTGGAGGAGGACCGGGCCGACCACATCGACCTCAACTTCGGCTGCCCTGT
Organism: Pseudarthrobacter sp. NPDC058119; assembly: GCF_042884655.1. Lineage (NCBI taxonomy): Bacteria > Bacillati > Actinomycetota > Actinomycetes > Micrococcales > Micrococcaceae > Pseudarthrobacter > Pseudarthrobacter sp. NPDC058119. The sequence continues at coordinate 475,351 of NZ_JBHVTN010000002.1, forward strand.
TCCCAAGGTGACCCGGCGCGGCGGCGGCTCGGCACTGCCCTGGAAGATCGATCTCTTCACCTCGATCGTGCAGACCGCCGTCAAGGAGGCCTCCAAAGCCAATATTCCGCTGACCATCAAAATGCGTAAGGGCATCGACGATGACCACCTGACGTACCTCGACGCCGGCCGCATCGCCCGCGATTCCGGTGTCGCCGCTGTCGCCCTCCACGGCCGGACCGCAGCCCAGTTCTATTCCGGCAAGGCCGACTGGTCCGCCATTGCCCGGCTCCGCGAGGCGCTGCCCGACATTCCCGTGCTGGGCAACGGGGATATCTGGTCCGCCGAGGACGCCGTCCGGATGGTCCGCGAAACCGGCGTGGACGGCGTGGTGGTGGGCCGCGGCTGCCAGGGACGGCCGTGGCTCTTCGGGGACCTGCAGGCAGCGTTCGAAGGCAGCGACGTCCGGCACCGCCCCAACCTGCGCCAGGTGGCCGAGGGGGTGTACCGGCACGCTGAACTCATGGTGGAAACCTTTGGCGACGAAGGCAAGGCGCTGCGCGAGATCCGCAAGCACATTGCCTGGTACTTCAAGGGCTATGTGGTGGGCGGGGAACTGCGCACCCGGCTGGCCCTGGTGACCAGCCTGGAGGTGCTGCGGGACACGCTGGCCGAACTGGACCTGGATTCGCCCTACCCCGGGGTGGACGCCGAAGGCCCCCGCGGCCGCGCCGGTTCGCCGAAAAGGCCGGCCCTGCCCAAGGACTGGCTGGACTCCCGGGCACTGAACGAGGACCAGTCCAAGGACATTGCGGCCGCAGAACTGGACGTCTCCGGTGGCTGAAGCATCGGTCGCCGGGCACCAGTCCACGGGAACCCCCACCGCGGCCCTGGCCCTGCCCGGCTACGACACGCACGATTCCGCCCGCTGGGTGGAAGAGCCGCCCAAGAACACGTACCGCTCGGACTTCGAACGGGACAGGGCCAGGGTGCTGCATTCGTCCGCGCTGCGCCGCTTGGGCGCGAAGACCCAGGTGGTGGCCCCGGACACTGACGACTTCGTGCGCACCCGCCTCACGCACAGCCTGGAGGTGGCGCAGGTGGGCCGCGAACTGGGCCGGGCCCTGGGCTGCGACCCGGATGTGGTCGACACGGCCTGCCTCAGCCATGACCTTGGCCACCCGCCCTTCGGCCACAACGGCGAGTCGGCGCTGAACGAGGTGGCGCACTCCATCGGCGGCTTCGAGGGCAACGCCCAGACCCTCCGCCTGCTCACCCGGCTGGAGCCCAAGGTGCTCACGGCTGACGGCCAGCCCGCGGGACTGAACCTGACCCGCGCAAGCCTTGACGCGGCGTCGAAATACCCGTGGTCTGCCCTGGAAGCGCCGGTGATCCACGGCCAGCGGACCAGCAAGTTTGGTGCCTACGAGGACGACCTGCCCATCTTCACCTGGCTCCGCGAGGGGGCGCCGGAACGCCGGAGCTGCCTGGAAGCCCAGGTCATGGACCTCGCGGACGACATCTCCTACTCGGTGCACGACGTGGAGGACGCGATTGTTGCCGGCCACTTCCAGCTGCGCTGGATGGACAACCCGGACCACCGGGCCCGCGTGGTGGGCTACGCCAAGCAGTGGTACCTGCCGCATAACGACCCCGCGGCCATTGATGCGGCCCTGGCCCGGCTGGAAGCCACGGATGTCTGGGTGCGCGAGGCCGATGGCAGCCGCAAATCCATGGCAGCGCTGAAGAACATGACCAGCCAGCTGATTGGCCGGTTCTGCCAGAGCGCCCTGGAAACCACCCGCGCCGTCTATGGGCCGGAAAACCTGACGCGCTATAACGCCGAACTCATGGTTCCCGACGAAACCGTCATGGAAATCGCGGTGATGAAGGGCCTGGCCACCACGTTCGTGATGACCACCGAGCACCGGCAGCCCATCTACGAGCGGCAACGGGAAGTGCTCCACGCCCTGGTCACCGCCCTCAGCGCCACGGGGGACCGGCACCTGGATCCGATGTTCGCGGCGGACTGGCGGGCGGCGGACGACGACGGCGCGCGCCTTCGCGTCGTCATCGACCAGGTGGCGTCCCTGACGGACGGCTCCGCCCTGGCCATGTACGAGCGCCTGGTGGGAAGCCTGCCCTCGCTCTGGTGACCACTCCGTCCGGCAGGACATCCGCCCGATCAACAGCTTCCTTAAAGCATCTTCACAGGAAGGAAGCGCACCATGGGAGGAAAGACAGGCCGCTAGGAACGGGAGCTGGTCATGAGTACTCGCAGCAGGGGCAAGCGCCTGGCCACCGGGATCACGGCGGCCGTGGGTGTTGGCAGCTTCGCCGCCGCCGGGGTGGCGGCGTCCGCCGTCTACGCCGCCACGCCCTCCGTGATCGCCAGGACCACTGCGGTGTCGGACAGCAGCACCACACAGCCAAGTACGCCCCAATCCGGATCGGCCCGCTCCGACGATGGTGACCGCGGAACCACCAAAAACGACACCTCGCGCCGCTCAAAGTCGTACGGCAGTTCCGGCAGCACAACTCCGGTCCAGCCGGGCAAGGGCAGTACCGTTCACGGCCGGTCCTCGGGGTCCTGAGATGGCAGGCTCCGGCAGGGCCGCTCCCGGCACAGCCGGCACCATGACCGCCGAACAATCCGCACGCGCGGGACATACTGCACCAGCAGGCAACACTGCACAGTCCAGCTGGACTGTCTGGGAACTTGAGGCAAGGGTCACCGTCACCGATCCGGATATGCTCGCTGCAGCCGAGGAGGCCGTCCGCGGCGTTGTGGCCGCCGTGGACCTCGCCTGCAGCCGCTTCCGGGAAGACTCCGAACTGATGAGGGTCCAGTCCCGGATGGCGCAGGGCGTAGGCATCAGCCCCCTGTTCCGGCTTCTGCTCGAACGCGCGCTGGACGCGGCCCGGCTCACCGGTGGCGATGTGGACCCCACCCTCGGAGCCGAGCTGGCTGCCTTGGGCCATGGCCCCGAATGGCAGGGGCCAGGACTCGCCAGCGTCCCGGTGTTTCCGCAGCCGGCACCTTCCCGGCAGGCTCCGGAACCGCCCGCACCCGGCTGGTCCCGCCTGGACCTTGGGGCCTCAACCCTGACCCTCCCGGCCGGCCTCCGCCTGGACCTGGGAGCAACAGCAAAGGCAGTCGCGGCCGACCTCGCCGCTGCCGCCGTCCACCAAGCGCAGGGCTGCGGGGTGCTCGTCGGCCTGGGCGGCGACCTGGCAAGCGCAGGCCCGGGGCCGCAGGAGGACAGCGGGCCCGGCCAGTGGCAGGTCATGGTGCAGGACCTCCCTGCCGACCCCGGCCAGCAGGTTTCCCTGGCACCGGGCTTTGCCCTGGCCACGTCCAGCACGCAAAAGCGCCGCTGGAAGCACCAGGGGACCCAGGTGCACCACATCCTCGACCCCCGGTTCGGCCTGCCGGCCGCGCCCGTCTGGCGGTCGGTGACCGTTGCCGCCCCCACCTGCCTGGAAGCGAACGCGTACAGCACGGCGGCAGTCGTCCGTGGCTTCGCCGCCGTGGACTGGTTCCGGACCGAAGGCATAGCTGCCCGCCTGGTGGACAGCCAGGGCAGGGTGGTCACCACCGCGGACTGGCCTGCCGAAGACGGCAGCCCTTCCCCGGTCGCCGGAAGCTCCCCTGCCGGGGGTGGCCGCCGTGGATGAGGCAATGTGGGCCTTTGGGCGGGTCAGCGGCTTCGTGTCACTGGCACTGTTCACCGCGTCGGTGCTGCTGGGGATCCTCAACAGATCCGGCCGCCCTCTGATGGTGCTGCCCCGGTTCTCCATCAGCCTCCTGCACCGGAACATTGCGCTGCTCGCCGCAGTGTTCCTCGGGCTGCACGTGGGATCCCTGCTCCTGGACTCGTTTGCCAAGCTGAACCCGGTGGACATCGTCATCCCGTTCCTGGGCTCGTACCAGCCGTTTTGGCAAGGACTGGGGACGGTGGCCCTGGACCTCGTCCTCGCCGTGGTGGTCACGGGCCTGCTGCGGCACCGGATCGGGCAGCGCAGCTTCAAGGCCGTGCACTGGCTCAGCTACGGCGTCTGGCCGGTCGCCATGGCGCACGCCCTGGGCAACGGCACCGACGTCTCCAGCGGATGGTTCCTCCTGCTCGCCGTCGTGTCGGCGGTCGCCGTGGCGGCGGCCCTGCTGTGGCGCCTGAGCCCCTCCTTCCTCGAAACCTCCCACGCCAGGCAAGGAAACCTCCCGTGAGCCACCCCAATGACACCCACCAGCCGGTGCCACTCCACACGGAACAGGACAGTCTGCGCCAGCAACCGCGGCTCTTGGCCGCAGGCCCTGACGCAGGCTGGGCACAGCACAATGAGGCGTTTGGGCCCTGGGATGCGCAGGCTGCCGGACCCGGGCTGCTGGACACCCTCGCCGCGGCCGGGCTCACGGGCCGCGGCGGCGCCGCGTTCGAAACCTGGCGCAAGGCCAGTGCCGCTGCAGGGTCCGGACGGAAAGGCATGTTCGCCGCCAGGCCGGTGGTGATTGCGAACGGTGCAGAAGGCGAACCCCTGAGCTTCAAGGACCGGACCCTCCTCACCCATGCACCCCACCTGGTCATCGACGGGCTGGTGGCCCTGGCCGAAGCACTGGGCGGGGCAAGCATGTACATGTACGCGCCGGGGGCCGGACTTCCCCGCCTGGAGCAGGCCGTCGGAGAACGTCCACGGGGCAAGCGGATCCGCATGGTCCAGGCCCCCGAAACGTTCATCTCGGGTGAGTCGAGCGCCGTCGTCAACATGATTGCCAATGGCAGCGCCGTCCCCACGGACCAGCGGCGCCGCCTCAGCGAATCCGGCCTCAACGGCCGGCCCACGCTGGTGGTCAATGTCGAAACCCTGGCCCAGGTTGCCCTGATTGCGCGTTACGGGGCGCCGTGGTTCCGCCAGGCGGGGACACCGGCGGACCCCGGCACCCGGCTCGTGTCCGTTTCCGGCCCCGCACCGGTGCCGGACGTGGTGCTGGAGGTGCCCGGCGGTGCGCAACTTTCGGCGGTCCTCCAGGAAGCGGGGATGGACCCCGCCACCCTGTCCGCCGTCCTGGTGGGTGGCTATCACGGGCGGTGGGTGCGGCCCGCCGCGCACGCGCTCTCCCCAGCGGGGCAGCCCGGCCGCACCGTCCGGCCCGGGGCCGGCGTGATCCATGCCCTGGACCTGCAGACGTGCGGCATCCAGGCCACCGCCAGGATCGTCAGCTACCTGGCCGACCAGTCCGCCCGGCAATGCGGACCCTGCATGTTCGGGCTCCCGGCCATGGCGTCCGTCCTCAACCGGATCGCCGGCGGGGAGACCAACCACCGGCTCGCTTCCGAGCTGGACCGGCTGGGAAAGCTGGTTTCGGGACGTGGCGCCTGCCGCCACCCGGAAGGGACAACCGGACTGGTCAGCAGCGCCCTGGAGGTTTTCGCCGGGGACTTCCGCGCCCACCTTTCCGGATACTGCACGGGCCCGGGAGGGGCAGCGGCATGAAAACCCACCTGCACATCGACTGGACCAGCTGCGACGGCCGCGGACTGTGCGTCGAGCTGCTTCCCGGCGTCCTGGACCGGGACGACTGGGGGTACCCGGTGGCGCGGGGCAAGGTGGGCCGCGACCGGACAGATGTTCCGCTGCGTGACGCCGACCGGGAAGCCGCGCAGGAGGCCGTCATCCTGTGCCCCAAGCTGGCCCTGAGCCTGCTGGAGGGAAAGGCGCCGGAACCGCAGAAGCGGGCGCCGGAAACGTGAAGCCGGGCGGTGACACTAAGATTGCTGTGTGGCTGGGCTGATTAAACGTGAAGATATTGACGAAGTACGCCAGCGCACGGACATCAAGGAAGTGGTTGACGGCTACGTCACGCTCAAGGGCGCCGGGCTGGGAACATTCAAAGGCCTGTGCCCCTTCCACGACGAGCGCTCGCCGTCCTTCACCGTCCGCCCCCAGGTAGGCCGCTACCACTGCTTCGGCTGCGGCGAGGACGGCGACGTCATCGCCTTCGTCCAGAAGCAGGACCACAGCTCCTTCCAGGAAGCCGTGGAGAAGCTCGCCTCCCGCATCGGCTACGAGCTCCGCTACGAGGACGGCGGCACCGGCCCCAACCGCGAGGAAGTGGGCCGCCGCCAGCGGCTGCTGGACGCCCATAAGATCGCGGACGAATTCTTCCGGGCCCAAATGCTCACGCCCGGGGCGGCCACGGCCCGCAACTTCCTGTTTGGCCGCGGCTTCGACCGTGCCGCCGCAGAACACTTCGGCTGCGGCTACGCCCCGCAGGGCTGGGATGCGCTCCTGAAGCACCTCCGCGGCCGCGGCTTCACCGATGCCGAGCTCAAGCTCACCGGCATGTTCAGCGAGGGAAACCGGAGCATCTACGACCGCTTCCGCGGACGCCTGATCTGGCCCATCAAGGACATGGCCGGGGACACCATCGGCTTCGGCGCGCGCAAGCTGTACGAGGACGACCAGGGCCCCAAGTACCTCAACACCCCGGAGACCACCCTCTACAAGAAGTCGCAGGTCCTCTACGGCATCGACCTCGGCAAGCGCAGCATCGCCAAGGACCGGCAGCTGGTGGTGGTGGAGGGCTACACGGACGTCATGGCCTGCCACCTTGCAGGGATCACGACGGCGGTAGCCACCTGCGGGACCGCGTTCGGCACCGAACATATCAAGGTAGCCCGGCGGCTTCTTTCGGACGACGGCACCGGCGGAGAGGTCATCTTCTGCTTCGACGGCGACGCCGCCGGGCAGAAGGCCGCCCTGCGGGCCTTCGAGGAGGACCAGCGTTTCACCGCCCAGACCTATGTGGCCGTGGAACCCACGGGTGCCGACCCCTGCGACCTGCGCCTCAGCCGGGGGGATGACGCTGTGCACGCCCTGATCCAGTCCCGCCGTCCGCTGTTCGAATTCGCCATCCGCAGCACCTTGAGGCAGTTCAACCTCGATACCGTTGAGGGCCGCGTCCAGGGCCTCAAGGCGTCCGTGCCGGTGGTGGCCGCCATCCGCGATGCCTCCACCCGGACCGGTTACTGCCAGGCGTTGACCGGCTGGCTGGGCATGCCGGACCCCAACGAGGTCCTGCGCCTGGTCAACGCGGAAGTGAAGAACGCCGGAAAGCGCGGCGAACCGGGACGGTCCCCGGCTCCGGGCCAGCCCCAGGCAGGCGGCCCCTCCCGCCCGGCCCCCGCCCAGGCCGGGGCACCGGGCGTCGCTGCCGGGCCGTCGTCGGGCGTTGTCCCGTCCTTCCACCGGCCCGACCCCCGCGATCCCGTGGCCTCCATGGAGCGGCAGGCGCTGGAAGTGGCGCTGCAGCAGCCGGCGCTGCTGGCCGGCGCGGTCTGGGACCGCTTTGCCGCTGCCCGGTTCGCTATCCCTGCCTTCCAGGCCGTCCACGACGCCATGCGTGCCACCGGCCCCGGCCTGACCGTTGATCCGGTGCGCTGGGTGGAACACGTGATGCACGAGGTTCCCGAGCCCCTCCGGCCGCTGGTGTCCGAACTTGCCGTGGTGCCATTGCCGGCCCACACCGAGGAGGCGGTCCTGAAGTACTGCCGCGACATCCTGTCCCGGCTGTTCGAGCTGCAGATCACCCGGGTCAAGGCGGACAAAATGGGCCAGTTGCAGCGCCTTGACGCTGCAGCGGACCCGGAGACCTACCAGCGGCTCAACCGGGAATTGTTGATGCTGGAAATGGAACGCCGCGCCCTGCGGGCCGAAGCGTAAGGGCGGCCCGGACCGCGAACCCGGCGTGGGCCAGGTCACGGCCGTCCGATTTCACTTCCCCGACGGGTCTTTGCTAGGCTGGTACCCGCTTCATTCCTCCTTAGCTCAATTGGCAGAGCATTCGACTGTTAATCGAAGGGTTGCTGGTTCAAGTCCAGCAGGAGGAGCTTCAATCCCCGTTCCGGCCGCCGGAACGGGGATTTTTTCTGCCTTTTTGGGCGCCGCCACGTGGCCCGCCGGGCCGCATCTGCGCCGATTTCACTTTTGCCGGACTCCTTTGCTAAGGTCATACCTGCTTCATTCCTCCTTAGCTCAATTGGCAGAGCATTCGACTGTTAATCGAAGGGTTGCTGGTTCAAGTCCAGCAGGAGGAGCGCAACGAAAAATCCCCGTTCCTCCGGTTTGGAGGAGCGGGGATTTTTCTTTAACGGCGCTGCAGCGAATCAGACAAAATCCATTTCCACCTGCAGGAACCTTTCCGCCTCGGCAATGGCCGCCTGGAAGGCCTCCTTCTCGGTTGGCGACTTCCGGGGCTCGCGGGGGTTCCATTCGTGCGGCGCGGAATGGATCCGGACGAAGCCGGCGTCCGGGGGAGCGTAGAAGATTCCGAAGCGCTGCACCGGCCATTCAGGGGAGGTTTCCGGCGCCACCAGAAGGGCGGCGTTGAAGGCGGGATTGAACCATTGGGCGATGGGGCGGCGCCTGTCTTCGGTGAACAGCCCCGCGGCATACAGGGCCGCCGACTGCTGGCCTGCCTGCGCAGACAGCCGTTCCCACCACAGTGGCAGGATCCGGGCGTCGCACCGTTGCCATGTGGCCGGAAGTGGCGGTTGGTTCTGCCAGTTGGGCACGGCATCATTTTATCGCGGGAGGGACCCGGACGGCAGGTAAAGCCGCACCGGACCGGCCAGGGCAATCAGGGCCGGGAGTTCAGCGGCGCCGGCGGGAGCCCGGGTTGACCCGGTACAGGATTGCGGCGCCTGCCAGCGTCCCCAGGATGATTCCCCAGCCCGGGTTCCCCAGGGCGCGGCCGGCGAAGTAGCCCGCGACGGCGCCAAGCACCGCCCCGAGGAACAGTCCCCGTCCGTTGCGGTGCGGTTTGCGGTTCACCGGCTGCCTTTCGATGGGAGGTGCGGGGCTGGCAGGCGCCCCTGATGATGGCCTGGGTCAGTGGATCGAGGGTACCGTGCGTGGCCGGACCACCAGCCACAGCGCCGCGGCCGCCAGGAGGATGCAGGCTGCCTGCACCCCGCCCATGGGCGCGGCGCTGGTGATGCCAAGCCAGCCGACCACCGGGGAAATGAGCCCGGCCATCAGGAACGTCGCGGCTCCCAGGAGGGACGCTGCCGTGCCGGCCTGGGCTGCGTGCCCGGCCAGGGCGAGCACCTGGACGCAGGGGAACATGAATCCGGTGCCCAGGATGTAGAACCACAGCGGGACCATGACGCCCCACAGCCCCAGGCCGGCGCGGTCGAAGACCACGATCAAAAGGGCCATCAGGAACATCCATGCCGTGGCGCCGGCCAGGATCCACTGCGGGGGGACGACCCGGATGAGCCGGGAACTGGTCTGCACGCCCGCCACGATGCCCAGGGAGTTGATGCCAAAGAGCAGGCCGTACTGCTGGGCTGAGAAGCCGAAGACGTCCTGGAAAAGGAACGGCGAGGCCGAAAGGTAGGTGAACAGGCCGCCGAAGTTGAATCCGGCAACCATCAGCAGTCCCACGAAGATCCGGTCGCTGAACAGGGCCTTGTAGCGCTGCCGGGCTGTCATGCCGGTCCGGCCCCGTTTTTCCGGCGGCAGTGTTTCACGCACCAGGAGGAGCGCGGCGACGATCACCAGGGTTCCGTATGCTGCCAGGAACACGAAGATGCCCGGCCACGGCATCACCAGGAGGAGTTGTGAGCCGATGACGGGGGCAAGGATGGGTGCCAGCCCGTTGACCAGGGACATCCTGGAGAACATGCGCACCATGGCGTACCCGGAGAACAGGTCACGGACCATGGCCATGGCCACCACGCCGCCGCCCGCTGCGCCCACGCCCATCAGCACGCGGAAGATTCCCAGCGTGGTGATGTCGGTGGACAAGGCCGCGCCCAGCGACGCCGCGATGTGCAGCGCCGTGGCCAGGATCAGCGGGGTCCTGCGGCCGAACTTGTCGCTGAAGGGGCCCACCACCAGCTGCCCGAACGCGAATCCGACCGTGGTGCCGGCCAGGGTGAGCTGGACCTGGGCCTCCGTGACGCCCAGGCTTGCCTCCAGCGCCGGGAAGGCGGGCAGGTAGAGGTCGATGGTAAACGGACCAAGGGCGGTCAGGGCACCCAGCAGGAGGATGTACAGGAGCTTCCGGCGGCGGCTCAGCAGGTCGCCTGGATTGGGGGGATTGGTCACGGAGAACAATCCTAGGCCCGGGCGTGACCGTTTTTGCAGCGTTGTAGGCCGCGCCCTTCGGCAAGCCCCGAAGTTCGCCCTGAACCTGAATGGTAGTTTTGGTGGCGTGGACTGTGCGGCTGCACATTCCACACCCAACGGATGCAGTATCGACCCATGAACCAGTAAGGCGGAACCGATGAGCGGACGTCACAGCGGGCGTACCAGCCCGGGATTGCGCATCACTGCGCTGCCCGGGACGGCAAGACTCCTTTTCCGGTTGGCCCCCCGCCAGCTCAACGACGAGATCGCCTTCGCCAAGATCGAACTCAAGCGCAAGGGAATCCAGGTGGGGGTGGCTGCGGCCTTCTTCGCCGTCGCGCTGCTCTTCCTCGCATTCTTGGTGGTCGGACTGATTGTTGCCGCCATCATGGGGCTGGCCACCATCATGCCCGCCTGGCTGGCAGCCCTCCTGGTTTCCGCCGCTTTCCTGCTGATAGCCCTCATCGGTGGCCTCGTGGGCCTCGCGCGGTTCAAGAAGGCCATGCCGCTGATGCCGGAAGAGACCATCCGCGGCATCAGGCACGATATTGGGGTGGCCCGCGAGGGTTCGGCCTTCAACCCGGCCATCCTTGACCCGGAGAGCCCCGAGGCCAAGGCTGCCAAGGCGGCCAAGGCCGAAGCAGCCGCCAAGGCCAAGGCAGAGAAGGAAGCCAAGGCCGCCCAGCACGAGCAGGAATTCCCGCACGCGTCAGAAGCCGACCTGGTGCGCCGCCTGAGCCAGCGCCGCCACCACCTCACCGAAGTCCGGGACGAACTCGGCACGGAGCTGGACGTGAAGACCCAGGCCCGGTACCTGCTCGCAGCCGCCCAGGTCAAGGCGCGCGAGGGCCAGGTGCTGGCGCGGCACGGCATGGAAGCGGCGGGGCAGCGGTTCGCGGCCGTGTCCGGCTCCGCCGACCTGTCCAGGCGCTGGAAGCCGCTGGCCGCCTTCGTCGCAGCAGGCACGGTCATGGTGGTCCTCCTGCGCAGGCTTTTCCGCGCCAACTAGCCTGCTGCTTTGCAAGCACTGCCCGGTACACAACAAGCACTGAACACCGCGCTCCGGCGCAGCAGGAAGGAGAGGGGGACGGGTGAAGTTCATTGGTGCAGGCGCCCGCCCCGGCCGTCCCCAAGTGGACCATGACCGTGTGGCCACCATCCCCAACCTGCTCACCGTGGTGCGGTTCATGGGTGTTCCGCTCTTCATCTGGCTTGTGCTGGCCCAAAAGGAGTACGGCGCCGGCGTGGTTGTCCTGGCCGTCATGGCGGGGACGGACTGGATTGACGGCTACATCGCCCGCCGCTTCGACCAGGCCTCCAAGCTTGGCCGGGTCCTTGACCCCATCGCCGACCGCCTGGCCCTGCTGGCGGTGGCCTTCACTCTGGTGATTGCCGGCGTCGTCCATTGGCTTTACCTGGCGGCACTGGTGGTTCCCGACGCCGTCCTGCTGGTCTTGACGCTCTCCCTCTTCCACGGCCACCCGGACCTCCCGGTCAGCGTGGTGGGCAAGGTGCGGACCGGGCTGCTCCTGCTGGGCACGCCACTGCTGCTCCTCTCCCGCCTGGATAACGGGATGTCCGCCGCGCTCCTCACCGCTGCCTGGGTGGTGCTGGGCCTGGGCCTGGTGGGCCACTGGATCGCCGCGTACAACTACTTTTGGGCCATGCTGCGCAAGGGCCGGGAACAACAACAGCACGACGGCGGGAACGGCTGATGGTGTGGCTTGCCGTCGGCCTGGCGGTGCTCGGCGCCTTCTGCCTTGCCCTGGGTGCCCAGCGCCAGGGGAGTGCCGTCAAAGCCGACACCGGCGGCCTGGCGTTGAGTTCCAACGGTTTCCTGCGCCTCCTGCGCAACCCCCGGTGGATGCTGGGGCTCCTGCTGCTGTGCACCGGCATGGCCATGAATGCCGTAGCCCTGGTCTCTGCGCCGCTTACGGTGATCCAGCCCATCGGGGCCATTGCCCTGGTGATCACCACGGTGGTCAACGCCCGGGACCAGGACCTGACCATTAACCGGGCCACGGCGGTCTCCATCGCCGCCTGCGTTACCGGATCCGCGCTGTTCGTCCTCCTGGCGGTCAACGTGACCCAGGAGAACCACCATGTCAGCCCGGAAGACGAGCTCACCATCGTCCTGCTCCTGGCCCTGGCGGTGGGATTGTTCGGCACGCTGGCTGTGACGTTCAAGCACCGGATGAACGCGTTCATCTATATCCTCGGCGCCGGCATCCTGTTCGGTTTTGTGGCAGTGCTCACCCGGATCATCGGTAAGCACCTCCTGGACCCGAACGGGCTCTTCCTGCTGAACGTCCAGTGGTATTCCGTGGTGGCCATCATCGCCGCCGGGGGCCTGGGGTCCTGGTTCGTGCAAAGCGCCTACTCCACCGGGCCGCCGGACCTGGTGATCGCCGGACTCACGGTGGTTGACCCGATGGTGGGCATAGCCATCGGCATCATCATCCTGGGCGAATTGCGGCCCGACGTGCATGCGGTCATGGCCATTGCAATGGGAACGGCGGCCTGCCTTGCTATCGTTGGAGTCATCGCCCTTTCCCGGCACCACCCGGAAGTCACCAAGCGCAAGAAGGATGCGCGGAAGGCTTCCGGAAGGCCGACCCACTAGTCCGTTTCCCGTCCAACTTCACCAGTAATCCCACGAAGCCCGGCGCCCCGCGCCAGTGGCCAACCGTGCTGTCAGTTCCACGCTGTCCGCACCGTGACCATCAGGAGTACTCCCCATGACCACGCCAGCCGACCAGCGCCCCCTGACCATCCTGATCGCCGCAGACACCTATCCGCCCGACGTGAACGGTGCTGCCCAGTTCGGATACCGGCTGGCCAAGGGGATGACGGCGCGGGGCCACAACGTCCACGTCCTGGCCTCCCGCGACAGCAAGGGAAAGAGCTTCACCGAGTTCCGCGAGGAGGCAACCGTGCACCGGCTCCGCTCGCACAAGGCGTTTACGCACGAGAGCTTCCGGCTGTGCTTCCCCTGGGAAATCAAGAAGGAGATCACCCTCCTGTTCGACCGGGTGAAGCCGGACGTGGTGCACATCCAAAGCCACTACATGATTGGCGAGCATGTGCTGTATGAAGCCGTGAAGCGCGGCGTCCGCATCATCGCCACCAACCACTTCATGCCCGAGAACCTCAACCCCTTCCTGCCGTTCCCGCAGTGGTTCAAGGACATCATTGGGCGGGTCTCATGGAAGGACATGGGCAAGGTCATGGGCCAGGCGGACGTGGTGACAACGCCCACCCCGCTTGCCGCCCGCGCCATGCACGAGCATGCATTCCTCCGCAAAGTCCTGCCGCTGTCCAACGGCATCGACTCCGCCGCCTACGAACTGCAGCCCGGTGAGCACATCGAGCCGCACGCGCACCCCACCGTCCTGTTCGCCGGCCGCCTCGCCGAGGAAAAGCACGTGGACGTACTTATCGAGGCCATCGGCAAAACGCCGCCGGAGCTGAATGTGCACCTGGAGATCGTGGGCGGAGGCGAGGTGCGCTCTGCACTGGAGGACCTGGTGCGCCGGCTCGGACTCACCAGCCGGGTCAAGTTCCTGGGGCTGGCCAGCGACGAGGAACTGCGCACCGCCTACATCCGTGCCGACCTGTTCTGCATGCCCGGAACGGCGGAGCTGCAGTCGCTGGTGACCCTGGAAGCGATGTCCGCCTCCACGCCCGTGGTCCTGGCGGACGCCATGGCGCTGCCTCACCTGGTCCGCGACGGCGAGAACGGATATCTCTTCACCCCCAACGACAGCGACGACCTGGCCAAGAAGATCACCCAGGTTCTGGAACTGCCCAAGGAGGAACAGCGCGCCATGGGCCGGGCAAGCCGGCAGATGGTGGAACCCCACAGCATCCAGGGGACGCTGCAGACCTTCGAGGACCTGTACCGCGGCGCGTCCTACGAGGACAAAGTGGTCTGAACCCTTTCCCGGGTTTGCTAGAGTGTTTTTGCCCTGCCGGAGCACGGCGGTCCACCGCCTGCTCTCCGGGGATTGGGGGCTATAGCTCAGCTGGTTAGAGCGCGGGACTCATAATCCTAAGGTCCTCGGTTCAAGTCCGAGTAGCCCTACCCACCAACCGCGGCCGACAATTTATTGTTGGCCGCGGTTTTCTTGGTTAACCCCGCACCCTACGGTATGTTACTGACCAGTAACATACCGTGCTCCACTCCGCGGCATGGTCAGCGCCGATCACCAAAGAAGGTAACCATGGCCACCTCCGCAGCCGACTTCCCCGAGCTTCCCTACGCCGACGGCGACTTCTTCGCGTTCGAGCAGCTCCTCTCCGGCAAGGAGCAGGACCGGCTCGCCGAAGTCCGGGACTTCCTGGCGCGCGAGGTCAGGCCCATTGCCGTGGACTGCTGGAACCTCGGGGAGTTCCCCATGGAGCTGATTCCGAAACTTGCCGGTCTGGACCTGGTCAGCCCGGTCCGGCGGCAGGGGTACTCCAACCTCTTCGCCGGTATGCTGCACGCCGAGGCCACCCGGGCCGACGCCTCCATCGCCACCTTCCTGGGGGTGCACGACGGACTGTTCACCGGCTCCATAGAGTTGCTGGCATCCCAGGAGCAGAAAGATGAATGGCTCCCCGACGTCTATGCGCTGAAGAAGATCGGTGCCTTCGGCCTGACCGAGCCGCTGGGCGGCAGTGACGTGGCCGGCGGGACGCGCACCACCGCGCGCAGGGACGGCGACAACTGGATCCTCAACGGCGCAAAGCGGTGGATTGGCAACGCCACGTTCTCGGACTGGGTGGTGGTGTACGCCCGCGATGTGGCGGACAACCAGGTCAAGGGCTTCCTGGTGGACACCACGCTGGCCGGATACAGCGCAACAAAGATCGAGAACAAAATTTCGCTCCGGACCGTCCAGAATGCCGACATTGTTCTACAGGACGTGGTGGTCCCGGACCACTTCAAGCTCGCCAACGCCAACAGCTTCCGCGACGTCAACAAAGTACTCAAGGTCACCCGCCTGTCGGTTGCCTGGCAGGCCGTGGGGCTCCAGATGGCCGCGTTCGATGTTGCCCGCCGCTACGCCGTGGAGCGCCAGCAGTTCGGCCGCCCCCTGGCCTCGTTCCAGCTCATCCAGGACCAGCTGGTCCGGATCCTGGGCAACACCGTCAGCTCCATGGGCATGATGGTCCGGCTGTCGCAGCTGGAGGATGCCGGGGAAGCCAAGGACGAGCAGTCAGCGCTGGCCAAGGCCTTTGCCACTGACCGCATGCGGGAGAGCGTGGCGCTGGGCCGCAGCATCCTGGGCGGCAACGGCATCGTGACCGACTACGGGATGGCCAAAATCTTCGCCGACGCCGAAGCCATCTACTCCTACGAGGGCACTGCCGAAATCAACACCCTGGTGACGGGCCGCGCCATCACCGGCATCTCCGCCATCGTGTAGGCGGGACGCCCCGGGCTGGCAGTTGCCTGACTGCCAGATGTTCCGCGGCCAATTCCTGCGTTCCGTGGTCATGGCCCACCGGCCAGCGGCAGCAGGATGGATGGCCGCAGGTCCAGAACGAACTGCAGGGGATTGACGTAGTCCTCGCCTTCCCGCACGCCCCAGTGCAGGCACTGCGACGCCGGACAGTGCCCCGGCAGTACAGTGCCAATCACCTGGCCCGCCGCCACGGCAGCGCCCTGCGGCAGCGTGCTTTCCACGGGTTCGAAGCTGCTGCGCAGGCCGCCGCCATGGTCGATGGTGATCACGGGCCGGTCCACCACCACGCCCACGAAACTCACCGTTCCTGCCGCCGGGGCGTGGACCCCGGCACCGGCCACGGGCGTGGCGAGATCCACGCCCCGGTGTCCGCTCAACCACGGTTTCGGCGGGGGATCGAATCCGCGCAGCACCGCCGGCCGGGGAGCCAGTGGCCACTGCCAGGAGGCCCGGGCACCTGGCTGGCCCACCGCCGTCGGCACTCCTGCCCGATACGGAACAGCTGCCTGGACCGGGGGGCCCATGGTGATCGGCGCGAGTGGGACGCCGGGGCCCACGGAGGCAACTGAGGCCGGCAGCAGCAGGACTGCCGCCAGCAGGACTGGTGTCTTCATGCCACCAGACTCCCCGCCCCGGCCCGCCGGCGGCAGGGCGGATTCCTGCTATGTGGACAACGTCCCATACGGGTGCGCGGTGTCCGGCGGGTGGGGGTGCCTGTAGTACACTTGATGGAGCAGTCTGCTGCGCCCTCAACGCCTTCCGTCCCAGCGGTCCACCCCCGCGGTGCATTCCCCTGTCCGGACGGCGTCGGCACATCTCATTCAGGAGTGTGGGGGAGCAGCGGCTGACTACGCGCATCCGGCCTTCCGGCAGACAACGCCCCGGCGTTGTCCAAGGAGGACCGCGCTTCCTGCGGTCAGGCTTGGTCCTGATGGGAAGGGCGGGGGATGCCAGGAGCACGGCCCGTCCGGGCCACGCTGATCAACCGTCAACTATTGGCAGGGTAAGAAGCCTCCGGGTTTTCTCATGAATGACCTGCCGGAAAATAAGGAGCGCCGGAATGCCCGTCGTAACCATGCGCCAGCTGCTTGACAGCGGCGTCCACTTTGGACACCAGACCCGCCGTTGGAACCCGAAGATGAAGCGCTTCATCTTCACCGAGCGCAACGGCATCTACATCATCGACCTGCAGCAGTCGCTGTCCTACATCGACCGCGCCTACGAGTTCGTCAAGGCCACTGTTGCCCATGGTGGCACCGTGCTCTTCGTCGGCACCAAGAAGCAGGCCCAGGAAGCAATTGCCGAGCAGGCAACCCGCGTGGGCCAGCCCTACGTCAACCAGCGTTGGCTCGGCGGCATGCTGACCAACTTCCAGACGGTTGCCAAGCGTATCCAGCGCATGAAGGAACTCGAAGAGATCGACTTCGACGACGTCGCCGGTTCCGCTTACACCAAGAAGGAACTCCTGCTCCTCAAGCGCGAGCTCACCAAGCTGGAGTCCAACCTCGGCGGTATCCGCAACCTGACCAAGGCTCCGTCCCTGCTGTGGGTTGTTGATACCAAGAAGGAACACCTCGCCGTTGACGAGGCCAAGAAGCTGAACATCCCGGTTGTTGCCATCCTGGACACCAACTGCGATCCGGACGAAGTCGACTTCCCGATCCCGGGCAACGACGACGCCATCCGCTCCGTGAACCTGCTGACCCGCGTTGTTGCCGACGCCGTTGCAGAGGGCCTGATCGCCCGCAACAACCGCGGCACGGGCGCTGCTGAAGCTCCGGAAGAGCCGCTGGCCGAGTGGGAGCGTGAGCTCCTCGAAGGCAGCAAGGCAGAAGCCGCTGCGGCTCCGGCAGAGAACGCTGAAGCTCCGGCCGCCGAGGAAGCCCCGGCAGCTGCCGAGGCTCCCGCCGAAGACGCCAAGTAAGTCACACAAAAACCGGATTCTCCGCGCTGTCCGCAGCCGGAGCTGCTGACAGGATGGCAGCCCACCACCGTGGGCTGCCGTCCTGTCGGTCCGTACACCACCACACATTTCTAGACAGAGGGGTTCACATGGCGAACTACACTGCCGCGGACATCAAGGCCCTGCGCGAGCGCACCGGCGCCGGCATGATGGACGTCAAGAAGGCTCTTGACGAAGCCAACGGTGACGCCGAAAAGGCCATCGAGATCATCCGCATCAAGGGCCTCAAGGGCGCTACCAAGCGCGAAGGCCGCTCCACCGCTGAAGGCCTCGTGGCCGCCAAGGTCAGCAACGGCGTCGGCGTCATGATCGAGGTCAACTGCGAGACCGACTTCGTTGCCAAGGCTGACAAGTTCATCCAGCTGGCCGACAAGGTCCTGGCCGTCGCCGTCGAGTCAGGCGCTGCCGACCTCGAGACCCTGCTGGCCACCGACGTTGACGGCAAGCCGCTCTCCGAGGTTGTCGTCGAAGAAGGCGCCATCCTGGGCGAAAAGGTCGTTGTCCGCCGCATCTCCCGCGTTGAGGGTGCAACGGTTGACGCCTACCTGCACAAGACCTCCAAGGACCTCCCGGCCCAGGTCGGCGTGCTGTTCGCCGTCGACGGTGAAGGCGAAGCCGCCACCGCCGCCGCCCACGACGTCGCCGTGCACATCGCCGCAATGGCCCCGAACTACCTCACCCGTGAGGACGTTCCGGCCGAGCTCGTCGAGTCCGAGCGCCGCATCGCCGAAGAGACCGCCAAGGCCGAGGGCAAGCCCGAAGCAGCCCTCACCAAGATTGTGGAAGGCCGCGTAACCGGCTTCTACAAGGGCGAGGTCCTGGTTGACCAGGCATTCGCCAAGGACGCCAAGAAGTCCGTGGCACAGGTCCTCGAAGAGGCCGGTGTCAAGGGAACCGCGTTCACACGCTTCCGCGTCGGCTCCTAGTCGAAACTGCAAGGGGGTGGCCACTTCGGTGGCCGCCCCTTTTGCATGCGCCCAAACGGCTGCAGCAACAGTCCGCTGGGACCGCCGCCGGTTCCGACCACCGGAGCCGGCAGGATACCCTTTTTTTCAGAGTCACCAACGGGAAGGCATCATGGAAGCCGTCAACACTGTCACGCATTCGGAGAAGAGCCGGCGGCGGGTCCTCCTGAAGCTCTCCGGAGAGGTCTTCGGCGGCGGGAAGCTCGGTGTAGATCCCGAGACCGTCCGCAACGTCGCCAAACAGATTGCCGCAGCCGTTCCCGAAGTGGAAGTGGCCATCGTGGTGGGCGGCGGAAACTTCTTCCGCGGCGCCGAACTGTCCCAGAGCGGCATGGACCGCTCCCGTGCCGACTACATGGGCATGCTGGGAACGGTCATGAACTGCCTGGCCCTGCAGGACTTCCTGGAGCAGGCGGGGGTCGAAACCCGCGTCCAGAGCGCCATCACCATGGGCCAGGTGGCAGAGGCCTACATCCCGCGGCGCGCCATCCGCCACATGGAAAAGGGCCGTGTGGTCATCTTCGGAGCAGGCGCAGGCCTGCCCTACTTCTCCACCGACACCGTGGCGGCCCAGCGCGCCCTGGAAGTCCACGCCGATGTGGTCCTCATGGCCAAGAGCGGGGTGGACGCCGTGTACACCGCTGATCCCAAGAAGGACCCCACCGCCGAGCGGCTGGAAACCCTCAGCTACGACGACGCCCTCCGCCGCGACATCCGCGTCATGGACCAGACGGCCATGACCATGTGCAAGGACAACGACCTCTCCATGGTGGTTTTCGGCATGGAAGGTGAAGGCAACGTCACCCGCGCCATCCTCGGCGAAAAGCTGGGCACCCTGGTCACCGCCTAGCTGCGGCTAGGATGATTTCAGGACAGTTCCGTCCCCGCCCCACCCGGCGGGGACGGAAACGGCAACATAGAACCACGTGAGTGCAGCGAACCGGCGCCCCGGACTGCACCAGAACCGTCAGGAGAGACCGTGATCGAAGAAACCTTGCTCGAAGCCGAAGAAAAGATGGACAAGGCAGTAGAGGTAGCCAAGGAAGACTTCGCCGCCGTCCGCACCGGCCGCGCGAACCCCGGCCTCTACAACAAGGTCCTGGTGGACTACTACGGCTCGCCCACGCCGCTGCAGCAGCTGGCCTCGTTCGCCATCCCGGACGCCCGCACCATCCTGATCACCCCGTTCGACAAGACCGCCATGCGGGACATCGAACGCGCCCTCAGCGATTCCGAGGTCGGAGCCAACCCGTCCAACGACGGCAGCGTCATCAGGATCACCATTCCTGAACTGACCAAGGAACGCCGCAAGGAATACGTGAAGATCGTCAAGACCAAGGGCGAAGACGCCAAGATCTCCATCCGCAACATCCGCCGGAAGGCCAAGGAAACCCTTGACCGCCTGGTCAAGGACGGCGAGGCCGGCGAGGACGAAGGCAACCGGGCCGAAAAGGAACTGGACAACCTCACCAAGGCCCATGTGGACGGCATCGACGAGCTGCTCAAGCGCAAGGAAGCAGAGCTGCTCGAAGTCTGATGGGCCAGGCAGATCAGGCCCCCGCACCACGGGCGCGCATAAGGGGGAAGCAGCCCAGGAGCAACCCGACGCCAAAGGCCGGGCGGAACCTGCCCGCCGCCGTCGTGGTGGGCCTGGCCATGCTCATCGCCGTGCTGGGCGGCCTGCTGTTCGTCCCGCTGGCCTTCGTCGCCATCGTCACTGCCTTCGCCGTCTTTGGCGTGTGGGAGATCTACCGGGCGCTGGAAGCCAACGGCACCAGGATGCCCATCGTGCCGGTCATGACCGGCACGCTGGCCATGCCATTCGCCGCCTATTTCGGCGGCATCGAGAGCCAGCTGTTCGCCCTGCTGCTCAGTGCCGTCGCCGTGCTGCTGTGGCGGTCGATCGAAAGTGCCGCCGGCTCGGCGAACAGCATCTTCGCCGGCGTGTTCACCCTGGGGTGGGTCCCGTTCTTCATCAGCTTCGCGGCGCTGCCGCTGCACGCGGCCGGCACCACCCCGCTGGGACTGTGGCCCGGCGGCCTTGCCCCCATCGGGGCGTGGGAGATCGCCGTCATGCTGCTGCTGGTGGTCTCCAACGACACCTTCGGCTACCTGGTGGGCGCATCCATCGGGAAGCACCCCATGGCCCCCAAAATCAGCCCCAAGAAGTCCTGGGAAGGCTTCGCCGGGTCGGTGGCGGGCGCCATGCTGATCGGCGTCCTGGCCGCCATCTTCGTGCTGGACAAGCCGTGGTGGGTGGGGGCGGTCCTGGCCGTCGGAACCGTGGCAGCGTCCACCGCCGGCGACCTCGCCGAGTCCATGGTCAAGCGTGAGCTGGGCGTCAAGGACATGAGCTCCATCCTGCCCGGGCACGGTGGAGTGATGGACCGGCTCGACTCCATCGTCTTCGCCTCACCGGTGGCCTTCATCCTGTATGGCATGGTGGCCGGCGCATAACCCCTCCGGCGCCGCAAGGCCTGGAAATGACACACAACCGGGAACCCGCGGCCGCGCTGGTCCCGGCAACCTAAACTGGTGCGGAAGCACTACGGCTGAACAGCATTGAAGGAATCGAAGTGGCATTGGACATTCATCGGCAGATCCCTGCGTCCTTTGAGCGCGTGCAGCGCAGCGAGTACGGGTACAACGCCCGGCAGGTTGACCAGTTCCTGCAGCGGGCACGGATCTCCCTGGAAACGCCCCAGGCAGCCACTGATCCCGTCAACAGTGCCGACGTGCGGGCCGTTTCCTTCGATCCCGTCAAGGGCGGCTATTCCGCCGCCGTCGTGGACGCCGCGCTGGACCGGCTCGAGGACGCGTTCGCCCGCCGGGAGCGTGACGAGCTGATCGCGGCGCGGGGGGAAGAAGCCTGGCTGCGGGAAATCGGCAGCCTCTCCGGCATCCTCCGCGGACGCCTGCACCGGCCCGACGGAGACCGCTTCCGCCGGCCCGGCAAGAACAGGGCACGCAGCTACAACACCGGCGACGTCGACCGGCTGTGCCACGAACTCATCGCCTACCTGGAACAGGACAAGCCGCTGAGCGTGGACAGCGTGCGCCGCGCGGTCTTCCGCCCGGCCGTGGGCCGGGACGGTTACGAGGAATCGCAGGTGGACGCCTTCCTGGACCGCGTTGTCGAACTGATGGCAGCCATCGACTGACTGCCCTGCAGGGGCTCAGTCGCCGGCCGGCGGGGTGGGGGAGATCGGCGCGAAGCCGCGCCACACCTCCTGGTAGCTCCGGTACCCGTGAACGGCGGCCCCTGCCAGGAAGGCCAGCCCGCACAGCGCGCCAACAATGAGCCCGCCTGATGTCCCGGCCCCGGCCAAGGTAACCAGCAACCCGGCGACGATGGCAATCAGGGCGGCGTTCGCCGTCGTCATGAAGATCATGCTGCTGCCCGCGACGTGGCTGAACGAGCCGCGGTTGCCGAAGAAGTAGTAGGTCTGCCTCGAACCGGCCTCGTCGTCATGGTGCGCAGCCATCAGGTAGCGCGCCACGCCCGGATCAAGGTCCACGTAGGCGGCCCGCAGCCTGTTCATGGCCGTGACGTACATCAGGTCCTCGTGGGCCACGTTCATCACCCGGATCTGGGTCAGCAGCCCGATTGCCGTGTCGATTAGCAGGACCGCCACAGCCAGCATGACGAACGCATCCGAAAAGCCCGTGGCCTGCCCCACCAGGGCCACGCTGACAATGCTGGCCGAGGTGAACGTCAGGAACATGCTGATGCGGGTCAGCACCTCGCCCTGGGCCGTACTGCGTGACGCCAGCAGGCCCCAGTGTTCCGTGGCGAGCAACTGGGCCCGCACGGAGGGAGGGACCCCGCTTTGCTGGTGGGAGGCGCCGCCGTCCTCGGTGGACATGGCGCTATTGTCCTCCCGATCACCGCTCCGTTGCCAGCGGCCGTTCCGGGGTGTGCAGCCGGGTCATGATGCGGGGCATGGTCCCGGGAATCCGGTGTGAAGTTGCCCGGGACACGATGACCATCACGGCGAAGGCGGCCGGCACGCTCCAGGCCGCAGGCTGCGCCAGCCAAGGCGGCGTGGGGCCGGATCCGGGCAGTGCGCCGGCGATCATCGCCCCGCCGCACAGCACCCCGCCGGTGACCATGCCGGCGATGGCCCCGGCGTCGGTCAGGCCCCGCCACCAGATGCCGAGCAACAACACGGGGCAGACCGTAGACGCCGTGAAAGCGAAGACCAGGCCCACGCTGCCCGCCAGGGCCAGCGAGCCAGTCATGAACGCAAAGCCAAGCGGGACGACGGCGGAAATGACGGCGGCGAGCCGGAACCCACGGACGCTGCCGCCCAGGACGTCCTGGCTGATGACACCTGCCAGGGACACCACCAGGCCCGAGGTGGTGGACAGGAATGCTGCGAAAGCCCCGGCCACCACCAGGGCCGAGAGCAGGTCTCCCGCCACCCCGCCAATGAGTTCACCGGGCAGCCGCAGGACCATGGCGTCCGGCTGCCCGGAGCGGGCAAGATCGGGGGCAAACATTCTTGCCACCAGGCCGTACGCCGTGGGGAAGAGGTAGAACACGGACAGCAATCCCAGGACGATCAGGGTGGTCCGCCGTGCCGAATGCCCGTCAGGATTGGTGTAGAACCGAACCAGCACGTGCGGCAGGCCGAGGGTGCCGAAGAGCAGCGCCACCAGCAGGGACACGTTCTGGTAGAGCCCCGCGGGTGCCGCGCCCGTGGGGTTCACCGCGGGAGCGGACTCGGGTTCTGTTCCCTGACCGGCCAGCACGAACAGGATGAACAGGATGGGCACGGCCAGTGCGGTCAACTTGAGCCAGTACTGGAAGGCCTGGACAAAAGTGATGGACCGCATTCCACCCGCCACCACGGTGAGGCACACCACCACCACGACGGCAAGCGAACCCACCCAGTTGGGCAGCCCCGTGGCGATATGGATGGTCAGGGCCGCGCCGTGCAGCTGCGGCACGATGTACAGCCACCCCACCATCACCACCACCAGGCTGGTGACCCGGCGGACAGTCCGGGAGGCGAGCCTGGACTCGGTGAAGTCAGGAATGGTGTAGGCGCCGGACCGGCGCAGCGGGGCGGCGACGAAGAGCAGCAGCATCAGGTAACCGGCGGTATAGCCCACCGGGAACCACAGCGCATTGGTCCCGGACACCAGGATCAGCCCGGCCACGCCAAGGAAGCTTGCCGCGGACAGGTACTCGCCGCCGATCGCCGACGCATTCCACCAGGGCCGCACGGTCCGGGACGCCACGTAGAAATCCCCCGTGGTGCGTGAGATGCGCAGCCCGTAAAAACCGATGATGGCGGTGGCGACCGATACCACCGTCACTGCGGTGATCGCGATTCCGGCGTTCACGGCCGCGTCACTGGTCCCCGGCCAGGTCCCGGTAGCGAGCCTCATTGCGCGCCGCCGTCCGGACATAGAGCCAGGCGCCCAACCCGATCACCGGGTAGATTCCCGCGCCCAGCAGCAGCCAGTCGAACGGGATGCCGGCGATCCGGGTGTCCGCCAGGCCCGGAACCAGCACCAAGGTCAGTGGGAATGCCGCCAGGATCAGCAGGAAGCCGCCGGCCACCACCAGGGCCAGCCGCAGCTGGGACCTGACCAGCGACCGGACAAACACCTGGCCTACCTCGGAATCCTGCGCCGCTTCCCGCGACTCAAACGGGCGCGGAGCACCACGGACGGCGGTGCCGGCGGCCGCGCGGGGGGCCGTAACCCGGACCCGGGTCATGCGTGCGGCCTGATCCTGGTTGCCTCCAGCTTCTCCCGCACGATGGGCAGGTGCCGCCGGCTGATGGGCAGCCCGGCGCCGGCCACCGTGACGCGCGGCCCGTCGGCGGCCAGCTTCATCGAGGACACGTGCTTGAGTGCCACCAGGTAGGAGCGGTGCGTGCGGATGAAGCCGGCGTCCGCCCATTGCTGTTCAAGGTCAGCCAGCGGCACCCGGATGAGGTAGCTTGCGTCGGCCGTGTGGAGCCGGGCGTAGTCGCCCTGGGCCTGGACGTACGTGACGTCGTCGCGCCGGATCATCCTGGTGGTGCCGCCCTGGTCCACCGTGATCATCTCCGGCGCCGCTCCGCCGTCGCGCAGTTCGCAGATCCGCCCAACCGAACGCGCGAGGCGCTCCGCACGCACCGGCTTGAGCAGGTAGTCGACGGCGGCAAGTTCGAACGCGGCCAGGGCGTGGTCCTCGTCGGCGGTGACAAAGACTACGGCCGGCGGATTGCTGCTCCGGGCGATGGCGGCGGCGATGTCCAGGCCCGAGACCGCAGGCATATGGATGTCCAGGAAGACAGCGTCGATGCTGCCGCCGGACAGGGCCGTGAGCGCCTCGGCGCCCGACGTGGCCCGCAGGACCTTGCCGATGCGTTCGTCCCTGCCCAGCAGGAAGGCCAGCTCCTCAACGGCGGGCAACTCATCATCAACGACGAGGACGTTAATCATGCTCCTAGGTTACTTCCAGCGGCAGGCGGCCTCATGCATCGTGCCCGGGCTGGGACTTCGGGACCCGCATGGTGATCAGCGTTCCCTCGCCCGGCGCCGTTTCCACCACCAGCCCGTGGTCGTTGCCGTACACCTGGCGCAGGCGCGCATCCACGTTCCGCAGCCCCACGTGGTCCCCGTCTGTATGGCCCGCCAGCATGGACCGCAGCTGCTCCGGATCCATCCCCACGCCGTCGTCCTCGATGGTGACCTCGGCGAACGCCCCCGCGTCCTCGGCCGTGATGGTGATGTGCCCCGGGCCCTCCTTGGCCTCGAGCCCGTGCCGGACGGCGTTTTCAACCAGCGGCTGCAGGCTGAGGAACGGAATGACGGTGCCCAGCACTTCCGGGGCTACCAGGAGGCTGACCTGGACGCGCTCGCCGAACCGGGCCCGCTCCAGGAGCAGGTAGCGGTCAATGCAGCGGAGCTCCTCGGCGAGGGTGGTGAAGTCGCCGTGCCGCCGGAAGGAGTAGCGGGTGAAATCCGCGAATTCCACCACCAGTTCCCGGGCCCGTTCCGGATCGGTATTGATGAAGGAGGCGATGGCATTGAGCGAGTTGTAGATGAAGTGCGGGCTGATCTGGGCCCGCAGCGCCCGGACCTCCGCTTCCATGAGGAGCGTCCGGGAGGCGTCCAGTTCGGCAAGTTCCACCTGGACCGCCACCCAGTCGGCCACTTCCCCCGTTGCCCTGACCAGGCCTGCCCCGGCGGACGGTGCAAAGGCTGCCACCGCGCCCACCACACGGGTGCCGGCGCGTACCGGGGCGATGACGCCGGCAAGCTGGCCACCGGTTCCCTCCGTCCCCGCGGAGAGTACTGTTGTCCGGCCGGATGCCAGGACATCCGCTGCGAGTTCCATCAGGCGCGGCCGGATGTCCTCAGCACCCCCGTCCCAGGCCAGGACGCCGGACGTGTCGGTGATGGCCAGTGCATCGCAGGCGAGGAGGGTCCGCAGCTGGCGGCTGGCTTTCGCGGCGCCGGCGGGATTCAGGCCGCGCCGCAGGTGCTGCCCGGCCTGGGAGGCGGCGTGGAGCGTATGGTACGTGGCGCGCTCTGCGTCGGTGCCCAGCTCCCGGAACGAGCGGAGCACCTTCAGGCCCACGCCGACGACGACGGCAATGGCCATGGCGATCACTGCAACGGCCGCGGCGGTGAGGAGGGGGGAGTCCGGCATGGTGCCCAGCGTAGCGGCGGGTGCCGCTTGCCGCAGCATCGCAGCCGTTGAGCGACGGCGGGCGGCCAAGTGCTGGAACAGGGCCACGGCAGGGCGGCACAGTGATTGGTGTCACATCTGCGGTGCCCCCGCGTGGTGCTGCCGGCCAGGGACCCTGTCCGGCAGTCCGGGGCTCTCCGCCCGGTGTGTTCCGGCAACTCAATGAGGAGGAACGATGGGTAACGATGCCCATACTCCGGACGCAGCGGCGTCCGTGGACTTCGAGCAGGTCCAGTCGACCGGGCAGTTCCAGGAATTGCGCAAGCGTCACCGCAGCTTTGTCTTCCCCATGGCAGTGGCCTTCCTGCTGTGGTACTTCGCCTACGTCCTGCTCGCCGACTACGCGGTGGGCTTCATGTCCACCAAGGTCTGGGGCAACATCAACGTCGGACTGATCCTGGGCCTGCTCCAGTTCGTGTCGACGTTCGCCATCACCGGCTGGTACGTCCACTACTCCAACAAGCGGCTGGACCCCATTGCTTCGGAGATCAGACACGAGATCGAGGGCCACGAATTCGACAAGAACCCGAACCGAGTGGGCGGAGCCAACAAATGATCGCAATACCCGCTGCGGTGGATGTCGCCGCGCTCAAGGACACCACCCTCCTGAACATGGGCATCTTCGGCCTGTTCGTGGCCGTGACCATGGTGATCGTGCTGCGTGCCAGCAGGAACAACAAGACCGCCGCTGACTACTACGCCGCCGGACGCTCGTTCACCGGCTCGCAAAACGGCACCGCCATCGCAGGCGACTACCTGTCCGCGGCATCCTTCCTGGGCATCACCGGCGCCATCGCCATCAACGGCTACGACGGGTTCATGTACTCCATCGGGTTCCTGGTGGCCTGGCTGGTGGCTCTGCTGCTGGTGGCCGAACTGCTGCGCAACACCGGCAAGTTCACCATGGCAGACGTACTGTCCTTCCGGCTCAAGCAGCGCCCGGTCCGGATCGCCGCCGCCATCTCCACCCTCGCGGTCTGCTTCTTCTACCTGCTGGCCCAAATGGCCGGCGCAGGAAGTCTGATCTCCCTCCTGCTGGGCATCAGCGACTGGGGCGGACAGGCACTGGTGATCATCGTCGTCGGCGCCCTCATGATCATGTATGTCCTGATCGGCGGCATGAAGGGCACCACCTGGGTCCAGATCATCAAGGCCATGCTGCTGATCGCAGGCGCCGCAGTGATGACCCTCTGGGTCCTGGCCATCTACGGTTTCAACCTCTCGGCCCTGCTGGGCGGTGCTGTGGAAACCGCCAACAATCCGGCAGTCCTCAACCCGGGCCTGCAGTACGGCAAGACCGAAACTTCCAAGCTGGACTTCATGTCCCTGGGCCTGGCCCTGGTGCTCGGCACGGCCGCCCTGCCGCACGTGCTGATGCGCTTCTACACCGTCCCCACGGCCAAGGAAGCGCGCAAGTCCGTCGTCTGGTCCATCTGGCTGATCGGCCTGTTCTACCTGTTCACCCTGGTGCTCGGCTACGGTGCAGCCGCCCTGGTGGGGGCAGACACCATCAAGTCCGCACCCGGCGGCGTGAATGCTGCCGCCCCGCTCCTGGCCTTCCACCTGGGCGGCCCGCTGCTGCTCGGCTTCATCTCGGCTGTCGCGTTCGCCACCATCCTGGCCGTCGTGGCAGGCCTGACCATCACGGCGGCAGCATCCTTTGCGCATGACATTTACGCCAACGTCATCGCCAAGGGCAAGGCCGACGCCGCCACGGAAGTCCGCGTGGCCCGGCGCACCGTGGTGGTCATCGGCGTCCTGGCCATCCTGGGTGGCATCTTCGCCAACGGCCAGAACGTGGCCTTCCTGGTGGCGCTGGCCTTCGCCGTCGCCGCGTCGGCGAACCTGCCCACCATCATCTACTCGCTGTTCTGGCGGAAGTTCACCACCCAGGGCGCGGTGTGGAGCATGTACGGCGGCCTGGCCTCGGCGATCCTGCTCATAGTCTTCTCCCCGGTGGTATCGGGGCTGAAGACCTCCATGATCCCCGGGGCAAACTTCGCCCTCTTCCCGCTCAGCAACCCGGGCATCGTCTCCATCCCGCTGGCCTTCTTCCTGGGCTGGCTGGGGACAACCCTGGACAAGAAGCGGGAGGACGCATCGAAGCAGGCCGAGATGGAAGTCCGCTCACTGACCGGCATCGGTGCCGAAAAGGCGGTGGACCACTAGGCCGGCGCCCCAAACAGGGAGCACAACGTCCAGCTCCGGACCTGTTCCGGCGCAACGCCAAGAGCCTCCGGCCGCGGACTGCGGCCGGAGGCTCTTTCGTTGGGGCCCCGGTAGGTTTCCCGCGGGCGGTCAGCGCTGGTGGTGGCCGCCGGGCGCCAGGTTCCCGTGTCCACCGTGGGGCACGGCGTACTGGCCGGCCGTCGAGGCGGCGAGGCCCGGCGTCGTAATGCCAGCCACCAGCACGGCGCCGGCGAACGCTGCCAGCAACAGCCTCCCCGGCCGCATGCCGGGCCCTGCCGGCTGCCGCCCGTCCTGCCGGGAACTGTGCCGCTGGAGCCAGCTGAGCGAGGCGATGATCATCAGCGTCAGCAGAAGCGCCGATAGCTGCGTGAGGCTGAGCCCCGAGGTGATGGGGTTGGGGAATGCGATGGCGGCCAGGTGGGCGGCGGCTGCGGCTGCGAGGGCGTACCGCGTCCACCGGTTGCCGGCCAGCCGGTCTTTTGCCAGGAAGGCCACGGATCCGGCCAGCAGCGCGGTGCCCCATAGCCCGGCCACCGCGCTAGCAAGGAGCGCTGCTGGTCCATGGGAACCCGCTGCGAGGAAGCTGGCGGAGATGGCCAGGTTGACCGAGCCTGCCCCGAAGCCGGCAAACCCGGTGACCAGGCGGACCCAGGAACCCGTGGACTTCACCGTCATCGGGTGGGCGGGCGGTGCCGCCGGCCGGATCGGAGCCATGCCGGACCTTGGCATGCTAGGCCCGGGCAGCGGCCGGGGACTTGTCCAGGGACAGGCCCACGCCGAGGAGGAGCACGGCGCTGGCGAGGTGGAGGACATTGTCGGCACCGTTCAGGGCGATGATGTTCAGCGGCGAATTCAGCAGGAACAGCCCCACGATGCCGACCAGCAAGTAGACGGCACCGACGGCGGAGTTCACGGTGCGCGCGCTGTCAATCCCGCGGAGCCCGGCGAAGAGCAGTGCGGCGCCGATGGCCAGGTGGATCACGTTGTGCAGCGGGTTCACCTCGAAGATGATGAGGTTCGCGCCCTCCGTGGCCACGAAACGGACCCCGGACGTCACGGCGAAGCCCAAGAGGCCCACCAGCAGGTAGACGGCTCCGAAAACGGAGGCGACGAGGCGGTTGGGTGAATTGCGCATGGCCCGAATCCTTTCTTCAGGGCGGGTGGATTGTCCCGCCGGATGCGGCCCCCGGATGGGGCCCTCGGAAGCGATTCGGATCATTGCCGCGGTCGGATGGGTAAAAAAATCAGTACGCTTTCCTTTTTCCGTCCTTCTGGTCCGCGCTAGGCCGCAGGCCGCAGCTTAATGTTGGTCATCAGCAGTTTGTCGGTGCCCTGGAACCGATAGGCGAGGTCCACCTTCTTGCCCGCGCAGCTGATCTGTCCCACCACCTCGGCGGACTTGACGCCGTTCTCGGTGGCCACCTTGAGGTCGTTGTACGCGGGCTTGCAGGAACTGTCCATTTCCAGGCTCTGCACGCCGGAAATGAAAGCCTCCTTGGAAAGCTGCTTCTGCAGGGCAGGGTCAAGGTATTGGTCGTAGGCGCCCGAGGTATCGCCGGCAATCACCTTCTTGGTGAAGTCGTCGGCCAGGCCCCGGGCCTGGTTCGTGGCGCTGCCCACCACATTCACCAGGATTACGACGCCGAGGATCACCAGGAGCAGCACCCCGCCAATGCTGCCCAGGATGATCCAGAGCCTCCGGCGGCTCCTCGGCGGTGGTGGTTCCCCTGGGAGGCCGAACGGCGCCGGCCGGGACGGCATCGGGGGCAACCCCTGTGGGGTGGACCCGGCCTGGCCCTGCGGGTGCGGGTCCTCGGGACTGCCCGGACCGTGGGAACTGCCCGGACCGTGGGAACTGCTCAAAGGGGGAGCCTTTCGTCGAACAGGCGCTGCGGCGCCGGCTAAGTGGCCCGGACCTTCCCGGCCCGGCGCATGACTGGGACCAGCCTATAACTCCGCCCGCCGGCGTCGTCCTTGTTGCTGCGGCCCGACGCTGCCGCTACCCGGCTTCGGAGCCCCGGTCCAGCAGCGGCTGCACCCTGAAGGGGATCAATTCGCCCATGGCCAGGGCCGTGTCCGCCCGCTCCACGCCGTCGCAGGCCAGGATCTTGCCGTTGATGCGGAAGAGGTCCTCGGCGTCTTTGGCCACCACGCGCAGCAGCAGGTCTGCCGAACCCGTCAGCCCGTAACCCTCAAGGACCTCGGGGATTGCGGCGATTTCCCCTGCCAGCCGCCCGAGCTTCTGCTGCTGCACGTGGACCGAAATGAAGGCCATGAGCGGATAGCCCAGGGCTGCCGGGTTGAGGCGCCGCTCGAAGGACAGGAAGACGTGCTTCTTTTCCAGCTGCGCCATGCGCGCCTGGACGGTATTGCGGGACAGCCCCAGCTTCTGCGCGAGGGCTACCACGGTCCGGCGGGGGTCCTGCGCCAACGCCGCCAGCAGCCGGGTGTCAGTGCCATCCAAAGCTCGCATAATGCGCAACGCTAGCA
This sequence comes from Pseudarthrobacter sp. NPDC058119, assembly GCF_042884655.1. Lineage (NCBI taxonomy): Bacteria > Bacillati > Actinomycetota > Actinomycetes > Micrococcales > Micrococcaceae > Pseudarthrobacter > Pseudarthrobacter sp. NPDC058119. The sequence goes on from NZ_JBHVTN010000002.1 coordinate 506,221, forward strand.
CGGTGCAGCGGACCCGGACAGGGCACATTGCTCAGTAATGGCAGCAGTGGTTGTACCTCCTGGCTGTTGTGAGTAGGGTCACAGTATCTGGGGCAATGACGCCCGGAAGGCCGGTGGCGGCAGGAGCCAAAAGCCCCAAAACCACAGGTCAACGACGTTCGAAGGTTGCGGCAATCGTGTCTACAGACCAAACGGGCCATAGCGGCGCAAGTACCCCCGGCAACGCAGGAAATGCTGGCGTGACCGGGCCGGAGTTCCTCCAGCTGATCACCCCGGGCGGTGAGCGGATCAGCCACCCGGAGTTCGATTTCTGGGTCAGGGACATCACCGACGACCAACTGTGCTCCCTCTTCGAGGACATGACCGTCATCCGGCGGATCGATGTTGAGGCCACGGCGCTGCAGCGGCAGGGTGAGCTTGCCCTCTGGCCCCCGCTCCTGGGGCAGGAAGCAGCCCAGATCGGCTCCGGGCGGTCACTGCGCGCCGACGATTTCGTGTTCTCCAGCTATCGCGAGAACGGCGTGGCCTACTGCCGCGGCGTGGACCTGACGGACCTCCTCCGGGTCTGGCGCGGCAACGCTTCCGGCGGCTGGGACCCGTACAGCATCAATATGGCCACTCCGCAGATCATCATCGGCGCCCAGACCCTGCATGCCACCGGCTACGCCATGGGCATCCAGAACGACGGTGCCGATGCCGTGGCCGTCACCTACTTTGGCGACGGTGCCACCAGCGAGGGCGACGTCAACGAGGCCATGGTATTCGCGGCCAGCTTCCAGGCGCCGGTGGTGTTCTTCTGCACCAACAACCACTGGGCCATCTCGGAGCCCGTGCGCCTGCAGTCGCACATCCAGCTCGCGGACCGGGCCGCCGGATTCGGCATCCCCAACCTCCGGGTGGACGGTAATGACGTCCTGGCGGTCATGGCTGCCACCAGGCTGGCCCTGGACCGGGCGCGGCGCGGCGGCGGCCCCACCTTCATCGAAGCCGTCACCTACCGCATGGGCCCGCACACCACCGCCGACGATCCCACCCGCTACCGTGACGCCAACGAGTTGGAGGACTGGGCCGCCAAGGACCCCATTTCCCGGCTGGCCGGCCTGCTGGAACGGAAGGGGCTGCTGACCGCGGAGCTGCAGCAGCAGGTGAAGGACAAAGCCGACACGGTGGCAGCGCAAATGCGCCGTGGATGCACCACCATGCCCGAGCCCCTGCCCATGGACATCTTCAAGCATGTCTACAGCACGCCCAATTCCTCGCTGGAGCGCCAGCAGGACCACTACGCCAGGTATTTGGCTTCCTTCGGTGATCCCGCAGGAGCCGTTTCAGAAGAAGGTGCCCGCTGATGACCCAGTTAACCTTTGCCCGCGCCATCAACGCCGGGCTCCGGAAGTCCCTTGAAAACGACTCCAAGGTGGTCCTCCTTGGGGAAGACATCGGCGCCCTGGGCGGCGTCTTCCGGGTGACGGACGGGCTGCAGAAGGACTTCGGCACCCACCGGGTGGTGGACACCCCCCTGGCCGAGTCCGCCATCGTGGGAACCGCCGTCGGCCTGGCCTACCGCGGCTACCGGCCCGTGGTTGAAATCCAGTTCGACGGGTTCATCTACCCCGCGTTCGACCAGATCGTCAGTCAGGTGGCCAAGCTGCACTACCGCACCCGCGGGGCAGTCAAGATGCCCATCACCATCAGGGTCCCGTTCGGCGGCGGTATCGGTTCACCGGAGCACCATTCCGAGTCCCCGGAAGCCTATTTCGCCCACACCTCAGGGCTGCGCGTGGTGACCGTTGCCAACCCGCAGGACGCCTACACCGTCATCCAGCAGGCCATTGCCTGTGACGATCCCGTCCTGTACTTCGAGCCCAAGCGCCGCTACCACGACAAAGGCGAGGTGGACGAAAACACGGATCCCGCCTCGGCCCTGCCCATGGACAAGGCGCGGGTGCTGACCGACGGCAGCGACGTCACGCTGGTGGCCTACGGGCCCCTGGTCAAGACAGCGCTGGACGCGGCCTCCGCGGCAGCGGACGAGGGCATCGCCATCGAAGTCATCGACCTCCGCTCGCTGGCGCCCGTGGACTACGAGCCCGTGGTGGCGTCCGTGCGGAAGACCGGACGCCTGGTGGTCACGCACGAGGCAGGGCAGTCCGGCGGGCTCGGCGCGGAAGTGGCGGCCAGCATCACCGAACGGTGCTTCTACCACCTTGAGGCGGCACCGGTACGCGTCACGGGTTTCGACATCCCCTACCCGTACTCCAAGCTGGAAATGCACCACCTGCCGGGCCTGGACCGCATCCTGGACGGCGTGGACCGTGCCCTGGGCCGCCCCAATTCCCTGAGCGGACTGGAAGGATGACCGCCACCATGATCAAGGAATTCCGGCTCCCGGACCTGGGCGAGGGACTCACAGAATCCGAAATCCTCAGCTGGAAAGTGGACGTTGGCGACACCGTCAGCCTGAACCAGGTCATCGCCGAAGTGGAGACCGCCAAGGCCGTGGTGGAGCTTCCCTCGCCGTTCGCCGGGGTCATCAAGGAACTTCACGAACAGCCCGGCTCCGTGGTGGAGGTGGGCAAGCCGATTGTCTCCTTTGAGGTGGCGGACGACGCCGGCGCCCCACCTTCGGTGCCGGCCGGCACCCCGGGCGCGGGGTCAGCGGAGACCGTGGCGGAGACGCCGAAAAGGGAACCCAACCTCGTGGGGTACGGCGCCGTCGTCGAAGGTTCCGGGCGCCCCACGCGCCGGGCGCGGAACTTTGCCCCGGTGGTGGAGCCGGTCGAAACCAGGCCAGCCGAACCCCGGCCCCCGGTGGTGGAGCCGGTCGAAACCAGGCCAGCCGAACGTCCACGGTCCACGCCTCCTGTCCGCAAGCTGGCCAAGGACCTGGGGCTGGACCTCGCGCAGGTTCCGGGCACCGGTCCCGGCGGCCTCATCACGCGGGAGGACGTTCAGGAGTTTTCCGGCCACGCCGAACAACCGGCCACGCAGCAGCGGGGAGCCGTATCCCCGGCTGGTGCCCGGCCGGGGGAGCGGGAGACCCGCACGCCCATCAAGGGGGTGCGCAAGCACACCGCCGCCGCCATGGTGCAGAGCGCCTTCACCGCGCCCCATGCCACCGAGTTCCTCACGGTGGACGTCACGCCGAGCCTTGAACTCCTGGCCAAACTCAAGACCAGCAGGGAATTCGCCGGTATCAAGCTCACCCCGTTGACGCTGGCCGCCAAAGCCCTGCTGATCGCGCTGGGGCGGAACCCGGCGCTGAACTCCCGCTGGGACGAAGAGAACCAGGAGATCGTCACCTTCAACTACGTGAACCTGGGCATCGCCGCCGCCACGCCCCGCGGGCTCACGGTTCCGAACATCAAGGACGCCGACGCCCTGCCGTTCCCGCGGCTGGCGCAGGAGCTCACGGCGCTTGCCGAAACCGCGCGGGCGGGCAAGACCACGCCTGCGGAGCTCTCCGGCGGAACGATCTCCATAACCAACATCGGCGTCTTCGGCATCGACGCCGGCACGCCCATCCTCAACCCGGGGGAGGCGGCGATCCTTGGCCTCGGGGCTGTCCGGACCATGCCATGGGAATACCGCGGTGAGGTGGCGCTGCGCCAGGTGCTCACGCTGAGCCTGTCCTTCGACCACCGCCTGGTGGACGGGGAACAGGGTTCCCGGTTCCTGGCGGACGTGGGAGCCATCCTGGCCGAGCCCGGCATGGTGCTCACCATGGTCTAGCGGAGTCCGTATTACCGGCCCCGGCCCGCACAAGCGGTGCTGCCCGGGGCCGGTTGTGCGGCCGGCGGCCGTTGGTGTCCCGGATGCGGGGTTGGGTCAGGCCGCGGGCACCGTCAGGGCGGCCATGGCCATGGCCTCCAGGAGGGGCCGGGCGGTCCTTGAGGCCATCCTGCGCCCATGGCTGCGGACGGAGTGCGGGGTGGAATTGATGAGCCCGAACGTGGCGTGTGCCCGCATCCGCAGGTCCGAAACGTCGGTATCGGGATGGATCCGCGCCAGCACGTCCACCCAGATTTCCACATAGCTGCGCTGCAGGGCGCGCACCGCGGACTGGTCCTGCTCCGACAGATTGGGAAGGTCCCGGTCCTGCACCCTGATGACGTCCGGCTTGCCGAGTGCGAAGTTGACCTGGAACTCCACCAGCTCCCGCAGCGCAGCCATGGGGTCGGCCGTGCGCTCCACGACCTGCCGGCCGCCGTCGAGCAGTTCCTGGCTTACGGTGACCAGCAGGTCGGCCAGGACTGCCTGCTTGCCGGAAAAGTGGCGGTACACGGCAGGTCCGCTGACACCTGCTGCCGCGCCCAGGTCTTCGAGCGAAACCCGGTTGAAGCCATTGGCCGCGAACAGGGCGGCGGCGGCGGAGAGCAGCGCCTGCCGCCGGTTCTCCTTGGCCTTGCCGCGCTGGGTGGTGGGCGCCTGGGCGGCAGGGGCCGGCTGCGCGGTATTGCTGGACACTTTTCCTCCTTGGACCGTCCCAGAGTCTAGCAATGCGATGCTGTGTTGGACATCACAGTTAATCGAGACTAACCTGAATTTCAGTTATTAGTCACTAACCGAGTTGGCCTTTATGGCCGCCCGGACCCACTTTAGGACGGAGCGTCGATGGAGACCCTGGCCACCCGGCTCGACCCGGCAAGCGAGTCCTTCCGTGCCAATCGGGAGGAGCAGTCATCGCTCGCGGGGGAGCTGCGGAAGAAGCTGGCGGATGCTGCATTGGGCGGCCCCCAGAAGTCGCGGGACCGCCACGTGGCCAGGGGCAAGCTGCTGCCGCGGGATCGGATCGACCAGCTGCTGGACGACGGCAGCCCTTTCCTGGAAATCGCCCCGCTCGCCGCCAATGGCATGTATGGCGACGATGCTCCCGGCGCCGGAGTCATCGCCGGGATCGGTCTGGTGCACGGCCGGCAGGTGCTGGTCATCTCCAACGACGCCACCGTCAAGGGCGGAACCTACTACCCCATGACGGTGAAGAAGCACCTCCGCGCCCAGGAGATCGCCCTGGAAAACCGGCTGCCCTGCATCTACCTGGTCGATTCGGGCGGGGCCTTCCTGCCCATGCAGGACGAGGTCTTCCCGGACAAGGAGCACTTTGGCCGGATCTTCTACAACCAGGCACGCCTCTCCGCCGCCAAGATTCCGCAGCTCGCCGCCGTCATGGGGTCCTGCACCGCCGGCGGCGCCTACGTCCCCGCCATGAGCGATGAAACCGTCATTGTCCGGAACCAGGGCACCATCTTCCTGGGCGGGCCCCCGCTGGTAAAGGCAGCCATCGGGGAAATCGTGACCGCTGAGGAACTGGGCGGGGGCGAGGTGCACTCGAAAATCTCCGGGGTCACCGACCACCTGGCGGAAAATGACGAACACGCCCTCCAGATCATCAGGGACATCGTTGCCACCCTCCCGCCCCCGGCCGCGCCGGCCTGGCAGGTGGAATCCGCCGTCGAACCCGCCGTGGACCCGGAAGGGCTCTACGGCGCCGTGCCCACGGACGTCAACGCGCCCTACGACGTCCACGAGGTCATTGCCCGGTTGGTGGACGGCAGCAAGTTCCACGAGTTCAAGAAGGACTACGGGAGCACCCTGGTTACGGGATTTGCCCGCATTGACGGACACCCCGTAGGGATTGTGGCCAACAACGGCGTGCTGTTCAGCGAGTCCTCGCTCAAGGGTGCGCATTTCATTGAACTGTGCGACCAGCGCGGCGTCCCGCTGCTCTTCCTGCAGAACATCTCCGGCTTCATGGTGGGCAGGGACGCCGAGCAGGGCGGCATCGCCAAGAACGGCGCCAAGATGGTGACAGCCGTCGCCACGGCCCGCGTGCCCAAGCTGACGGTGGTCATTGGCGGCTCCTTCGGCGCGGGAAACTACTCCATGTGCGGCCGGGCCTATTCGCCGCGTTTCCTGTGGATGTGGCCCGCGGCCAGGATCTCCGTGATGGGCGGCAACCAGGCAGCCAGCGTGCTGGCCACCGTAAAACGGGACCAGTACGAAGCGGCCGGCGAGGACTGGGCCGCCGGGGACGAGGAAGCCTTCAAGGCGCCCATCCGCCGGCAGTACGAGGACCAGGGCAGTCCCTACTACTCAACTGCCCGGCTGTGGGATGACGGTGTCATTGACCCCGCCGATACCCGCACCGTCCTGGGCCTGGCGCTCGACGTCGTCTCCCGCACCCCCTTGCCGGAGACTTCCTTCGGCCTCTTCCGGATGTGAGCCAGCAATGACCATGCAGACCAATACCGCAACGCAGCGGTACGCCACAGTCACAGCGGCCGCCGGGGCCGGCAGCGCCGAGACTCCCGGCGCACCCCTCTTCACCACCGTCCTGGTGGCCAACCGGGGGGAAATTGCCTGCCGCGTCATCCGCACACTGCGCGCCCTGGGAATCCGTTCGGTGGCCGTTTACAGCGATGCCGACGCCGGCGCCCGCCACGTCCGTGAAGCCGACACGTCCGTGCGCATCGGCCCGGCGGCGGCAACGGAAAGCTACCTCAGCGTCGACGCCATCCTGGAAGCCTGCCGGCAGTCCGGCGCGGAAGCGGTCCACCCCGGCTACGGCTTCCTGAGCGAGAACGCGGACTTCGCCCGTGCGCTCGCGGAGGCCGGCATTGCCTTCATCGGTCCGGGCGTGGACGCGTTGAACGTCATGGGTGACAAGATCCGCGCCAAGAACCACGTGGCAGGCCACTCCGTGCCAGTAGTCCCCGGGATCGCCAGGCCGGGCATGACGGACAGTGAGCTCGAGGAAGCGGCCGGCGCCGTCGGCTACCCGCTGCTCATCAAGCCCTCCGCCGGCGGCGGCGGCAAAGGCATGCACGTGGTGGAGAAGGCGGCTGACCTGCCCGCCGCCCTGGCCACGGCCCGCCGGGTCGCCGCCGCCGCATTCGGGGATGACACCCTGTTCCTGGAGCGGCTGGTGACCACCCCGCGGCATATCGAGGTCCAGGTACTGGCGGACGCCCACGGCAACGTCATCCACCTGGGGGAACGCGAATGCTCGCTGCAGCGGCGGCACCAGAAGGTCATCGAGGAAGCCCCGTCGCCCCTGCTGGAGGGCCTGCCCAACGGTGCGGACGTCCGTGCCCGGATCGGCGAGGCAGCCTGCAACGCCGCCCGCAGCGTGGACTACACCGGCGCCGGAACCGTGGAGTTCCTGGTCTCGGACGACGCGCCGGACGAGTTCTTCTTCATGGAGATGAACACCCGGCTGCAGGTGGAGCACCCCGTCACGGAAATGGTGACGGGCATCGACCTGGTGGAGTGGCAGGTACGGATCGCCGCCGGTGAGCCCCTCACCATCCGGCAGGCCGATGTCGGGCTTTCCGGCCACGCTGTGGAGGCACGCGTCTACGCCGAGGTGCCGGAGAAGAACTTCCTTCCCTCCACCGGTACGGTGCTCCAGTTGGACGAATTGTCCCCGGGTGCGGACGGCCGGGTGCGGGTGGATTCCTCGCTGGTGGAAGGACTGGAGCTCTCCGCCAACTACGACCCCATGATTTCCAAAGTCATCGCCTGGGGCGGAGACCGTGCGGAAGCCTTGGAAACCCTGGACAAGGCACTGGCGGGCTACACGGCCCTGGGCATCGAGACCAACGTCGAGTACCTGCGGCTCCTGCTGGGCGATGCCGACGTCCGGGCCGGGCGACTGGACACCGGGCTGATCGAACGGAAGATGCCGGCGCTGGAATTCAGGCGCCTCAGCGATCACGAGCTGGTGGCCGCCGCGCTGTACAGCCTCACTATGGAGGCGCAGAACACCCCCGCACCAGCGTCCGGCCCCTGGCACGGCCGGAGCGGCTGGCGGCTGGGGGCGCTGGCGCCCCGCCGGATCAGTCTGGGAACGCCCGACGGCGGGGTGGCCACCGTGCTGGTCAGCGGCAGCCCCGGCGGGGGACAGGCCGCAACGGTAGCGGTCGACCGCGGCCCGCGGCAGGCAGCGTCGCTGCGCCTGGCGGAAGACGGCAGCGCAGTCCTTACCCTCGGCGGGGCAGCCCGGGAGTACCGGGTGGCCGCACCCCCCGGACAGCCCACGCAGCTTTTCCTCGGCAGCGGCGGCTGGTCCTGCCGGCTGGAGCTCCTCAACCGCGAGGCACGGCTGGAACGGGTCCTCGCAGCCGTCCAGCGCCAAGAAGGCGCCGCCGATCCGGAAGTGCGCTCGCCGATGACCGGAACAGTGGTGGCTGTGCCCGTCAGCGACGGAGATGCGGTGGAGGCGGGGGCGGTCCTGGTGTCCGTTGAGGCCATGAAGATGGAACACCACCTGGTAGCCCCCCTGGCCGGCACCGTCCATCTCACCGCCCGTACCGGCGACCTTGTCAGGGCTGATCAAATCCTGGCCACCATCCACCCCACGGATGCGGAACCCGCACACACCGACGCGGACACCGTTACAGACGAAGCTGCAGAACAAGGCGAAGGAGCCTGACCATGACCGGTTTTGAACTCACCGAGGAATACCAGGACCTCAGCGACACCGTCCGCGACTTCGCGGACAACGTGGTGGCCCCGGTGTCCGCCAAGCACGACGAAGAGCACAGCTTCCCCTATGAAGTGGTGAAGCAGATGGCGGAGATGGGCCTGTTCGGGCTGCCGTTCCCGGAGGAATACGGCGGAATGGGCGGGGACTACTTCGCCCTGGCGCTCGCACTGGAACAGCTCGGCCGGGTGGACCAGTCCGTGGCCATCACCCTGGAGGCCGGGGTGTCCCTGGGCGCCATGCCGGTGTACCGGTTCGGCACGGACGCGCAGAAAGAGGAGTGGCTGCCCATGCTGGCGTCCGGCCAGGCGCTCGCCGGGTTCGGACTCACCGAGCCGGAAGCCGGCTCAGACGCCGGCGGCACCAAGACCCATGCCAGGCGCGAGGACGGCCAGTGGGTGATCAACGGCAACAAGGAGTTCATCACCAACTCCGGAACCGACATCACCCGGCTGGTCACCGTCACCGCCGTCACCGGCCAGCAGGAACGCCCGGAGGGCAGCATCAAGAAGGACATCTCCACCATCCTGGTGCCCACGGACACCCCCGGCTTCAAGGCGGAGAAGCCCTACAACAAGGTGGGCTGGAACGCCTCGGACACCCACCCCCTCACCCTGAAGGACGTCCGGGTGCCGGAGGAAAACCTGCTGGGGACCGAGGGGCGCGGCTACGCCAACTTCCTGTCCATCCTGGACGAAGGTCGGATTGCCATCGCCGCCCTGGCCACCGGTGCCGCGCAGGGCTGCGTTGACCAGTCCGTCAGGTACGCCCGCGAGCGACGGGCCTTCGGCCACGAAATCGGCAAATACCAGGCCATCTCCTTCAAGATCGCCCGGATGGAGGCCCGGGCCCACACGGCACGGCTGGCCTACTACGACGCGGCCGCCCGGATGCTCGCCGGCAAGCCGTTCAAGACCCAGGCGGCCATCGCTAAGATGGTCGCAGGCGAAGCGGCCATGGACAATGCGCGGGATGCCACCCAGGTATTCGGCGGCTATGGCTTCATCAACGAGTTCACCGTGGCGCGCCACTACCGCGACTCCAAGATCCTTGAAGTGGGGGAGGGCACCACGGAGGTCCAGCTGATGCTGATCGCCCGCGAACTGGGGCTGTAGCCCCTGCGTTCGCCGCAGGGACGTATGCCGGCCTGAAAGGATCAATGATGATTGACAAGGTTGTTGCCAGCGCTGACGAAGCCGTAGCGGACATCCCCGATGGCGCCTCGCTGGCGGTGGGCGGATTCGGGCTCTGCGGGATCCCCGTGGCCCTGATCGACGCGCTGCACCGGGCAGGCACCACGGACCTGGAAACCGTCAGCAACAACTGCGGCGTGGATGACTGGGGGCTCGGCATCCTGCTCCGCGATGGCCGCATCCGGCGCACCATCAGCTCCTACGTCGGCGAGAACAAGGAGTTCGCCCGCCAGTACCTGGCCGGCGAGCTGGAGGTGGTGCTCACCCCGCAGGGCACGCTGGCCGAGAAACTGCGGGCCGGCGGGGCGGGGATCCCGGCGTTCTATACCAAGGCGGGGGTTGGCACGCAGGTTTCCGACGGCGGCCTGCCGCAGAAGTACGACGCCCACGGAGGGATCGCGGTCGCCTCAGCAGCGAAGGAAGTGCGCTCCTTCGGGGGAGTGGACTATGTCCTGGAGGAGTCGCTCACACCGGACTTCGGGTTGGTGCATGCGTGGAAGGGCGACCGGCACGGCAACCTGGTCTTCCATGCCACCGCCATGAACTTCAACCCGCTGTGTGCCATGGCAGGGCGCATCACCATCGCCGAGGTGGAGGAACTCGTGGAGCCCGGCGAACTGGACCCCGAACACATCCACACCCCCGGCATCTTCGTCCAGCGGGTGGTCCTGGCCCGGGACGGGGAAAAACGGATCGAAAAGCGGACGGTGGCACTCAACCAGGCAGGAGCATGACCATGGATCCCAACAGCCCCGACGCCCCGCGGCCCGAAGCCGTCCGCCCGGAATACCGGCGGGCGGGTTCCCAACAGCATTCCGGTGCCGGTGATTCGACAGCGGGCGCCGAAACGAAAGGCTGGACGCGGAACGAGCTGGCCGCCCGGGTGGCCAAGGAACTCCGCAACGGCCAGTACGTGAACCTGGGGATCGGAATGCCCACCCTGATCCCCAACTACATTCCGGACGGGGTGGAGGTGGTGCTGCACTCCGAGAACGGCATCCTGGGCGTCGGCCCCTACCCGTCAGAGGACGCGATCGACCCCGACCTGATCAATGCCGGCAAGGAGACCGTGACCGTCAACAGGGGAGCGGCGTTCTTCGACTCAGCCACGTCCTTCGGCATGATCCGCGGCGGCCACGTTGACGTGGCCGTGCTCGGCGCCATGGAAGTTGCCGCCAACGGGGACCTGGCCAACTGGATGATCCCGGGAAAGATGGTCAAAGGGATGGGCGGCGCCATGGACCTGGTGTTCGGTGCCAAACGCGTGATCGTGATGATGGAACACGTCGACCGCAACGGCAAACCCAAGATCGTGAAGGAATGCTCCCTCCCGCTGACCGGGAAGGGCTGCGTCGACCGGATCATCACCGACCTGGCCGTCATCGACGTGGTGCGTGAGGGCAGCGGATCACGGCTGGTCCTGAGCGAACTGGCCCCCAACGTCTCGGTGGAGGACGTGGTGGCCGCCACCGGCGCGGACCTGTTCGAAGAAGACCGGGAACTCACCGTATGACCGGCAGCAACCCCACTTACGGCAACCACGCGGCGGCCGGCGGCCGGCAGGTCATCGAACAGCGCGGGCTGTACTTCGATGAGCTGGAGGAGGGGCTGGTCTATGCACACCGTCCGGGCAGGACGGTGACGGAAACCGACAACGTCCTGTTCAGCACCCTGACCATGAACACCCAGGCGCTGCACCTTGACGCCGCCTGGAGCGCCGGCCAGCCCTTTGGGCAGCGGCTGATGAACTCCATGTTCACCCTGGCCACCATGGTGGGCCAGTCCGTCACCCAGCTGACCCAAGGGACCATCATCGCCCAGCTCGGACTGACGGACGTTTCCTTCCCGCACCCGCTGTACCACGGGGACACGCTGTACACGGAGACGGCCATCACCGGCAGGAGGCTCTCGGCCTCGCGCCCCGGCCAGGGCATCGTGACCATGGAGCACACCGGCCGGAACCAGGACGGCGCCGTGGTGGCACGGGCCACCCGCAGCTGCCTGATGTGGACCCGGGAGGCGCATCAAAACGCGCAGAACAGCCAAAACGTCGGAGAATAGCCTTATGACCTTTGTGATGGGCCCCGCCCTGCTCTTCTGCCCCGCCGACCGTCCCGAGCGCTACCAAAAGGCCGCAGCCCGCGCGGATGCCGTCATCCTGGACCTCGAAGACGCCGTGGCTCCGGCGGACAAGCAGCGGGCGCGCGGCGCCATCCTGGCCCAACTGGGAACCACGGGCGTGGAACCCGAGCTTGAGCCCAGCTGCACCATCGTCAGGGTGAACCCCGTCGGCACCGAGGACTTCGAAAAAGACCTGCACTGCCTGGCGCACACGCCCTACCGCACCGTGATGCTGGCCAAGGCGGAGTCGGCCGACCAGCTCAAGGCGCTGGAGGGCTACCAGGTGATTGCGCTGTGCGAAACGGCCGTGGGCGTGCTCAACGCCGCTGCCATCGCCGCGGCCCCCAACGTGGTGGGCCTCATGTGGGGGGCCGAAGACCTGCTGGCTTCCCTGGGCGGTACGTCCAGCCGGAAGGACGACGGCGGCTACCGGGCCGTGGCCCTGCACGCCCGCTCGTCCGTGCTCCTGGCAGCGCGTGCCCACGGAAAGGAAGCAGTGGACGCCGTGTACACCAACATCCCCGACCTCGACGGGCTGGCCGCCGAAGCGGCCGACGCCGTTGCCTCCGGCTTCAGCTCCAAGGCCTGCATCCATCCCAGCCAGGCATCCGTGGTGCGGAAAGCCTATGCGCCCTCGGCCGATGAGGTGACCGCAGCCACTGCCCTGCTGGACGCCGCAGCGTCGGCGGGCTCCGGAGTCTTCAAGTACCAGGGCAAAATGATCGACGGACCCATCCTCAAACACGCCCAGGAGATCGTCCGCCGCTCCGCCGTGGAGGCATAGCTACCGCTGCCGGCCCTCCGGCCGCCGCAGGGCCGTGGCCGGGATTGGCTCGGACAGCAGCGTCCGCACCCAGCGGTTCCCCGTTTCCCGGAACTCCCTCCGGCCGGCGAAACGGTAATGGAAGCTGCGCACGCGCACCCAGCGTGGCGCGGCGCCGTCGAACGGGTCCTTCCGCAGCAGCCGCAGCATCTGCCGGTCAGCTGCCAGCAGCTTGCGCAGGAAGGCGTAGAACCATTCCTCGTGCACGGTCCGCAGCGGCAGGAACCACATCAGCCAGTCCAGCCGCAGGTGATAGGGGGCCCACTGCCGCGGGATCCGGCGGACGTCCCCCGGCTTGCCCTTGAAGCCGTACTCCCGCCAGTCCGAACCGTCGCCGGGGTCCTCATCCAGGGTGCCCTCCACCACGATCTCGATGCGCTGTTTGGTCACCGTGCCGAACGCCCCGTACGCATTGACCAGCTGCCACCGGTTGAAGCTGGCGTTCATCAGCTGCCGGCGGGAGAAGAGGTTCCGCAGCGGCCAGTAGCTCAGCACCAGCAGCAGGACCGACGCCGCCAGGGTAAGGGCCAGCCACCACAGCGGGGTTGCCGGCCGGGCACCCGCAGCGGCACTCCAGTCCGCGGGGACGGCGGGCATCACGGCATGGGCTACGGGGTCGCTGACCGCAGCGAACGCCAGCACGATCGCCATCCAGTTCAGCCAGGCGAAGTTGCCGCTGGCCACCAGCCACAGCTGCGTCACCACCACCACCCCCGCCGCGACACCTGCCACCGGCTGGGGTGCGAACAGCAGGAACGGCACAACCAGCTGGGCGATGTGGTTGCCCACCACCTCCATCCGGTGCAGCGGCTTGGGCAGCAGATGCGCCTGCCGGCTCAGCGGCCCCGGCATGGGCTGTGTTTCGTGGTGGTAGTAAAGGGCGGTCAGGTCGCGCCACTCCCTGCCGCCGCGGATCTTGATCATCCCTGCGCCGAACTCCAGCCGGAACACCAGCCACACGATCAGGATCAGGATGGTCCGGGGCGGCTCCGTCTGGTTGGAACCCAGGAAGCCAACGGTAAAGCCCGCCTCCAGGAGCAGCATTTCCCAGCCGAACCCGTAAAAGGTCTGCCCCACGTTCACGATGGACATATACAGCAGCCACAGGGCCAGGAACGCAAGCAGCGGCACCCACGGCGGGCCCAGCTGAGGGACCCCGGCCACCAGCAGCGCCGACACCGCCAGGCCGGCGGCGCATACAGCGCGCAGGAGCCCGTCAGAGTACCGCCAACGGAACAGCGTTGGGCGCCGCAGACGGCTGAACCCGGCCAGGAACCTCGGCACCGGCAGCAGCCCCTGCTCGCCGAGCAGGGCAGGAAACTGGTTCGAGGTGGACAGGAACGCCACGAAATAGAGCGCCGCGACACCCCGTTGCAGCACCTGCCGGGCGAATTGGTACTCCGGCGCATCAAACCACGACAGCCAGTCCACGCCTTCCACGTTACGCGCGGCCCCCGGCCGGTCAAGGGTCCAACAGCAGGTCAGGACCGGGTGGGTACTCCCGTGCCCCCACTGGCCGGGGCACGGAGGCCGTGGAGGGTGCGGGATACTTAATGGATGCAGCCACGCAGAATCGTCCTCCTCGGATCCACCGGTTCCATCGGCACCCAGGCGATTGACGTCGTCGACGGCGCCCCCCACCTGTTCGAGGTGGTGGCCCTCAGTGCCGGGGGCGGCAACCTGGAGCTCCTGGCGCAGCAGGCGGTCCACACCGGCGCCGCTGCGGTGGGGATCGCCGGCGGGGATCCTGCCCGTCTGGCGGCGCTGATCAGCGAGGCAGCTGCTGCGGCCGGCCGGCAGGGGTACCGGCCGGAGATCGTGGCAGGCCCGGACGCCTCCGCCCGCATCGCGGCGATGGAAGCGGATGTGGTGCTCAACGGCATCACCGGATCGATCGGACTGGCCCCCACGCTCGCGGCCCTCAAGTCCGGAGCCACGCTGGCCCTTGCCAACAAGGAATCCCTGATCGTGGGTGGCAGCCTGGTCAAGGCAGCGGCCCATGAAGGCCAGATTGTCCCGGTGGATTCAGAGCACTCGGCCATCGCCCAGTGCCTGCGCTCCGGCACAGCCGAGGAGGTGGACAGGCTCATCCTCACCGCATCGGGGGGACCGTTCCGGGGCAAAAGCCGGGCGGAACTCCACGCCGTCACCCCGCAGGAGGCCCTGGCCCACCCCACCTGGGACATGGGAGTCATGGTCACCACCAACTCCGCCACGCTGGTGAACAAGGGCCTGGAAGTCATCGAGGCCCACCTGTTGTTCGATATTCCGCTGGACCGGATCGACGTTGTGGTACACCCCCAGTCCGTGGTCCACTCCATGGTCCAGTTCGTGGACGGCTCCACCATCGCCCAGGCTTCCCCGCCGGACATGCGCCTGCCCATCGCGCTCGGGCTCGGCTGGCCCGCCCGTGTGCCCAAGGCAGCCAGCCCCTGCGACTGGACCCAGGCCGCCACATGGACTTTCGAACCGCTGGACACCGAAGCCTTCCCCGCCGTCGGGCTGGCCAAGGACGCCGCCAAGCAGGGGAGCACCTATCCGGCTGTCTTCAATGCGGCCAACGAGGAAGCGGTCACGGCGTTCCATGCCGGCCGGATCCGCTTCACCGACATCGTCGATACCGTGGACAGCGTGCTCAGCGAACACTCAGGTTCCTCCGGGCTGACGGTGGATTCGGTGCTGGATGCTGAGAGCTGGGCACGCGCCCGCGCCCATGAACGTTTAGCAGTCAGCAGTCTCTAGGAAGCAGCAGCACCTCCATGACCCCTGTCCTACTTTTCATCCTCGGCGTCGTCTTCGTCGCCCTTGGCATCGCCGTGTCCATCGCGCTCCATGAAGTGGGGCACCTGGTCCCCGCAAAGCTCTTCAAGGTCCGCGTCACGAAGTACATGATCGGGTTCGGGCCGACCCTCTGGTCGCGCCGGAAGGGCGAGACCGAATACGGCGTGAAGGCCGTGCCGCTGGGCGGCTACGTCTCCATGATCGGCATGTACCCGCCCAACAAGGAGGACGGCTCAGTCCGGCCCTCCAGCACCGGCATGTTCCAGACTTTGGCCACCGAGGCACGATCCATGGCCCACGAGGAAGTGGGGCCGGGCGACGAAAACCGGGTCTTCTACCGGCTGCCCGTCTGGAAGAAGGTCATCGTGATGCTGGGCGGCCCGGCCATGAACATGATCCTGGGCGTGCTGCTCACCGCCGTGCTGCTGATGGGTTTTGGTGTTGCGACGGCCACCACCACCATTTCCGACGTGTCCAAATGCCAGGTGGCGGCGGGACAAACCGTAGATCCCGACTCCGCCGACTGCCAGCTGACCCCCGCCGCCGCGGCAGGCCTGAAGCCCAATGACACCATTACCTCCTTCGACGGGAAGCCCGTCACCCGGTGGGACCAGTTGACGGAGTGGATCCGTGCGTCCGCCGGCAAGGAGGTGGCCATCACCGTGCGGCGGGACGGCCAAACGGTGTCCACCACTGTGACGCCGGTACTGTCGGCCCGGCCGGTGATCGGAAGCGATGGCCGCCAGGCCACCGACGCCGCCGGCAACCTCCAGTACCAGGACGTCGGATTCCTTGGCATCGGTGCGCAGACCGCCCTGGTGCCGCAGCCGGCGTCGTCCGTCCTGCCCATGGCGGGGGAGAACATACGCCAGGTGGCCGGAGTGGTCCTCAACCTGCCGGCCCGCGTAGTGGGAGTGGCCAAGGCTGCGTTCAGCGAAGAGCCGCGCGATCCCAACGGCCCCATCAGCGTGGTGGGTGTCGGCCGGGTGGCCGGCGAGGTGGCAGCCATGGAGGCTGTTCCGATGCAGTCCCGGGTGGCAACCCTCGTCGGCCTGCTGGCCGGTTTGAACTTCGCACTCGCCGTGTTCAACCTCGTCCCGCTCCTGCCGCTGGATGGCGGCCACGTTGCAGGCGCCCTGTATGAGGGCGCCCGGCGGAGGGTGGCAAAGCTGCGCGGACGGCCGGACCCGGGGGCGTTCGACATTGCCAAACTGCTTCCCGTCACCTACGTGGTCGCAGCCCTGTTGATGGGCATGAGTGCCTTGTTGATCTACGCCGACATCGTCAAGCCGGTCAACCTGTTCGGCTGATCGCCTCTTCCCGGTTGACTGCGGGAAATCAGCCAAATTTGATTGATTGTCTAGTATCAACCGTCTATGGTTGAGGCATGTTCGTCATGACCATCGACCAGCGGGGAAGCACCGGAGACCAGGACCGCGTGCCGGCCTTGCTCGACCAGCTGGAACGCCTTGGACTGCCGGGACCGGACAAGCCCATCTTCGACCGCTCCGTGGGGGATGAGGTCCAAGGCGTCGTCCGGGATGCGGCCGCCGTGGTGGAGATAGCCCTGCACGCGCTCCGCGGCGGACACTGGTACGTCGGAATCGGCGTCGGAACTGTTGTCCTGGCACCCCATGCCAGCCCCCGCGAAGGCACCGGAACGGCCTTTGTTGCCGCCCGCCGGGCGGTAGAGCTCGCCAAAGCAGCCGGATCCCAGGTGCCGCTGTCGGTGATGCCCGGCATGATGGCTGGGGAAGCGGCCAGGGGCGCCGCCGGGGAAGGGGTGCAGGCATGCGCCAATGCGGAAGCGGTGCTCAGGCTGCTCGGCAGGCTCGTCCAGGACCGCACGGAAGCCCAGTGGCGGGTAGTGGACGCCCTGCGCCGAGTGGGCACCCCCGGCCAGGGGCAGGGCCGGCACGGAAGCCAGAAGCACGTGGCGAGTGAACTCGGAATCTCGGAGCAATCGGTGAGCCGAACCGTGATCCGCTCCGGGTGGCAGGAAGAATGGGCAGCCAGGCCTGCCGCGTCCATGCTCCTGGGGTTTGCCGACTCCCAAGTCGGCCAGTCCCCGCAGGACGCGCCGGGCCGGAAGGACGCCCCGGCCGGCCAGGAGCCGGTGGACCGGACTGAAGGAGACAGGTGACCGCACTGTGGGTGGCAGTGGCCTTGGTGGTGGCGGGTTTCGCCGGCTGGCCGGTGACTGCGCTGGTCTTCAGGCTCGCCCGGACCATCGATGACAAGGCTGATGCCGCCAAGGCCGCGGAGGAAGCCCGAACGGCGGAGGAGGACCCCTCGGCTGACGCCACCTCGGACCTTATCCCGGACGCCGGAAGCGGAGGCGGCGGCCAGGCTGTGGACAACGAGCTGACCACCCCTCCCGGCCGTACGCCGTCGAACGCCCCCGCAGCCGGTCCCGCCGCACCCAGCCAACGCATCCTGCGCGGCGGGGCCATCATCGGCGTCCTGGAGCGGCTGGGGGTGTGCCTGGCCATCCTTACCGGCCAGCCCGTGGCCATCGCCTACATCGTTGCCATCAAGGGCCTGGGCAGGTTTGCCGAACTGAAGGAGACGCCGGTCGCTGCTGAGCGTTTCATTATTGGGACCCTCACTTCCATGCTCTGGGCGGCCGGCACCGCTGCCGCGGTCAAAGTCCTCTTCCTGCACTGACCGCAGCCCCGGAGCAGGCGTATGCGCCGCTCCGGCACGTCCTCCGGTATTGGGGATTGGGACGGTACCAGGCCTGCCATGGCGATAGGGTAGCGGTATGACAGTTTTTGCCGTTGAGTACGTTTATGCCGCCAATTCCACCGAAACCCGCAACGAGGTCCGCCCCGCGCACCGGGAATGGACAGGCGGACTGGCGCAGGACAGCGTCATCGTGGCCAGCGGACCCTACGGCGACGGCGCGGGTGCCCTGCTGATCTTCAAGGCATCAGACGAAGCCGCCCTCAACTCGATCCTCAAGCAGGATCCTTTCGCCGAAGCCGGTGTTATTGCCGGAACCCGCATCACCGAATGGTCACCGGTAACCGGCATGCTGGCCGGGATCGCCGCGTAGCCGCTTTTCTACCCTTTCAACTCAAGGAGTCCACGTGACCTCGGTCAGCCTGGGAATGCCGTCAGCACCGCCGCCCGTCCTTGCCCCCCGCCGCAAGACGCGCCAAATCAAAGTCGGCTCGGTAGGCGTCGGATCTGATTTCCCCATCAGCGTGCAGTCCATGACCACCACGCCCACCACGGACATCAACGCCACCCTGCAGCAAATCGCCGAACTCACGGCGTCCGGCTGCGACATTGTGCGCGTGGCCTGCCCGTCCGCCGACGATGCCGAGGCGCTGCCCATCATCGCCCGGAAATCCCAGATCCCTGTCATCGCCGACATCCACTTCCAGCCGAAGTACGTCTTCGCGGCCATCGAGGCCGGATGCGCGGCAGTGCGGGTGAACCCCGGAAACATCCGCAAGTTCGATGACCAGGTCAAGGAGATCGCCGCCGCGGCCAAGGACCACGGCACCTCCATCCGCATCGGGGTCAACGCAGGTTCCCTGGAGCCGGGAATCCTCAAGAAGTACGGCAAGGCCACTCCGGAGGCCCTGGTTGAATCGGCGGTCTGGGAGGCCTCGCTCTTCGAGGAGCACGGCTTCCACGACTTCAAGATCTCCGTGAAGCACAACGACCCCGTGGTGATGGTGGCCGCCTACGAAATGCTCGCCGAAAAGGGCGACTGGCCCCTGCACCTGGGCGTCACCGAAGCCGGGCCTGCCTTCCAGGGCACCATCAAGTCCGCCACCGCGTTCGGGGCACTTCTCTCCCGTGGCATCGGCGACACCATCCGGGTGTCCCTCTCCGCGCCGCCGGTGGAGGAAATCAAGGTAGGCAACCAGATCCTCCAGTCGCTGAACCTGCGGCCCCGCAAGCTTGAAATCGTGTCCTGCCCGTCCTGCGGCCGCGCCCAGGTGGACGTGTACACCCTGGCCGAGCAGGTCACCGCCGGGCTGGAGGGAATGGAGATCCCGTTGCGCGTGGCGGTCATGGGCTGCGTCGTGAACGGACCCGGAGAGGCACGCGAGGCTGACCTCGGCGTCGCCTCAGGCAACGGCAAGGGGCAGATCTTCGTTAAGGGCGAGGTCATCAAGACTGTTCCCGAGAGCGCAATTGTTGAGACACTGATCGAAGAGGCTATGCGTATCGCGGAAGAGATGGGGGAGGCCGATGGCGAAGATGCTGTCAAAGGTAGCCCCGTGGTTAGCGTCTCGTAGGGACGCGGCAGACCCCGCGGGGCTTTCTGTCCGTACCCTTGACGGCCAGGACACCCCCGCGCTGACATTGCTGGCCCAGCGGGATCCGGTTACCAACGTGTTCATCCTGGCGCACCTGCGCGCCACGGAGACCGCGGCGCCCACCAGCGGTGGGGCCGGGGTCATTGGGGTTTTCGACGACGGCGTCCTCACCGGCGCCTGCTGGGCCGGAGCCAACCTGGTTCCGGTCCAGCTCGATCCCCAGCTGGCTCCGTTGGTGGCGGAGGCCGCCAACAGTTCCGGGCGCCGGTATGCGTCCGCTTTTGGGCCCGCCGACGCGGTGCTCGCACTCCATGCCCAGCTCGCGGAGCTGGGCCACCGGGCCCACGAGGTCCGTGCCGACCAGCCCCTGATGGTTATTGAAGGGCCGGCATTGGTACAGCCCAACCCCGGACTGGCCTTGGGAAACCTCGCCGACTTCGACCGCATCCTGCCGGCGTGCGCCGCCATGTTCGAGGAAGAGGTGGGCTATTCGCCCTACCTGGGCGGCAGGGAGTTCTACAGCCGCCGCGTGGAGGGCCTGATCAGGCAGGGGCACTCCATGGTCCACCTCAACGACAAAGGGGACGTGGTTTTCAAGGCAGAGCTTGGGGCGGTCACGGACCACGTCACCCAAGTCCAGGGCGTGTGGATGAACCCGGTCTTCCGCGGCCAGGGGCTGAGCGCCGGCTACATGTCCGCGGTCGTGGAAAGGGCCCAGCAATTGGCCCCCGTGACCAGCCTCTATGTTAACGGATTCAACACCAGGGCGCGGTCCACCTATGAACGCGTAGGCTTCCGCCAGGTGGGCACCTTCGCTACAGTTCTCTTCTAGCCGGCGACCGCCGGGAGCAAGCAGAATATTGGGGGAAAATTGAAGACGTCGGTGCTGGGAACTTTCGCGGTTTCTGTCCTACTTGCCACGGTAGTGTCCGCCTGTGGTGGAACATCCGAACCGAAATCGGCCGGGTCCACGCCTGCGGCGCCTGCCGGCACCGCCACCGCTGTTGCCACCACCGCCACGCCAACCCCAACACCCACGCCGACAGCCAAGGCGTACACGGCCGGAGAACTCGCGGCCATCGTCGGGCAGGTGAGGGACGCCGCCGACCGGAGGCTGTCCGTCCTGCCCAGCGCGGACATCGCCACCACGCTGGAACAAACGAAGGCGCTGCTTGCCTCCATCGACGTCAAGCCGGCCGAGTGCAAGGACCTCGCCGCCGCGAGCACCGTCCCGTCCGTCGACGGCGCCGCCATGGCCGTGGGCATGAGCACCGACGCTGCCACGGGCGCCGTCACTGCGCTCTCCCTGGTGTCCGGCCTGGACCAAAGCTTCCTCACCAGGCTCAAGGGCCAGCAGGACCAGCTGGCAAAGTGCTCCTCCATGACCATGACGGCCTCAGGCATGGAGGTGGCCGTCACCGTCACGGCGCTGGAGGGAGTCGGCAGCCGGCCCGGCACCATTGCCTACCGCACCGACACCGCGTTGCCGAATGGCCAGAAGCAGTCAACGGTCACGGCGCAGGTTGTCCAGCAGGGTGTAGTGCTCACCTCGGTGGCTTCCGGCGGCGCGAGCGAGGCCGACGCCGTGCAGCGGGCGGGGGCGCTCCTCGAATCGGCGGGCGCGCTGGTCAAGTAACCACCGGTGGCTGAAGAAGAAGTGTGCGCCAACTGCAGGCAAGCGGATTCCGAAAAATAAAAACACTTGTCAAACGTGTGCGCGATCACATAAGTTCGATCTAGCTGCGCTGGAAGTGGGGTGGGCGGTCTCACCAGTCCTCACCAGTACTCAGGCGATAACGGCGTCGGGCCACGCCCGGATGCGATGACCAGCCCTATTGGGGGGCCAGGGGCTTTGCATTCCCGGGCGTGGCCCTACTGTTTCCCGGCGTGGCCCACGGAGGGAGCAGGCCCGCCAGTCCGTACCGTTCGTTGACTGCCGGTAGATTAGTACCCAGACGAATTGTCCGGCCCTGCTGACCCAGCACTTCCCCAGAAACGGATACCACCCGTGGTCCTAAGACTGTCCCAGCTTTTCCTGCGCACGCTGCGCGAAGACCCCGTCGATGCCGAGGTTGCCAGCCACAAACTCCTTGTCCGCGCCGGCTACATCCGCCGCGCCGCTCCCGGCATCTACACCTGGCTGCCGCTGGGGCTCAGCGTCCTGCGCAAGGTCGAGGAAATCATCCGCCAGGAAATGGCCGCTATCGGCGCCCAGGAAGTCCACTTCCCGGCCCTCCTGCCCCGGGAACCTTATGAGGCAACCAACCGCTGGACCGAGTACGGCGAAGGCCTGTTCCGGCTGCAGGACCGCAAAGGCGCAGACTACCTGCTGGCCCCCACCCACGAAGAAATGTTCACCCTCCTGGTCAAGGACCTGTACTCGTCCTACAAGGACCTGCCGCTGAGCCTCTACCAGATCCAGAACAAGTACCGCGACGAGGCGCGCCCCCGCGCGGGACTCCTCCGCGGCCGCGAGTTCATCATGAAGGATTCCTACTCCTTCGACGTGGACGACGCCGGCCTGGACGCCAGCTACGCAGCGCACCGCGCCGCCTACCTGAAGATCTTCGAACGCCTGGGGCTCGACGTTGTGCCGGTGGCCGCCACCGCCGGCGCGATGGGTGGCTCCAGAAGCGAGGAATTCCTGTTCCCCACCGAGATCGGCGAGGACACTTTCGTCCGCTCCGCGGGCGGCTACGCGGCCAACGTGGAGGCTGTGACCACGGTGGTTCCCGACCCGATCGACTTCACCAACGCCCCGGCCGCGGAAGTCCTGGACACCCCGGACACCCCCACCATCGAGACCCTGGTTGCCGCGTCCAACCAGATCGCCCCGCGGGCAGAGGCCGACGGCGGCGCCTGGACTGCCGCTGACACGCTCAAGAACGTGGTCCTCGCCGTCACACTGCCCACCGGTGAGCGGCAAATGGTGGTCATCGGCGTCCCGGGCGACCGCGCGGTGGACCTCAAACGCGTCGAAGCGAACATCGGTGCCTTCCTGCCCATCGCGGGCGAGATTGGACTCGAACAGGCCGGCGAGGAGGACCTGAAGAAGCAGCCGCTGATCGTCAAGGGCTACCTTGGCCCGGGCCTGACCCTTGACCAGGCACTCCTCGGTTCCGAAAGCGCCACGAAGCTCCTCTACCTGGTGGACCCGCGCGTGGTCACCGGAACCGCCTGGATCACCGGCGCCAACCAGGCCGGCAAGCACGTCTTCGGCCTCGTGGCAGGCCGCGACTTCACCTGGGACGGCGTCATCGAGTGCACCGAAGTGCGCGCCGGCGATCCCTCTCCGGACGGCTCCGGCCCCCTCGAAACCGCCCGCGGCATCGAAATGGGCCACATCTTCCAGCTGGGCCGCAAGTACGCCGAAGCGCTGGACCTGAAGGTGCTGGACCAGAACGGCAAGCAGGTTGTGGTCACCATGGGTTCCTACGGCGTCGGTGTCACCCGTGCCGTGGCTGCCCTGGCTGAAGCCAACCACGACGACCGTGGACTGGTCTGGCCCCGCACCGTGGCTCCTGCCGACGTGCACGTGGTGGCCGTGGGCAGGGGTGAAGACATCTTCCAGGCAGCGGAGAAGCTCTCGGCAGACCTCGAAGCAGCAGGCCTTTCTGTCATCTACGACGACCGCCCGAAGGTCTCGCCAGGCGTAAAGTTCGGCGACGCGGAACTGGTGGGCGTCCCCACCATCCTGGCAGTGGGCCGCGGCCTGGTGGACGGCGTGGTGGAGATCAAGGACCGCCGCAGCGGTCAGGCCGAGAACATCGAGGTGGACAAGGCCGTCGACTACGTGGTCAACGCCGTCCGCAACCAGTGATCTCCGGCTTCGAGTCGATCCAGCTCACCACGATCATCCTGATCGTGGTGGCTGGATTCGCAGCCGGCTGGGTTGACGCCGTAGTAGGCGGCGGAGGACTCATCCAGCTCCCCGCGCTGCTCCTGGTTCCCGGCATCGCGCCCGTCCATGCGCTTGCCACCAACAAGATGGGCTCCATCTTCGGAACCGCAACCAGCGCCGCCACGTACTACCGCAGGGTGCGGCCGGACCTCCGGACGGCCGTCCCCATGGCCGTCATTGCCCTGGCGGGCAGCTTCGGCGGAGCCAGCCTGGCGGCCACCCTGCCGGCCGGAGTCTTCAAGCCCATCATCGTGGTGGCCCTGGTCGCCGTCGCGCTTTTCACCGCCCTGAAACCAAATGTCGGTGAGCTGACGGCGCTCCGGCACGAAGGCCACCGCCACTATGTCGTCGCCTGCCTCATCGGTGCCGTGATCGGCTTCTACGACGGACTGATCGGGCCCGGGACGGGATCCTTCCTGGTCATCGCCCTGGTGTCTGCCATGGGGTATGCCTTCCTGGAGGCGAGTGCCAAGGCAAAAATCGTCAACATGGCCACCAACGCCGGGGCACTGTTGTTCTTTGCCCCTCACGGATCCATCCTGTGGGGGATCGGCCTGCTGCTTGGCGCGGCGAACATGGCCGGCGGGTACCTGGGAGCCAGGACCGCGGTGCAGCAGGGCAGCAAGTTTGTGCGGGTGGTCTTCCTGGTGGTTGTCGCGGCATTGATCGTCAAACTCGGCTACGACGTCTGGCAGGAAAACTTCGCCTGATCCCGGCCGGAAACTCGTCCTCGTGGCACACGCCGGCCCGGCGTAGCATGCAGTTATGGCACACGGCGACGACGAGTATGCCGCGGCCCTGGCGGCCGCAGCAGGGCATTCGCAGGCCTGGCTGGCCAGCCTCCGGCACCGTCCCGTGGGACCGCGGCTGCACGCGTCAGACCTTGGCGGGGTGTTCGGTGGTCCGTTGCCCGAAGCGGGCATGCCGGCCGCGGAAGTGGTCGACTTCCTGGCCACGCACGCCGAACCCGGGCTGATGGCAATGCCCTCCGGCCGGTTCTTCGGCTGGGTCATCGGCGGCACCCTGCCAGCGGCCCTTGCCTCGGACTGGCTGGTCAGCGCCTGGGACCAGAACGCGTGCCTGCGCTACGCCACCCCCGCCACCGCCGCCATCGAGGACAGCGCCGGGCACTGGCTTCTGGAACTGCTGGGCCTGCCGTCGACGGCCGACGTCGGCTTCGTCACCGGCGCCACTATGGCCAACTTCACCGGGATGGCCGCTGCCCGTTGGCGGCTGCTGGCCGGCGCGGGCTGGGACCTTGACCGCGACGGGCTGTCAGGCGCCCCCCGGATCCGCTGTTTCGTGGGCCGGGAGCGGCATGACACCGTGGACGTCGCACTGCGGTACCTGGGTCTTGGGCAGCCCACGCAGGTCGATGCTGACGGGCAGGGCCGCCTGGTGCCGGCCGCGCTGGATGCCGCCCTTGCCTCCGGGAGCGGTCCGGCGCTGGTGTGCCTCCAGGCCGGCAACCTGCATTCGGGCGCCTTCGATCCCTTTCGCGAAGCCATCGCCGTGGCGCGCAAACATGGCGCTTGGGTCCACATTGACGGCGCCTTCGGCCTGTGGGCGGCCGCGGCGCCGGAACTGCGGCACCTCACCCAGGGATTTGAGGAGGCGGACTCCTGGGGTACTGATGCCCACAAGACCCTGAACGTCCCCTACGACTGCGGCATCGCCATCGTCCGGGACCCGTCGGCCCTGCGGGTCGCCATGGGACTGCACGCGAGCTATTTGGTGCACGATGCCGAAGGCCCCGGGGATCCTTTCGAGAAGGTGCCGGAGCTTTCCCGCCGCGCACGGGGAGTACCGGTATGGGCAGCCCTGAAAAGCCTGGGCCGGGGCGGTGTGGCGGCCCAGGTGGCCGGCCTGGCCGCGGCGGCCAGGGCCATCTCGGAGGGGCTGGCGGCCCTGGACGGGGTGGAGGTCCTCAACGACGTCGGCTACACCCAGGTGTGCCTGGCGTTCGGCGACGATGCCACCACCCGCGCGGTCACCGCCCGCATCATCGAGGAGGGAAAGGTGTGGATGTCCGGCTCGCGCTGGCGGGACCGTGACATCCTCAGGGTGTCGGTGAGCAACTGGCACACGGCGGGGGAGGACGTGGCCACGGCAGTGGACGCCGTCCGGTTAGCTCTGGCCGCCGTGAAGGACCCGCTGTAAAGTCCTGAACCGCGCCCCGCCGGCGAGGCACCCGTGGTGCCGGACCTTATCCGCCCTGACCGGGGTCCGGAAGGGAATGTGGATGCGGAAGGTCCCCCAGGGTGCTCCCGGCGAGGGTGCTCGCCACCCAGAGCGAGCGGGCCAGGTCGCCACGGTGACCGTTCCGGGCGTACCACAGCGCGTTGTCAACTTCCCTGGCGATGGCCCACTCCCGGGCTGCGTCCGGGTCCAGGCCGGCGGCGGCGCTGAAGTCACGGCAGCGCTCCACCAGCGCAGGACCTGGCCGGGCGGCAGGGAGGTCTTTGAGGCGGTTCCACAACAGCGGAGCGACCGCGAACCCGGGCTCGCCGATCATGGGCTGGGGGTCGATCGCCGCGTAGCCGGCCGGAGTTGCCACCGCCGTCCCGGGCCGCGCCAGGATGTTCAGGAAATGCAGGTCCGTGTGGACCAGGACATCGTGCGCGGACCTACGCCCAACCGCGCCGCGTGTCTGGCACACCTCCAGGGCCGCCTCCAGCAGCCACCTGGGAAAAGGGCGGCCCAGCTGGTCCCAGTCAGCGGGCAGGTCGTCGCTCCATTGCTCGGCCCGGGCGGCTATGTGGCTGAATTCCTGCCATTCCCGGCGGTGGTCCGGAACAAGCCCCAATTCCTGCACCAGTCCGCCCCACACCGGCACGGCTTCATCCATCGGCAGGGCGGCAAGCGACCGGCCGGCCTCAAGGCGTTCCAGCAGCATGGCGCACGACGCGCCGTCCGAGGCCAGCAGGAGGACGGCACCGCGGCCGCCCCAGAGTGCCAGCGCATGCCGCTCCACCTGGGCCTCGTCATGGGGAAACGCGATTTTGAGGGCCGCGGGGGATCCGTCGTCCCGCCGCACCGGCACCACGAGGCCGCCGTGGCCGCTCCACGGGAAGCTGCCGGGCTCCGCGTCCACCTCCAGGTGCCACTGCTCCAGGCGGTCGGCCAGCAGCCCCGGAAGGCTGCCCAGCCAGTCCCGGCCGGCGCTGCTGCGCGCATAGCGGGCAGCGAGCCCGGGCGGAACGGGGACCGCAGGCGCCGCAGGGCGGGGCACTGCGGGATCAGACAACACCGGAGGCGCCCAGCAGGTTGCCGATCACGAACGTCGCCGCCAGCGCCAGGGCACCGCCCACCACCACCCGGACCGCTGCCCGGGTCTTCGACCCGCCGCCGATCCAGGCGCCGAGGGCGCCCGTCAACGCCAGGGCGACCAGGACCGAGATGAACGTGAGGGGTACCCGGATGTCCGGCGGCGGCAGCAGGATGGCCAGCATGGGCAGGATGGCCCCGACGGTGAACGCGATGGCCGAGGCGAAGGCGGCATGCCAGGGGCTGACGATGTCGGCTTCGTCGATGTTGAGTTCGGCGGACAGATGCGCCGCCAGCACGTCGTGGGCCGTGAGCTCTTTGGCAACCTTGGCCGCGGTTTCGGCGGTGAGGCCCTTCTCCTGGTAGATGGCGGCCAGCTCCGCAAGTTCCGCTTCCGGATCCTCGGCCAGCTCACGCCGTTCCTTCTCGATCAACGCCCGCTGGCTGTCGCTTTGGCTGCTGACGGAAACGTACTCGCCCAGTGCCATGGACACCGCGCCGCCCACCACGCCGGCCACGCCCGCGGTGAGGATGGGGGCCACTTCGGGGGTGGCCCCGGCCACGCCCACCACGATGGCGGCAACCGAGACGATGCCGTCGTTGGCGCCGAGGACGCCGGCGCGCAGCCAGTTGAGCCGGTGGGCAGTGTCATCACCGTGCGGTTCCGCCTCGAGGTGCCGGTCCAGGCGCCGGGCGGCTGCCGTGGGTTCCGGAATTTCGGCCGGTTCGTCCGCGTTCACCCCTTCAGCAAACCATCCCGGCCCGCCCAATGCCACCCTCCAACAGGCCGTCCTTGCGGGCCCGGGCCAAGGGCCGGAAAGATGCGCCGTTCCGGACGGGTTCAGGATGCCACGGGCGACGCCGCCGGCGTGGCTCCAGCGGGGCGGCCGGCACCGGCGGGAAGGGCCGGCAATTGGCGTTCGTCCAGGGTGAGGCCAGGGACGGGGCCCGGATCCGCACCCCACCGAAGGGTGCGGGCTGCGGCTGGCTGAAGGGCTGCCAAGGCCCACATCCGGTCCTGGCCCTGCGCTGCCGCCACCAGATCGCCATAGGCCGCCAACGTGGCCGCCTCAAGCTTGCCCAGGGCCGCTGCCGGGGCGGCCAGGAAAGCGGGATCAAGGACGTATCCAGGCTGTTGCGGTACGTCCGGACCGCAGGCCAGCCGCAGGCGTTCCACCGCCGCCGCAGCCAGTTCCTTGTGCGCAGCCAGGAAGTCCGACGCCGGGCCGGCGTCTGCGGGGGCGAGGCGGGGGAGCGCTGCCTGGTAGCCGTAGACGGCCTGCTGTTCGGCGGACACGGCCGCGGCCAAGGCGGCGGGGGATGGAACAGTGGCAGCCGGCGCGGATGGAGAGGGGCACGAGGACGCTGCCTGTGGCGTTGCCTGCACGTCGGCGCCAGGCCCGGCAGTCTCCTGCGGCATGGGAACCCCCGCCGCGGAAGCCAGCTGGGCGGCGGCGAGGAGCTGCGCGGTGCCGGTGCCCGCGAGAAGCCGGGCCATGCCGCCGTCGGCCGTCTCCGCGTCCTTCAGGCGGGTTGAGCCGCTGCCGGCCAGGGCCCGGACCAGCTCCGCGGTGTTTTGCGGACCGGCGTCGGCGGACGGAGACGCCGCTGCCGGTGGTATGGAAGCCTCCGTCGGCGCGGACGGTGACCCGGACGCGGGGGCCATCAGGGCCCTGGCTTGGATGGTCAGCAAGGTCACAACGGAGCCCACAGCGGGGGAATCAGCAGCGCCGGCGGCAGCGAGCCCGAGTCCGGCGGTGCGCATCTCCAGGGCCGAATTGAGGGCCGCTGCGCGGGCCCGCTCCGAAAACGGCGGCTCGGCAGGTGCGGGTTTTTCCGCGGGAATCAGGGCGAACCCGAGGCTCAGGACAACCAGGGCGGCGAGGGCAAGGACGGCATATTGGAACGGGCGCATGCGGTGCTTGGGGTCCTGGCGGCGGTCTTTCACAACAGACCATGGTGTCACGCTGAGGGGGCACCCGGGTGCACCACTGGGCCGGTAAAATAGCTACGCTAGTAAACACCACATCATCTATAGGGAGGGCGGCCGGCATCGTGAGCAATGCAGAAGCCACAGCTTCACCAGACCATGCCGGTACGGGAAGCGGATCCGCACCGGCCCACAATCCCGAAGCCGCCAGGCTCCGGGCCCTCCTGGAACCCGCCGTCCAAGCCAACCGCCTCTACCTCGAGGATGTAGCCATCATCCCCGGCTCCCACCGCGTGGTCCACGTGGTGGTGGACCTGCCGCAGGAAGAGACCGGCGGAGTCAGCCTTGACGTCATTGCGGATATCTCCAGGGTGCTCTCCGATGTCCTGGACAACGACCCCAACGACGACGGCCGCCCCTACGACCTCGAAGTGTCCTCGCCCGGCGTCGGCCGTCCCCTGACCGAACCCCGGCACTGGCACCGCGCCCGCGGCCGGATGGTCAAGGTCAACGTCATCCAGGGCGAAAACGTCACCGGCCGCATCCAGGCCGTGGACGGCGGGGGAGTGACGCTTATTCCCGAGGTGCCCGTGAAGAAGGGCATGAAGCCCCGCCAGGGTGAACCAGTAACGCTTCCTTTCGACAGGATCCGCAACGGAAAAGTCGAGATCGAATTCAGCCACCTCCCGGAGGATGGTCTGGAACCTGAACACAATGGACCTTCCGAGGAGGCCTGATGGATATTGACATGAGCGCACTGAGACTTTTGGAGCGTGAGCGTGAAATTCCGCTGGACCTCCTGATCCCCACCATCGAGCAGGCGCTCCTGGTGGCTTATCACAAGTCGCCCGGCGCCTTCGAAAAAGCGCGCGCCGAACTGGACCGCAAGAGCGGCCACGTCACCATCTGGGCTGTCGAAATTGACGACGACGGCGCACCCATCGGCGAATTCGAGCACACCCCCGAAGGGTTCGGCCGCATCGCAGCCAGCACCGCGCGCCAGATCATCCTGCAGCGGCTCCGCGACGTTGAGGACGACAACGTCCTGGGCGAGTTCAAGGGCCGCGAAGGCGAACTGGTATCCGGCACCATCCAGCAGGGAAACAACCCCCACATGATCCAGGTCAACCTTGGATCGCTGGAGGCGCTCCTGCCGCCGCCCGAGCAGGTTCCCGGTGAAAAGTACATCCACGGGAACCGGCTCCGCGCCCTGGTCATCGATGTGCACCGCGGCACCAAGGGCCCGTCCGTCACGCTGTCCCGCTCGCACCCGGGCCTGGTCCGGAAGCTCTTCGAACTCGAAGTACCCGAAATCGCCGACCATTCGGTGGAAATCGTGGCGCTGGCCCGCGAAGCCGGGCACCGTACCAAGATCGCGGTCAAGGCCAACACCCCGGGGATCAACGCCAAGGGTGCCTGCATCGGTGAAATGGGCTCCCGCGTCCGAGCCGTCATGACCGAACTGAACGACGAGAAGATCGACATCGTCGACTTCAGCGACAACCCGGCAACGTTCATTGCCAGCGCCCTGTCGCCGTCGCGCGTGAATTCGGTCACCATCACGGACGAGGCCACGCGCTCCGCCCGCGTTGTGGTCCCGGACTACCAGCTGTCCCTGGCCATCGGCAAGGAGGGCCAGAACGCCCGCCTGGCGGCCAAGTTGACCGGGTGGCGCATCGACATCGTCTCCGACGCAGCGGGCAACCGCGATAAATGACCTCCGGGCCGGGTGGCTGATGCAACGCAGCGGCCACCCGGTTTCGGGCAGAACGGCCCGAAGGGTCTAGAATAGATAAGACCGCGCCTAACGGCCGGCAGCCGTGTGCCTTGGGCGTGCTCGTTTCCGTGACTGCGGAGGCGGACAACCTGCGGCCAGCAGAAAGAACGTCAGGACGATGACCGTGGCAGAAGTGCTTTCCACCGGGAATCAGCCCCAACGTACCTGCATCGGATGCCGGAAGAAGGGCCCGCGGTCGCAGTTGCTCCGGCTCGTCGCCGAAGGC
This sequence comes from Pseudarthrobacter sp. NPDC058119, assembly GCF_042884655.1. Lineage (NCBI taxonomy): Bacteria > Bacillati > Actinomycetota > Actinomycetes > Micrococcales > Micrococcaceae > Pseudarthrobacter > Pseudarthrobacter sp. NPDC058119. Next base: position 537,002 of record NZ_JBHVTN010000002.1, read on the forward strand.
AGCGGGTCAACCGCTGTCCTGGTGGATGAACGACGCCGGATGGCTGGCCGGGGTGCATGGCTGCACCCCAGCACATCGTGCCTGGCTCTGGCGATCAAGCGGCGAGCCTTCGGACGTGCCCTCCAGGGCGCGACCGGGACCGCCGCCGTCGAACACCGGATCACGTCAGGCCCGAACGTTGACGCCGCCCCGGTGGCTGCAACACCAACCGTCCAACCTGAAAGCGGGTCAGAAATCTGATGGAAACCCGATGAGTTCCCAGCGATGAGTGCGTAACGATGACAACTTTGTTGCGCTCTGCAATGGGCCCCTTCGCATCAACAGCGGCTGGGGTCCGCAGTAAGAAGTAGACGGTTCGTGCCTGGCTCGGTGCGGACCGAGACAGGAGAAATGTGGCCAAGGTCCGCGTACATGAGCTCGCCAAAGAGCTCGGTATAACTTCCAAAGATGCAGTAACCAAACTGCAGGAACTGGGCGAATTCGTTCGCTCCGCCTCGTCAACCATCGAGGCCCCCGTTGTGCGGAAACTGCGCAACGCCTTCCCCGACGCTGCCGCAAAGTCGGCCGCGCCGGCCGCCGCGCCCGCAGCTGCCCCCAAGGCACCCGCCCCCGCAGCAGGTAACCGTCCTTCAGCACCGGCTCCCGGCCCGGCCGCACCCAAGGCACCGGCCCCCAGGGCAGAGGCGCCGGCTCCGGCAGCTCCCGCCCAGCCGGCAGCCAAGGCAGCTGCACCGGCAGCCCCGGCTCCCGCAGCCCCGGCCGCTCCCGCAGCACCGTCCGCGGCCGCTCCGTCCACCGGCGCCAAGCCCGGCGCACGTCCGGCTCCCAAGGCCGAGACCCCTGCTCCCTCCGCCCGTCCGGGTGGTTCAACGCCCGGTGGTTCCGGTCCCCGGCCCGGCGGCCCCCGCCCGGGCAACAACCCCTTCGCCACCTCACAGGGCATGCCCCGTGGCCGCGGCGGAGACGGTGACCGCGCTCCGCGGCCCGGCAACAACCCGTTCGCCACGTCCCAGGGCATGCCCCGTCCGGGCGGCGGCCGCGACGGCGACCGTCCCGGTGGTCCCCGTCCCGCAGCCGGTGCCGGCGGACCGCGTCCCGGTGGGCCGCGTCCCGCAGCCGGTGCCGGTGGTCCCCGCCCCGCCGCAGGCGCAGGCGGACCCCGTCCGGGTGCACCGCGCCCCGGCGGTCCCCGTCCCACGCCCGGCATGATGCCCAACCGCACTGAGCGTCCCGCACCCGCAGGTGCAGGCCGTCCCGGCGGCGGCCGCGGTCCCGGACGCCCCGGTGGCGCTCCCGGTACCGGTGGTCCCGGTGGCGGCGGCGGTGCTCCCGCCGGCGGTGGCTTCGGCAAGGGCGGCCGCGGCCGCGGCGGCACCCAGGGTGCCTTCGGCAAGGGCGGCGCAGGCCGTGGCAAGCAGCGCAAGTCCAAGCGCGCCAAGCGCCAGGAACTTGAGCAGATGAGTGCCCCGTCGCTGGGTGGCGTGAGCGTACCCCGCGGCGACGGCAACACCGTCATCCGGCTTCGCCGTGGCTCGTCCATCACGGACTTTGCCGACAAGATCGAGGCAAACCCCGCCGCACTGGTCACCGTGCTGTTCCACCTTGGTGAAATGGCCACCGCGACCCAGTCGCTGGACGAAGACACCTTCGCCCTGCTCGGCGAGGAACTGGGCTACAAGCTCCAGGTCGTTTCGCCGGAAGACGAAGAGCGCGAGCTGCTCTCCAGCTTCGACATCGACTTTGACGCCGAACTCGAAGCCGAAGGCGACGAGGAACTGGAAGCACGTCCTCCAGTAGTCACCGTTATGGGCCACGTCGACCACGGTAAGACCCGGCTGCTCGATGCCATCCGCAAGTCCGACGTCATGGCGGGCGAACACGGCGGCATCACCCAGCACATCGGTGCCTACCAGGTCACCCACAACCACGAAGGCAACGATCGCAAGATCACCTTCATCGATACCCCGGGCCACGAGGCGTTCACCGCCATGCGTGCCCGTGGTGCGAAGGTCACCGACATCGCCATCCTGGTGGTAGCAGCGGACGACGGCGTTATGCCGCAGACCGTTGAGGCCCTCAACCACGCCCAGGCGGCCAACGTGCCGATCGTCGTGGCAGTGAACAAGATCGACAAGGAAGGCGCCAACCCGGACAAGGTCCGCGGCCAGCTGACCGAGTACGGCCTGGTTCCCGAGGAGTACGGTGGCGACACCATGTTCGTGGAGGTCTCTGCCCGCCAGAACCTCAACATCGACGAGCTGCTGGAGGCCGTCCTGCTCACCGCAGACGCTGCCCTTGACATGCGCGCCAACCCGAACAAGGACGCCCGCGGTATCGCGATCGAAGCCAACCTGGACAAGGGCCGCGGTGCCGTTGCCACCGTCCTGGTGCAGTCCGGTACCCTGCGCGTCGGCGACACCATCGTGGCAGGCACGGCCCACGGCCGCGTCCGTGCGATGTTCGACGACGACGGCAGCGCCCTGACCGAGGCCGGCCCGTCCCGCCCCGTCCAGGTGCTGGGTCTGTCCAACGTGCCGCGCGCAGGCGACACCTTCTTCGTGACTGCTGACGAGCGCACCGCCCGCCAGATCGCCGAGAAGCGTGAAGCAGCCGACCGCAACGCCGCCCTGGCCAAGCGCCGCAAGCGCATCAGCCTGGAAGACTTCGACCAGGCCGTCGCCGAAGGCAAGATCGACACCCTCAACCTCATCCTCAAGGGTGACGTGTCCGGTGCCGTGGAAGCCCTCGAAGACGCGCTGCTCAAGATCGACGTCGGCGAAGGCGTGCAGCTGCGCGTCATCCACCGCGGTGTGGGTGCCATTACGCAGAACGACGTCAACCTGGCAACGGTCGACTCCGCCGTCATCATCGGCTTCAACGTCAAGCCCGCCGAGCGGGTTGCCGAACTGGCAGACCGCGAAGGCGTGGACATGCGCTTCTACTCCGTCATCTACGCAGCAATCGATGACATCGAAGCAGCGCTCAAGGGCATGCTCAAGCCCGAATACGAAGAGGTCCAGCTCGGCACCGCCGAGGTCCGCGAAGTCTTCCGCTCCTCCAAGTTCGGAAACATCGCCGGCTCGATCGTCCGCTCGGGCATCATCCGCCGCAACGCCAAGGCACGCGTCACCCGCGACGGCAAGATCATCGGTGACAACCTCACCGTTGAGTCGCTCAAGCGCTTCAAGGACGACGCCACCGAGGTCCGCACGGACTTCGAATGTGGTATCGGTCTTGGCTCGTACAACGACATCACCGAAGGCGACATCATCGAGACCTTCGAGATGCGCGAGAAGCCGCGCGTCTAGTCTGGCCGGCCTTCGGGCTGTCAGCAGTGCCAGGTGCGGGGCCGTTGGATTTTTCCGGCGGCCCCGCCCCTTCGCTGGGTGGCCAACGTCTGACGACGTCGGCCACCCAGCTTCGGCAGGCCCGATGCCACTCCCAGGCCGCCGGAAAAACCCAACGCAGGTCCGTCGTACACTCGCCATAGTGCGTGGCGTCCCGGCCCCTGGTGCGTGGCAGATATCTAAAACGTCCGATCGCAGCCCCTGTTGCCGCCGTCGTACGTCCCTAATTTTTTTTTCTTATAGGAGTTGAACATGGCTGATCCGGCACGTGCTGCCAAGTTGGCGCAGCGGATTAAGGTTGTTGTTGCTGAAGCTCTGGGCCGGAAGGTCAAGGATCCCCGGCTTGAGGGCATTACTGTCACCGATGCCCGCGTGACCAATGATCTGCAGCACGCCACCGTTTACTACACCGTCTTCGGTGACCAGGCCGTCCAGGCTGATGCCGCCAAGGGCCTTGAGAAGGCCAAGGGGGTGCTTCGGCAGGAGGTTGGCCGGAACATCACCGTGCGGCTCACCCCCACGCTCGAATTCGTTGCCGACCAGATTCCGGTTAACGCCTCCAACCTTGAGGAGCTCTTGCGGGAAGCCCGCAAGCGGGACGCGGAGGTTGCCGCGCTTGCCGCCAACGCACAGCACGCCGGTGACGCCGACCCCTACAAGTCCGATGCTTCCGGTGAGGTGGATATCGACGAAGACGACTTCGACGAGGAAGACACCGACCTCAGCGATGACGGCGATATTGATGAGGACAGCAACAAGTAGGACCCGGCAACAGCCACGCAGCATGGAAACGGCAGGACCGCGTGCGGTCCTGCCGTTTTCGTGTCCGGATCTAGTGGGCGTCCACCTCGATCAGGCGGCCTCCAGGTTCGGGCATGGGACCGCTGGGCCCCTCCGGGCCTGGAACGCCGACCAGCGCATCGACAGTGGCGAAGACGTCCCCGTCCCTGAACTCAACATCGGCGGGCTGGTTGACGGCCAGGAACTGTGATTCGTGGCCTTGGCGGTTGAACTTGAGGATTTCGCCGCCGAAAAGGGAAGCAACGTAGACGTCACCCTTGTCGCTCACAGCGAGGCCGGTGGGGCTCATGATGTGGTCCGCCCAGACATCGGCGTCGCCGCTCCACGGGTTGATCTTGAAGACGGCCCCCCGTGCACCGAGCGACGGGTCCTCAGGTCCGCCCGGCAGCGACGTCACGTACAGCCAGCCGTCCGGACCGATTTCGACGTCGGTGGGCACGGGCTCAAAGGCGTACGGGAAGCCGGCGCAGTCCGGGGCTCCCAGGGTGGCAGCAATCTCCGTGGTCAGGGTCAAGGGACGGGGCGGAAGGACGGCCACGGTGGAAATCCTCCCGGAGTCCAGATCGACCTTGAGGATGGCGTTCGCGCCCGCATCAGCGACGTAGGCCGTGTCCTTCCAGAGAGCCAGGGCGTAGGGATGAGAGTCCAGGGTGCCCGTGTACTGCGGCGGGGGCGCGTCCGGGAGGGCGCCGGCTTCTGTGAGGCACTGCTGGCTGGCATCCGGATCGAGGCCGTAATGCTGCTTGGCATCGGGATTAGCCTTCCGCTCGTAGTCCGCGAAGTTGGCGATCGTGTCCACGTGGCCGTCGGCGTCTATTGACTTCAGGTAGCCATGCAGTGCGGCCGGGTCACCCTGGCCCGCTCCAATACTTTCCAGGAAATAGGTCTTGTCGCCGCGGATTTCGGCCCCGGCAACTTCCCACCCTTGCTTGGCGGTGTAGACGTCGTGGCGTTCTCCATCGTTCTCGACGTGCGTGAGGATTCCGGAAAAGTCCTGGCTTACCTGTACGGATTCGCCGTCGCCTACCGCCAGGTGCAGGGGTGAGAACAGGCCCGTGGCCATGACCTCATAGTCCTGGTGGGGACTTGAGGCGAACGCCGGCGCGGCCTGCACCACCGTTGCGGCGGCCACGCAGGCTATAAAAGTGAGTTTTCGTTTCATGGGGTACTCCGGGTGCGAGGCCCTTGCGGGCTGGATATGGAAGCCTCGGCAGAGGCAAAATACTTCCCCCGGGCGCCAGCGTAGGCCGCTACCAGCCAGTAGACCTGAGGGGTGGCTCCCCTTCTTGGCCCCCAATTCATCCCCCAACGGGGTCCCGGTGGCTAGGATCGTGCTATGACCTCCGCGGACCCCGGTACCAGCCCATCCAGCCACGCCGAGTCGGGCCGCTATCTCGGGCAGGCCGTGGACCTTGCCGTGCAGAATGTAGGCCAGGGCGGCGGCCCTTTCGGTGCCGTGGTGGTGACGCCGGATGGGCGTGTCCACACTGGAGTCAACAGGGTGACGCGGGACAACGACCCCACCGCCCACGCGGAGGTGGTGGCCATCCGGGCAGCAGCGGCGGCAACGGCCGACTTCGACCTCAGCGGCTCCGTCCTCTATGCCAGCTGCGAGCCGTGCCCCATGTGCCTGGCCTCCGCTTTGTGGGCCAGGATCGGCCACGTCTACTTCGCCGCGGACCGGAACGGGGCCGCGGCAGCAGGGTTCGATGACGCGCTCTTCTACGATTACTTCAGCGGCGCCGCGCCGGAACTGATGCCGGTCACCAGGGGCGAGGTCCCGACGTCGGACCTGCCCTTCCATGCATGGCGGGACTTTGACAGCAGGAAGGAATACTAGGCATGGAAACCACGCTCCTCAGCTGCCCCCAGTGCGGGAAGACCAACCGGGTGCCGGCACAGGCTGCAGGCCACCCACGCTGCGGGAACTGCAAGGCGGACCTGCCGTGGATCGTGTCCGCAGGCGACGCTGACTTCGCTGCCGTGGCGGAGCAGTCGTCAGTTCCGGTGCTGGTCGATTTCTGGGCGGCCTGGTGCGGCCCCTGCCGGATGGTCAGCCCCGTCCTGGACAAGCTGGCCCGTGAACGTCCCGGCAAGATCAAGCTGGTGAAGGTTGACGTGGACACGTCGCCCAACCTGTCACGGCGGTTCGACGTGCAGGCCATCCCCACCCTGATGGTGATTGTGGACGGCAAGGTCGCAGCCCGGCAGGCCGGTGCCGCGCCGGCCGGGGCCCTCCGCACCTGGCTGGACACAGCGCTGGCCGGCACCCGCCGCTGATACCCCCTTTACCTGTGGTCGTCAGGAAGGCGGGACAGTCCTTCCAGCAGGTCCTGCTTCCGGCCGCACAGCGCGATCCGCACCCACCCCTCGCCGATCGACCCAAAGGCAGTTCCGGGTGCCAGCGCCACCCCGGAGTCGGCCAGGAACCGCCGGACCCAGCTCCGCACGTCCCCGCCGGTCACGTGGGACATGTCCGCCCACAGATAGAACGCCCCCTGGGCCGGCAGGTAACGGATCCCCTTCGCGGCCAGCACCGCGGACGCCGCATCCCGGTTTTCCCGGTAGTGCTGGTGCGCGTGCCGCACATAGTCCTGCGGCCCGGTGAGGGCGGCGAGCGCGGCGTACTGCGGGGCGGACGCCACGCAGGACACGATCGATTCCATGACGTTGTCCATCTTCTGTTCAAGCCCCGGCGGGCAAACCAGCGCGCCGATCCGCAGGCCCGTCAGGCCGTAGGTCTTGGACAGTGTCAAGGAGGTGAACACGCGCGCCTCCTCCGCCGTGACGCCGTCGAATCGTGCCGGGCTGACGTGGGGTACATCGTAGGTAAATGCCTCGTAGCATTCGTCCGAGATGACCCAGATGTCATGCCGGCGGGCAAGCTCCACGAGTTCACGGACCAGGTCTTCACTGAGCACGGCGCCCAGCGGGTTGGACGGGGAGTTGAGCACCAGGACCCGGGTGCGGCTGGTGATGAGGGCTTCGACGTCGGCGACCCGGGGCTGGAAGCCGTGGTCGGGGTGCAGGGGATAGCCCACCGGAACGGCGTTCAGTAGCCGGCTGGTCATGGCGAAGGTGGGATAGCCCGGGTTCGGGATCAGGATCTCGTCGCCGGGGGAGAGCAGCAGGCTCATAGCGAAGTGCAGGCCCTGCTGCGCGCCGGAGACCACGTACACCCGCTCCGCGCCGACCTCCACGCCCTGCTCCTCCCGGAACTTGGCGGCGAACGCTTCGCGCAGGGCCGGGATACCGGCGTTGGGCGTGTAGTTGGTCTCGTCCCGGTCCAGGCAGGCGATGCCCGCGTCCAGGACGTGGCGGGGGAGGGGGAAGCCGGGCTCCCCGATGCTGAGCACCACGGCTCCCGGAGTGCGCCACGCGGCCTCCGTGATCTCACGGATCTGGTTGACGGGCACGTCGCGGACATGGGCGGCTAGCTCAGGCATGCCAGCCATCCTAGCCGTCCCCTGCCCTGCCTCCGCCCCGCCCGGTGACGTGGCCGCCCTGGCGGTGCACCGCCGTCGTCCGCTCCCTGCCGGTTCCCTGCACATGCGCCCCAATCTGCGCCCATATACTGGGAGGCGTGCTTTCTGGACTGGTGATAGTGGACAAGCCGCAGGGATGGACCAGCCATGATGTGGTTGGCCGGATGCGGCGCCTCGCAGGGACCCGGAAAGTGGGGCACGCGGGGACCCTCGATCCCATGGCCACCGGCGTCCTGGTGCTCGGCATCAACAAGGCCACCCGGCTGCTGACCTACATCGTGGGCACCTCCAAGACCTACACCGCCACCATCCGGCTGGGACAGTCCACGGTGACGGATGACGCGGAGGGGGAGGTCACGGCCACCACCAGCGCGGCCGGCATCACCGACCAACAGATCGACGACGGCGTCGCGGCGCTCACGGGCGACATCCAGCAGGTGCCCAGCAGCGTCAGCGCGATCAAAGTCAACGGCGAACGCGCCTACGCCCGCGTCCGGTCCGGCGAGGCCGTCAAGCTCGCCGCGCGCCCCGTCACCATCCACCGCTTCGATGTCCACGGCATCCGGCGGGACGAAGCAGCAGGGGTGGTGGACCTGGATGTGACGGTCGAATGCTCTTCCGGGACGTATATCCGCGCCCTTGCCCGGGACCTCGGAGACGGCCTTGGCGTGGGAGGCCACCTCACGGCGCTCCGCCGGACCCAAGTGGGTCCCTACTCCCTGGACCAGGCACGTACCCTCGAACAGCTCGCCGGGGAACTCAACGTCCTGGACATGTCCCTCGCCGCCAGGGCGCTGATGCCCAACCGGGAACTCACCGCCGAAGAAACCGCCGAAATCTCGTTCGGCCGGCGGATCGCGGCCGGTACGTCCGGTGCCGCCACGGTGGAGCACCCGGCCGCGGCGTTCGCTCCGGACGGCAGCCTGGTGGCCCTTCTCGCCGACGCGGGCAGTTACGCCAAACCGGTCCTGGTCTTCGCGCCCGGCACGGGTTCAGCCGCCACCGCGCCTGGGGAGGCATAGCGAATGGACGCATATTTTTGGATCATCCTGGTGGTCGGCCTGGTGTCCACTCTGCTGTGCCTGGGCGCCGGGATCCTGAAGAAGGCACCCAACGACATCACCATCCTGTCCGTCGTGGCCGTGGAATTGGCCCTGGTGGTCTACCTGGTGGGATCGATCGTACGGGTCATCGCCGGCGAACACATGGCCGGGGAAGCATGGGAGTTCTGGGGCTACATGGCCACCGCCATGCTCCTGCCACCCGCTGCCATTTACTGGTCGATCCTTGAGCGGACGCGGTGGAGCAATTTTGTCCTGGCCGCGGTCGGTGTCACTGCGCTGGTGATGGCGGCCCGAATGAACCAAATCTGGTACTGAAGTGGAAGAAGCAGCAGGAATGAAAGACCAGCAGGCCCAGCCGGCCACCGGAGAAGCCGCCCGCAACACCCGCAACACGGGGCCGGGACGCCTCCTGATCGCGGTGTACGGGGTGTTCGCCATCTCGGCCACCGCCCGCGCCGGCTACCAGATCCTCACCAAGTTCTCCGAGGCACCCCTGGCCTACCTGCTCTCCGCCTTTGCCGCCCTGGTGTACATCTTGGCCACGGTGTCCCTGGCCAAGGCCGGAACCACGTGGTTCAAGGTCTCGGTTGCGGCGGTGCTGGTTGAACTGGCCGGCGTCCTGGTGGTGGGCACCTTGAGCATCCTCGACTCCGTGCAGTTCCCGCATGAAACCGTCTGGTCGCTTTTCGGACGCGGCTACGGCTTCATCCCACTGCTGCTGCCCATCCTCGGGCTGGTGTGGCTGTACCGGCGCCGGCCATCGCGCGCCAGAGCTGCGCAGTGAATCCGGGTAACCTTGAAGAGTTCCGCGGCCGGAAGGGTCCGGGAACGTTGATGCTTTCAGGCAGCTTAAGGCGAGGGTGATGGTTTACATCTGGAACGATCCGTCCTATGTCCCGGCGGACTTCGGCCCATCCGTTGTCACTTTCGGCAACTTCGACGGCGTTCACCGCGGCCACCAGCAGGTGCTGTCCCAGCTGATCCGCTCGGCCCGCCTGTCCCATGCCAAGGCAGTGGCCGTGACGTTCGACCCCCACCCGGCTGTAATCCACCGCCCCGAGGCGGCGCCGGAACTGATCATGGGTCTCGATGACAAGCTGGACGCGCTGGGTGAGCTGGGCCTGGACGCCATCCTGGTGGTCAAGTACTCGCTGGACCTTGCCAGCCTCACGGCCGAAGAGTTCGTGGAGCAGTACTTGGTTGACTGCCTGCACGCCAGCCACGTGGTCATCGGCCACGACGCCAGGTTCGGCCGCGGCAACTCCGGTGACCTGGACACCATGAAGGCGCTGGGAGAAAAATTCGGCTTCGAGGTCCAGGTGATCAGCGAATTCGGTGCCGAGGGGTACCCGCTGCATGACGACGACGGCACGGACCGCCGCTGTTCCTCCACCTGGGTGCGCGAAGCCCTGCAGGCCGGCGACGTCACCACCGCCGCGTCCGTCCTGGGCCGGGCGCACCGAATGCGCGGCGAGGTGGTGCACGGCGCCGCCCGCGGCAGGGCGCTCGGCTTCCCCACGGCCAACCTCGCCTCCAACGCCACGGGCTTGATTCCCGCCGACGGCATCTACGCCGGCTGGCTGGTGGACCAGGCCGGCAAGCGCTGGCCGGCTGCCATCTCCGTAGGCTCCAACCCCACCTTCGACGGCGTCAGCCGCCAGGTCGAGGCCCACGTGATTGACCGGCCCAAGGAGGCCGTTGAAGACTTCGATCTGTACGGCCAGACAGTGATCGTCGAATTCGTCGAGCGGCTCCGGGGCATGGTGGCCTACCGTGGCCCTGAGGCCCTGGTGGAACAGATGCGCCTGGACGTGGCCCAGGCCCACCAGCTCCTGGGCTGCCACTGACAATACTGCCCGGTGGCAGCAATCGAAAGGCAGGACGTGTCCGTCGAGAAGAACACCCGCACGCTGGATGAGGGGATCGTCCGCGACTTCAGCTCCAGGATGAGCTACGCCTCCTACCTGCAGCTTCCCACCCTGCTCAGCGCGCAGCAGCCCGTCAGCCAGCCCGAGCACCACGATGAGCTGCTGTTCATCATCCAGCACCAAACCACCGAACTGTGGTTGAAACTGGTCCTGCACGAACTCCGGAGCGCGGCCGCCTGGCTCCGGGAGGACGACCTTGGCTCCGCGCTCAAGGGCATCGCCCGGGTCAAGCACATCCAAAAGACCCTCACGGAGCAGTGGTCCGTCCTGGCCACCCTGACGCCTACCGAGTACTCCCAGTTCCGAGGGTTCCTTGGTAATTCCTCCGGTTTCCAGTCCGCCCAGTACCGCGCCGTCGAGTTCGTCCTGGGAAACAAGAACCGCAAGATGCTCCCGGTCTTCGAGTCCGATCCGGAGGCGCACGCCATGCTGGCGGAACTGCTTGCCGCCCCCAGCATCTACGACGAGTTCCTGGCGTACCTCTCCCGGCAGGGGTTCGATGTCCCGCGGGCAGTCCTGGACCGGGATGTGACCCTGGCCCACGAGTTCGTGCCGGAGCTGGTACCGCTTTTCAAGCACATCTACGAGAACGCGGCAGGCAACTGGGCGGCCTACGAGGCCTGCGAGGAGCTGGTGGACCTGGAGGACAACTTCCAACTCTGGCGCTTCCGGCATCTGCGCACGGTCCAGCGCACCATCGGCATGAAGACCGGCACCGGCGGATCCAGCGGCGTGACCTTCCTGCAGAAGGCCCTTGAACTGACTTTCTTCCCGGAACTATTCGCCGTCAGGACGGAGATCGGACAATGAGCATCCACCAGGAAGACACTGCCGTCCGGGCAGCAGAGACGCTCCGGCAGCGCGCCGAAGAGCTGGACAGGAAGGACGCCCTGGCGCACTACCGGAACCACTTCATCGGCACGGACACGCCCCTGTCCTACCTGGACGGAAACTCGCTCGGCAGGCCGCTGAAGCGCACCGCCGATGACGTTGCCGCCTTCGTTCGGGATGAGTGGGGAGGACGCCTCATTCGGGGCTGGGACGAAAAGTGGCTCGCGCTGCCGCAGGCCATCGGCGACCAGCTGGGCCGCGCCGTTCTGGGTGCGGCGCCGGGGCAGACCATCATCGCCGACTCCACCACCGTCGTGCTGTACAAGCTGATCCGGGCTGCCCTCGCCGCCGTGCAGGACCCGGACCGCAATGAACTGGTGCTGGATACCGGGAACTTTCCCACCGACCGCTACCTGGTGGAGGGCATCGCCCTCGAGGAAGGCCTGACCCTCCGCTGGATCGAACCGGACCCGGCCGCCGGGGTGACCCTTGAGCAGGTGCGCCAGGCCACCGGGCCGCGCACCGCCGTCGTCCTCCTCAGCCAAATCGCCTACCGTTCAGGCCACCTCGCCGACCTGCCGGGCATCACCGCGGCAGTGCACGACACCGGCGCCCTGGTCGTGTGGGACCTGTGCCATTCCGCGGGGTCGGTGGAGATCGACCTGGACGGCGCGGACGTCGACTTCGCGGCGGGCTGCACCTACAAGTACCTCAACGGGGGCCCGGGATCGCCTGCCTTCGCCTACGTCAACGCCCGGCACCTGCCGTCGCTGAACCAGCCCATATGGGGCTGGATGGGACGCAAAGACGCCTTCGAAATGGCCGCCGGCTATGAACCGGCCCGGGGGATCCGGGGATTCCTCAGCGGCACTCCCGCCATTTTCGGCATGATCGCCATGCAGGGAACCCTGGACCTCATCGAGGAAGCCGGCATGGCCGCCATCCGTTCGAAGTCCGAAGACCTCACCGCCTTCGCCATCGAGGTCTTCGACACGTGGCTGGCACCCCTGGGCGCCGAACTGGCCACGCCACGGAATTCGGGGGAGCGGGGCGGGCACATCACGGTGGACCACGCCGACTTCACCAAGGCCACCGTCGAGGCCCTGTGGGACGGCGACGTCATCCCGGATTTCCGCTCGCCACACGGCATCCGGGTGGGGCTGTCACCGCTGAGCACCAGCTTCGCCGAAGTGCTGCACGGCATGGCGGCAATCCGGGACAGGCTGCACGGCTGAGCGCCGCGGCGATCCTGCCGGGCGTGTTTCGACAAGGTTAGGCCCGGGCCGGTAAACTGGACGATGGATCCGGCTGCAGTCCGTGGCGGCTGGTTCCTGTTGTTGTCAGCCCCCTCCGGTTCACCGGAGCGGGACGAACGCGGCAGACCCGGCAGTGAGTTACTGACCTGGGCCCTCACGGCACATCCCCAAGGAGTTATTGTGGCACTTGACGCCGCTGTAAAGCAGTCCATCATCAAGGAATACGCAACCGCCGAAGGCGACACCGGTTCACCGGAGGTCCAGGTTGCCGTCCTGACCCAGCGGATCAAGGATCTGACTGAGCACATGAAGGAGCACAAGCACGACTACCACACCCAGCGCGGTCTGCTGGCCATGGTTGGTCGCCGCAAGCGCATGCTGAGCTACCTCAAGAAGACTGACATCGCCCGCTACCGTTCGCTCATCGAGCGCCTCGGCCTGCGCCGCTAGTCTGGCTTTGGGGCGGCCCTTTCCTTCCGGAACGGGCCGCCTTCTCCAAATGAAAAACTAAACAGGAGGATCAACCGCATCACGCATTCGCGGTCCTCGGTAGTGATCCCCGGGAACGGCTTCGTTGACTGAAGCCTGCGGCCCGTGGGTCTCGATCGATGACCGGGTGCAGGGCCAGTAGACAGATGCTGGGCTGGGTTGATGCGGCTGGACTTCCGTGAACCAGAAACGGAGGTGACTCTCTTGGAGGGTCCCGAAATCCAGTTCTCAGAGGCAGTCATTGACAATGGCCGCTTCGGCAAGCGTGTAATCCGCTTCGAAACCGGCCGCCTCGCCAAGCAGGCCGCCGGCGCAGCCATGGTGTACATCGACGACGACACCGCGCTGCTGTCCGCCACCACCGCCGGCAAGCACCCGCGCGAAGGCTTCGACTTCTTCCCGCTGACGGTCGACGTCGAAGAGCGCATGTACGCGGCCGGCCGCATCCCGGGCTCGTTCTTCCGCCGCGAAGGCCGCCCCTCCACCGAAGCCATCCTGGCCTGCCGCCTCATGGACCGCCCGCTGCGCCCCGCCTTCATCAAGGGCCTGCGCAACGAGGTCCAGATCGTGGTGACGGTCCTGGCCATCAACCCCGACGAGCTCTACGACGTGGTGGCCATCAACGCCTCCTCCATGTCCACCCAGCTCTCCGGCCTGCCGTTCTCCGGCCCCATCGGCGGCGTCCGCGTTGCCCTGGTCAACGACGAAAACGGCTCCCAGTGGGTTGCTTTCCCCAAGCACTCCCAGCTGGAAAACTCCGTGTTCAACATGGTGGTTGCCGGCCGCGTTGCCGGTGACGACGTCGCCATCATGATGGTCGAAGCCGAAGCCACGGACAACTCCTGGAACCTCATCAAGGAACAGGGCGCCACCGCCCCCACCGAAGAGGTCGTGGCCGAGGGCCTCGAAGCTGCCAAGCCGTTCATCAAGGCCCTGTGCGACGCCCAGGCCGACCTGGCCGCCCGCGCCGCCAAGCCCACGGTCGAGTTCCCGGTCTTCCTGGACTACGAGGACGACGCATACGCCGCCGTCGAATCCGCTGCCGCCGACAAGCTGGCCGCCGTCTTCCAGATCGCCGACAAGCAGGAACGCGACAACGCCTCCGACGCACTCAAGGACGAGGTCCTCGCCAACCTCGCCAGCCAGTTCGAAGGCCGCGAGAAGGAACTGTCCGCAGCATTCCGCTCGGTCACCAAGCACGTTGTGCGCCAGCGCATCCTCAAGGACCAGGTCCGCATCGACGGCCGTGGCCTGACGGACATCCGCCAGCTCACCGCCGAGGTCGAGGTCCTGCCCCGCGTCCACGGCTCCGCCATCTTCGAACGCGGCGAGACCCAGATCATGGGTGTCACCACGCTGAACATGCTCAAGATGGAACAGCAGATCGACTCGCTGTCGCCGGTGACGCGCAAGCGCTACATGCACAACTACAACTTCCCGCCGTACTCCACCGGTGAAACCGGCCGCGTGGGCTCGCCCAAGCGCCGCGAAATCGGCCACGGCGCTCTGGCCGAACGTGCACTCGTGCCCGTCCTGCCGTCCCGCGAGGAATTCCCCTACGCCATCCGCCAGGTGTCTGAAGCCCTCGGATCCAACGGGTCGACGTCGATGGGTTCGGTCTGCGCCTCCACCCTGTCCCTGCTGAACGCCGGTGTGCCCCTGAAGGCCGCCGTCGCCGGCATCGCCATGGGCCTGGTCTCCGACCAGGTTGACGGCCAGACCCGTTACGCCGCGCTGACCGACATCCTCGGCGCCGAAGACGCCTTCGGTGACATGGACTTCAAGGTTGCCGGTACCTCCGAGTTCGTCACGGCCATCCAGCTGGACACCAAGCTCGACGGCATCCCCGCCTCGGTCCTGGCTGCCGCCCTGAAGCAGGCCCGCGAAGCCCGCCTGCACATCCTCGACGTCATCAACTCGGCCATCGACACCCCGGACGAGCTCTCCGAGTTCGCCCCGCGCGTCATCGCCGTGAAGATCCCCGTGGACAAGATCGGCGAGGTCATCGGCCCCAAGGGCAAGATGATCAACCAGATCCAGGAAGACACCGGCGCCGACATCTCCATCGAGGACGACGGCACCGTCTACATTGGCGCCACGAACGGTCCGTCTGCCGACGCAGCACGCTCCGCCATCAACGCCATCGCGAACCCGCAGGTCCCGGAAATCGGCGAGCGCTACCTGGGTACGGTCGTCAAGACCACCACCTTCGGTGCCTTCGTGTCGCTGACCCCAGGCAAGGACGGCCTCCTGCACATCTCCGAGCTCCGCAAGCTGGCCAACGGCAAGCGCGTGGACAACGTCGAAGACGTGGTCTCCGTCGGCCAGAAGATCCAGGTGGAAATCACCAAGATCGATGACCGCGGAAAGCTCTCGCTCGCCCCGGTGGTTGCCGAGGAAGAGGCCCCGGCCGATTCCGAGCGCGCCCACGCCACGGAGCCTGCCGAAGGCGCCGACGTCTAACAGCCCGGGCTTCCCGGCACAAGCATGAAGCGGCGGGACCGGTGGATGATCCACCGGTCCCGCCGCTGTTACGATGGCAGCCAGATCCGGCTGCCCGTCCCGAAAGGCATCAATGACTGTTGTACCCCTGCCGCTTGAGCAGAACCACGCCGGCGATACCCTGGTCCACGGCTCCGACGGCGGGTCCGAGGTCCGGCGTTCCGTGCTGCCAGGGGGAGTGCGGGTACTGACCGAAGCGATGCCGGGCCAGCGGTCAGCCACGATCGGGTTCTGGGTGGGTGTGGGCTCCCGTGACGAGGCCCCCGGCCAGCACGGTTCCACCCACTTCCTTGAGCACCTGCTGTTCAAGGGCACCAGGCGCCGCACGGCCCTGGAGATCGCCTCAGCCTTTGACGAGGTGGGCGGCGAATCGAACGCGGCCACCGCCAAGGAAAGCACCTGCTACTTCGCCAGGGTCCTCGATTCGGACCTGCCCATGGCCATCGACGTCATTGCGGACATGATCACCGGCGCCGTGCTGGACCCCGAAGAGATGGAGCAGGAACGCGACGTCATCCTCGAGGAAATCGCCATGGACAGCGATGACCCCACCGACGTCGCCCACGAGCACTTTGTCGCCGCGGTCCTGGGCAGCCACCCGCTGGGCCGCCCCATCGGCGGCACCCCGGCAGCCATCAAGGCCGTCGCCCGGGACTCCGTATGGGAGCACTACCGCAGGTACTACAAGCCTGAAGAACTGGTCATCACCGCGGCGGGCGGGCTGGACCACGACATCGTCTGCGGACTCGTGGTGGATGCCCTCCAGACCGCCGGGTGGTCGCTGGAGCCGGACGCGGCACCGGTGCAGCGGCGCTCCACCGAGCGCGCCCTGATCACCGGAACCGCAGGCCTGCACGTGGTCAAGCGGGCGGTGGAGCAGGCGAACATCATCATGGGATGCCCCACCATCGTGGCCACCGACGAGCGCCGCTATGTCATGAGCGTCCTGAATGCGGTCCTCGGCGGCGGCATGTCCTCCCGGCTGTTCCAGGAGGTCCGCGAAAAGCGCGGCCTGGTGTACTCCACCTACTCCTTTGCCTCGTCCTACGCGGACGCGGGCTACTTCGGCATGTACGCCGGCTGCACGCCGTCCAAGGTGCGGCAGGTGCTGGACCTCCTGGCCGTGGAGCTGGACAAGCTCGCCGAGCACGGCATCTCCGACGATGAGCTCCGCAAGGCAGTGGGGCAGCTCGGCGGCGGCATCGTCCTGGCCCTGGAAGACACAGGCTCCCGGATGTCCCGGCTGGGCAGGGCCGAACTGGTGTCAGGCGAATACCAGGACATCGACGAAACCCTGCGCCTCATCAAGGCGGTCACCGCAGAGCAGGTCCAGGAACTGGCCGCCGAACTCGCAGCCGCCCCGCGGACGGTGACGGTGGTTGGCCCGTTCGAGGAAACCGAAACGTTCGGGCTGTAGCGGACGGGAATTCCCCGACCCCCACGGGACAGGGAAGCTGGCGGCGCCACCGGTATCAGTCCATCCTGATTAGCAGGGGATTCTTTTCGGCAGGGACGGCGATGGGCGGTTCAGCTATGGAGCATGGGCATCCGGCTTTGTCCGGCCTGCTGGGTCACTGGCGGGGCCGGACCCACATCGCCGCAGGGCCCTGGGGGCCAGAGCGCAGTGTCGAGGCAGAAGTGACCTACAGCGAGGTGGCCGGGGGCCTGGGCGTGGTGCAGAGCTACCGCCACGCCGAACCTGACGGCGGCCATTTCGAAGGCCACGGCATCTTCACCGTGGACCCCGTGCATCATGACGTGCTCTGGTACTACGTGGACAGTGCCGGCGTGCCGCCCGGAACCGCTGAGCGCTGCACCTGGCGCAACGGCGTCCTCCGCGTCGAACGCCGCAGCGACACAGGCTGGACACGCCACTCCCTCCTGCTTGATGAGGGCGTGCTCACCCACGTCACCGAGCTGCGGTCACCCGCAAAGGACGACGGCGGGAGGCCGGCACATGCGGACGCCGCCGCGGACGGGCGCAGCCCGGCTTACAGGCCGTTCATGCGTTCGGTCTTCCACCGGGACTGAGGTACTTCGATCGGCTTGAACTGCTCGCCGGGGTGTCGAGGGCCCACGCCGTGAAGGCGGAGCGCTCGAGGTCCACTAGGGCCACGGCTGCATCGTTTTCCAGCAGTCCTTCAATGGGTCCGGCGGCAGCACGAAAGGGCGCGAGTAGAACTCATCCCATAGGGGGTCGTCAAAGGGGATAGGTTCTGGCTCAAGAAACTTTTTCCTGCGGGTCTGTGTCCAGTAATGCACTATCCACATAAGGAAACGCGTTCAAGAGTCCCGCGGCGAGTGGCCAGTGGGTTGGTTCTGCATCCTGATGTTCTGGGTTGTAATGCCTGCCTGTTGGTGACGTCCAGCCTGGTGGTTCATTCTTGTTGGCCGGGTCTGGTCTCCACCGGCTGTGGTGTTTGAGTCGATGGTGTTTGGGGCAGAGTTGGGCCAAGTTACTGGTTCCTGTGGTGCCGCCGTGTTCCCACGCATGTAGGTGGTCGGTGTCGTTGTCCGGGGTGCGGTTGGTGCAGCCGGGGAAGGTGCATTTGGCATCCCGCATTCTGATCCAGCGTTTGATGGTTTCGGTGAGCCGGTAGCTTTTCCTTCCGATTTCCAGGGGTACCCCGTCCCGTGGGTCGATGAGGACCCGGTAGAACGATTCCGCCCCGTCGGCGACAAGTTTACGGGCCATCGACGCCGGGATCGGGCCGAAACCATCCAGCATGGCGGGTTCATCGGTCTGGCCGAGGAGGGCGAGCACCGGAACGGTAACCAGAACGTCGGCCCGCAGGGTGGGCACCTTCCCGACCTCCGTGAATGCCCCGGTCTGTGTGGTGTTCCCAGTGCCGAGGAGCAGGGATGCTGCGATGTCGGGGCGGAGTTGGGTGAAGGTGCGGGGTTCGTCGGGGCCTTGGAGTCCGCGAGCGGTCGCGGTGGTCCGGTTCCAGATGGCGCAGGCGGTGTCCCCTGGGAGGTAGAGCGAGACCCAGGCCATGCCGTCCTTGTCGGGGGTGTATTCCATCCGCCGATCAGCCACCCCCTTTACATGGCGTTTCTCGATCGATTCCGGGTGGTGGCGTTCCCGCCAACCACGGACCTTTCCCCGGAACCGGGACGGAACAAGGTCACCGGCGGCGGCGCCACGGGCAGGCTGGGGTGCGTCGGGGTCGAAGAAATGCGCAACCAACGCAACAGCACCAGCCCCATCGAGACTCTCGGTTTCGTCCGCGACAACCCGGGCGTGCTGCCACGACATTTGTCCGGCGGACAGGGTTTCGAACACCAGAGGCAGGGAACAAATCCGCCGCGACTGCTCCACGAACACCCCAGCTGCGGCAGAGCTGACGGTCAGGACCCCGGCGATCTCCTCCACCGCCGACATCTGCGCGTAAGAGCGGTCCCGGACCGAAGCATCCGGCGGCGTCATCGCCTCCTGCAGTTCAACGGCCCGCACAGCCTGCCGGGACTTTATCGCGGCGAGCTGCGCTTCCAGCCTGGCCATCAGCTCCAAGCCTTCCAGGCACAGCTCGTACCGGTGCTGCAGCACGTTAATATCTCCAGCCGCAGCAGTCAGCGCTGAATGTTCGAGGTTCCGGTCTGTAAGAGCAAGAGCATCGAGGGCAGCAACAGAGGTATGAACGCCCTCCAACACCGCCCCAAAGCCACCGCTGATTCCCATACCCACATCATCCAGCGGGGGCCTGACAATCAAGCCCTACCGCGAAACCCCGACAGTCAAAACCGGCATGGCTCCAGCGGCCCTAAGCGCCTAGCCCCCGGCAAAGGGCGGCAGCACGTCCACGACGTCGTCGGGGCCCAGGATGGTTGCCTGGTCCCGCACGGCCACCTCGTTGAGCAGGAAGCTGCTCCGGGAAAGAATGCGGGGGAGCGGCGGCGTCCCCGCCGGAGGCGTAGAACGCTCGACGGCGGTCACGGCTGCCAACAGGTCCGCCACCGTCGCGCCCTCAGGCAGCTGGAATTTCTCTTCTTCGGAGCCGGCAGCAGCGCGCGCGGCAGCAAAATAACGTACAAGCATCCGTCTCAGCCCCCGATGGCGCTCATGCTGCGGTCCGGCTGGACGAAGTCCGGAGCGTCAAGTCCCACGTGGTCCATGCCGTGGGCCTTTGGTTTGATCCACATGGCGTCCTGCCACCGCTGGGCGAGCTCGTCGTCGCCGGCACCGGCGCGCAGCGGGCCCAACAGGTCGAACTCCTCCCGGGAAAACAGGCAGCTCATGATTTTGCCCTCGGCAGTGATCCTGGTCCGCCGGCAGTCAGCGCAGAACGGTTCGGTGACGGAGGCGATGATTCCCACCGTTCCCAGGACGGCACCCCCAGCGCCGCCGGCGCCGTCCGCCGGACCTTCCTGCCGGCGTCGTACCTCAAACCGCTCCGCGGGAGCGCCGTCACGCGCCCGGGAATCGGGGGTGAGGACGTAGTCCCGGGACAGCAGGGTGCGAATCTCGGCGGCGGTGATCATGTTGCGGCGGGTCCAGCCGTGATCGGCGTCGAGCGGCATCTGTTCGATGAACCGCAGCTCGTACCCGCGCTCCAGCGCCCAGGCCAGCAGCTGCGGCGACTCGGCGTCGTTGATGCCCCGCATTAGGACCGCATTGAGTTTGACCGGGCCCAGGCCGGCGGCCCAGGCGGCATCCACCCCGGCCAGGACCTGGTCAAGGAACGGGCGCCGGGTCAGTTTGGTGAACGTCTCCTCATGCAGCGAGTCCAGCGACACGTTGATGCGGGTCAGCCCTGCATCCTTGAGCGCGGCAGCCTTTTTGGCCAGGCCCACCCCGTTGGTGGTCATGGAGATCGGCAGGTCCGGGTGGTTGGCCCGCAGGGCCGCGATGATGTCCACAAGGTCATGCCTGACCAGCGGCTCGCCGCCGGTCAGCCGCAACTCCCGGACCCCCAGCTGCTCCACGCCGACCTTCACGATCCGCACGATTTCCTCCGCGGTCATCACTGCCTGCTTGGCGAGCCATTCCAGGCCTTCCGCGGGCATGCAGTAGGTGCAGCGGAGATTGCACTTGTCCGTCAGGGACAGCCGCATGTCCGTGGCGCGGCGGCCGTACCGGTCCGCCAGCCCGGCCGGCGCGTCAGCGGGGCGGCGCGCGGGAACGCCCGGCAGCGCCGGGGCTGTCTCCTCCCGCGGCTGCGGCATTCCTAGCTGGACACTCATGATTTCAGGCTACGCCACGTTGCGCCGTGCATCACATCCGTGACCGCCGTGGAGTCAACGGACGGAACCTGCGCCGGGGAGCGCCGGCGAACCTATGCTGGAAGTTGTGAAGAGTTCCCCGAAAAAGAACGGGGCGGACGACGACGGCGCCGGCCCCGGGGAGCGTGCGGCAAGTCCCGTCCAACACCGGGTAGTCCGGCGCCAGGAAGTCCACCAGGCGGTCCCGCGCACCGGGGCACGGTGGGCTGCGGCTGCCGGGATCGCGGCGGCCGCAGGCGGCGTCGCGGCCGGGGAACTGCTGGCGGGGTTCGCCAGCCCATCCCTTTCGCCGCTGACCGCAGTGGGCGGTGCCGTCATCGATGCCGTCCCGCCCGGCGTCAAGGACTGGGCCATATCCCTTTTTGGCACCTCTGACAAGGCTGCGCTGCTGGCGGGCATGGGGCTGGCCATTGCCGCGCTGGCGGCCTTGGCAGGGGTCCTTGAGCGCCACCGCCGGTTTGCCGGTGCCGCCGTGATGGGGATCTTCGGGTTGGTGGGACTGGCTGCGGTCCTCACACGGCCCCAGGCGGCCCCCTGGGCCCCCGTGCTTCCGGTCCTGGCCGCGGCGGCCGCCGCCGGGCTGTTGCGTTTCCTGGTCCGGCGGCTGCAGTCGTGGGAAGCCTCCGAACCGGGGGACGCGGGAACTGGAGGAACCCCCGCCGGTTCCCGCCGCAGCTTCCTCCAGGCTCTGGCCGCCACCTCGGCAGCCTCCGCCGCAGGGGGAGTGCTGGCGGGATTCTGGCGCGGAGCCGCCATCGCCGCCACCGAGGCCAGGGCCCGGATCTCCCTGCCGGCTCCTGCGTCAGCGGCACCGCCCATTCCGGCGGCCGCAGAGCCGGGCGTACCCGGGATGCCGCCGCTGGTCACCCCAAACCCTGGTTTCTACCGGATCGACACTGCCCTGGCGGTTCCCATGGTCAACCCGGACGGCTGGGTCCTGAAAGTCACCGGGCTGGTGGCCCGGGAAGTCCAGCTGTCCTTCGCCGACCTCCTGGGGAAGCCGCTGGTGGAACGCCACATCACCATTTGCTGTGTTTCCAATGAGGTGGGCGGGGACCTGATCGGCAACGCCCACTGGCTCGGCTGGCCGGTACGCGAACTGCTGGCCCTGGCTGTTCCGCACCAGGAGGCGGACATGGTCCTCTCCCGCAGTGCCGACGGCTGGACCGCCGGGACGCCCTTGGAGGCCCTCACCGACGACGGCAGGGACGCGCTCCTTGCCGTGGGCATGAACGGTGAACCGCTGCCTTTGGAGCACGGATTCCCGGTGCGCCTGGTGGTCCCCGGCCTCTACGGCTATGTGTCGGCCACCAAGTGGCTGACGGAACTGAAAGTCACGAGGTTTGCCGACGATGCCGGGTACTGGACCCCGCGGGGCTGGTCCGCACGCGGTCCCATCAAGACGTCCTCGCGCATTGACGTACCCCGCGGCGGGCAGCCGGTCAGCGCAGGAACCGTACTCCTCGCGGGCGTTGCCTGGGCCCAGCACACCGGCATCCAAAAGGTGGAACTGCGGATCAACCGGGGGGAATGGCAGGAAGCCGACCTGGCCCCGGGCATCTCCACTGACACCTGGTACCAATGGAAGCTGGCCGTCAACCTGGCCCCCGGGCAATACGAGGTGCAGGTCCGCGCCACGGACCTGGACGGCAGGCCCCAGGACGAAACCTCACGGCCGCCCGCGCCGGACGGAGCCACGGGATTCCACACCGTTAGAGTGGACGTGAAATCCTGACGGCCGCGACCAAAGGCGTACCCATGACCAGCCACCCCCACGGCACAGCCGGCCCGGCCCACCACGCCCGCTCCATTGCTGGGCATCTGGCCGCGGTCACGGCCCTCCTGGCCCCGCTGGCGGCAGAGTCCCGCGCTGAAGTCCTTCCCCTGTCCGGCGCGCTCGGCCGGTCACTGGTGCACGGCTTACTGGCGCCCATCAGCCTTCCCCCTTTCGCGAACTCCCAGATGGATGGGTACGCCGTCCGCTCGACCGACATTCCCGACGGCGGCGCTGACCTGGGCATCATGCCTCCCGTTCCCGCCGGGTCAAGCCCGCAGCCCCTGCGGCCCGGGACCGCGGCGCCCATCATGACCGGTGCCATGATCCCGGCGGGGGCTGACGCCGTCGTACCTATTGAAAAGGCGGTGCCTGACCACTTCCCCGCGGCGGGCGGAGGCGGCCCGGTGACGCTGCCTGCCACCGCCCCCGGAACCTACGTCCGCGCCGCCGGCAGCGACATCGCTGCGGGGGAGCGTGCCCTGGCCGCCGGGACCTGCCTGGGCCCTGCCCAGTTGGGGCTGCTCGCCGCCCTTGGTATGGCCGAGGTGGAGGTATACCGGGCAACCTCCGTCCTGCTGGTCACCACTGGGGACGAGGTAGTCGAACCGGGCCGCCCATTGCCCGAGGGCAAGATCTACGACTCCAACGGAACCCTCCTGGAAGCAGCCATGAAGCAGGCGGGACTCACCGTCCGCCGCACGGGCATCTCCACCGACAACCCCGCCGAACTCCAGGCACTGCTGCGGACCGAGGGCCGCGGCGTGGACCTGATCGTCACCACGGGCGGGGTCAGCAAGGGCGCCTATGAGGTGGTGCGCCAGGCCATGGCGGACCAGCCCGCCGAGTTCCTGCACGTGGCCATGCAGCCGGGCGGTCCCCAGGGAATAGGACTGTTCGACGGCGTCCCCTTCCTGGGTTTTCCCGGCAACCCGGTCAGCTGCCTGGTGTCCTTCGAGATGTTCCTCCGCCCGGCCCTGTCGGAACTGCTCGGGTCACCGGCGCCCCGGCTGCCGCTGCGCGCCCGCCTGGCCCAGGCCTTGACGTCCCCCGGCCACAAGCACCAGGTCCGGCGCGGAAGCCTGCAGCCCGACGGGACCGTGCAATTGGAAGGCGGCGAGGGTTCGCACCTGATGCACGCGCTCGCCGGGTCGAATGTCCTGCTCCACGTCCCGGTTGGCGTAACGGAACTCGCCGCCGGCGACGAGGTGGAAGTATGGATGCTGTGAACGCAGAACAGACCCCCGCGCTGACGCACCTGCGCCAGGACGGCAGCGCCCAGATGGTGGATGTCTCCGCCAAGGCAGAAACAACCCGCGAAGCGACCGCCACCGCCACGGTCCGGACCACCCCGGAGGTCATGCGGCTCCTGGGCACCGGCGGGCTCCCCAAGGGGGATGCCCTGGCCGTTGCGCGCGTCGCCGGCATCATGGCGGCCAAGAAGACCCCGGACCTGATTCCGCTGTGCCACCCCCTGCCGCTGTCCAAGGTGACGGTCGACTTCGACCTTGGTGACGATGCCGTCGCCATCAGCTCCACCGTCAAGACACGGGGCGTTACCGGGGTGGAGATGGAGGCCCTGACAGCGGCATCAGTAGCCGCGCTGAGCGTCTACGACATGATCAAGGCCGTGGACAAGCATGCCGTCCTCACGGACATCAAGGTGCTGGCCAAGAGCGGCGGCAAGAGCGGAGACTGGGCCCTGTGACCACCCCCAACACCCTTCGGGTTCCCGAACCGCACCGGCACGGCGACGTCCAGGGCCGCAAAGCCGGCGTCGTCATTGCCTCCACCCGGGCAGCCGCCGGCATCTACGACGACGAAACCGGGCCCGTGATCACCGACTGGCTCACCGAACACGGCTTTGACGTGTTTCCCGCCATGGTGGTCCCCGACGGCGATCCCGCGGGCGCCGCCATCCGGGCGCTCCTCACCCAGCATCCCGCCATCGTCATCACCAGCGGCGGCACCGGCCTCAGCCCGGATGACCGGACACCCGAGGTCACCCTGCCGCTGCTGGACCGGGAAATCCCCGGAATCATGGAGGCGATCCGTCGCGCCGGCGCCGCCAAAACCCCCCTTGCCGCCCTGAGCCGGGGGTATGCCGGCGCCGCGGGACGCACCTTCATCGTGAACCTGCCCGGCTCGCCGAAGGGCGTCATGGACGGCCTGAACGTCCTGGACCCGGTCATCGGGCATCTGTGCGACCAACTGGAGGGCGGCCATGGGCACTGAAGCATTCGAAGTAGTCAGCGCGGTCCTGAGCGCCGAGCCCATCTCCGTGGACCAGGCGATTGCCGCGGTGGAAAGCGATACGGCCGGCGCCGTGGTCAGCTTCAGCGGCGTGGTGCGCAACCACGACGGCGGCAAGGCCGTTGAGCGCCTCAGCTACAGTGCGCACCCCACGGCGCACCAGGTGATGGCCGACGTCGTCGCGCGCCTGGTTGCCGAACAGGACGCCGACGCAGGTGCCGGCTCCGGACAGCCCGTCCGGATCTGGGCGGCGCACCGGATCGGGATGCTGGAGATCGGGGATCCGGCCCTGGTATGTGCAGTGTCCGCCGCGCACCGCGGCCAGGCGTTCGCCGTCTGCTCCGAACTGGTGGACCGCATCAAGGAACAGGTACCGATCTGGAAGGAACAGTTCTTCACTGACGGCACCGTGGAATGGGTTGGCGCCGGCAGCTGATGCGGCACTGGCCGGAGCGCCTCCGGGACTGCGAGGTAACGCACGCTGCCCGGTTCCTGCGCGCGAGCGTCCCGCCGGTAGGGTTAACGGCATGACCGAACAACACTCCGTTCCCAAGCTGGTGGCCGTCCTTGGCGCCAACGGACGCATGGGCGCCGAGGCCGTCAAAGCCGTCGACGCCGCGCCCGACATGAAGCTCGTTGCAGCCCTGGGACGGGGTGACTCGCTGGAGCAGCTGGCCGCCTCGGGCGCCCGGTATGTGGTGGACCTGACGGTTCCCGAAAGCACCGAAGCCAACGTACGCTTCGCCGTCGAGCACGGCATGCACGCGGTGGTGGGCACCACAGGCTGGGACGCAGGACGCCTGTCTGCCCTGGGGTCCCTGCTGGCGGAACACCCGGACACGGGCGTCCTCATTGCCCCCAACTTCGCCTTGGGCTCGGTCCTGGCCTCCGCCTTTGCGGCGAAGGCGTCCAAGTACTTTGAATCGGTGGAGATCATCGAACTGCACCACCCGGACAAGGTGGACGCCCCTTCCGGCACAGCTGTCCGCACGGCCCAGCTGATCGCCGCCGAGCGCACGGCGGCGCAGGTTCCGCCCAGCCCGGATGCCACCACCAGCGAGCGCGCGGGGGCCCGTGGCTGCGAGGTGGACGGCGTCCGCGTCCACAGCGTCCGGCTCCGCGGCCTGGTGGCGCACCAGGAGGTGCTCCTGGGCGGTCCGGGGGAGCAGCTGACCCTTCGCCATGATTCCTTCGACCGCGCCTCCTTCATGCCCGGCGTGCTCCTGGGCGTCCGCAACGTTGCGGCGCACCCGGGACTGACGGTGGGCCTGGACGGATACCTGGACTTGGGACTCTAGGCCATGAACGGTCTCCTTGCCGGCTTCCGGAAGAACCGCACCAAGATCTGGGTGGGCGCGGTCACGCTGCTGCTGGTCTTCTACCTGGTGGTCTCGTTTCAGCGTTCGCTCCTGCTCCTGACGGACAGCAACCTGACAGCCAAGGCCATCGGTGCCGCCTACCTGGTGCTGCCCGTGGTGGGGGCCTGGGCCCTGATCCGCGAGCTCATTTTCGGTGCCCGCACCGAGCAGATGGCCAAAGTCCTGGAAGCCGAAGGCGGCCTGCCCGTCGATGAACTCCCACGCACGCCCGGCGGCCGGATCGTCCGCGCCGCAGCCGATGCGGAGTTCGAAAAGTACCGGGCCGAAGCCGAAGCCGCCCCCAACGACTGGCGTTCCTGGTTCCGCCTCAGCTGCGCCTACGATGCGGCCGGGGACCGCAAGCGTGCCCGGGCGTCCATGCGTGACGCCGTGAAGCTCTTCACCGCCGCCTCCTGATACCGGCCGGCGGCCGCCCGGCACCGGGCGTCGCCGCAGGCCGCGCGCCACCGCGATGGGCATTTCTGCCCATCGCGGTCCGCTGCCGCCCACGGTAGGTTTATTTAGTAAACACTTTTTAGCTTTGGGGGAAAGCATGAGGCTGGCCATGCCTGTGCCGCGGTCCGGGCTCTTCAGGACCCGAGGCGGGGCCCCGGCCGCCGGCGGCCGGCACCGCAACCCCACCACTTCGCTTCTCCGCAGCGGGCCGGAGGCTTCCTGACGCACGCCCGGTTACTCCCGGCCCAGCCGTGCCCTCGCTTGCCCGCACCCACACCGCACCCCACTTCTGACCAGAAGGACCAGCAATGAGCCACCCGAATTTTCCCCAGCCACCCCACAATGGCCCGGCCGCCCCACCCATCCCACCGGCACCCTCCACGTACGGTGGACAGCCCGATTTCCAGGGGCAGTACCCTGCGGGTCCGCAGGCGGAATACCAGCCCGGGCCCCACGGCAACTATTTCCCCTCCGGCGGCCCCGGAAAGTCGTTCATCACCACGTGGATCCTGTCCCTCCTGCTGGGAACATTCGGCGCGGACCGCTTCTACCTGGGCAAGACCGGTTCGGCTGTCGCCAAGCTCTTGACCGCCGGAGGCTTGGGTGTCTGGGCTCTCGTTGACCTGATCATGACCCTGACGGGGAACACCCGGGACAAGGAAGGCCGCCCGCTGGAGGGCTACCCGGAGAACAAGAAGAAGGCCTGGATCATCACCGGCGTCCTCTGGCTGGTGAGCATCATCACCGCAATCCTGCTCACCCTCATGTCCCTTGCCCTGGCCGGCGCCGCCCTTGAGCAGCGGAAGAACCCGGCAGCCCCTGGCGTTCCGTCGGCCTCACAGGCTGCTCCGGCGCCGTCCAACGGAGCAGCCCCGCCAAGCGGATCCGCTGCCGGCGCGAACTCCTTTGTGGCCACCGTCTCGGAAGGCAACACCGTCAATGTCGGCGTCCTCGACTCCATCTACACCACGGAAATTCCGGGCATGACGTACCTTCAGCCCAAGAATGGCGGATTCCTGGCCGTCAAGGTCTCCTGGGAGACGCTGACGGGGAGCAGCTTCTCCAGCCCCTCGAACTTCACGGTCTTCGACGCTGACGGCAAAGAGGGCGAACTGGTCTACCTTGATGACGGCATGGGCGCCCTGCCCACCGATGAAGTTGGTGCCGGCGATCTCCGCGAGGGCGTTATCGCGTTCGACGTGAAGAAGGGTCCGGTCCAGGTTGTCCTGAATGATGACTACGGCGACAAGGCGGCCACCTTCACGCTGACGCCGCAATAGCAGCCGGTGCCTGACCTGGACCCGTGCCCCCAGTGGGGGCGCGGGTCCTTTTCATTCCGCCCGCGCACTGCCCGGAGGGAATGTCAGGAGAGGGCCTTGAAGCCTCCCCGGCCCACCAGGGACGCCGTATGGCCCACCCACTCCAGCGGCCCGCGCCACCGCAGCCGGGCGAAAACGATGCCGATCGTGACGGCGGTGGCCGCCTGGGCAAAGAACATCCCGTCCTCCGTCCAGCCGGCGGGAAGGGGCTTCAGGTAAAAGCCGGAGACAACCCAGACGTGCACGGTGTACAGGGTCAGCGTCATGGCGCCGGCCCCGCGCAACGGTAGCAGCAGGTCCAGGTCCACCCACTCGGCCAGGCGCTCCCGGAGCAGGCAGGCGCCGATCACGGCAGCAGCCACCGCCGAGGTATGCAGCAGGTCGAGCGGGGTTCCCGAGTGCGGTGCCGCTGACGCCAGCCACCACCAGGAACCCTCCTGCTGGATGCCGGTCAGGTTCACCTGCAGGACGCTGTCCAGCGGGTACCCCGGAGCGTTAAGGACCTGCTCCAGCGCCGCACGGCCACCCCAGTCTTCCATGGCCGCCGTACCCAGGGCCTTGGCTGCCACGGCCACCACGGTTCCGATGGCCAGCAGCAGCACCGGGATGACGGCCTTGCCGAGGGCCAGGCGGCCTATCACGAGTCCCACCAGCAGGTAGGACAGCCACTGGAACACGGGGTAGTAGCCCGTGAAGAAGACATCCGCGAGCAGCCGCGACGGCGTACCCAGGTCGTCCCAGCCGGGGTTGTGGCCCAGTTTCAGCGGCGGCTCGGGGGCCAGCAGCCAAGGCCGCAGGAGGTACGCGAGCACCGGCGACGCAAGGATCCATCCGGCGGCCCACGCACACAGCGGCTTCACCCCGAGCCCCAGGAAAGGGAGGATGCACAGGAACAGCACGGCGTAGTGGACCAGGATGATGGCCACGTTCACTTCCAGGCCGCCCAGGGTAAGCCCGACGGCGGCAACCACCAGGGCGCGCAGTGCCACGCCGCGCCGGGCGGCGGAGAGTTGGGCGCCCCCGAGCGGCGTGTCCTTCCCGGTGGAGAGGGCGAGCCCCACGCCGGCCAGCACCGCGAAGAGGGCGGCGGCCCGGCCGGAGAAGGTGAGGCCAATCCAGGTCGGCGTGAGGTCTGCATTTGATTCGAAGGTGGGCAGCAGGTGCGTGGCCATCATGCCCAGCAGGGCCACGCCCCGCGCGGCGTCGATGCCCCGCAGGCGCCCCGGTTGCCGGCTTCCAGGGGCCTTGCGGGACCGGGTGGCCGGAGAGCGGGACGTCATGACCAGATCGTCTCACATGCACCCCCGGCGCAGCTTGTCACAGCAGGGCCGGCCCGGCGCAGGCTTCGGGACGGCCGGCCCGTCCGGCCAGCCACGCGCCATCCCAGGGGTCTCTGCACATCCTTGTGTTCGAATATATGTTCGAATAACATTGCAGTTATGGAGATGAGACCAGCAGGAAGCCCCGCACCCCGGGGGCAGCGGCGCCAGCAGCACGGGTCCGGGCGGGCGGCGGCGCGTCCAGGTGACCTCCCGGCGGACAATCCGCAGTCCGCCGGCCGGTCGGGCACTATCAACCCCGCCACCGGGCCGGCCCTGGATAAGCGCTCCGGTGGCGGGCCCCTGAGGGCGATGAGTCCGGGAGTGGTGGATTACCTGTTCCGCCAGCTGGTTTCGGGCAGGCCGGCCGAGGATGTGGCGTGGCAGCGGGAGGGCATCAGCCTCAGCGCCCAGCCCGAAGGGGCGGAACTGGCCCGCCGGCTTGCCGAAACGGACCTGGATGCGCTGACGCCCACGGAGTTGTTCCACTATGTGCGGGCGGCGCAGCGTCTCGCATCATGGGCAGAGGGCCTGCGCCAGTCCGCCGTCGGCCGCTATTGCCATGCCGGGGCGGACGCGCCGCGGCCGGGGCGGCAGGGTATTTGACGCTCGTCACGTCCGTGGCATTGTCCTAACCAGCCGGGGACAGGGTAACGTTTTTTCCATGGCTGACTCTTCCGCGCACATCCCTGCCCTCGGTACCCTCCTGACCGCCATGGTCACGCCGTTCACCAAGGACGGCGCAGTGGATTACGACCAGGCGGCAGCGCTGGCCAGCAAACTGGTCGACGACGGCTGCGACGGCCTGGTGGTCACCGGCACCACCGGCGAAACCTCCACGCTGACGGACGAAGAGAACCTCGGCATGTTCCGCGCCGTCAAGGACGCCGTGGGCGGCCGCGCGGCCATCATCGCCGGCACCGGCACCAACGACACCGCGCACTCGGTGCACCTTTCCCAGCAGGCAGCCGCCCTCGGCGTCGACGGCCTCCTCCTGGTGACCCCTTACTACAACAAGCCCAGCCAGGCCGGCGTCCGCGCGCACTTCGAGGCCATCGCCTCCGCCGTGGACGTCCCCGTCATGCTCTACGACATCCCCGGCCGGTCCTCCATTCCGATCGAGCCCGACACCATGATCCGGCTGGCCCAGCACCCCAACATCGTCGCCGTGAAGGACGCCAAGGCGGACCTCACCGCAGCCACCCGCGTCATGGCCGAAACTGACCTCCTGTTCTACTCGGGCGATGACGGGCTGACCCTTCCCTGGATGGCGCTGGGCGCCGTCGGACTGGTCGGGGTCACCACCCACGTCGCCACCCGCCGCTTCCGCGAGCTCATCGACGCCGTCAACGCCAATGACCTTGGGACCGCCCGCAAGATCAACTTCGAGCTGCAGCCCGTGGTCCGCGCCACCATGACCCGCGTCCAGGGGGCCGTGGCGGCCAAACAGATTCTTAAATGGCAGGGAGTCCTGCCCAACTCGATTGTCCGCTTGCCCCTCGTGGAGCCGGACGAAACCGAGATCGAAACCATCCGCGGGGATTTGGCGGAAGCGGGGCTGGTCTTCTCCTGAGGCTAAGACCGGCACCCTTCCGCCTGGAAAGAAGTGCACTATGACCCAAACTGCCCTTACCGGCCTCGTCACCCCTCCGCGCCTGCCCCAGGGCACCCTGCGGATCGTCCCGCTTGGCGGGCTGGGGGAGATCGGCCGGAACATGGCCGTGTTCGAAATCGGCGGCAAACTGCTGATCGTGGACTGCGGCGTCCTCTTTCCCGAGGAAACCCAGCCCGGCGTTGACCTGATCCTGCCGGACTTCTCCTACATCGAGGACCGGCTGGACGACGTTGTGGCCGTGATCCTCACCCATGGCCACGAGGACCACATCGGCGCCGTGCCGTACCTGCTGCGCCTGCGGAACGACATCCCGCTGGTCGGTTCGCAGCTGACGCTTGCCCTCATTGAGGCAAAGCTGCAGGAGCACCGGATCAGGCCCTACACGCTGACCGTCGAAGAAGGCCAGGTGGAGAAATTCGGGCCGTTCGAATGCGAGTTCGTCGCCGTCAACCACTCCATCCCGGATGCCCTCGCGGTGTTTATCCGCACCGCCGGCGGCACTGTCCTGCACACCGGTGACTTCAAGATGGACCAGCTTCCGCTGGACGGACGCATCACCGACCTGCGCCACTTCGCCAAGCTGGGCGAAGAGGGCGTTGACCTCTTCATGT
This sequence comes from Pseudarthrobacter sp. NPDC058119, assembly GCF_042884655.1. NCBI lineage: Bacteria > Bacillati > Actinomycetota > Actinomycetes > Micrococcales > Micrococcaceae > Pseudarthrobacter > Pseudarthrobacter sp. NPDC058119. The sequence goes on from NZ_JBHVTN010000002.1 coordinate 568,633, forward strand.
CCGACTCCACGAACGCAGACGTCCCCGGATTCACCACGGCCGAGAAGGAAATTGGGCCGACCCTGGAGCGGCTTTTCGGCCAGGCCACCAAGCGCATCATCGTGGCGTCCTTCTCCTCCCACGTGCACCGCGTGCAGCAGGTCCTTGACGCTGCCGCCAAGCACAACCGCAAGGTGGCCTTCGTGGGCCGCTCCATGGTCCGCAACATGGCCATTGCCGAGAAGCTGGGCTACCTGGACGTCCCTGCCGGGCTGATCGTCGACATCAAGAACATCGACAACCTGCCGGACAACCGGGTGGTCCTGATGTCCACCGGTTCCCAGGGCGAGCCCATGGCGGCCCTGTCCCGGATGGCAAACGGCGACCACCGGGTGGTGGTGGGGGACGGTGATACCGTCATCCTGGCCTCCAGCCTCATCCCCGGCAACGAAAACGCCGTCTTCCGGATCATCAACGGCCTCCTCAAGCTGGGCGCCGACGTGATCCACAAGGGCAACGCCAAGGTGCACGTCTCCGGCCACGCCGCTGCCGGCGAACTGCTCTACTGCTACAACATCCTCGAGCCGCTCAATGCGATGCCGGTGCACGGCGAAACCCGCCACCTGATCGCCAACGGCAAGATCGCCATCGAGTCCGGCGTCCCGGAAGCCAGCGTCATCCTCGCGGATAACGGCACGGTCATCGACCTCCGCGACCACCAGGCAGACATCGTGGGCCAGGTGGAAGTGGGCTTTGTCTACGTGGACGGCTCCAGCGTTGGCGAGATCACGGACGCCGACCTCAAGGACCGCCGGATCCTGGGCGACGAAGGGTTCATCTCGATCATCACGGTGATCCACCGCGCCACCGGCAAGGTGGTGTCCGGCCCGGAGATCCATGCCCGCGGCGTTGCCGAAGACGACTCTGTCTTCGACGACATCATCCCCAAGATCAACGCGGCCCTGGAAGAAGCGGTCCAGAACAATGCCGACCACACCAGCCACCAGCTCCAGCAGGTGGTGCGCCGCGTCGTAGGCACCTGGGTCAACCGCAAGCTGCGCCGCAAGCCCATGATCATCCCGGTGGTCCTCGAGGCCTGATAGTCCATGCCGCCGGCTCCGGCCCGCCCTCCCCGCCACCGGCAGGAGTGCGGGCCGGAGGCCTTTAACTGCCGGCAGCGGGGGTGCTCCCGGCCCCGATATCCCCGGAATCACAGCATGCTTCCGGTAGCGTAACTACTATGGCCACACGTACTACTTCCGCGCCCAAAGGTACCGGCAGGGGCAGCTCCGGCAGCAAATCCGGGAGCTCCACAGGCCGCGGAACCGGCTCCGCCGCCGGCAGGGCGGGGCGTGGCGGCTCATCCAGCACCGCACGCACCCGCCAGCTTCCCGCCGTCGAACACCACCAGCCGTGGCTGCTGCGCGTGGTGGGGGGCGCATGGCTTGGCGTGGGCCACCTGGTGGGCGGTGGAGTGCGCCGCATCGGCCACGACGTCAGCGACCTTCCGGCCGAGGACCGCCGCGACGGCGCCGCCCTGTTCAACCTGGCGCTCGGCGTCTTCATCGCCACGTTCGCCTGGTGGGGACTGACGGGCTGGTTCCCGGACGCCGTCTACGCCGTGGTGAACGGCACGTTCGGCTGGATTTCGCTGCTGCTCCCGCTCATGCTCTTCGTCTGCGCCTTCCGGCTGTTTCGGCAGCCCTCCGACGGCCGGGGCAACAACAGGGTGGGCATCGGCTTCCTGATCATGACATTCGCCGGCTGCGGCCTGGCGCACATCCTGGGCGGCCAGCCCACGGTGGCCGACGGCTTCGACGGGCTCCGCACAGCGGGCGGCATGCTCGGCTTCCTGGCCGCCACACCGCTGGCCGCCATCCATCCCGCCGTGCCCGTGGCCCTCTACGGCGTGCTCGCCTTCGTATCCGTGCTGATCATCACGGCCACCCCGTTCACTGCCATTCCACGCCGCATCCGTGGTGCGTACGAGCACCTCATGGGCATCGACCTGATGGACCAGGAACGCGCCGACGTCCACGACCGGAGCTACCTCGAGCGGACGGCACCCGCCGCACCCAAAAAGAAGAAGCGGAAGCTCTTTGGCAAGGACCAGGAGGCCGAGCCAGGCCTCGAGGGCTACGTCGGTGACGAAGCCTTCGAGCACGCCGTCATTGACGACGACGAGGGCGAACCGGCGCGGCCCGCGCCCGGAGTGCGGCGGCCCACCCAGGCGGAGATCGCCGTCGAGAAGATCAAGGCCGCCCAGGGCCTGGGCGCCGGTTCGCAGGCGGCCCCGCCGGAAAACGCCACCGAAGCCATCCCCCTGGTCATTCCCGGTGCCGCGGCCCCCGGCAAGCCCGCCGCCGCGCCCACGGTGCCCTCGAACCCGGTGGCGCCCGCGCCGCCGCCCGTTCCCATCCCGCAGCGGACCGAGCAGCTCTCGCTCGCCGGCGACGTGACCTACACCCTCCCGGCCTCGGACTTCCTGACCCCCGGGTCCATCCCCAAGGAGCGCACGGAAGCCAACGACGCCGTCGTCGCCGCCCTCACCGACACCCTGACCCAGTTCAACGTCGATGCCACCGTCACCGGCTTCAGCCGCGGCCCCACCGTCACCCGGTACGAAATCGAACTCTCGCCCGGCACGAAGGTGGAGCGCGTCACCGCCCTGTCCAAGAACATCTCCTACGCCGTGGCCTCCAGCGACGTGCGCATCCTCAGCCCCATCCCGGGCAAGTCCGCCATCGGCATCGAGATCCCCAACACGGACCGCGAAACGGTCTCCCTGGGCGATGTCCTCCGCAGCCAGAACGCACGCCGCACGGACCACCCCATGGTGATGGGCGTCGGCAAGGACGTGGAGGGCGGCTACGTGGTGGCCAACCTGGCCAAGATGCCCCACCTCCTGGTGGCCGGTGCCACCGGCGCCGGTAAGTCGTCCTTCGTGAACTCGATGATCACGTCCATCCTGATGCGGGCCACACCGGACGAGGTCCGCATGGTCATGGTGGACCCCAAGCGCGTGGAACTGACCGCTTACGAGGGCGTCCCGCACCTCATCACGCCCATCATCACCAACCCCAAAAAGGCCGCCGAGGCGCTGCAGTGGGTGGTACGCGAAATGGACGCCCGGTACGACGACCTCGCCAACTACGGCTTCAAGCACATCGACGACTTCAACAAGGCCGTCCGTGCAGGCAAGGTCCAGCCGCCGGTGGATTCCAAGCGCGTCATCCGGCCCTACCCGTACCTGCTGGTGATCGTGGACGAACTCGCCGACCTTATGATGGTGGCGCCGCGCGACGTCGAAGACTCGATCGTCCGCATCACCCAGCTGGCCCGCGCGGCCGGCATCCACCTGGTCCTGGCCACCCAGCGCCCGTCCGTGGACGTGGTCACCGGCCTCATCAAGGCCAACGTGCCCTCACGCATGGCCTTCGCGACGTCCTCCGTCACCGACTCCCGCGTGGTCCTGGACCAGCCCGGCGCCGAGAAGCTGATCGGCCAGGGTGACGCCCTCTTCCTGCCCATGGGCGCCTCCAAGGCCATGCGTGTCCAGGGAGCCTGGGTCACCGAATCGGAGATCCACAAGGTGGTGGAGCACGTCAAGGGTCAGCTGCAGGCCGTCTACCGTGACGACGTCGCCCCCGAAGCGGAAAAGAAGCAAATTGACGACGACATCGGGGACGACCTCGAGGTGCTGCTGCAGGCCACCGAGCTGGTGGTCACCACGCAGTTCGGCTCCACCTCCATGCTGCAGCGCAAGCTCCGGGTCGGGTTCGCCAAGGCCGGCCGGCTCATGGACCTCCTTGAGTCCAGGGGAGTGGTGGGCCCCTCCGAGGGTTCCAAGGCCCGCGACGTCCTGGTCAAACCCGACGACCTCGCTGCCGTCCTGGCCGCCATGAAGGGCCAGGAACCGCCGGCAGCTGCCGATTCCCAGACGGCCGCGCTCAGCGACAACGCCAACGCCAACATCGCCCAGGGCGGCTACGCCGAGGACCTGGTGGCCGCGGACCTGGACCAGCGGAAGCAGAACGTCGAATATTACGACGGCTCCGACTCCGCACCAGGCGGCTACGGCGATGACGACGACGGCTCCGAGGACGCCTGGTCCCTCACCGGGCGCTAGGCCGGTAGCCTAGAAACGTGACTAGCACCGATGCAACCGCCGCCGGCCAGGGCCGTGCCGGGGTCTGGAACCTTCCCAACGTCCTGACCATGATCCGCATCGCGCTGGTCCCGTTCTTCGTGTGGTTCCTCGTGGCGGACGCCCCCGGGCTGCACGGCACCTCCGGACCGTGGCGCTGGGCAGCCGTGGCTGCGTTCGCCGTCGCCATCTACACGGACAAACTCGACGGCGACATCGCCAGGAGCCGGAACCTGGTCACGGACTTCGGCAAGATCGCCGACCCCATCGCCGACAAGCTGCTCATCGGCTCCGCGCTGGTGATGCTGTCCCTGCTGGGTGAGCTCCCCTGGTGGGCCACTGTGGTGATCCTGGTCCGGGAATGGGGCATTACCGCCCTGAGGTTCTTCGTGATCCGCTACGGCGTCATCCCCGCCTCCCGCGGCGGCAAGCTCAAAACGGTGGTCCAGACCGCGGCGATCTTCCTGTACCTGCTGCCGCTCGGGGCGTTCGCGCCCTGGATGTCCTGGGTGGCGTTTGCGGTCATGATGGCAGCCGTGGCGATCACGCTGTGGACCGGCGTTGAGTACGTGGTTGAGGCCCTGCGCCTGCGTGCCAGGGGCAAGCGCCAGGCAGGAGCCGAGGGGCGGGAGCAGGCATGAGCAACCTTCACCAGCTGGCGGCCCAGGCTGTCCGGCAGGCACTTGAGTCCGGACGGACCGTTGCCACCGCAGAGTCATTGACGGCCGGGATGGTGTCCGCTGTCCTGGCTGACACCCCAGGTGCCTCCGGCATGCTGCAGGGCGGGGTGGTGGCGTACCAAAACTCCGTGAAGGATGCGGTGCTGCACGTGCCCACCGACCTGCTGGCCCGAGCCGGCTCCGTCGACCCCGACGTCGCCCGCGCCATGGCGGACGGGGCGCGCACTGTCCTGGGCGCCGACGTCGGGGTTTCCACCACCGGCGTCGCCGGTCCGGAAGCCCATGACGGCAAGCCCGTCGGCCGGGTCTACATCGGCATTGCCACCGCCGCAGGCACCGCCGGTTTCGAGTACTCCTTCACCGGAAGCAGGCCGGACATCCGCGCCGCGGCCTGCGCCTCCGCCCTCGAACGACTCCTCGAGGCCCTCGCCGGCTGAGCCCTGCCGGCCGCCAAGTTACCGCGCGTAAAGTTGCCGGGAACAAAAGCCACTACCGATTAGTTACTACATTGTGTCGCTTCCGGAGAGCGGAGGCGCCTAGGATGAAATGACCAAGACAGGTTCGCCGGCGGCGGACCTGACCAATGAGGGAGCAAGGCGATACAGATGGTAAAGCAGCCCGTATCCGTAAACGGCGTTGTCCGCTGGAAGGATGTGGGCCTCGCCGAACAGGCTAAGAGCGAACAGAAGGAGCGCAAGATGGTAGTACTTCGTCACGAAATCGGTGATGTCCTGCGCGATGTCCGCCAGCGTCAGGGGCGCACGCTCCGTGAAGTTTCGCACAGCGCCCGTGTCTCCCTGGGATACCTCAGCGAAGTGGAGCGCGGCCAGAAGGAAGCATCGTCAGAGCTTCTGTCCTCGATCTGCTCGGCACTGGATGTTCCGCTGTCAAGCATGCTCCGTGAGGTCAGCGACCGCGTGGCAGTAGCCGAAGGCGTCGCAGTTCCGGACACCGTTCCGCAGGAATTCTCCCAGCGTTACGGCCGTGACCTGGAACGCGACCTCAACACTGAACTGAACGACGAACTCTCCACGGGCCTCCTCTCCGGAGCCCGGTAAGGCGGCCCACCCCAGGGTGGGCGCCGGACAGCAGGAAGCCCCCGGCCATGCCGGGGGCTTCCTGCTGTCGTCAATCCTCGTGCGCCCGCTCCGGTGAGGGCGGCCCATCGGCGGCTTCCTTGGGGAACCCGTCGCGCTCATAGGTGGAGTTCAACCTTGCCATGCAGCGGGCCAATTCCTCCAGGTCCTCCACCGGCCACTCGCGCAGCCGCTCCTGGAAGACCTGGCGCCTGGCGTCCTGGACCTGGTGCATCTTCTCTTCGCCCTTCGGCGTCAGCCGGATCGACTGCGCCCGGCGGTCCAGGGGGTCCGCCTCCTTGGACACCAAGCCAAGGCTTTCCAGGAACGCGATCTGCCGGCTGACCGACGGCTTGCCCACCCCGATGTTCATGGCCAGCTCGGTGAGCCGGATGGGTCCTTCCCGGCGGATAATCGTCAACAGCCCGTACGCCGCCGGCTCCATGTCCGGGTGGACCTCGCGCGAAAGCTGGTTGGAGATGGCCCGCGCCCGCCGCCAAAAAAGGCTGATCTGGTGTTCAACATTCTGCAGCGCGGTGTCGGCGGCGTCGTTGCCTGTGTCGTGCCGCGGCGGGTCCGGGGAGTTGCTCATGGCAACAATTCTAGGGTCCACAATCATGAGAGGATTTACCGATGCGAATCAGCGAGTACTGGCGCCTGATGGATGACGAGTTCGGTGCGGGATACTCCCGCGTGCTGAGCAGCACCCTGGTCCTTGCCGGCGTTGGCGGGCGCACCGCTGACCAGGCCCTGGCGGCCGGGGTTGAGCCGCGCCGGGTCTGGCTTGCGGTCTGCGACGTCCAGGATGTCCCGACGGAACGGCGGCTTGGCCGCGACATCGCCCCGCGCCGCGACTAGCGGAGGGGATGGGCGCTGTCCGGCGGCCGGAGTCCTGCCGGCGGACACGCCGCAAGAGCTCCACTCTTCGAATACCTGTTCGGATAAGGCTATGATTTTTTCATCGGGTTTATCCACATAGCCGTTGTCCTCCGGCCGGAATGTCAGTGGGTCCCCCTAGCGTCAGAGATGACCAACACAACGGCCGCGAAGGCCACCATCGAGAAAGCATTAGAGGTGTCAACCATGGCGGCAGCCCCGGATCGTGCAAAAGCGCTGGAAGCAGCGCTTGCCCAGATTGACAAGCAGTTCGGCAAGGGCTCGGTCATGCGCCTGGGCGACGAAGTCCGCGCTCCGATCGAAGTCATCCCCACCGGCTCCATCGCCCTGGATGTCGCCCTGGGCATCGGCGGGCTCCCGCGCGGCCGCGTCATCGAAATCTACGGTCCTGAATCCTCAGGTAAGACCACCGTTGCCCTGCACGCGGTGGCGAACGCCCAGCGCGCGGGCGGGATCGCAGCCTTCATCGACGCCGAGCACGCCCTGGACCCTGACTACGCCGCCAAGCTGGGCGTGGACACCGATGCCCTCCTGGTCTCACAGCCGGACACCGGCGAGCAGGCCCTGGAAATCATGGACATGCTGGTCGGCTCCGGTTCGCTGGATGTCATCGTCATCGACTCCGTTGCCGCTCTGGTGCCGCGCGCAGAAATCGAAGGCGACATGGGCGACAGCCATGTCGGCCTCCAGGCGCGCCTCATGAGCCAGGCCCTGCGTAAGATCACCGGCCGCCTGAGCCAGACCAAGACCACCGCCATCTTCATCAACCAGCTCCGCGAAAAGATCGGCGTCTTCTTCGGTTCCCCCGAAACCACCACCGGCGGTAAGGCCCTGAAGTTCTACGCGTCGGTCCGCATCGACGTCCGCCGGATCCAGACCCTGAAGGAAGGCGCGGACTCCGTCGGCAACCGGACCAAGGCCAAGATCGTCAAGAACAAGATGGCTCCGCCCTTCAAGGTTGCCGAGTTCGACATCATCTACGGCCAGGGCATCTCCCGCGAGGGCGGCATCATCGACATGGGCGTGGAGCACGGCATCATCAAGAAGTCGGGTTCCTGGTTCACCTATGATGGTGACCAGCTCGGCCAGGGCATGGAAAACTCGCGCCGTTTCCTCCGTGACAACCCGGAGCTGGCCGCCGAGCTGGAGCGCCTCATCAAGGAAAAGCTGGGTGTCGGCGTCAAGCCTGCCGAGGATGAGTCCAAGGACGCACCAAAGCTGAAAGCCGTCGACGGGTTCTAGCCCTTGACCGGCCCACGAACACGGCGGACCCGTTCCGGCAGCCCCTCGACAGGGGCGCCGGACGGGTTTGCCGTCCCTGAGGACCCGCAGGAGGCGGACGCCGAACCGGACCCGTTCTCGGTGGCGCAGGCCATCGTCTACCGGCAGCTGACAGCGGCTCCCAAAAGCCGGCTGCAGCTTGCCCGGAAACTGGCGGAGCGGAACATCCCGGAACACGTCGCCGAGGCCGTACTGGACAAGTTCCAGGACGTCCGGCTGATCAACGATGCCGAATTTGCCGACATGTGGGTCAGGAGCCGGGCCCAGTCCCGGAAGCTGGCCAAAGGCGCGCTCCGGCGGGAGCTCGCCGAGAAGGGCATCGACCAGGAAACAGCTGCTTCGGCCCTGGAACAGCTGACCGACGCCGATGAGGAAGCCGCGGCCCGCGCCCTGGTGGAACGCAAGCTCCGCCCCGGGACAGACCTCGCCGGTCCCGGCGAACGGGACAAAGCGGTGCGGCGGTTGGCCTCCATGCTGGCCCGCAAGGGCTATCAACCCTCCCAGGCGTTCCGGATCGTCAACGATGTCCTCAATTCGCGGCAGGACAGCGACAGCGACCCACTCCAGAGCCGGTACCCTTAACGGGTGAGTTTGACCATTCCTTCCCCCCAACCCGGCGCCACCCCTTCCGTCGAAGCAGGGACGGTCCCGCAATCCGGAGCCCAGCCCCGCACCTACCAGGTGCGCACCTTCGGCTGCCAGATGAACGTCCACGATTCCGAACGGATGTCCGGCCTGCTTGAGGCCGCCGGCTACGTCCCGGCCGAGGGTGAGCATGCCGATGTCGTGGTGTTCAACACGTGTGCAGTCCGGGAAAACGCGGACAACAAGCTCTACGGCAACTTGGGCATTTTGGCCCCCGTGAAGGTGGCCAACCCCGGCATGCAGATCGCCGTGGGCGGTTGCCTGGCGCAAAAAGACCGCGAGAGCATCCTCAAGAAGGCGCCATGGGTGGACGCCGTGTTCGGTACCCACAACGTCGGGGCCCTTCCGGCCCTCCTGGACCGGGCCCGGCACAACAATGAAGCGCAGCTGGAGATCCTGGAGTCCCTGGACGTCTTCCCGTCAACGCTCCCCACTAAACGTGACTCTGTTTATTCGGGCTGGGTGTCCATCTCCGTTGGCTGCAACAACACCTGTACTTTCTGCATCGTCCCGGCACTGCGCGGCAAGGAAAAGGACCGCCGGCCCGGAGAGATCCTTGCGGAGATCCAGGCTCTCGTGGACGACGGGGCCATCGAAGTCACCTTGCTCGGCCAGAACGTCAACTCCTACGGGGTGGAATTCGGGGACCGGCAGGCGTTCTCCAAGCTGCTGCGGGCCTGCGGAGAGATCGAGGGGCTCGAGCGCGTCCGCTTCACCAGCCCGCACCCGGCCGCCTTCACCGATGACGTCATCGACGCCATGGCAGAGACGCCCAACGTGATGCCGCAGCTGCACATGCCGCTGCAGTCCGGCTCGGACAGCATCCTCCGGGCCATGAAGCGTTCCTACCGGTCCACCAAGTTCCTGGGCATCCTTGACAAGGTCCGCGAAAGGATCCCGCACGCCGCCATCTCCACCGACATCATCGTCGGCTTCCCCGGCGAAACGGAAGAGGACTTCCAGGCAACCCTGGACGTGGTCGAAAAGTCCCGCTTCGCCACCGCCTTCACCTTCCAGTATTCGAAGCGTCCCGGCACACCGGCGGCCGACCTGCCCGACCAGCTCCCCAAAGCCGTGGTCCAGGAACGCTTTGAACGCCTCACCGCCCTCCAGGACCGAATCGCCGCGGAAGAAAACCGGAAGCAGCTAGGCCGCCGGCTCGAAGTCATGGTCACCGCCCAGTCCGGGCGGAAGTCGGAGGAAACCCACCGGCTCTCCGGCCGGTCGCAGGACCAGCGGCTGGTCCACTTCTCGGTCCCGGAGGGTGCACCCGCCCCCAGGCCCGGAGACCTGGTCACCGTCACCATTACCGAAGCCGCTGCCTTCCACCTCGTGTCTGATCCGACGCTTGAGGACTACAGCCTGCGCCGGTCACGGGCAGGGGACGCGTGGGACAGGTCCCAGGCCGACTCCTGCGGGGCACCATCCCCGGCTTTACCCGGGGAACGCAAGGGCGTCTCCCTCGGCATGCCCGCACTGCCGCTGCGCACCCGCTGACAGGTGGCTGCCCCGCCTGTCATCGCCGTCGTCGGTCCCACCGGCTCAGGCAAGTCCGACCTCGCCGTCAACCTTGCCCTCGCCCTGGACGGCGAGGTCATCAACGCAGATGCCATGCAGTTCTACCGCGGCATGGACATCGGCACCGCCAAGATCACCATGGCCGAGCGCAGGGGAGTGCCGCACCACCTCCTGGATACCCTGGACGTAACCCAGGAAGCCAGCGTTTCCGACTTCCAACGCGATGCCCGCGGCGCCATCGACGCCATCCATGCGCGCGGCAAGCGCGCCATCCTGGCCGGTGGCTCCGGGCTGTACGTCCGGGCCGCGCTGGACGTACTGGAGTTCCCCGGGACCGATCCGGCGCTGCGTGCCCGGCTTGAAGTGGAGCACGCCGAACTCGGTACCGAAGCACTCCTTGCCAGGCTCCGGACCGTCGATCCTGCCTCCGCCGCCCGGGTCTCCGATGCCCGGCGGATCATCCGTGCCCTCGAGGTGCACGAACTTACCGGACGGCCCTTCAGCTCCTTCATGCCCCGGCGGGAGTATCACCGGCCCGCCATCCAGCTGGGCCTCAGCGTGGACCGCGAGGTGCTCCGGGACAGGTTGGCCGCACGTGTGCACCGGATGGTGGACGCGGGCCTGCTGGACGAAATCCGGATGCTCGATGCCAACGGCCTGCGCCGCGGCAAAACCGCGTCCCGTGCGCTGGGCTATGCACAGTTCCTGCGGGCCCTGGACGGTGAATCCACAGTACAGGCCGCCGCGGAGGAGACCATCGTGGCCACCCGGCAGTTCGCCCGGCGCCAGCTGACGTGGTTCCGTGCCGATCCACGCATCGTCTGGCTCGACTGGCAGGACCCCGGGCTCCTGGGCAAGGCCCTGGAACTGTCCCGGTAGCGGCGGTTTCAGGACGGACAGCTTCCGCCGCTACGCTTGGAATCATGAATGCTACCCCCGCGGAAACCACCGGACCTGCCCTGCGCACCCTGAGCGGCCTCCGCTTCTCCAAGGGGCACGGCACCGGCAACGATTTCGTCCTGGTGGCCGACCCTGAGGGGATGCACGAGATCGGCGCGGGCCAGGCTGCCGCCCTGTGCGACCGGCACCGCGGGATCGGCGCGGACGGCCTGATCAGGGCCGTCCCGTCCCGCTTCCTGCCAGAGGGCCAGGAATTGCTCGCCGGCGCCCCGGACGCGGAATGGTTCATGGATTACCGCAACGCCGACGGCTCCCTGTCAGAGATGTGCGGCAATGGGGTAAGGGTCTTCGTCCACTTCCTCCGGACCGAGGGACTGATCGACCTGCCCGACGGCGGATCGCTCACCATCGGCACCCGGGGCGGCGTCAAGACCGTGGTCCGGACCGGAGACGGCTACGCGGTGGACATGGGACCCTGGGAGTTCATCTTCCCCGGTGACGCCAGCGCGAAGGCCATGGATTCCTTGGTCACCGCCGACGGGCTGGAGGTTGCCCGGCCGGCCCTCTCCGTGAGCATGGGCAACCCGCACACGGTGGTGGCGCTTGCCGAACTCTCGGAGCTCACGGGCACCCGGCTCTTCACCGCCCCCAAGGTTGAGCCGGTTCCGGCGAACGGGACCAACGTGGAATTCGTGGTGCCGGCCGAACCGCTGGTCCATGACGGAGTGGGATCCGTGACCATGCGGGTGCACGAGCGCGGCGTGGGGGAGACCCAGTCCTGCGGGACCGGTGCCTGCGCTGCCGCCGTCGCCATCAGGCACTGGGCCGGCGCGGAAGCCCCGGACGCCTGGCGGGTCCACGTTCCCGGCGGAGTGGTGGGCGTGAAGTTCTTTGCCGGCCCCGGCGGGCACGAGCATGTGGAGCTCAGCGGCCCCGCCGTCATCGTGGCGAGTGGGACGCTTTCCTGACCGCCAGGATCCGGAAGGACTTTGCCGTCGACTCGCGGGTCACGGTGAAGGAGCTGTCCAGTTCGGCCGCCAGCCAGCGCTGAAGCGAATCGGAGCCCAGGTTCTTCTGCACCACCAGCCATGCCGTCCCGCCCTCTGCCAGGCGCGGCAGCCACATTTTGAGCAGGGCATGCAGTTCGTCCTTGCCGATCCTGATGGGCGGGTTGGACCAGATGGTGTCGAAGCGGATCTCCGGATCCACGGACCCGGGGGTGCTGGCGACGACGTTGGCCAGCCCCAGTGCGGCAGCGTTCTCGTTGGTCAAGGTGATGCAGCGTTCGTTGACGTCCACGGCGTAGACCCTGGAAGCGGGTGCCAGCAGCGCCATGGTGAGCGCCACGGGTCCCCAGCCGCATCCGATGTCCAGCAGGTTTCCCTTGGGATGCGGCGCCGGGACGCCGGCCAGGAGCACCGCGGTGCCTTTGTCGATGCCGTCGGGACTGAAGATCCCCTGGGAGGTCTGGAGCCGCCGCGCCTCACCGGCCAATTCCACCGTCAGGGGCTTCCTGGTAAAGGGGCCGGCAGGTGACGGGCTGAAATAGTGTGCGGACTCCATAACTGGCCAGAGTAGTTCCCCCTGCAGCGTAATGGGAAACCGGCCCGCAGCCGCTCTGCTACGCTGGCGTACATGTTCCTGATCTTCGAGTAGCTGGTACGGGCCGCGCCCGTCCCGCACACTGTCCTCCCGCGACAGTCCGTCCCGCAGCGACGCAGGTTTCCGTACCTTCCGCTTTGCGCACCGGCCAGGCTTTTCCGCCCGCCCGGCCGCCGGACACAACTCGAAAGTCAGCCCCCTGCTGCACTTCGCGCCCTTGGTCCGGCTTTTCCAGCCCTGCCGCCGTCCTGACGCGGCCCTCAAGCCCCGGCATCGCAGCCGGCGGCGAAACAACCAGGAGAACTGAATGACCGCAGGCCGTCAGCCCAGCGCGAATACTTATCAACATCGAGCCAATCAGCACTATTCTGGAACTGCCGAATCTTCAAAGGAGACCATGACCAGCCAGCCCAATTCCGGTTCCGATCCAGCCACCCAGGACATGAGTCCGCAGGAGATCCAGGCTGTCATCGACCGGATCCTCGCCAAGGACGTCCCCGCCAGGAATGCCGGCACGTCCGGCGGTGAAGGCGGCAGCGGAAAGGCCGTGTTTGGCAAGGCCCAAGCCATTTCCCGGCTCGACGAAGAACATTCAACGTACGACGGCGACCAACAGGACCTCGAGGAACGGCGTGCACTGCGCCGCAGGGCGGGTCTGTCCACCGAGCTTGAGGACGTCACCGAGGTTGAATACCGGCAGCTGCGCCTGGAACGCGTGGTCCTGGCCGGGCTTTGGTCCGAGGGGACGCTGGCCGACGCCGAAAACTCACTGCGCGAGCTGGCCGCCCTGGCCGAGACCGCCGGTTCGGAGGTCCTCGACGGGTTGGTGCAGCGCCGCGACAAGCCGGACCCCGGGACGTTCCTGGGTTCCGGCAAGGCCCAGGAACTGAAGGACATCGTCATGGCCACCGGCGCGGACACCGTGGTGGTGGACGCCGAACTGGCACCTTCCCAGCGCCGCGGCCTCGAAGACATCGTCAAGGTCAAGGTCATCGACCGGACAGCCCTGATCCTGGACATCTTCGCCCAGCATGCCAAGAGCCGCGAAGGCAAGGCACAGGTGGAACTGGCGCAGCTGGAATACCTGCTTCCCCGCCTGCGCGGCTGGGGCGAGTCGATGTCCCGCCAGGCCGGCGGCCAGGTGGGTGGCGCCGCCGCCGGCATGGGCTCGCGTGGTCCCGGTGAGACCAAGATCGAACTGGACCGGCGCCGGATCCGTACCCGCATGGCCAAGCTGCGGCGCGAAATCGCCGCAATGAAGCCGGCACGCGAGACCAAACGGGCCAACCGCCGTCGTAATGAAGTACCCTCCGTGGCCATCGCCGGGTATACCAACGCCGGCAAGTCCTCGCTGCTCAACCGGCTCACGGACGCAGGAGTCCTCGTGGAGAACGCCCTGTTCGCCACGCTGGATCCCACTGTCCGCAAGGCCGAAACCGCTGACGGCCTGGGGTACACCCTGGCCGACACCGTCGGATTCGTCCGCTCGCTGCCCACCCAGCTCGTGGAAGCCTTCCGCTCCACCCTGGAAGAGGTGGCGGACTCGGACCTGATCCTGCATGTGGTGGACGTTTCGCACCCCGATCCCGAAGGTCAGATCGCTGCGGTCCGGAAGGTCTTCAGCGAAGTCGACGCGCGCAAGGTCCCTGAGATCATCGTCCTGAACAAGGCCGATGCGGCGGACCCTTTCGTGGTGGAGCGGCTGAAACAGCGCGAGCCGCGGCACGTGGTGGTCTCGGCCAGGACCGGGGAGGGCATCCCGGAACTGCTGAAGGCCATCAGCGAATCCATTCCCCGGCCATCGGTCAAGATGGAGCTGCTTATTCCCTACGACCGCGGAGACCTGATCAGCAAGCTCCACGAGTCAGACGCCGAGATCCTCAGCCTGGACCACATCGAAGCCGGGACCAGGGCTGCGGTGATGGTCCGGGAGGGCCTCGCGTCCGAACTGGAACAATTCGTCGTCAATGACTGATCCCGCTGCCGGCGAAGCTGCGCAGACGGCCGGCGAGCAGTTCGTTATCGAACTGCTCGACCGCGCCGTCGCCGGCATGGGCGGACAAAGCCGCACCGGACAACACGAAATGGCCCGCCAGGTGGCCCGGGCCATCGAAACCGGAAACCACCTCCTGGTCCAGGCCGGCACCGGCACCGGCAAATCGCTGGCCTACCTGGTACCGCTGATCGCCCATGCCCTGGAAAGCAACAAGCCCGCGCTGGTCTCCACGGCGACCCTGGCGCTCCAGACCCAGATTGTGGGGCGGGACCTGCCCCGGCTACTGAAGAACATCACGCCGGCGCTGGACCGGCCGGTCAAGGTGGCCCTGGTCAAGGGCAGGTCCAACTACGTGTGCCGCCACAAGCTTGAAGGCGGGTTCCCGTCCGAGGAACCGTCGGAAGGGCAGCTGTTCTCCCTGGGGGAGGACACCAGTGTTCCGCACTTTGCTGCCTCGGTGGGCGGACCGTCGTCGCAGCTGGGCAAGGAAGTTGTGCGGTTGCGCGAGTGGGCGGAGAAGACGGCCACCGGCGACCGCGACGAGCTGCTGCCTGGCGTGACCGACCGTGCATGGCGGCAGGTTTCCGTTACCTCGATGGAATGCCTCGGGGCCCAAAAATGCCCGATGGCCGCCGAATGCTTCAGCGAGCTTGCCCGGCAGGATGCCGCCGAGGCCGACGTGGTGGTGACCAACCACGCCATGCTGGCCGTGAGCGCGTTTGAGGGACTGGCAGTCCTGCCCGAATACGACGTCGTGGTGGTGGACGAAGCCCACGAACTGCAGGACAGGGTGACCGGTGCCGTGTCCGGGCAGCTGTCCGTCGCCATGGTGCACGCCGCCGCTTCCGGCGCGCGGAAACATACCGCCATTACCGTTGATGCGCTGAACGCCGCAGCTGCCAACCTGGAAATGGCCCTCGCGGGCGCGCCCAACGGGCTGCTCCCCAACGGCCTGAACGATGAGCAACTCGACTGCGTGGACCAGTTGCGTGAAGCGTGCCGGGCTGCGTTGTCCGATTCCAAAGGGGACAGCAACACCACGGCCGACGGCGGGCGGCAGCTGGCGCGTTCCCGGCTAATGCTCATCCTGGAACTTTGCGAGCGGCTGATCGCCGCCCGGGAAAACCGGGAGGTGGTGTGGTTCTCCCGCGCGAGCACCTTCGATCCGGGCCAAGGCTATTCGCAGCCCGATGACAGTGCTCCGGTCCTGGTCAACATTGCACCGCTTTCCGTCGCCGGGCGGCTCCGGGAAGGGCTCTTCGCCGACCATACCGTCGTGCTGACCTCTGCCACCCTGGCGATCGGTTCCGCGTTCGAACCGGCCGCAGGAGGCCTGGGCCTGCTTGGTGACGGCGCGCCCAGCTGGACGGGCGTGGATGTTGGATCGCCCTTTGACTACCCGAAACAGGGCATTCTTTACGTTGCCGGCCACCTGCCCAAGCCTGGCCGGGGTGTCTCCCCGGAGGCCCTGGCCGAACTCGAAGCGCTCATCAAGGCCTCCAACGGGGGAGCGCTCTGCCTGTTCTCGTCGCGGCGGGCGGCTGAGGAAGCTGCCGATGCCCTCCGCCCGAAGCTCGGCATGACTGTCCTCTGCCAGGGGGAGTCGACCATGACCGCCTTGGTCAAACAATTCGCGGACGAACCGGACACCTGCCTCTTCGGAACCATGTCCCTGTGGCAGGGCGTTGATGTTCCCGGTGGATCCTGCCGGCTGGTCGTGATTGACCGCATCCCCTTCCCGCGGCCGGACGACCCACTCATGACGGCGCGTTCGCGTGCCGTGGCGCACGCAGGCGGAAACGGTTTCATGTCTGTTTCCGCCACACATGCTGCCATACGGCTCGCCCAAGGGGCCGGCCGCCTGATCAGGTCAACCGGCGACAAAGGCGTGGTGGCAGTCCTGGACTCGCGGTTGGCCACCGAACGCTATGCGGGATTCCTGCGCGGCGCCCTCCCGCCGTTCTGGGCCACCACTGACCGCGCCAAGGCGCTGGCAGCCCTCAGCAGGCTGGGCGCCCACGCGTCCTGAGATCCGGCGCGTCCTGGGAACCGCCGGACAGCGCCTGCGCGGATGCCGCGCAGGCGTTCGGGGGCTAGAGCGAACGCAGGACCGAGACGACCTTGCCCATGATGGTGGCATGGTCACCCAGGATCGGTTCGTACTGGGTGTTCTGCGGCAGCAGCCAGGTGTGGCCATCGCGCTGGCGGAAGGTCTTTACGGTGGCCTCGTCATCCAGCAGAGCAGCGACAATGTCACCATTGGCGGCGTCGGCCTGGCGCCGCACCACTACCCAGTCGCCGTCGCAAATGGCGGCATCCACCATGGAATCGCCGGCCACCTTGAGCATGAAAAGTTCACCCTGGCCAACCAGCTGGCGGGGCAGCGGCATGACGTCTTCGACGAGTTGTTCGGCAAGGATGGGGCCACCGGCGGCAATCCGGCCGACCAGCGGAACCATGGCTGTGTCCAGTGCGGTGGGCAGCTCCGTGACTGTGGCGCCGCCTCCTGCGGCCTGGGGCGCGGCAGGCGTGCCCCCACCTTTGCCCCCGCCATCGAGCGTGAGCGGCATCAACACTTCCATGGCACGCGGCCGCTTGGGGTCGCGCCGAAGGTAGCCCAGCTTTTCCAGCTGCGAGAGCTGGTGGGTCACGCTTGACAGGCTGGCAAGGCCCACCGTGTCGCCGATTTCCCGCATGGACGGCGGATACCCGTTCTCGTTAACGGAGCGCTGGATGGTCTCGAGGATCTTCTTCTGCCGGGGAGTCAGCCCCTTGGTGGTCCTCTTGGATTGCGGGGCGGTCCTGCCCCCGGCGGCTGCTGCTGCCATATTCGCCATTGCCTTTCGCTTGCCGCCAAACCTTCCGCCGGGCGCTGTTCCGCGGTTCCGGTGGAAGGACTCCCGCTGCCATTGTCAGACCCTGCTGATCAACTTCAGGAGTGGTTGTTCCTGGTTCCAAAACTAGGCCAGCCATAGTGCTTTTTCAAACATTTGTTCTAGCGAGTCTCGACAATGTTCGTTGATAGGTGCTAAAACTAAATCAGCAAAGTTCGAATATGTGTTCTAACCAGTAGATGCCTCCTTCGAATACGCGGCCGGAAGATTGCGCGGCGGCGGTATGGAACGGCAAGGGCGTTGGCGGGCGGACACCCGGGCAGCACGGCAAGTCCAGGAGGGCTTAGTTCATGTCAGCTTTATCACTTCACCAGGTTTCACCTTCGTCTGCACCCCTGCGGCTGACCCGCCGGGGGAGGATCGTCCTGATCGGGGTTCCGCTCGTAGTCCTGGCTGTTCTCCTGCTGTCACTCGCCGGGTTTTTCCATTCCCCGGCCAAGGCCTCGGACTCGGCCGCGGACCTCGCAGTGACCCCCACCGTTACGGTGACGGTACAGCCCGGACAGTCTTTGTGGGCCATTGCCGGTACGGTTGCGCCGGACCGGGACGCCCGCGACGTCGTGGCAGACATCGTCCAGCTCAACAACCTCGACGCCGGCACCGTCCTTCCGGGCCAGCAGCTGTTCGTTCCCACGCACTGAGTGGGCTGCCGGGGCTGGGCGGCAACCGTCACATTTTCCGGCGGTTGCCGCGGCAACTAAACTGTTCAGGTGAACCAGCAGCTAGAACGTCTGAACCGGCTTCCCCTCCGCAGCAACCTTCGCGGCCTGACTCCCTATGGGGCCCCCCAGCTGGACGTCCCCATCCTGCTGAACGTCAACGAAAACACCCATGGTGTTCCCGCCGATGTGCGGGCAGCCATTAGCGCTGCCGTTACGGAAGCCGCCGCGGGCCTCAATCGCTACCCGGACCGCGAGTTCACGGCGCTGCGTAAGGCCCTGGCGGAATACCTCGGGCATGGGCTCGACGAAACCAACCTGTGGGCAGCGAACGGTTCGAATGAGGTCCTGCAGCAGATCCTCCAGGCGTTTGGCGGCCCGGGCCGCACCGCCCTCGGTTTCCCGCCCACGTACTCCATGTACCCGTTGCTGGCCAGCGGAACGGACACGCAGTACATCACCGGGGAACGCGCGGAAGGCTATGACCTCAGCGCCGAGTCCGCCGCGCGCCAGGTCAAGGAACTCCAGCCGAACATCGTGTTCCTCTGCTCGCCCAACAATCCCACCGGGACCGGGCTCGGACTGGACGTCGTGGAAGCTGTCTACGACGCCGGCGCGGACAGCCAGGCCATCGTCATCGTCGATGAGGCCTATCACGAGTTCGCACACGACGGAACGCCCAGCGCACTGACGCTCCTGCCCGGCCGTGAGCGGCTCATCGTCTCCCGCACCATGAGCAAGGCCTTCGCCCTGGCCGGTGCACGGCTCGGCTATATGGCCGCCGCCCCCGAGGTGGCCGATGCCCTGCGGCTGGTGCGCCTGCCGTACCACCTGTCCGCCATCACCCAGGCCACCGCCCTTGCGGCCCTTGAACACCGCGAAGCGCTGATGGCCGACGTCCAGGACATCAAGAAGCAGCGGGACCGCATCGTGGCCGAGCTGATCCGGATGGGACTTAAGCCCGCAGCGTCGGACTCCAACTACGTGTTTTTCGGCGGCCTGGAAAACCCGCACCAGGTTTGGCAGGAACTCCTTGACGCCGGCGTGCTCATCCGGGATGTGGGCATCCCCGGCCACCTCCGGGTTACGGCGGGCACTGAGGCGGAAACCACAGCGTTCCTGGCCTCCCTGGAACGCATCCTTGCCGGCCACGCCGCGCTTCACGCCTAGACTGGATATTGCGGCGCTGGACGCCTTGAACCACTTCTTCTCCCACAAAGGATCCCTTCACCATGAGTTCAACCGGATCGAATACGGCTGCAGCCCGGACCGCCCGCATGGAGCGTGCCACCAGCGAGTCCTCCGTACTCGTGGAGATCAACCTGGACGGCACGGGAGTCTCGGACATCGACACCTCGGTGCCGTTCTACGACCACATGCTGACGGCCCTGTGCAAGCACTCGTTGATCGACATGACGGTCAAGGCCACCGGGGACACCCACATCGACGTCCACCACACCGTTGAGGACGTCGCCATCACCTTCGGTGAAGTCCTGCGGACCGCCCTCGGCAACAAAGCGGGCATTCGCCGGTTCGGTGAGGCCACGGTGCCGCTGGACGAGGCCCTGGCGAACGCAGTGGTGGACGTTTCCGGCCGCCCCTACCTGGTGCACGGCGGTGAGCCCGCCGGCCAGGAATACCACCTCATTGGCGGCCACTTCACCGGCTCCCTGACCCGGCATGTGTTTGAAGCCATCACGCTGCACGCCGGCATCTGTCTGCACATGAACGTGCTGGCCGGCCGGGACCCCCACCACATCGTTGAAGCCCAATTCAAAGCCTTTGCCCGCGCCCTCCGCGCCGCCGTCGAACCCGACCCCAGGGTTGAGGGCATTCCCTCCACCAAGGGTGCGCTGTGAGTGGCCAGGAACTGAGGGACGGGGCAATCATCGACCCCTCGGCGTCGCGCAGGCTGCCGTCACCCGAGGGCAAGCCCACCGTCACGGTGCTTGACTACGGTTCCGGGAACGTCAGGTCCGCGGTACGCGCCCTCGAGCGCGCCGGCGCGGAAGTGATCCTGAGCGCCAAACCGGAGGATGTCCTGAACGCGGACGGCCTGGTGGTGCCCGGCGTCGGCGCGTTCGAAACCGTGATGCGCGAACTCAAAGCCGTGGACGGCATCCGGCTCATCGGCCGGCGCGTGGCCGGCGGACGTCCGGTGCTTGGCATCTGCGTTGGCCTGCAGGTCCTGTTCGAAGCCGGCGTGGAACACGGCACCGAAGCCCAGGGCATCGGTGAATGGCCCGGAAAGGTGGAGGCACTTCCGGCTGAGGTCGTACCGCACATGGGCTGGAACACCGTCAAGGTCCCTGAAGGCTCAAAGCTCTTTGCCGGCGTCGAAAACGAACGGTTCTATTTCGTGCACTCCTACGGCGTGCAGGAGTGGAACTTCGACGTCATCCAGCCGCGGATGGCACCGCCCCTGGTGACCTGGTCCGAGCACGGCGGCCCGTTCATCGCCGCCGTCGAAAACGGCCCGCTCTGCGCAACCCAGTTCCACCCCGAAAAATCCGGAGATGCCGGCGCGCGGCTCCTGCGCAACTGGGTGGAGGGCCTGCGCAGGCCGGACGCCGCTGGTTCCGGTGCCCCGGCGAACGCCGGCAGTGTCGCCTAGATGTGGTCCGTACTCCTGATGGGCCTCGCCGGCCTGCTGATTGGCGGCGGCATTTCGTTCCGGCAGCAGGCCAGGCCCCTGTGGCTCCAGGTGTCGTTCTATGTCCTGGCTGCCATGGCACTGGTTGCCGCCTACCTGCTCACGCTGCCGGGTAATTGACCGTCCAGGGGCGGCACGGAGCATTGACGCCACCGGGCGGCCCCGTTTTAGTCCTAACCGAAGAACCAACACCGAGGATGAGTATGACCACCGCACATGACCTGCCGGTACTTGAACTCCTGCCCGCCGTCGACGTCGTCAACGGCCAGGCCGTCCGGCTGGTCCAGGGCGAGGCGGGCAGCGAAACCAGTTACGGAACACCGCTCGAGGCTGCGTTGAACTGGCAGCAGCAGGGTGCCGAATGGGTCCACCTGGTTGACCTGGACGCAGCCTTCGGACGCGGTTCCAACGCCGACCTGCTCCGCGAGGTGGTGGGCAGGCTGGACATCAAGGTGGAGCTCTCGGGCGGCCTCCGCGACGACGAAACCCTGGAGGCAGCGCTTGACCTGGGCGTCGCCCGGGTCAACCTGGGGACCGCGGCACTGGAAAACCCCGACTGGACCGCACGGGCCATCGAGCGCTTCGGCGACAAGATCGCCGTCGGCCTTGACGTCCGGGGCACCACCCTGGCCGGCCGAGGCTGGACGAAGGAAGGCGGGGACCTGTGGGACGTCCTGGGCCGCCTGGAGGAGGCCGGCTGTGCCCGCTACGTGGTCACGGATGTGACCAAGGACGGCACTTTGCAGGGCCCCAACGTTGAACTGCTGCGCCAGATGGTGGAGAAGACCGGTAAGCCCGTGGTGGCGTCCGGCGGCATTTCCAGCCTCGACGACCTCAAGGTCCTCCGCTCGCTTGTCCCCCTCGGCGTCGAAGGCGCCATTGTGGGCAAGGCACTCTATGCCGGTGCCTTCACGCTGCCCGAAGCCCTCGACGTCGCCGGCCGCCGCTAGGCCCGGGGAAGCAGCCCGGCCATGCCCAGCTCCGAAGAACCGCAAAGCCCTCCCGCCCGCCAACTGCCCGGCCACATCGCGGCGGCGCTGGCCGGCGCCGGCGGTGCCACGGATTCCGCGGGCCAGCCATGGGCCGGCCGCAGCCTCGCCGGGGATGATGCGAAAATCCACAACTTCGAGGACGACGACGGAACGGCCGACGCCGGCTATCTCGCCGCAATTGCCGCCCTCCGGGAGGGGCGGGGCGACGAGGCGGACGTCGTTGCCGCACTGGCCACGGCCCGCGTCTTCATTCCCATCGTGGCCCAGTTGGCCGAAGAGGCCGCCACCGAACATGGGCTGCACGCGGACAAGCAGGCGGACATGGCATTGGTGACGCTCAAGGCCGCCGACGGCAGGACCGCACTGCCGGCATTCACGTCAGCGGCCGCGCTGGCCGCATGGCATCCAGACGCCCGCCCGGTAGCCGTCTATGCCGCCCGGGCGGCGCTCTCCGCGGTCGCCGAAGGGGCGGAACTCCTGGTGCTGGACCCGGGCGCGGATGTGACGTTCGTGGTGCGCCGGCCCGGCGTCTGGGCCCTCGCCAAGCAGCACGGCTGGACCCCCTCCTACGGTGACAGGGATCTGGCCGCCGAAATGGGCAGTGCCGCTTCTGGTTTCGCGGCCGTCCGCGGCGTCGAGCTGCTGCCTGGCAGGGGAGTGGCCACCCTGGCTGCCGACGGGACCATCGTCCCCGGTGGCGGTACTGGGCCGGAATTGCAGGTGGTGCTGTACCTCGAGGACGGCCTGGACGCGGCCGGTGTTCAGGAACTGGTAGCAGGCCTGCAGGCGGAGTGGTCCCGGAATGTATTGTTTGGGGAGCGCGTCGATTCCCTTGAAATCAAACTGAGGCGCGCTCCCGACCAGCCGCCAGCCTGATGGGTGATCCCCGCCGGGGCTGCGGCGCATCCTGAAGGACCGCTTTCGTGAATTTCGCTCTCTACCGGGAGTTGCTTGCCGTCCGGCCCATCCGCCGGCTGCTGCTGGTGGGCATGGTGGCCCGTATCCCGCACTCGGCTGCCGGCGTTCTGCTCACCCTGCACATCGTCCTCACCCTGGGCCAGGGATACGCAGCCGCCGGAGCCGCCGCTGCCGTCATGACCATCGGCATTGCACTCGGTGCACCGTGGCGTGGCAGGCGCGTGGACACCGTGGGGCTGCGGACCGCGCTCATCCCATCGGTGATCTCCGAGACGGTGATCTGGTCGGTTGTGCCGCACGTGTCCTACCAGTGGCTCCTTCCGCTGGTCTTTGTAGGCGGCCTGCTCACGCTCCCCATCTTCAGCGTGGTCCGGCAATCCCTGGGCGTCCTGGCGGAGGGCGAGCAGCGCCGCACCGCGTTCGCCCTCGACGCCATCACCACGGAAGTGGTCTTCATGATCGGCCCGGCCGCAGGCGCCGTTGTGGCCACCAGTGGCTACACCACCGCAGGACTCACTGTGGTGGGCGTTTCAACATCACTGGCCGGCCTGTTCCTCATGTGGTTCAACCCGCCCACCCGCAGCGAGGCCCTGAGCCTGGAATGCGCGGAAGATGAGCAGCATGCCGCCGAGGCCGCGGTGCTGTCCACGGCCCCGGCGCATGTGCAGGAAGCTGCTGCCGAACTGGCGCCCGCCGGGGCTGCCACCAGCACCGCGCAGGGCCTCCGGGGAAAGCTGGCCGGCGGCTTCTCCTGGTTCACCGCAACAGTCGCAGCCCTCTTCGCCGTAGCCGCGGGCGCCGGAATGGTCCTCAGCGGCACCGACGTCGGCATCGTCGCCGCACTGGAAATCGGCGGCCACCAGGGCGAGATCGGGATCGTCTTCGTCTTCTGGTGCGCCGCCTCCGTGGTGGGCGGCCTGATCTACGGGGCCATGCACCGGCCCATCCCGCCGATCTTTCTGCTGCTCGGCATGGCCGCCCTGACCCTGCCCATGGCCTTCGCCCACGACACCTGGACGCTGGCCCTCGTCTCCATCCTGCCCGGACTGCTGTGCGCCCCCGTGCTGTCCGCCGCCTCCGAGAAAGTGGCCGACCTGGTGTCCGAGGAGCGGCGCGGGGAGGCGATGGGCTGGTACGGCTCCGCGCTGACCGCCGGAGTAGCGTTCGGCTCGCCGCTGGCCGGGATCTTCATCGACGTCATGGGCCCTTCGGGCGGTTTCGTGTCCGTCGGAGCCGCGGGCGTGGTGCTCTGCCTCGTTGGCCTTGCGCTCCAGCAGCGCCGCCGCAAAACCGCGTACTGATACGAGCCCCTTCATCGAGTGCTCCGTACCTGCCGTTTTGGCCCCGCAAAACGGCAGGTACGGAGCAATGGATGGGGGTTAACGCACGACGGCGGGACGGCCCGCAAAGGAAACGTCCCGCCGTCGGGCGGTGCTTGGGGGAGTTGGGCTTTAGTTCACTGCCCCGGTGTACTTTTCGCCCGGGCCCTTGCCCGGTGCATCCGGAATCAGCGACTCTTCGCGGAAGGCCAACTGCAGGGACCGCAGGCCGTCGCGCAAGGGTCCGGCGTGCTGGGATCCGATCTCCGGGGCAGCCGCGGTCACGAGGCCGGCCAGTGCCGTGATCAGCTTCCGGGCCTCGTCGAGGTCCTTGAGTTCGGCTGCGTTGTCCTCCGCGGCCAGGCCAAGCTTCACCGCTGCGGCGCTCATCAGGTGCACGGCCGCCGTGGTGATGACCTCGATGGCGGGAACTTCGGAGATGTCGCGGATCTGCTGTGAAACGTCTGCGCCTGCGTCGCCGGGCTCGAAGACGTATGAATTACTGTCTGGGGTGCTCATACTGGTAAGCTTGACACAGACCGACTGGATCTCGTTATTTCAGGGATTGTCCTCAACGGCCAGGTTCCCAGCAGCGCTTCGCGGCGTTGGCGGGAATTTTCTCTGTAGAATGGCATCCAGTTTGCAAGCGGAGTTCTCTCCCACCCGCGTCAGCCGTTGTCCCGCCCGTTCCTCTGGAACCCGCGCGGACGCAAGGTTGCCGGGTACCTGGTTGGGCATGGGCTGGCATTTTGCCGGGACTGTGCACGTGCAGCCCTTTGCGGGTTGCCGGTCCAACCTCTTTGAGGCCTTCGATTGCTCCGGCAATTGGGGGCCTTCTTCATTTGCCGGACTCAACAACAAACACAGGAGCTTTAACATTAGCGAGCCAAGAATCAATGAGCGTATCCGCGTCCCCGAGGTGCGGCTGGTCGGCCCTGCAGGTGAACAGGTAGGAATCGTCCGTATTGAGGATGCCCTGCGCCTGGCTGCCGAGTCCGACCTTGATCTCGTTGAAGTTGCACCTCAGGCGAAGCCTCCGGTGTGCAAGCTGATGGACTTCGGCAAGTACAAGTACGAGGCCGCGGTCAAGGCACGTGAGGCTCGGAAGAACCAGACGAACACTGTTCTGAAGGAAATCCGCTTCCGCCTGAAGATCGACACCCACGACTACGAGACCAAGCGCGGCCACGCCCTGCGCTTCCTCGGTGCCGGGGACAAGGTCAAGGCCATGATCCAGTTCCGTGGCCGCGAGCAGCAGCGTCCGGAGATGGGCATCCGCCTGCTCCAGCGCTTCGCGGATGACGTCGCCGAAGTCGGCGTGGTGGAGTCCAGCCCCCGCATCGACGGCCGCAACATGGTCATGGTGGTTGGCCCGCTGAAGAACAAGGCTGAGGCCAAGGCGGAGGCGCGCCGGGCAACCCAGCGGGCCGAGGCCAAGGCCCAGAACGAAGCCAAGGCTGCAGGACGCGTTGATACCTCCGGCCAGGACCAGACCCCCATGACGCAGTCACTGGCGGACCTCCTGCCGGAAGGCTTCACCGTTTCCACCGAGCCGGAGGCAACTGCCGCGGAGAAGGCACCGGCTGAAGTGCCTGCTGCCGCTCCTGAGCAGGAAGCGCCGAAGCAGGAGGCTCCGAAGCAGGAAGCCCCCAAGGCTCCGGCTCCCAAGCAGGAAGCGCCGAAGGCTCCTGCTGCACCGAAGGCCGCCGCGCCTGCGCCCAAGCCTGCAGCTGCGGCCAAGCCGGAAGCGGCTGCGCCGAAGCCGGCCGGTGTCCCTGCGCCGCCCAAGCCGGTGGCCAGGCCGGCTGCACCGAAGCCTGCTGCACGCCCTGCCCCCAAGGCAGTGCCGAAGCCGGCCGGTAAGAAGACCAACTAGTTCACAGCTGCCGGGCATGCTCCGGCAGTCAGCAACCAGCATGCTGCCCGCGGGGGTGGCTGCGCGATAGAACTGCCGGCCCCCGGGCCCGCAGAAACGTAAGGAGATCGGTTCCCATGCCGAAGATGAAGACCCACAGTGGTGCTAAGAAGCGCTTCAAGCTGACCGGCAGCGGCAAGCTGCGCCGCCAGCAGGCCAACCGCCGCCACTACCTGGAGCACAAGTCCAGCCGCCTGACCCGCCGCCTCGCCGGCGACAAGATCGTCTTCAAGGGCGACGCCAAGGTCATCCGGAAGATGCTCGGCATCTAGTTTCCAAGTTTATTGATGGACCGCCCGCCGGTGGTCCGTCACCTGCCAAACAGCCTTCTCAGGCCGCCGGAACACCGGCAACAGATGCTTGGGATCAGATTTTCGAAGGAGTACGCACGTGGCACGTGTGAAGAGGGCGGTCAACGCCCACAAGAAGCGCCGGGTTGTTCTTGAACGGGCGAAGGGTTACCGCGGACAGCGTTCGCGCCTGTACCGCAAGGCCAAAGAGCAGCTGCTGCACTCGTTTGTGTACAGCTACGGTGACCGCAAGAAGAAGAAGGGCGACTTCCGCCGCCTGTGGATCCAGCGCATCAACGCTGCCTCCCGCGCCAATGGCCTCACCTACAACCGCCTCATCCAGGGCCTGAAGGCCGCCGAGGTCGAGGTTGACCGCCGCATGCTGGCCGAGCTTGCCGTCTCTGACGCCAACGCCTTCGCCGCACTGGTCCAGGTGGCCAAGGACTCCCTGCCGGCAGACACCTCCGCCAAGAAGGTTGCCGCAGCCTAGCAGCCGCTGCCGCCCCTCGCCTGAGGGGCCAGTTCAGGAACTGGAAGCGTCAGCTACTACAGTTCTTGTATGAACGAATCCGGGCGCCCGCAAGATCTTCCACTGTCCAACCCCCGAGCCGATCGGGTCAGGGACGTGTCAAAGCTTGCAGGGCGCCCGGCCCGTTTAAAGCGTGGCCAGTTCCTTGCCGAGGGGCCGCAGGCGGTCCGGGAAGCCCTCAAACTCCACCAGCAGCGCCTTGCAGCCGGTGCCGAGGGGATTGTCACCGAGGTCTTCGCCAGCGAAAGCTGCCTTGACCGTTTCCCCGAATTCGAAGAACTTGCCGAAGGCACCAACGCCCGGCTGGCCACCGACGAGGTCCTGGCGGCGATGGCGGACACCGTCAATCCGCAGGGCATCGTCGCCGTCTGCCGGTTCGTGGACGTCGGCCTGACGGACGTGCTCGACGCCGCTCCACGCCTGATTGCCGTGCTGTGCCAGGTCAGGGACCCCGGGAACGCCGGCACGGTCCTGCGCGCAGCCGATTCGGCAGGCGCCGACGCCGTGGTTTTCACCACCTCCAGCGTCGATATCTACAATCCCAAGGCCGTCCGCTCCACCGCGGGGTCGCTCTTCCACCTTCCCGTGGTCCTTGCCGCGGACCCGGCGGAACTGGCCGCGGAATGCAAGGCCCGCGGCATCGGCATCCTGGCGGCCGACGGATACGGGCAGTTGGACCTCGACGTCCTGCAGGACGAGAACGCCCGCCGCAGGCTCACCGGAGCCGGCCCCGCCTCTGAATACGACCTCGCTGCACCGACCGCCTGGTTCTTTGGGAATGAGGCCCAGGGACTCTCCGAAGAGGAGCTTGGACTGGCAGACCACCGGGTGGCGGTTCCGGTGTACGGCGCGGCCGAAAGCCTCAACCTTGGAACGGCGGCCACCGTATGCCTCTACGCCAGCGCCCGTTCCCAGCGCCGCCCCGCACCGCCGGCCCGGGACTGACTCGGAGAGTGCGCCCGGGCACAAAGAAAGGCCCCGGAAATCCGGGGCCCGTTGAGTGTTGCTGGACGGATTAATCAGGGTGCGCGGGTGGCTTTTCCGCGTCCGGTGACGGCTCCGTAGATGCCGGCGACAACCAGGCCGCCGACGATAGCGAGAATCCAGGTGCCGAGGTCGAAGAAGGCAAGATCGCCCTTGTTGAACAGGAGGCTGCCAATCCAGCCGCCAACGATGGCTCCAACGACACCCAGGATAAGGCTGGTGACCCAGCCGCCGCCGACCCGTCCGGGCATAACGGCCTTAACGATGGCCCCGACAATCAGGCCCAAAATAATCCAAGCAAGAAAACCCATGTCTCCTCCTTATTGTGACCGGGATTAATAGTCCCGATGAGGCTCAAGCTAACATACGCACCCGGCAAAGTCAGTAGCCCCAAAGCGGGCGTTGCCGCATCGTTAGGACCCGTCACAGGCGGTCTGTCCAATGCCGCACCGGCAATGGGACCGCCGGCACCGGGACCGCCCCGGCTCAGGCCGCAAGGGGCCTCTTGCGCTCCAGCAGTCCACTGAGCAGGGCGACGCCGAGGCCGAGGACCGCGAGGACAGCGCCCACCAGCGCGGGGGCGACGAAGCCCCACCCCAGCGCGATGACCACGCCCCCGAGGAAGGCGCCGAGTGCGTTGGCGACATTCAGCGCGGCATGGTTGAGGGAGGATGCCAGCGACGGTGCATCGGGGGAGGCATCGAGGAGGCGGGTCTGGAGGGCCGGGATCAGCATGGAGCCGGATGCCCCCACCACGAACACCATCACCATGGCACTCCACGGCCAGTGGGCGGCGAGGGCATAGACGACCAGGGCCAGGGCAATGGCCGGGAGGACCCGGTAGAGGGTGCCCATGACCGATTTGTCGGCCAACCTGCCGCCCACGATGTTCCCGGCGACCATCCCGAGGCCGTACAGCGCCACCACCAGGGGGATCCATGCGGTCGGGATGCCTGCTACTGACGTCATGGTGTGCGCGATGTACGTGTAGGTGGCGAAGAAGCCGCCGAAGCCCACGATGCCCACCAGGAGCGCCAGCCAGACCTGGAGCCGCTTAAGTGCGCCGAGTTCACGGCGGATGCTGGCGTCCGGGTGCGCGGCTTGGAACGGTACGAACTTCCACACCATGAGCAGTGCCAGCAGGCCAATGGCACCCACCAGGACAAACAGCAGGCGCCAGCCGAAGGTTTGGCCCAGCCAGGTCGCGAACGGTACGCCCACCACGTTGGAGACGCTGAGCCCGGCCATGACCATCGAGATGGCCCAGCCCCGGCGGGTGGGCGGAACCAGGGACGCTGCGATGACGGCCGCGACTCCAAAGAACGCTCCGTGGGGCAGTCCGGCGGCGAAGCGCGATACGAGCATCGACCCGTAGTCGGGGGCCATGAAAGAGGTCAGGTTGGCCACCGTGAAGAACAGCAGGAGGCCCAGGGCCAGCCTCTTGCGGGGCAGCTTGGCACCGATGGCGGCCAGCAGCGGAGCCCCCACCACCACTCCCAGTGCATAGGCGGAGATCAGGTGCCCGGCCTCGGGGGTGCTGATCCCCAGGCCCTGCTCCACCTCCTTCAGCAGGCCCATCATGGTGAATTCGGTGACGCCGATGCCCACGCCGCCCATGGCCAGGGCAAAGATGGCCATGCCGACGTTGGGGGTCTTGGTGCGGGCTGCCGTGGACGGGGAGAGGACGCTGCTCATATGCCTGCTTTTCTGATGGTGGAACCGGGAAGGGGACGGACGCCACGGCAATGGGGCAGGAAGGTCCGGACAGTGGGGCAAACCCTGGGCGGCCAGCCACTATTCCCCATGGCGGGGATGCTGTTCCGGGCCCGTTCCATTGTGGCCCATAGAATGGGCCGGTGGCTGGACTGATACAGGTGGTTGGCGGAGCAATAGTGGACAAGCTGGGCGACCCGGAGGCGTTGTTGGTGGCACGCCGGAGCGCTCCGGAGCATTTGGCCGGGCTGTGGGAGTTCCCAGGCGGCAAGGTGGAACCCGGCGAGGCTCCCGAAGCGGCGCTGGTGCGGGAACTGGCCGAGGAGCTGGGAATCGGTGTGCGGCTGGGAGCGGAGCTGCCCGCGGAGGCACCGGCCGGCTGGCCGCTCAACGACCGGGCCAGCATGAGGGTCTGGTTCGCCGAGGTGGCCAGCGGCGAACCTGCGCCGCTTGAAGACCACGACGAACTGCGCTGGATCCGGCTGGAGGACCGTGCCGCTGTCCTCGGCCTGCCCTGGATACCGGCCGATTATCCGATTGTGCGCGCACTCCTGGACTCCGTGGCGGCCCTGGTGCCGCAGTCCCCGGCGCACGGCCGGCCCGCGGGCGGCGCCGACTTCTAGACCGGCTAAAAGAGGGAATCCTGCACAGCCGGCCCGGCCGCCGAAGACGCTGCCGCGGGGGAGCCCGCCACGGGTCCGCCGGGGACCGCTGCGGGAATGCTCCCCGCCGGGTACGCCGCTTCCTCGGCCCGTGGATCGTCAAGGTCCCGGTGGCTGAAACCCGACGCCTGCGTATAGCCATACCGGGCCTTGAAATAGCGGACCTTGCCCGCGAGCCACGTCCGGTACTCCTTGGACGCATAGGAACCGGTCCCGTAGAGCCGCCGGTAGCGCCCGGCCAGTGCGGGGTGGTGGGCGGCAATCCACTTCATGAACCACTCCCTGGTGCCCGGCTTCAGGTACAGGGCACCGGCAGTGACGCCGGTGGCTCCGGCGGCCGCCAGCGAGGCGAACAGGGCATCCAGGGCTTCATCGCTGTCGGAGAGCCACGGCAGGATGGGCATGGCCATGACGCCGCAGGGCAGCCCGGCCTCGCGAAGCCTGGACACCAGCTTGAGGCGGGCCCTGGGCCCGGGGGTGCCGGGTTCGATGGCCTCCGAGAGGGCTTCGTCGGTCATGGCCAGGGAGATGCCGAGCCCCACGGGCACCTGGGCTGCGGTGCTCTTGAGCAGGGGAATGTCACGTGCCAGCAGCGTCCCCTTGGTGAGGATTGACAAGGGCGTTCCCGACTCCGCCAGGGCGTTGATGATCCCGGGCATGAGCTTGTACCGGCCCTCGGCCCGCTGGTAGGGATCGGTGTTGGTGCCCAGGGCCACCTGCTGCCGGGTCCAGGAAGCCTTGTTCAGTTCCTTCCGGAGGACCTCGGCGGCGTTGACCTTCACCACCACCTGGCTGTCGAAGTCCATGCCGGCGTCGAAGTCCAGATACGTGTGGCTTTTGCGCGCAAAGCAGTAGACGCAGGCGTGGCTGCAGCCGCGGTAGGGATTGACGGTCCATTCGAACGGCATCTTCGACCCCGCCGGGACCTTGTTGAGCACCGATTTGGCGGTGACCTCGTGGAAGGTGATCCCGGCGAACTCGGGGGTAGTGACGGAGCGGACCAGGCCCGCCAGCGGCAGCAACGCCGGGCCGGGCGCGTCCGGCGTGGGCACCAGTGCTTGGGCTTCCCATCTCATGACACCCATTCGAAAACATGTTCGAATTTAAGTCAAGGGTGCCGCGCCGCCCGGACAGCCCGGCCGCCGGTCCGGGGCACCGCCGCAGCGGCGTTGCCTACCCTCGCTGGGCCTGCAGCAGCTCCCACGTGACGGCTACAGCCGCCTCGACCCGGTTGACTCCTGGTTCCACCGACGGGCCCTCCGTGGCGGATGCACGTTGCATCCCTGCCAGCGGCACGGGTCCCGGTGCCGGGCGCGGTTCGGTCACAGCCAGGACCTTCCCCAGCGTGGCGGAGGCCAGCGCGGCATACTGCCCGGCAGTTTGGAGTGCGTCCTGCCAGGCGGCGTCACGTGCCTGTGCCCGGACCGCGGAATCGTCTGAAAGGACCAGCTGGAGGCTGTTCAGGCGGCCATCGTCCCCGGCGGCGAGGACAGCCTCGGAGACGATGGCCGACGCCATGCCGGGATCCCGCAGCCTGACGGACACACTGCTTGACGCCACGTAGCCCACCAGCCGTTGGCCTTCACCGTCCCGCCAGGCGAGGTCAGCCCGGACGGCCAGGCCGGTCGAACGGATATCGCCCGGGGCAACACCGCGGCTCCGTAAGACCGACGTGGCAGCCGCCAGGCCCTCGCCGGCAGCTGCAAACGCTTCAGCCACTGATTCGGCCCGGCTCTCCACACCTAGGGAGACAAGCATCAGGTCCGGGGCGGCCTCCGCCCAACCCGTCCCCGTGACGGTGATGGTCCCGGCGTCCACAGGGGAATGTACGTCCTGGGCCGTCACGCCTGCCTCCCCGCCCGGAGCGGGTAGCCGCCGGCTGCCAGCCCGGCCCGCCGTTCAAAGATGTTCGCGGTCCCCGGATTGCCGGTGCGCAGCATCGACCAGGCGGCGGCCGCCAAATACAGGGGAAGGAAGGGAAGCCCCAGGCACCACGCATACTGGCTGCAGTGCCGCTCCTCGTGTCCCAGGAGCACGGGCCGCGACAACAACTCGGCGGCAGAAGCCCTGCACAGCACCACGTTGCCCAGGGTGAAGGCCTGCGCCAGCGGCAACCGCCAGCGGTAACCGGCAGCGATAAGCAGTCCGCGCGGGCCCTGGCTGATGTCTGTCCGTGCGGCGAGGGCGACGGCGAGGCCGGCAAGGGTGCTCCCGTTCAGGAGGTTCGCTGCCCGCCTGAGCCGCTGGGCCGTCGTCGTGCCGGCAAGGGAACCCGCGCGCTGCCGCAAAGTCATGAGGCCATGGTAGCCGGACGGTTCTACTAGACTGGAGGGCAGTGGCCGCCGGTCCTGCCGGCGAGCCCTGACCTGGTCATTGAATGACGCTGACGTTCAGCGCATTCATCCATGACCTGCCGGCGACGGGCGGGCCGCGCGGGAAACCGTGCATGGCTGACCGGCCGCCGGCAGCCACGACTCGTAGCTAAGAACAGTAGATGACTGAAACTTTGCCGGGCGCCGCCATCCCGAACCCCACGGATGAGGCCGCCATCAACGCCGCTGTAGACCAGGCCATCACCGCCATCGCCGGTGCGGCCACCCTTGACGAGCTGAAGGCGGTACGCCTTGCCCACAGCGGCGAGAAATCCCCGCTCAGCCTTGCCAACCGCGAAATCGGCAGGTTGCCCAAGGACCAGAAGGCGCTCGCCGGAAAGCTGATGGGTGCCTCCCGCGGCCGGGTCAACAAGGCGCTCGCCGAGCGCGCCGAGGTGCTCGAAGCCGAGAACGATGCCCGGATCCTGGTCGAGGAAACCGTTGACGTCACTGCCGCCCCCCGCCGCCGCCGCGCCGGTGCGCGCCACCCGCTGTCCACCCTGCAGGACCGCGTCGCGGACATTTTCGTGGGCATGGGCTGGGAGATCGCCGAAGGCCCCGAGGTGGAATCGGAATGGTTCAACTTCGATGCCCTGAACTTCAAGCCGGACCACCCGGCCCGCGAAATGCAGGACACCTTCTTCGTGGAACCGCCCGAAGCGCACCTGCTGATGCGGACCCACACCTCCCCGGTGCAGGTCCGTTCCATGCTCGAGCGCGAGGTGCCCATCTACGTGCTCTGCCCGGGCAAGGTGTTCCGCACCGATGAACTGGACGCCACCCACACCCCGGTGTTCCACCAGTTCGAGGGCCTTGCCATCGACAAGGGACTGTCCATGGC
Source organism: Pseudarthrobacter sp. NPDC058119 (assembly GCF_042884655.1). Lineage (NCBI taxonomy): Bacteria > Bacillati > Actinomycetota > Actinomycetes > Micrococcales > Micrococcaceae > Pseudarthrobacter > Pseudarthrobacter sp. NPDC058119. The sequence continues at coordinate 602,095 of NZ_JBHVTN010000002.1, forward strand.
GGACCTGCTCGGCACCCTGGAGCACTTCACCCGCCAGATGTTCGGTGAGGAGGCAAAGGTCCGCCTGCGGCCCAACTACTTCCCGTTCACCGAGCCCTCCGCCGAACTGGACATCTTCCACCCCGGCGCCAAGGGCGGCCCGCGCTGGATCGAGTGGGGCGGCTGCGGCATGGTCAACCCCAACGTCCTGCGCGCCGCGGGCATCGACCCGGACGTCTATTCAGGTTTTGCCTTCGGCATGGGCATCGAGCGTGCCCTCATGTTCCGCAACGAGGTGGGGGACATGCACGACATGATCGAAGGCGATGTACGGTTCAGCGAGCACTTCGGGATGGAGATCTAACAGTGCGTATCCCACTTTCCTGGCTGCGGGAGTTCGCAGCAGTACCGGCCGGAGCAACGGCCGAAGACGTCATGGAAGACCTGGTCAAGGTCGGCTTTGAAGAAGAAGCCGTCCACCGTCCCACTGACACCCTCCAGGGACCCGTGGTGGTGGGCCAGGTCCTGAGCCTGGTCAAGGAACCGCAGACCAACGGCAAGACCATCAACTGGTGCCAGGTCCGGATTGTCCCCGAAGGCAAGGAACAGACCCTCACCGGGGACGGCATCGACCCCTCCGGCGTCCAGGGCATCATCTGCGGCGCGCACAACTTCGTTGAGGGCGACAAGGTAGTGGTCACGCTTCCCGGGGCCCTGCTGCCCGGCGACTTCCGCATCTCCGCCCGCAAGACGTACGGCCACCTGTCAGCCGGCATGATCGCCTCGGTCCGCGAACTGGGCATCGGCGAGGACCACGACGGCATCCTGGTGCTCTCCCGCATCGGGCTGGACCCCGAGGTGGGCACCGACGCCATGGAACTCCTGGGCCTCTACGACCAGGCGGCCGAAATCAACGTCACCCCTGACCGCGGCTACGCGTTCTCCATCCGCGGCGTGGCCCGCGAATACGCGCACGCCACCGGCACCGCCTTCACGGACCCCGCATCCCGCGTGAGCGCCCCGGCGGAACTGTCCGGCGGCTACGGCGTCAAGCTCAACGACGACGCCCCCATCTACGGCAAAGCCGGCTGCGACCGCTTCGTGGCCCGCACCGTCAGGGGCGTGGACGCCACCCGGCCCACTCCGCCATGGATGGTCTCCCGGCTCCGGCTCGCCGGCGTCCGCTCCATCTCGCTGCCGGTGGACATCTCCAACTACGTCATGTTCGAACTGGGACAGCCCACGCACTGCTACGACCTGGACAAGCTCTCCGGCGACATCGTGGTCCGCCGCGCCTCCGCAGGGGAGAAGATCACCACCCTGGACGGCAAGGAACGCACCCTTGACGCCGAGGACCTGCTCATCACCGACGACTCCGGAGCCATCGGCATCGCGGGTGTCATGGGCGGCGCGGCCACCGAGGTGGGCGACTCGACGTCGAACATCCTGGTTGAGGCGGCGCACTTTGACGACGTGTCCATCGGCAGGTCCCGGCGCAGGCACAAGCTGCCGTCCGAGGCGTCCAAGCGCTTCGAACGTGGCGTTGACTGGCAGGTGGCCGGCATTGCCGCCCAGCGCGTGGTTGACCTCCTGGTGGAACTGGCCGGCGGCACGGCAGACGAAGCCGGCACCGACGTCGGAACTGCTCCGGAAACCATCACCATCGACCTGCCCGCCGGCTTCGCTGCCGCACGCATCGGCATCGACTTCACCGAGGAACAGATCGTCACTTCCCTTGAAGACCTTGGCGCCGCAGTGGTGAAGCACGACGGCGGCTGGACCGTTACGCCGCCCAGCTGGCGGAGCGACCTGGAGACCAAGGAAGACCTGACCGAGGAAATTGCCCGGCTGGTGGGCTACGACAAGATCCCCGCCACCCTGCCGGTCGCCCCTCCGGGCCGTGGCCTCACCCGTGTCCAGCAGCAGCGCCGCCGGCTCATCCAGGCACTGGCCGACGCCGGACTCACCGAGGTCCTCTCATACCCGTTCGTGTCCAAGGCTGCCAACGACACCTTCGGCGTCGCTGATGAAGGAGGGGCCCGGACCGCCCTCAAGCTGGCCAACCCGATCAGCGAGGAGCACGGCTACCTGCGCACGTCCATCCTGCCCGGACTGATCGAGGTGGCCAAGCGCAACCACTCCCGTGGCTTCCGGGACCTGGCCCTGTTCGAATCCGGCCTGGTGTTCCTGCCCGAGGGGACAGTGGGCACAGCCTCCATCCCGCCGCTGGGCGCCAAGCCTGCCGACGAGGTGCTGGACGCGCTGTACGACGGCGTCCCGAACCAGCCGTTCCACATCGCGGCGGTCCTCACCGGCCACGATTCCCCGGCCGCCGCGTCCCACACGCCCCGCGTGTGGGACTGGGCCGACGCCCTGGACGTGGCCCGGCTTGCCGGCGACGTACTGGGCGTGGACCTGGTGGTCAGCCAAGGCAGCCACCAGGCGTTCCACCCCGGCCGCACCGCCCGCCTGGCGCTGCGCACGGGGGAGACCGTTGGCTACGCCGGCGAACTACACCCCAAACTGCTGGCTGCCTCGGACATGCCCGCCCGTTCGGTGGCCCTGGAACTCGATGCCGATGCCCTGTTCGAGGCCGCGCCCGACGTGATCGTGGCCCGCCACATTTCCACGTTCCCGGTGGCCACCCAGGACGTGGCGCTCGTGGTCCCGGCCGACGTGCCCGCAGACGACGTCCTTGCCGCCTTGCGTGAAGGCGCCGGAGAGCTGCTGGAAGACGTGGCACTGTTCGACGTCTACGCAGGCAAGGGCATCGAGGACGGCAAGAAATCGCTGGCCTTCGGGCTCCGCTTCCGGGCCGCCGACCGCACCCTGACCGCTGACGAGGCCTCGGCAGCGCGTGAAGGCGCAGTTGCGCTGGCTGCCGAACGCTTCGGAGCCGTGCAGCGGTAGGTTTCCTGCAGGCTTTTCGGGAAGGGCGGGTCATGGCGCAATGCGAAGTGCGCGCCATCCCGCCCTTCCTGCTGCCAGGGGAAGCGACCGCGGTGCGGCGGGAAGCCGAACACCTCCTGGACGGCGTTGAACTGGCGCGGGCCAAGGCGTTGGCCCCGGCCGGCGGCACCCGTCTCCTGGCCGGCCGGCTGGCGCTGCGGCGGTTCGCTGCGGAGCTGCTTTCCGTGCCCGCCGCAGACCTCACAGTGGCCTACAGCTGCCCGCGCTGCGGCACCGGACCGGAGCTGGGCCACGGCCGGCCGGGCTATTCCTACCGTGGCGCGACTCTGCCGCTGGCCCTGAGTCTTTCCCGGGCAGGGGACTGGACGCTGCTCGCCGCCGCGGTGGACGCCGCCCCGGGAATGCGCCTGGGGGTGGACATCGAGGATCCACTGCGAACCGGCTTTGATGGGTTCGACGAGGTTTCCCTGGCGCCTGCAGAGCGGCGGACTCTCAGGGACGTCCCGGCCGAACTGCTGCCGGCGGCGAGGGCACGGCTCTGGGCCCGCAAGGAAGCCTGGCTGAAGATGACGGGGGAGGGACTCACCATTGCGCCCTCCTCGCTGGACGTCCTCGACCGTCCCGGCCTGCGCGACCTGGACCCGGACGAAACCGGGCTGCCTCCACACCTTGCGGCCGCCGTCGCGCTTTCCGTGCCGGCTCAGGCCAGCGGTAATGGCGGCAGCGGCTCCTCGTAGAGCCAGGGGTGCAGCAGCGACTCCGCATCGACCGCCGTGGCACTGCTGACGGCCACGATGAAATCCTGCGTGGTGACGGACCCGTGCCTGTGCCCGGCGGTCCATTCCTGCAGCACAGCGAAGAAGGCGAGGTCGCCCACGGCCATCCGGACCGCGTGTACGGCCAGCGCGCCGCGCTTGTAGACCCGGTCGTCGAACATCCGCCCGGGACCGGGATCGCCCACCAGGATGTCCTGGTCTTCCTCTGCCAGCCGGCGCCAGGCAGCGGCGGCCTGTTCGGCCACGGGCATGACACCGGCTTCCTCGGACCAGATCCATTCTGCATAGCAGGCGAAGCCTTCATGCAGCCAGATGTCCTGCCAGCCCGCCGCCGTCAGGGAATTGCCAAACCACTGGTGCGAGAGCTCGTGGGCAATCAGGCGCTGGGACTCCCAGTCCAGGCCCAAATGGTTCGGCCCCAGGACGGCCAGCGACTGTGCCTCAAGCGGGATCTCCAGTTCGTCGTCCGTGACCACCACGGTGTACCCGGAGAACGGATACGGCCCGAAGCAGCTGCTGAACGTGCGCATCATCGCCGTCTGCCGGGCCAACCCCGTCACGGCTCGCTCCGCCAGGGCGGGGGAGACCGCCACGGACTGCGGAACCGGCATCCCGTGCCGGCCACTGTCCAGCTCCAGCAGTGCGTACCGGCCGATCTGGACCGTGGCCAGGTAGGCGGCCATCGGCTCCGACTGTTCGTAGACCCAGGTTTCCCGGCTGGCACGGGCGGTATGCGATTGCAGTACGCCGTTGCACACCACGCGGTAGTTCGCTTCAGTGGTGACGGTGAACCGGTAGCTCGCCTTGTCTCCGGAGTGGTCGTTGCAGGGGAACCATGAGGGTGCACCGTTGGGTTGTCCGGCCACCAGGACTCCGTCCGTCAGCTCCTCCCAGCCCACGTCGCCCCATGGGCCGCGGCGTGGCCGCGGATTGCCCTCGTAGCGCACCTCCAGGGTGAAGGGCTGGTCCGGTTCGAATGGGTGCGGTGCCGTGACCACCAGCTGACCCGCCCGCTGGGCGAAGCGGAGCGGCTTGCGGCCATCCAGCAGCACCTTCGTGGCGCGCAGGCCGACAAGGTCCAGGACAATGGCCGACGTCGGGGCGCAGGTCACGCCGTGCAGCACCGCTTTGCCGCTGAGCCGGTTGCTGGCCACACGGTAGTCCAGGTCCAGTTCGTACCGCCCTACGCGGAAGGCGTTCGTCCCGGCGCCGGGCAGGTACGGGTCGGGGGAGGCGCCGGTGGCTGCGATAAGTGCGCCCCGGGCGGCGGATGCTGAAGAACTCATGGGACCTTCGGTTCGGTGGCGGACGGTGATCCGGGCCCGCTCCATGGGCTGACCGGGTTACCCATCCAGTATGTTGCGGCGGGCACTGATTCGCCGCGCATCACCAGGGACGCCGGCCCCACCGTTCCGCCGGCGCCGATGCTGGCCTGGGGAAGGATGACCCCGTGCGGGCCCATGGTGGCCCCGTCCTCGAGCGTAACAGCGTCGATGCTCATCACGCGGTCGTGGAATAGATGGGTCTGCACCACGCAGCCCCGGTTCACCGTGGAATTCCGGCCCAGGGTCACCAGGTCCGCTTCGGGCAGCCAGTAGCTCTCGCACCACGTGCCGCCGCCAATCTTCGCCCCGAGCGCGCGCAGCCACCACACCAGGGCCGGGGTGCCCGAGGCCGCCCGGGCGAACCACGGGGCCGTGACCAGTTCGATGAAACTGTCCACCACTTCGTTGCGCCAGATGAATGAGCTCCAGAGGGGGTGTTCGCCGGGACGGATCCGTCCCACCAGGACCCATTTGGCCACCACGGATGCTGCGGCGGCCACGAAACCGGCGAGCAGCATCACCAGGCCGGTGAGCAGCGCCGCCACGGCGTAGCCGAAGCCTGCCGCGATCCAGTCAAAGGCCAGCATGGTGGCGGCCGCGATACCGGCGGTGAGCATGACCGGCAGGAAGCGGCCGAGCTCCCACAGGGTGCGCGCCAGCTTCAGCCTGGGCGGGGGCTGGAAGGTGCGGGTGTCGTCGGACGCGATGGCCGTCCGCCGCAGCCGGACGGGCGGGCTTCCCAGCCAGGATGTGCCGGACTTCGCTTTTGCCGGGGTGGCTGACAGGACGGCCACCAGCGAATTCTTCGGGACGTTGCGGCCCGCGGCGGTCATGCCGGAGTTGCCCAGGAAGGACCGTTTTCCGATTTTTGCCGGAGCCACGCGCAGCCAGCCGCCATCGAGCTCGTAGGAAGCCACCATGGTGTCATCAGCAAGGAACGCCCCTTCACCCACGGTGGTCATTTTCGGTATCAGCAGCACCGTGGATGCTTCCACGTTCCTGCCCACCTTTGCACCCAGCAGGCGCAGCCATACCGGCGTAAAGAGGCTGGCATAGATGGGGAAGAGCAGGTCCCGGGCCAGATCCAGCACCCGCTCGGTGGCCCAGATCTGCCAGCCGACGCGGCTGCGGACCCGGTGGTAGCCCTCGGTGATGCCGATGGACAGGAGCCGCGTGGCGGCCAGGACCAGGAGCGCCGTCGCTGTGAACCACACCAGGGACGCCGGAGCCAGGGCCGCCACGAGCCGGGGCAGGGCCCCTGTCAGCGAGGTGCTGCCCTGGATGAAGGCGTACGCGGTCCAGAGCCCTGCGGCCGCGGAGAGGTAGGGGATGGTGGACAGCACTGCGGAGGCCAGCGCAAAGCCGGCGAACCACGCCCGTGCGGCCAGCCTCCCCGGGACCGGGGTGTCCGGCACGGTGTGCTTCGCCTTGCCTTGCCGCCGGGCCGGCGACCCCGCCGCCAGCTGGCCCGCCTTCACCTTCCCCAGCACCGCGGAGCCGGCTTCCACTTGTGCGCCCGCCCCGATCGAAGACCCCGGCATCAGCGTGCTCCGCGCCCCGATGTTGGCGCCCCGGCCGATCCGGATAGCGCCGATGTGGACGTTGTCACCGTCGATCCACCACCCGGACAGGTCCACCTCCGGTTCCACGTTGGCTCCACTGCCCAGCGTCAGCATCCCCGTAACGGGCGGCAGTGAATGGAGCTGGACGTCGCGGCCGATTTTCGCCCCCAGCGCCCTGGCGTAATACGGCACCCAGGGCGCACTGGCGAGGCTGATGGCACCGGCGAGGTCCTGGATCTGTTCGGCGAGCCACAACCGGAGGTGGACCCGGCCGGACCGGGGGTAGATCCCCGGCTTCACGCCACGGAGGAGGATCCTGGCGGCGCCGACGGACAGCAGCATCCGCCCGGCCGGACTGACGAAGACCAGCCAGGAAGCCGCCACCCACCACCACGAAACGGTGGGCGCCGCGGTGAATCCCGCGAAGCCGGCCAACAGGTTGTTGATGGCCATGAGGTAGGTCAGCCAGCGCATGCCCACCAGGACGTGCAGGGGCACCCCCATGAGCGTCTGGAAGACCTGCGACTTCCTGGCGGTGGGCCGCACGGTGCGCTCCCGCGCAGGACCGGAGTCTCCGGCCGGGTGGACCTGCCGCGCCAGCTCCACCAGTGCGCCCACCCGGGGCGTGGCATAGACATCGGCCACCGTGATGGTGGGGTAGCGCACCCTGAGCGCGGACACCAGTTGCGCGGCGGACAGTGATCCGCCGCCGTAGGCAAAGAAGTCGGCATCCAGCGAGCTGACTGGACTGCCCAGCACGCTGCTCCACTGCTCCACGATCCACGTGGCATCGTCCGGGAGGTTCAGCGGAGCTGCATCCGCTTCGGCGGCGCCCGCACCGGCCAGTGGCCACGGCAGGGCGTGCCGGTCCACTTTTCCGCTGGTCTTGGTGGGGAGCGACTCCACAGCCGCCAGCAACGGCACCAGGGCCGCCGGGAGCCTGGCGGACAGTTGTTCCCGTGCAGCCGCCAGGTCCAGGTCCTGGCCGGATACCGGCGCAAGGTAGCCCACCAGGATCTGGTTGCCCGCGGCGGTGGTCTGCACGGCTGCCGCGGCGCCGGCGACTCCTGGGAGTGCCTGCATGGCCGCGTCGATCTCGCCGAGTTCGATCCGGCGGCCGCCCAGCTTGACCTGGTCGTCGGCGCGGCCCTGGAAGACCAGGCCCGCTTTTTCGTATCGTACGAGGTCGCCAGACCTGTAGGCGCGGTCCCACCCCAGGCCCGGCATCGGCGCGTACTTTTCCGCGTCCTTCACCGGATCAAGGTAGCGGGCCAGGCCCACTCCGCCGATGATGAGTTCGCCCACCGCGCCCTCGGCCACCGGCACCGCGTTCCCGTCAACGATGGCCAGGTCCCAGCCGTCCAGGGGCAACCCGATCCGTACCGGGCCGGGCCCGCCAAGGGGCGCCGCGCAGGCCACCACCGTCGCTTCCGTGGGACCGTAGGTGTTCCAGACCTCCCGGCCCTCCACGGCAAGGCGTTCAGCCAGCTCCGGCGGGCAGGCCTCGCCGCCGAAGATCAGGAGGCGGACGTTTTCGAGTGATTCGGCTGGCCACAGCGCCGCGAGGGTGGGCACGGTGGAAACGGCCGTGATGCCGTGGTTGATCAGCCACGGCCCCAGATCCATGCCGGTGCGGATCAACGCCCGTGGCGCGGGCACCAGGCAGGCGCCGTGGCGCCACGCAAGCCACATCTCCTCGCAGGAAGCGTCGAACGCGACGGACAGGCCGGCCAGGACCCGGTCCTGGGGGCCGAGCGGATCCCCGCGAAGGAAGATCCTCGCCTCCGCGTCAACGAATGCCGCCGCCGACCGGTGCTGGACAGCCACCCCCTTGGGCGTCCCAGTGGATCCCGACGTAAAGATGATCCAGGCGTCGTCGCCGGGACCCGGCGGCCGGGCACCCTTGAAGGGACCGCCGGGCAGGGTTCTGCCAGGCCCCGGTTCAATGGCGCCGCCGGCCCTGAGGACGGCCGCCACGCCCGCTTCGCCGAACACCAGCGTGGCCCGCTCGTCGGGGTCGTCCGCATCCACGGGAACGTAGGCGGCGCCCACCAGGAGGATGGCCAGGATGGAGACATACAGTTCGCTGGTGCCGGAGGGGATCCTCACGCCAATCCTGTCGCCGGCGCCCAGTCCGGCGTGGTGCAACCGCCGGCCGGTGGCCCGGACGGCCTGCAGCAACTGGGCGTAGCTGAGCGACGTGCGGCCGTCATCCAGTGCGGACGCCTCGGGAAAACGGGCGGCTGTCTCCTGCAGGATGTCAATCAGGGTCCTGGCCGGCGGTGCAGCGAGGGCGCCGGGCAGCTGGGGCTGGTGGGCCGCAGGGCGCCCGCCGCCGCTGTAGGACGCCCGGGACATGTCCGGGGCTGCTGCTGCGTCTGTCATTGTGCTGGCTGGCTCCTCGCGGGAACGTGCATCCCCGGAGGGGACCTGCTGCTGGATCACCCCCGTATTTTCCGCAGAGAAGATGAACAACAGGTGTCCGGCGCGCCCGGAGGCGCCGCTTCGGGCCGTCCGGGCGTTTGCGCGCCGTTCACGTGGCCGGACATTAGGGCACCAGGAGAACCTTCCCGGTGGTCCTGCGGCCCTCGAGGTCGCGGTGCGCCTGCCCGGCCTGGCTGAGCGGGTAGCGTGCACCGATCCGGACCTTGAGGCTGCCGTCGGCGGCGGCGGCAAAAACTTCATCCGAACGCCAGCGCCTTTCCGTGGCGTCCCGCAGGTAGTGGCCCATGGTGGGCCGCGTCAGGAACAGGGAGCCGCCGGAGTTCAGGCGCTGGGGGTCGAATGGGGGGACTGGGCCGGACGCGGCGCCGAACAGCACCAGCATTCCGCGGACCCGCAGGGACGCCAGCGAGCCGTCGAAGGTGTCCTTCCCCACGCCGTCGTACACCACGTCCACTCCGGTGCCGCTCGTGATGTCCCTGACCCGTTCGGAGAAGCCGTCGTAGCGCAGTACGTGGTCCGCGCCGGCGTCGAGCGCAAGCTGTTCCTTTTCGTCGGTGGAGACCGTGGTGATGACTTCCGCCCCACGGGCCTTGAGCAGCTGGATCAGCAGCAGCCCCACGCCTCCGGCGCCCGCGTGCAGCAGGACCTTGTGGCCCGGCTCCACCTTGAACGTCGAGTTCATCAGGTAATGGGCGGTGACGCCCTGCAGGGGGAGGGCGGCGGCGGTGAAGATGTCCAGCCCCTTCGGCACCGGGAGCGCGGCGTCCTCATCCACCAGCGCATAGTCCGCGTAGCAGTTGATGCCTTCTGCAGTAGCTACCCGGCTGCCCACGCTGAATCCGGTCACTCCTTCGCCAACTGCCTCTACCGTGCCGGCGGCCTCCGACCCGGGCGTGAACGGGTAAGGGACCTTGTAGATCCCGCTGCGCTTATAAGTGTCAATGAAGTTGACGCCGGCCGCCCCGACCTTGAACAGCAGCTGTCCCGGACCGGGAGTGGGGATTTCCACCTCCGCGTAGTCAAGGACTTCCGGTCCGCCTGCCTGCCGTGCGACGATTGCGTGCGTCATGGCGCTCCTTTCGCGGGTCCCGGCATCTCCGGCCCCGGCTGCCGAAACCATCCTAGGGACACAGTGGGATGGCAGGACAAGTGCCGGCCCGTCATCAAGAACCATTCGTCTATGCATAAATATCGGTAGCAATGCATAAATATTGTTGTATAGTCGAAGCATGACTATTTCTGTTGCGGTTTCGGGCGCCAGCGGCTACGCCGGGGGAGAGGTCCTCCGCCTGCTCGCCGGCCACCCCGGTGTGACCATTGGAGCCATCACAGCCCACAGCAACGCCGGTTCCCGCCTCGGTGAACTCCAGCCCCACCTGCACGGACTGGCCAGCCGCATCCTTGAGGACACCACGGTGGAGAACCTCTCCGGCCACGACGTCGTGTTCCTTGCCCTGCCGCACGGTGCCTCCGCGGAGATCGCCGCCCAGCTGCCGGAGGGAACGGTAGTCATCGACGCCGGCGCGGACCACCGGCTTGAGGACCCTGCCGCGTGGGAAAAGTTTTACGGCTCCGCCCACGCCGGCACCTGGCCCTACGGACTTCCCGAGCTGCCCGGCCAGCGCGAAGCCCTCAAGGGCGCCGAGCGCATCGCCGTTCCGGGCTGCTACCCCACCTCGTCCCTGCTGGCCCTCGCACCGGGCTTCGCCGCGCACCTGCTGGAGCCCGACGACGTCGTCATCGTTTCAGCGTCCGGCACCTCCGGCGCGGGCAAGGCCGCCAAGGTGAACCTGATCGGTTCCGAAGTCATGGGCTCCATGAGCCCCTATGGCGTGGGCGGCGGGCACCGGCACACGCCCGAAATCGAACAGGGCCTGTCCAACGCCGCCGGCGAAAAAGTCACCGTATCGTTCACGCCCACCCTTGCCCCCATGAGCCGCGGCATCCTGACCACCGCCACTGCGAAGGTCAAGGCCGGCACCACGGCCGCGCAGCTGCGGCTGGCCTGGGCCGAGGCGTACGACGACGAACCGTTCGTCCACCTGCTGCCGGAAGGCCAGTGGCCGACGACCAAATCGGTCCAGGGCTCCAACCACGCCGTCATGCAGCTGGCCTTCGACGCCCACACGGGACGGGTCGTCGTCACCAGCGTGATCGACAACCTCACCAAGGGCACCGCAGGCGGGGCCGTCCAGTCCATGAACATCGCACTCGGCCTGCCGGAAACTGCCGGCCTCAACCTGCAGGGAGTAGCCCCGTGACCATCACCGCACCCCAGGGATTCCGGGCCGCCGGCGTCACCGCCGGACTCAAGGCCTCCGGCAACCCCGACCTCGCCCTGGTCGTCAACGACGGACCCTCCAAGGCAGCTGCCGCCGTCTTCACCAGCAACCGCGTGGCAGCCGCCCCCGTGCACTGGTCCCGCCAGGTGGTCTCCGACGGCCGGGTGGACGCCGTCATCCTGAACTCCGGCGGGGCCAACGCCTGCACCGGACCCACCGGCTTCCAGAACACCCATAGCACGGCGGAGAAAGTTGCGAAGGTCCTCGGCATTTCGGCCACTGACGTCTTCGTTTGCTCCACGGGACTGATTGGCGAGCAGTTGCCCATGGACAAGATCCTCCCCGGGGTGGAGGCCGCTGCGGCGGCGCTGAGCACCGACGGCGGCCCGGATGCAGGCACCGCCATCATGACGACGGACAGCGTGCCCAAGTCCGCCCTCTTCATCGGCACCGACGCCGACGGCCAGGAATTCAGCATCGGCGGCATCGCCAAGGGCGCCGGCATGCTGGCCCCGGGCCTGGCCACCATGCTGGTGGTGCTCACCACGGATGCCATGGTGCAGCCGGAGATGCTCGACGTCGTCCTGCGCGACGCCACGCGCGTCACGTTTGACCGGGCGGACTCGGACGGCTGCATGTCCACCAACGACACCGTGGTCCTGCTGGCCTCCGGCGCTTCCGGGGCTGTGCCGTCCGCCGAGGCGTTCGGCGCCGGACTGACGCAGGTCTGCGCGGAGCTGGCACGCAAACTGATCGCCGATGCCGAGGGCGCCAGCCACGACATCGCCATCCGGACCTTCAACGCCGCCAGCGAAGCCGACGCCGAGACCGTCAGCCGGTCTGTCGCCCGCTCCAACCTGTTCAAGGCCGCCATCTTCGGCAAGGACCCTAACTGGGGCCGCGTGCTCTCCGCTGTCGGCACCACCGACGCCGCATTCGAACCGGACAAGCTCAACGTGGCCATGAACGGCATCCAGATCTGCCGCGACGGCAGCATCGGCGATGACCGCTCCCTGGTGGACCTGGAGCCGCGCGAAGTCCTGGTGGAAATTGACCTGCAGGCAGGCGACGCCGAAGCCACCATCTGGACCAACGACCTCACCCACGACTACGTGCACGAAAACAGCGCCTACTCCAGCTAGGAATCCCAGCAGGCGAACGACCTGCGAGGCCCAAACCGCCGTGGAAAGTGACACCATGAACACCCAGACGCGTGAAACCACCAGCATGTCCGCTGCCCAGGACAAGGCAGAAACCCTGATCGAGGCCCTGCCCTGGATCCAGCGGTTCGCCGGCACCACCATGGTGATCAAATACGGCGGCAACGCCATGGTCAACGACGAACTCCGGCGTGCTTTCGCCGAGGACATCGTTTTCCTGCACCATGTGGGCATCCACCCGGTGGTGGTCCATGGCGGCGGCCCCCAGATCAACGCCATGCTGGGCCGGCTGGGCATCGAATCCGAATTCAAGGGCGGCCTGCGGGTCACCACCCCTGAGGCGATGGACGTGGTCCGCATGGTCCTCACCGGCCAGGTGGGACGCGAACTGGTGGGGCTGATCAACTCCCACGGGCCGTACGCCGTCGGCATGTCCGGCGAAGACGGCGGCCTGCTCCGCGCCGTCCGCACCGGGACCGTGGTGGACGGCGAAGAAGTGGACCTGGGCCTGGTCGGCGAGGTGGTCGGCGTCGACCCCGCAGGCATCATGGACATCCTCGCCGCGGGCCGCATCCCCGTGATTTCCACGGTGGCCCCGGAAATCATCGACGGCGGCGAGGGCGTGGCGGGGGCTGCGCGGTTCCAGCCCACCGGCCAGGTCCTGAACGTCAATGCCGATACCGCGGCGGCCGCCGTGGCCTCGGCACTTGGAGCCTCCAAGCTGGTGATCCTGACCGACGTCGAAGGCCTCTACGCCAACTGGCCGGACAAGTCCTCCCTGATCTCGTCCCTCACCGCTTCTGAACTGCGGAAGATGCTGCCGAAGCTTGAGTCCGGCATGATCCCCAAGATGGCCGCCTGCCTCAAGGCCGTCGACGAGGGAGTGGAACGCGCACACATCGTGGACGGCCGCCTGGCCCACTCCATGCTTCTTGAAACATTTACGACCGCGGGCATCGGCACCCAGGTAGTCCCGGATGAGGAGATCAACGGATGAACACCATGGAAAAACCATCTGTGAATGAGTTAGTGGAAACCACGGGCCACGCCGGCTCCGAGTGGCTGTCCCGCTACTCGGACTCGCTGATGAACGTGTTCGGCACGCCGCAGCGGGTCCTGGTCCGCGGCGCCGGCTGCCTGGTCTGGGACGCCGACGGTAGGGAATACCTTGACCTGCTCGGCGGCATCGCGGTCAACGCCCTGGGCCACGCCCACCCGTTTGTCACGTCGGTCATCGCCAGCCAGCTGGCCACCCTGGGCCACGTCTCCAACTTCTTCACCAGCCCCACCCAGGTGGCCCTGGCCGAAAAACTCCTGGAACTGGCGCACGCTCCCGCCGGCTCCAAGGTGTTCTTCAGCAACTCCGGCACCGAAGCGAATGAGGCCGCCTTCAAGCTGGCACGCCGCAACACGGGGGACGGACAGGTCAAGCGCACGAAGATCGTCGCCCTTGAGGGTGCGTTCCACGGCCGGACCATGGGCGCGCTGGCGCTTACCGCCAAGGAAGCCTACCGTGCACCCTTCGAGCCGCTGCCCGGCGGCGTGGTGCACATCCCGTTCGGGGACATCGCCGCGCTGGAAGCCGCTGTGGATGACACCGTTGCCGCCGTCTTCCTGGAACCGATCCAGGGCGAAGCCGGCGTCCGGCCCCTTCCGGCGGGCTACCTGAAGGCAGCCCGGGAAGCCACCAGCAAGGTGGGCGCCCTGCTCATCCTGGACGAGGTCCAGACGGGCATCGGCCGGACCGGCAAGTGGTTTGCCAGCGAGGACGCAGGCATCGTTCCCGACGCCATCACCCTGGCCAAGGGCCTCGGCGGAGGCTTCCCGATCGGTGCCCTCATCACGTTCGGTGAGGAGACGTCGTCGCTGTTGTCCGCAGGCCAGCACGGCACCACTTTCGGCGGGAACCCCGTGGCCACCGCGGCGGCCCTTGCCACCCTCCATGCCCTGGAAAGCCAGAACGTTCTCGCGAACGTTGCCGCCGTGGGGAAGCACCTGCGCTCCGCGTTGGCCGGCATCCCCGGCGTCACCGAGGTCCGCGGCGAAGGGCTCCTGATCGGCTTCGACCTCGACGCCGATGTTGCCCCCGCCGTGGTGCAGGCCGCCCTGGATGCCGGCTTCATCGTCAACAGCCCGGGCCCGCGCACCATCCGCCTGGCGCCCCCGCTGATCCTCACCGCAGCGCAGGCCGATACCTTCCTCTCCGCTTTCCCGGCAATCCTCCAAGCAGCAAAGGACGCCCAGTGACCACCGCAACCCGGCACTTCCTCAAGGACACCGACCTCAGCCCCGCCGAGCAGGCGGAGGTGCTGGAACTTGCCGCCCGCATGAAGGCGGCCCCCTACAGCGTCCAGCCCTACGCCGCGGAAGGCAGCGGCCGCAAGACCGTCGCCGTGATCTTCGACAAGACCTCCACCCGCACCCGCGTCTCCTTCGCCACCGGCGTGGCCGACATGGGCGGCAACGCCCTGATCATCAACCCGGGCGAAGCACAGATCGGGCACAAGGAATCCGTGGAGGACACCGCCAAGGTCCTCGAACGCATGGTCTCCACCATCGTGTGGCGCACCGGCGCCCATGCAGGCCTGGTGGCCATGGCCGAAAACTCGAAGGTCCCGGTCATCAACGCCCTGTGCGACGACTACCACCCCTGCCAGCTGCTGGCGGACCTGCTGGCCGTCAAGGAACACAAGGGCGAGCTCAAGGGCCTCACCATGAGCTACCTCGGAGATGCCGCCAACAACATGGCCAACTCCTACCTGCTGGCCGGCGTCACGGCCGGCATGCACGTCCGCATCGCCGGGCCGGCGGGCTACCTGCCTGCGGAGGACATCGTGGCAGCAGCCGAGGAACGCGCGGCGGAAACCGGCGGCTCCGTGCTCATCACTACGGATGCCAAGGAAGCCCTGCAGGGGGCAGACGTCGTCGCTACCGACACCTGGGTCTCCATGGGCCAGGAAGCCGAAAAGGAAGCCCGGCTGCAGCTGTTCCGGGACTACTCCGTCGACGGTGACGCCATGGCACTCGCTGCGGATGACGCCGTCGTGCTCCACTGCCTGCCCGCCTACCGCGGCTACGAAATCTCCGCGGACGTCATCGACGGTCCGCAGTCCATCGTCTGGGACGAAGCCGAAAACCGGCTCCACGCGCAGAAGGCCCTGATGGCCTGGCTGATGCACCGCTCCGGCCTCGCCTTCGTGGACGGACTTTCCCCCGTCGAAGGCACCGGGGAGAGCACGTTCTAGTGTCCGCCCAGCCGTCTTCCCCGGGTTCCAGCCCGGCCACCAAGACCGCCCGGCAGGCGCGCATCATCGCCATCCTCACCGGGCAGTCCGTGCGTTCCCAGGCAGAACTGGCGGCGCTCCTGGCGGACGACGGCGTCCAGGTCACCCAGGCCACGCTGTCCCGGGACCTGGTGGAGCTCGGCGCCGTCCGCGTCCGCGGGAAGGAGGGCGTCCTGGTGTACGCCGTCCCCGGCGAGGGCGGGGAACGGGCCGCCAAGAGCGGCGTCACCCAGGAGATCCTGGACGCCCGGCTGGCCCGGCTGTGCAGCGAACTGCTGGTTACCGCCGAAGCATCCGCCAACATCGCGGTCCTCCGGACGCCGCCGGGAGCTGCGAACTTCCTGGCCCTGGCCATCGACCACTCGGTGATGCCGTCCATCCTGGGCACCATCGCCGGTGACGATACCGTCCTGCTGGTCTCCCGCGACCCGCTGGGCGGCCCGGACCTCGCCGCCCGTTTCCTGCAGCTCGCGGAAGATGCCGGGCAATAAGCTTGAAGAGAAAATCATCCAACAACCCCAACAAGGAGCATTTAAAGTGACTGAACGCATTGTGCTGGCCTACTCCGGCGGCCTGGACACGTCCGTCGCCATCGGCTGGATCGGTGAAGCCACCGGTGCCGAGGTCATCGCCGTGGCGGTCGACGTCGGACAGGGCGGCGAATCGCTGGAAACCATCCGCCAGCGCGCCCTGGGCTGCGGCGCCGTCGAAGCCTACGTCGCCGACGCCTCGGACGAGTTCGCCAACGAATACTGCGTGCCCACCCTGAAGGCCAACGCCCTCTACCAGGGCCACTATCCGCTGGTGTCGGCTATCTCCCGCCCGGTGATCGTCAAGCACCTGGTCAAGGCTGCCCGCGAATTCGGCGCCACCACCGTGGCCCACGGCTGCACCGGCAAGGGCAACGACCAGGTCCGCTTCGAAGTGGGCATCCAGACCCTCGGCCCGGACCTGAAGTGCATCGCACCCGTCCGCGACCTCGCCCTCACCCGCGACAAGGCCATCGCCTTCGCCGAGGAGAAGGGCCTGCCCATCGAGACCACCAAGAAGAACCCGTACTCCATCGACCAGAACGTCTGGGGACGCGCCGTCGAGACCGGCTACCTCGAGGACATCTGGAACGCTCCCACCAAGGACATCTACGACTACACCGCCACCCCGGAGTTCCCGCCGGCACCGGATGAGGTCACCATCTCCTTCGAAGCCGGCGTGCCGGTCGCGATCGACGGCGTCAAGGTCACCCCGCTGCAGGCCATCAAGGAACTGAACCGCCGCGCCGGTGCACAAGGCGTCGGCCGCATCGACGTCGTCGAGGACCGCCTGGTGGGCATCAAGTCCCGCGAGATCTACGAAGCCCCGGGCGCCATGGCTCTGATCACCGCGCACAAGCACCTCGAGGACATCACCATCGAACGCGAGCAGGCCCGCTTCAAGGCCACCGTGGGCCAGCGCTGGGCCGAGCTGGTCTACGACGGCCAGTGGTTCTCCCCGCTGAAGCGCTCCCTGGACGCCTTCATCGAGGACACCCAGAAGTACGTCTCCGGCGACATCCGCATGACCCTGCACGGCGGCCAGGCCATCGTCAACGGCCGCCGCTCCGACACCTCGCTGTACGACTTCTCCCTGGCCACCTACGACACCGGCGACACCTTCGACCAGTCCCAGGCCAAGGGCTTCATCGAGCTGTGGGGCATGTCTGCCAAGGTTGCCTCCGGCCGCGACATCCGCGTCGCAGGGAAGTAGCCCGCGTGGCTGAGCAAAAAACCGAGGCAACGAACGCAGGTGCCCTGTGGGGCGGCCGGTTCGCCGGCGGCCCCGCGGACGCCCTGGCTGCGCTGAGCAAGTCAACGCACTTCGACTGGCGGCTTGCCCGCTACGACATAGCCGGCTCCAAGGCGCACGCCCGCGTGCTGCACAAGGCCGGGCTACTGGACGACGCCGAGCTGGAAGGCATGCTCGCGGCCCTGACGCAGCTGGACGAGGATGTGGCATCCGGTGCCTACCTGCCCGCCGAGTCGGATGAGGACGTGCACGGTTCCCTGGAGCGCGGCCTGATCGAGCGAGCCGGTGCCCAGCTGGGCGGCAAGCTCCGCGCGGGCCGGTCCCGCAACGACCAGGTGGCCACCCTGGGCCGGATGTTCCTGCGCGACCATGCCCGGATCATCGCCCGCGGTGTCCTGGCCACCGTGGACGCGCTCGTGGAGCAGGCCAGGGCGCACCACGGTGTCGCCATGCCGGGCCGCACCCACCTGCAGCACGCCCAGCCGGTCCTGCTCAGCCACCACCTGCTGGCCCACGCCTGGGCCCTGCTGCGCGATGTGCAGCGGCTCCAGGACTGGGACAAGCGGGCAGGGGTTTCGCCCTACGGTTCCGGCGCCCTGGCCGGCTCCTCGCTTGGACTGGACCCGGAAGCGGTGGCGGCGGACCTCGGTTTCTTCTCCGCCGTTCACAACTCGATCGACGGCACCGCGTCCCGCGATGTCTTCGCCGAGTTCGCCTGGGTCTGCTCGATGGTCGGCGTGGACCTGTCCCGGATCTCCGAGGAAGTCATCTTCTGGGCCACCAAGGAGTTCTCCTTCGTCACGCTTGATGATTCGTACTCCACGGGGTCCTCGATCATGCCGCAGAAGAAGAACCCGGACGTCGCCGAGCTGGCCCGTGGCAAGGCGGGGCGCCTGATCGGCAACCTGACCGGGCTGCTGGCCACGCTCAAGGGCTTGCCGCTGGCGTACAACCGCGACCTGCAGGAGGACAAGGAGCCGGTGTTCGACGCCGCCGATACCCTGGAGCTGCTGCTCCCGGCCGTGTCCGGCATGATCGCCACGCTGAAGTTCAACACGCAGCGGATGGAATCGCTGGCCCCGCAGGGCTTCGCCCTGGCGACGGACATCGCCGAATGGCTGGTCCGCCAGGGCGTGCCGTTCCGCGAAGCCCACGAACTGTCCGGTGCCGCCGTCAAGCAGGCGGAGTCCCGCGGCGTTGAGCTGTGGGACCTGACGGACGAAGAGTACGCGGCGATCTCGGAGCACCTGACCCCGGAGGTCCGCACCGTCCTCTCCACCGAGGGTTCACTGAACAGCCGCAACTCCCAGGGCGGAACGGCACCGGCCGCCGTCGAACGCCAGCTGGCTGCGCTGGAAGGCGAGCTTGCCGGCGTGCGGGAGTACGCCGGGTAGGAAGCATTGTTGACCCTGGCGGCCGGCTTGCGGTTTTCCGCAGAGGTCCCCTTCCCATTGTGGAGGGGGACCTCTGTCGTTTCTGAAAGTTCCACCCCCGAAAAGTGAGCAGCAGCCCCAAGGCTGCACGCCTGGGCCTACTCGGGCCGGACACGCGGTCGTAGACTCCGGGGTATCACAAGGGAGTTCAAGGGGGCACTGGGTGGACAACAGTCCGGGCATTCAGATCGACGCACAGAAAATCAAAACGGTGAATTCTGACGCCATGTTTTACCAGGGATACCTGTGCGTGCCCGCTCCCGACCGGCAACAGCCCTCAACCCGTGAGATCGACGCCGCCATCGCCGAGATCCGGATGGACGAGCTCCCTGACCAGCGCTATCACGCCGTCCAGGTCAGCCGAGGCAGTGCCATCTATATCTGGCAGATCGATTCCCCCCGCCATGCGGTGGAAGTGGCAGGAGTGATCGCAGGTGCCATCGCTGCGGTCGGCTTCAGCGGGACCATCACGGCCTGCGCCGACAAGCTGGGCCCCAGGCCTCGGACGGGCCGGATGGGCTACACAGCTGCCATTTGCGCTGCTGATGCCGCGCTTGATCACCGCGAGACTCCGTTGGCCTTTCGCGAAACCAAGAAGAACCTGGACCGCTGGGCGGTCAACAGCCGTACGTTCAGGGACATAGTCGACTTGTTCGTACGCTGGGCGATGGCGAACGCCACCGGGCCGGTCCTCGCCGGCTTGCACTTCACGCTGGCGCGCTGCGAGGCCCACCAGGTGGCAGACGTGATTATGCAGTGCTGTGCAGATGTGGGTTGTGCCGAACTGCTTTTCCCGACACGGGACGGCGACCGATATGTGATCTTCTCTTGGGAGGGTTGGATTCTTCCATCAATCGAGATCAAGGGTTCTGAAACAGCGGCGTGGGAGTCGTTGACGGGCTTGCTTACGGACATGGCCCCTCATGTCGATTACGCTGCTGTCACCAGCGGCTGGTTTGGAATTCCCACTCCCCGCAGCGCAATGATTCAGCACGGTATCCCCGGGCCGGAGGCCATCGATCTTTCCGCTGACCACCACTCAATGAAGACAACTGTGCCTGGGATTTTTGGTGCCCAGGTTCTTGGCACCGGCCACCCTGACCTCCAGCCTCCAGGCTTCTGGAACGTGACCCCCTTGGGCGCCGGCCGGCGGATGTTCACCGCGCCCAATGCCAGTGACTGGTGGACAACTCCCACCCTCCATCCAGAAAACGGTTTCGACGAACTCCGGCAGGCCAACAGGCAAATTCTGGGCGACTGGATGTGATTTGTAGCGTTCCCATCCGGCACCCCTCGCCCTTGGCTCCGGTTCAAGTTCCGCGGCCCCCTTGGCGTCTGTGGCTAGGCTGGGGCCATGAGCGAAACCTTCCGCAAGTTCCTTCGCACACTGCCCGACTTTCCATCCGACCTGCCCGGCTTCGACCCGGCCATCGCACCGCAGGACCCGGCGTTGCTTTTCAAGCAGTGGCTGGACGAGGCACTGGATGCAGGGGAGCAGCAGCCGCACGCCTTCAGCCTCGCCACGGTGGGTGCGGGGGCCGGCGGCGGCCCGCAGCCTTCGTCTCGGATGCTCATCCTGAAGAACATTGACGACGACGGCTGGCACTTCGCAACGTCCCGCACCTCCCGCAAGGGCCGTGAGCTGTCGGGGTCACCGCGCGCGGCGATGAATTTCTACTGGGCGGCCCTGGGCCGGCAGGTAAGGGTCGTGGGCACCGTGGTTGAGCTTTCCGCAGAGGCCTCCGCCGTCGACTGGCATGA
The DNA here is from genome assembly GCF_042884655.1 of Pseudarthrobacter sp. NPDC058119. Taxonomy (NCBI): domain Bacteria; kingdom Bacillati; phylum Actinomycetota; class Actinomycetes; order Micrococcales; family Micrococcaceae; genus Pseudarthrobacter; species Pseudarthrobacter sp. NPDC058119. The sequence continues at coordinate 622,794 of NZ_JBHVTN010000002.1, forward strand.
GCGGCCCCGGGCCGATGGCAGCGACAACCCGGACTGGCAGCTCTACGCCCTCCAGCCGGCCGAAATAGAGTTCTGGCAGGCCAGCAACGACCGCCGGCACGTCCGCCACCGTGTCGGGCCGGACGGAAGCCCCCTGGACTGACCGCTCGGCTAGGCTGGCCGCATGACCTCACCTTCCCCTGCCGCCCTCCCCGCTGAACTGCACAAGGCCGCGGACGCACTGACCGCTGCGGTGGACCGGATTCCGGGCGGCGGCGAAAAGGCCCCCTCAACCCTTCCCAGCTGGAGCCGCGGCCACCTCCTGGCCCATATCGCCGGCATCTGCAGTGCGCTGGCCCGGCAGGTGGAGTTCGGCCGCCGGGGCGAAACGGTGGAGCTGTACGACGGCGGCGTGGACGGCCGCAACCGGGCCATCGAGCTTGCCGCCGGCCACAGCCTGGAGGAGCACCGGGAGGACGTCGCAGCCGCGCTGCAGCGGGCACTGGCGGCCTTCGATGCGCTGGGGCATGACGAATGGCAGACCCGCATCGCCTTCCGCGACGGCGTGATGTTCGACGCCGGCCTGGCCCTCTGGCGCGAACTGGTCATCCACACCGCGGACCTGGACACCGGCGCGGGACCCGAAACCTGGAATTTGGCATTTTGCTCCCACCTCTTCGACTTCCTCGCCGCCCGGGTGCCGGCGCAAACCCGGCTGGTCCTGCAGCCCGTGGCACTCCCGCCGCTGACCCTCGGAACGGGCGGCAGCACCGTCGTCGTCAGCGGGATGGTGACGGACATTGCGGCCTGGCTTGCGGGCCGGCAGCCGTCGCTGGACAGCCTGCGGGCCACCGCCGCCGGGGACGGCGCCGATCTTCCCGGTCTGCTTCCCTGGCCGTCGGCGATGCCGGACCCCAAGTAGCCATTCGCCCGGGGAGCGGTCAGGCGGCCTCGCGGGCCAGCAGGCTTTCCTTGATACGCAGGCCCCAGCGGAACCCGCCCAACGTGCCGTCGGTCCTGATGACGCGGTGGCACGGCACGAACAGGGCTGCGGCGTTAAAAGCGCAGGCGCTGGCGGCGGCCCGGACGGCGCGCGGGTTGCCGGCCAGGGCGGCGTACTCCGAGTAGGTGACGGGTGAGCCGGGCTTGACCTGCCGCAGCACATCCCAGGCGTGGGCGCGGAACGGCCCGGACTGCTGGCGGACCGGCACTGCCATGGCCGGGGCGGGGTCGCCGGCGTAGAAGGCCTCCACGGCAGCTGAGATCGGACCAAGGTCCGTTACGTCTTCCACGGTGTCGGGCCGCAGCGCAGGGTGGACCTGGCCGGTCAGCTCGGCCAGCCCCGCCGTCCAGCCGGACGCAAGGACCACGCCATCACTGGCGAGGACGGTAAACGGACCGTCCGGCGTGGACAGCTGGAGCAGTTGGGCTTTCATGGCGTCCCTTTCGCGGGAATGGTGGTTGGCGTGCCGGGCCGGGCGGCAGCGCGCCAGAGGTGCATGGTGGCGTAGGAGCGCCAGGGGCTGGCCTCGCGGAAGTCGGGGCTCGGGGCGCTGGTCCCATTATCGAGGGCGCGGATGCCGTTCCGCACGGCGGCGTCGTTGGCGAGGAATATGTCCGGGGCGCCCAGGACGCGCATGGCGGCGTACCCCACGGTCCAGGGCCCGACGCCGGGAAGCGGCAACAGTGCGGCGGTGAGGCTGGGGAGGTCATCGCCGTAGCCGAAGTCCAGGTGGCCGGTGGCCATGGCGGACGCGGCGTGCAGCAACGACTCGGTCCTCCGCCGGGGGCCGCGGAGGAGGTGCCCGGCGGCCGCGATTTCCGCCGGGGCGGGAAACAGGCGGTCCAGGCCGTCGCCGGGTGCACTGGTGGGACTGCCCGCCGCGGACAGCTGGGTCAGGGCTGTCCTGGCGGCGGCCACCGTGATCTGCTGTCCCACCATGGCCCGCACCAGCAGTTCCTGCGGATCCACGGCGCCCGGCAGGCGCATCCCCGGCGCGGCGGCAACCGAACCGGCAAGCCGGGAATCGGCGGCGAGGGTGCCGTCGATCGCTTCAGGGTCCGCATCGAGGTCGAACAGCCGGCGGACGCGGCTGAGCAGCGCCGGAAGGTCGCGAAGGTCCACCGCACCGATGGTGAGGGTCAGCGGCCGTTCCCGGGCCCCGTCGTCGTACTCCACCCGGAAGCGGGCGTCGCCGTGGGGGAGCCGCAGCGTCCGGGCATAGGAGGTGGGGGTCCCCTCCTCGATCCCCGGGATGGCGCGGACCGCCAGGAAGGAGAAGACGCCGGGGTCGAAGGGCGGCCGGTAGGGCAGGTCCAGGGTCAGGGCCGTGGCGCCGCCGCCGTTCACCGGATGGCGGACGGTCCTCCCCGGAGACGTTTGACGCAGCGCCGTGGGGGTCATATCGAACACCTCGGCGATGGTTTCGTTGAACTGCCTGATACTGCTGAAGCCGGCCGCGAACGCAACGTCGGCGAGCTTCATGGACGTTGACACCAGCAGGGTGCGGGCCGTCTGGGCCCTGGCGGCGCGGGCCAATGACAGGGGACCGGCACCGAGTTCCTGGCCCAGGATCCGGTTCAACTGGCGCGGCGAATACCCCAGCCGGGCGGCCAGGCCCGCCACGCCATCGCGGTTGACCACGCCATCGTTGATCAGGCGCATCGCACGCCCAGCGATGTCCTGCCGCACGTTCCAGGCCGGGGTGCCGGGGACCGCCTCCGGAAGGCAGCGCTTGCAGGCGCGGTAGCCTGCCTCATGCGCCGCGGCGGACGTCTCGTAGAACGTAACGTTGGAGGCCTTGGGTGTCCGGGCAGGGCAGGAGGGGCGGCAGTAAATCCCCGTGGTGCGGACGGCCGTAAAGAACTGTCCGTCGAACCGGGTATCGCGGGCATCGATTGCCCGGTAGCGCTGCCAGAAGTCCATGCCTCCATCCTGCCAGCGGGCGGCCAGCCCTACTAGCGGAAATCGGACATGGCCGTGGGCCCCGGACCGGCTGCCCGGACAACGTTCGGAGGACGGATGAAAACCGCAGCATCCGGGTAAGGTCAAGCAATGGACCACAGCACTGGGGCGACGGCACAAATCCGGGATTTCCTCTCCGCAGACGCCCGCGAACTCGCACCGCAGCTGCTCGGGGCCGTACTCACCCACGAGTCCCGCGACGGCTCGGTGTCCATCCGGCTGACGGAGGTGGAGGCCTACATGGGGCCCGAGGACTCCCTGCACCCGGACCCCGGATCGCACACCTACCGTGGGCCGACGCCGCGCAACGCCCCTATGTTCGGCCCGCCCGGGCACCTCTATGTCTATTTCACGTACGGGATGCACCACTGCACCAACATCGTCTGCGGTCCGGCCGGCGCCGCGTCCGCGCTGCTGCTGCGGGCGGGGGAGGTCGTGGATGGGCAGGAGCTGGCCCGGCGGCGCCGTCCGACGTCGAAAACTCCCGCGGACCTGGCCAGCGGACCGGCCCGGCTTGCCAAGGCACTCGGGCTGACGACGGCGGACAGCGGCCGGGACGCGCTGGCTCCCCCTTTCGGGCTGGAGCTTCCGTCCGTCCCCGCCGGCCGGGTCAGTTCCGGTCCCCGGGTGGGGGTGGCCGGTGCCGGAGGTTCGGAGGACTACGCCTGGCGGTTCTGGCTCACAGGTGACCCCACCGTCTCGAAGTACAAGGCGGCAAAACCGAGGAACCGAAACACCGCCGGTGCACCGCCCGGGTTTCACCGGCGTTAACGGAAATGGTTGTAGAATGGACGGTCTGTCTTTCGCGATAGGGGAACGTTAATGCACGACGCCGAATTGGCCCACGAACGGGAGTATGTAGCCGGCCTGTATGCCCGGCTGGAGGAACTCCGGGAGGAGAAGCGCGGCCAGCTGGCGCAGGTCCGCCGTGCCGGAGCCGTGGGCACCATGCAGAACGTTTCGGAACGTGACGCGTTCGCCGCACTGTATGAGGACCGCCTGGCGCAGCTGGACGCTGTGGATGACCGGTTGGTCTTTGGCCGCCTCGACCTCGACTCCGGCGAAGCGCAGTACATCGGCCGCATCGGCCTCACCACCGAGGACCTCCAGCGGCTCATGGTGGACTGGCGTGCCCCCGAGGCCGGGCATTTCTACCAGGCCACGGCCTTTGACCGGCAGGGCGTCCGCCGCCGCCGGCACCTGATCCTGCAGGGACGCGAGGTCAAGGCCATCGAGGACGATGTCCTGGACGCAGGGATGCTTACGGACGATGAATCGCTTCAGGGCGAAGGTGCCCTGCTGGCTGCCCTCAACTCCAAGCGGACCGGCCGCATGTCGGACATCGTCAGCACCATCCAGTCGGAGCAGGACCGGATCATCCGCTCCTCCATCTCCGGCGCCGTCGTAGTCCAGGGCGGCCCCGGCACCGGCAAGACCGCCGTGGCCCTGCACCGCGCCGCCTACCTGCTCTACACCCACCGTGACCGGCTTAAGAGCGCGGGCGTCCTGCTGGTGGGACCGTCGTCGTCGTTCATGAAGTACATCGAACGTGTGCTGCCCTCCCTTGGCGAGACCGGCGTGGTCATGGCCAGCCTTGGCCGGCTCATGCCCGGCATCAACGCCGTTCCCGAGGCGGACGCCGACGTCGCCGCCATCAAGGGGCGGCTGGACATGGCCGCCATCGTGGCCAATGCCGTGTCCAACCGCATGCGGGTACCGCCGCAGAACCGGATCCTGGAGGTGGACGGGCGCAAGCTCACCCTGACGCCGCGGCAGGTCCGCCGTGCCCGGGAGCGGGCCCGCGCCACCGGGAAGCCGTACAACGAGGCCCGCGTGACGTTCGTGAAGATCCTGCTGCGCGAACTGACCGAGCAGATGACCGAGCTCGTGGAAGCCGGAAACATCGGCAACAACGCGGACCGCTCGTACCTTGCCGAGGATGTCCGGACCGCCCGCGACGTACGGATCGCCCTGAACCTGTGCTGGATGCCCATGACGCCGGAGAAGCTCATCTCGGATCTCTTCAGCAAACCGGAAATCCTGGAGTTCTGCACCCCGCACCTGACCCCTGCCGAGCGGGCGCTGCTGCAGCGTCCGGCCGATGCGCCGTGGACCGAGTCCGACGTCCCGCTGCTGGATGAAGCCGCTGAGCTGCTGGGGGAGCTGGACCCGGCGGCGGGCCGCGGGCTGGCCCAGCAGGAGCACGACCGTGCCCGGGACCTCGCCAACGCCAAGCAAACCCTGGTGAACATGGAGGCCGCCGGGGTGGACCCGCTGATGTCCGCAGAGGAGCTGGCGGAGCAGAACCGGGAGCAGGAAGCCCGGCAGACGGCGGCCGAACGCGCAACGAGCGACCGCACCTGGGCTTTCGGGCACATCGTGGTGGATGAAGCCCAGGAGCTTTCGCCGATGCAGTGGCGGCTCCTGGTGCGCCGGTGCCCGCTGAAGTCCTTCACGATCGTCGGCGACATTGCCCAGACCAGTTCCGTGGCTGGCGCCAACTCCTGGCAGGGGGCCCTTGCCCCAATGTTTGGCGACCGGTGGCAGCTGGAGGAACTGACCGTCAACTACCGCACGCCCTCGCAAATCGCGGAGGCAGCGGTCCGCATGGCCAACGCCGCCGGCCTGGTGGTTTCCGCGCCCAAGGCCGTTCGCGAGGGCCGGTGGGACCCGATCATCGACGAAGTGTCCGCCGGCGCCGTCGTGGAGCGGCTCGTGGAGGTCCTCCCGGATGAGCTGGCAGCGCTCGACGGCGGCCTGCTCGCCGTGATTGCCGACGGTGACCTCCTGCCCCAGGCATCGGCAGCCCTGCGCGCCGTGTATGGGCGCAGGATCGGCACCGGGGCCGGCAGCTACGAACAGGACATCGTGGTCATCAGTCCGCGCGAGGCCAAGGGCCTGGAGTTTGACGGCGTCGTGGTCCTTGAACCGTCCGTGATGCTCAACCACGAACACGGCAAGGTGGGGGACCTGTACGTCGCCATGACGCGCGCCACGCAGCGGCTGCGGCTGATCGCAGCGCAACCCGTACCCGCCGGGATTGCCCGCTGACAGCGGAATCGGCGTTACTGCTAACTTAGGAAGCGTGCCAGAACTGAACAACCTCGAACCGCAGCGCAACGACCCCACTTTCGCCAACATTTGGCAGGAACTGAAGTGGCGTGGGCTGGTCCATGTCTCCACCGATGAAGCGGAGCTTGAGAAGCTCCTCGCCAACGGGCCGGTCACGTACTATTGCGGCTTCGACCCCACCGCGCCCAGCCTGCACCTGGGCAACCTGGTCCAGCTCCTGGTCATGCGGCGGCTCCAGCTGGCAGGGCACAAACCGCTCGGCCTGGTGGGCGGGTCCACCGGCATGATCGGGGACCCGCGTCCGACGGCGGAACGCACCTTGAACACCAAGGACACCGTGGCCGAATGGGTCGGCTACCTGCAGGCCCAGGTCCAGCGCTTCCTCAGCTTCGATGGGGACAACGCAGCCAGGATGGTGAACAACCTGGACTGGACGGCGCCCCTGAGCGCCATCGACTTCCTGCGTGAGGTGGGAAAGCACTTCCGGGTGGGCACCATGCTGCGCAAGGACGCCGTGGCATCCCGCCTGAACTCGGATGAAGGCATCAGCTACACCGAGTTCAGCTACCAGATCCTGCAGGGCATGGACTACCTGCAGCTCTACCGCGACTACGGCTGCGTCCTGCAGACCGGCGGCTCGGACCAGTGGGGCAACCTCACCAGCGGTACCGAACTGATCCGCAAGGTGGAGGGCAAGAGCGTCCATGCCCTGGGAACGCCGCTGATCACCAACTCCGATGGCACCAAGTTCGGCAAGAGCGAGGGCAACGCCATCTGGCTCGACGCCGGCATGTGCAGCCCCTACGCGTTCTACCAGTTCTGGCTCAACACCGCAGACGCGGACGTTGTGGACCGGCTCAAGGTGTTCACCTTCCTGACGCGCGCCGAGATCGAAGAGATTGCGGTATCGGTGGCCGAGCGTCCGTTCGCCCGGGAGGGGCAGCGGAAGCTTGCCTTTGAGGTGACTTCATTGGTGCACGGCGTTGACGCCACCGAAAAGGTCATCGCGGCGTCGGCTGCCCTCTTCGGCAACGGCGATTTGGCTGCCCTGGACAAGGCAACCCTGCAGGCTGCCACCTCTGAACTTCCTTCCACCACCGTCCAGGTGGATGAAATGGGAATCGTGGACCTGCTCGTGGCGTCCGGCCTTTCCGAAAGCAAGTCCGCTGCACGCCGGACCGTCGGCGAAGGCGGAGCGTATGTGAACAACGAGAAAGTCTCGGATCCTGAAGCTGTGATCTCCGAGTCGGAGCTCCTGCATGGCCAGTACCTGCTCCTGCGCAGGGGCAAGAAGAACCTTGCCACGGTCGAGGTACTGGTCCCGTAACCGCGGGAGCGAAACCTACCCCTTCACGCCCCTCTGCAGCCGATTTGCGCGGCCGCGGAGGGGCGTGTATTGTTTTCTGAGTCGCCGCCGCTGAGTGGCGACAAACCCCCAACTGATATTGAGAAGCAATTCTCGGCCATGCGGTGCATGGAACGAAAACTGCTTCGCATTCTGCTGGGCGGATTCATTCCGTTGAGTGAATTCCGGGAAAACAACCGGATTTGCAAAAACGAATATGAATGAAATAAGATAAAAACATCGCAGCGAAGAAATACGGAATAAAAATTCTTACTGAATTATTCCGGGAATATTCGAATGTGTCTGTTGTTTGAGAACTCAATAGTGTGCCAAGTTTGTTGATACCAATTATTTTATTGGTTGTTTTGGCTGTGCCGCCACCCCGTGGTTGGCATGGTTTTTACAGCTGGTTTCAAATTTTGTGCAGCCTTTCGTGCCGTTATTTCCGGTGTGTTTGGTTGTGTCTGTTTGTTTTCAACGGAGAGTTTGATCCTGGCTCAGGATGAACGCTGGCGGCGTGCTTAACACATGCAAGTCGAACGATGAAGGGAGCTTGCTCCTGGATTAGTGGCGAACGGGTGAGTAACACGTGAGTAACCTGCCCTTGACTCTGGGATAAGCCTGGGAAACTGGGTCTAATACCGGATATGACCTTCCATCGCATGGTGGTTGGTGGAAAGCTTTTGTGGTTTTGGATGGACTCGCGGCCTATCAGCTTGTTGGTGGGGTAATGGCCTACCAAGGCGACGACGGGTAGCCGGCCTGAGAGGGTGACCGGCCACACTGGGACTGAGACACGGCCCAGACTCCTACGGGAGGCAGCAGTGGGGAATATTGCACAATGGGCGCAAGCCTGATGCAGCGACGCCGCGTGAGGGATGACGGCCTTCGGGTTGTAAACCTCTTTCAGTAGGGAAGAAGC